>CAKZOB010000073.1 GCA_937135955.1 uncultured Anaerolineales bacterium | reverse complement strand
CTGTTTATCATCCTGGGGATGGCGCTGTTGTTCTACAGCCGGGCGGGGACAGAGAAAGCCAAGCGCAAGCGTGGCGATGATGTCCTCTTCCGCGGGCCGATTGTATATGGGACGCGCGTGCGGTCGCACGGCGGGGAGTATCTCGACCGCGGACATCCTCAGGAGCGGGAATGAGACGAATAAGCGCCGCTCAGGGCAATTCTGGCGGCGCTTTTATCTGGCGGGGAGGACAGGATTCGAACCTGCGAACCGGTTTAAAAGCCGGTTAACCGCTTAGCAGGCGGCCCCAATCGACCACTCTGGCACCTCCCCATAAGGGATAGGCAAATTGATTGGCGGAGGGAGAGGGATTCGAACCCCCGGAGACGTATAACGCCTCAGTGGTTTTCAAGACCACCGCCTTAAACCACTCGGCCATCCCTCCGGGTTGCCTCCCGACGGACAAGCCCCTCCGAGGCGGGTACAGTATAGCATGTTCGCCCTCTGCGGTCAACGACGATTTGGGCCGGAATCTCTAGATATTTGACGAAGTGCGCAAGTCCTGGTATGATGAAAACGTTCTCACGCAGACGTTTTCTTGTGTCGGACGACTGGCAGGCACACGAGCGCCTTTCGTTGGAGTTACTGCCATTATGGAACTCGATAGACGTTATCTGGGAACGGTGAAGAGTTTTGATATGTACGGGGGAGCGGGCACCATTGCCTTGCCCGATGGGCGCGAGGTCATGGTACGCTACTCGGCCATTCGCGGCAAGGGTGTCCGTACGTTGCGCGAAGGAGCGCTGGTCTCTTTCTTGCTAGAACAGACCCGGCGCGGGCTATACGCCGTGTGTGTGCAGGAAGAACCCGCTGAAAACTGACGCCTTCTCCTCGCGCTGCTGTGCTCTGACCACTGTCCTCCTGGCGCGGTCTGTCTGAGCTGACAAGACCGTCTTTTGGTATATGCCGGGCCGTGCAGGCTGGCATATCAGACACGCCAGCGACTGTTATTTCCCCTGTGCATTCACCCTGATACTGGACGAAGCCTGGGCAGGGCTTCGTTTAAGTGACGTTTGTTTGAATCACGTCCGCCATTTAGCCAGGGACGCGCTGCGTCCCTAGAGGAGTTTATCACGCATGATACCGAACGGTAAGCTGCGCATCCTGCCCCTGGGCGGGCTGGGTGAAATTGGCAAGAACATGATGCTGATCCAGTATGGCCGGGAAGGCATCATCATAGACACGGGCATCATGTTCCCCGAAAACGACATGTTGGGGATAGATTACATCATCCCCGACTTTCAATATGTGGTAGACCAGATTGCCCAGGGAAACCTGGTCATTCACGGCATCATCGTCACGCACGGGCACGAAGATCACACCGGAGCTATCGGGCACGTCCTCGACGCGATCCCCGTGCCCGTCTACGCCACGGCCCTGACAGCGGGCCTGCTCGAAATCAAAATGCTGCAGTTTGGTCACGCCGATCATCCGCTGCACGTCTTTAAAGCGGGCGACGTGCTGGCGCTGGGGCCGTTCACCATCGAGACGTTTCACGTCTGCCACAGCATCCCCGACGGTGTAGGGCTGGGCATCAACACGCCCATCGGCCTGGTGGTGCATTCCAGCGACTTCAAGTTCGACCACACGCCAGTAGACGGCTGGCCGCCCGACTTCGCCAAGCTGGCCGAATTCGCACAGCGCGGCGTGCTGGCCCTGCTCTCCGACAGCACCAACGCCGACCAGGAAGGCTGGACGCCCTCCGAGGCGGTGATTGACAAGGCGTTCGAGCAGGTCTTTTCACAGGCGCGGGGCCGCATCATCGTCGCTACCTTCGCCTCGCTCATCTCGCGCATTCAGCAGGTGGCACAGGCCGCGCAGCGACACAACCGCAAGATGGCCATCGCCGGCCACAGCATGACCGAATACATCAAGGTCGCCACACGGCTGGGCTATCTCGACCTGCCCAAAGACCTGCTGGTGCCGGTAGATCGCGCCAACAAAATGCCCCCTCACGAAGTTGTCATCATGGCGACGGGCACGCAGGGCGAACCGTCGGCAGTGCTGGGGCGGCTGGCCTGGGGGCAACACCGTCAGCTCGAAATTCAGCGCGGCGACACGGTGATCATGTCGGCGCACCCTATCCCTGGCAACGAGGAACTGGTACACCGCACCATCAACAAGCTCATTCAGCGCGGGGCGAACGTCATCTACCATCCTATCGCTCAGGTGCATGTCTCTGGCCATGCCCGCCGCGAAGAACTCAAGCTGCTGATCAACATGTTGCGGCCCAAGTTCTTCATTCCGGTGCACGGGGAATTGCGTCACCTGACCCAGCACAGCCTGCTGGCGCAGGAACTGGGCATCCCGTCGCAGCGTATTGCCGTCGTGGAGAACGGTACCGAGATCTTCCTGACTTCCGACCGCCTGGAAGTCGGCGAGCGGGTGCCAGGCGGTTATGTATTCGTGGATGGCAAGGGTGTGGGCGATGTCGGGCCGATTGTCATGCGCGACCGCGAATCGCTGGGGCGCGATGGTTTCGTGAGCGTGCTGGTGCTCATAGATGCCCAAACGCGCGAACTGCTGGAGCCGCCAGAGATCATCTCGCGCGGGTTTGTCTTCTGGCGTGACGCGACCGAGCTGATGATCATGGCCCAGGAGCTGATCGCCGAGGTGGTGCGCACCCACAAACAGGGCAATCTGACCCTGGCTATCCAGGACGCGCTCGCCAAGCTGTTCTACACCGAGACCAAGCGCCGCCCCATGACCTTCGCCTTTGTGCGTGAGGTGCGCGGTGAGGTGGTGCCAGTGTGAGTTGCCCGTCCTGGGGGACGGTTGCATAATATCGGTGGTGACATTACACTAAGCGCGCTGTGCTGAACCTGCTGTGCCACCAGCGAAGGAGTGAGCGTGCGTCTGTCCAACTTCCACCGAGACCGTCGTCTGCGAGCAGGGGCATTGCTGGCCCTGTGCGCGCTGATGCTGCTGACAGGATGCGGCGGCTCGTCGTCGAATGCCTCCAGCACTGGCAAGATTGACACGCCGGTCGCTCCCCAGGAGGCCGCTCGCCTGGCGGAGCCGACCGAAGAACCGCTGGCCGCCCGTGTGAACGGCGAACCGATCACGCTGGCGGCTTTTGTGCGCGAGCGCGAGCGCCGGGCGCTGGGGCGTTCTGTCCAACCGGCCACGCAGGAAGTCTTCGACACCGAGGTGCTCTCGGCGATGATTGATCAGGTGCTGATCAACCAGGCTGCGGCCAGCCTGGGCATCACCGTCGCCGACGCCGAGATTGACACCGAGATCGCCGTGCAGTCCGAACTGGCCGCCGCCAGCGGTACGACCCTGGAAACCATCGTCGCCGCCCAACTGTACACCATGGATGAGTACCGCGCGGTGATCCGCGACATGCTCACTGTGCAGAAAGTCAGCGAGATCGTGGCCAACGTCTCGCCCTATGCCGAGCAGGTGCACGCGCGGCACATCCTTGTCGCGGACGAAGGCACGGCGCGCGATCTGATCGCGCAGCTTCAGGCGGGGGCGGACTTCGCCCAACTGGCGACGCAGTATTCGCTGGATAGCTCCACCGCGCGACTAGGTGGCGACCTCGACTGGGTGAGCCAGGGCGACCTGCTGCAACCGGAAGTCGAGCGGGCCATCTTTGCGCTGGCTCCGGGCGAACTGGCCCCCTATCCGGTGCAGAGCAGCCTGGGCTATCACGTGGTGCAGACGCTGGAGCGCGTGCAGGATCGCCCACTGTCACCGGCGGCGCTGGCCGAAAAGCGCCAGAATGCCTTCCTGGCCTGGCTGGAAGGGCAGCGACAGCTTGCCAATATCGAGCGGTTCGTCGGCACGGTCGTCAGCCCGGCGGGCTGAGGGGAGAGCAGACAGATGGGCCGGGGAGCAAATCTTTTCTTCAACGCCGTTTCGATCCTCTTTCTGATCCTGACGCTGATGGTGGCCATAGTGGTGTTGGCCGTGGCCGGTGACCTGATGGAAGCGCCCCTGCTGGCCCCGGAGGATACGCTGCCTCCGCCCACCATCGCCAATCCGCCTACGCTGACGCCCTCCCCCGTTCCCAGCCCGCTGTTCACGGTCACCCCGCCGGATACGGGGTCGTGATGCTGGCTGCCACACGCTGAGGAGAGACGCCATGAATCGGACGCTGAACGGTTGCTTCAATGTGGTGACGGTGCTCTTCCTGCTGTTGACGCTGGCGGTGATCGTCGGAGTGGCGGCCATCGCCGGGGATAGGCTGGAGCCGCCCATCCTCAAGCCCAAAGAAGTGGCTGTCGTCCCGACTGTGGCTGTCTTGTATTCGCCGACGCCCAAACCCACCTGGACGCCCTCGGTGACGCCGTTGCCGTCGCCGACCTTCACCGGCACGCCGACCGACACGCCCACCCCGACGCTGCCACCCACGGATACCCTGACGCCAACGGCCACGAATACGCCGACCATCACGCCCACCTTCACCGCGTCGCCGACGTTCACGCTCTCGCCGACCAATACGCTGGTGCCGCCGACGGCTACCTTCACGCCGACCCATACGCTGACGCCTTCCGAGACACCTACCTTCACGCCCTCGCCCACCGGCCCGACGCCCACGCCGACCTCGCAATACGCCTTCATGTTGCAGCCAGGGTCGCTGATCCTGCGCGACAACTTCGGCAACGCGGCGGGCTGCAACTGGCAGGGCATGGCTGGTCAGGTGACCACTGATCGCGGCGAGCCGGTGCTGGGCGTGCAGGTGCGCGTCAAGGGGCCGGGCGTCGAGCTGGCGACGCTCAGCGGCACAGCGCCGTTCTATGGACCGTCGGGCTGGGAGATCAAGGTGGCCGACGCGCCAGTCACCGGTCGCTATGAGGTGTCCCTGTGGGTGGCTGGCCAACAGGCGTCGCCGACCGTGGAGATCGTCTTTCCTGGCGTGTGCCAGCAAAACCTGGCCACGCTCAACTTCATCCAGATGCGCCAGCCCTGACCGCGCGGCTTCAGCCAGCAGGGGCAGGGCGGTCAATTCAGTCAGGCGGGGATCATGGCGCAGCGGCGCTCTTTCTGGACAGGGTTGTTCGATGCCATCACCGTGCTCTTTGTCTGCCTGACCGTGGCAGCGATCGCGCTGGTGGTGCTGATCCTGGACAATCCTCAGACGCCGCTCAACCCCTTTCCCCCGCCGACCGTCGCGCCCGTCCTGCAACTACCCACGCTGACTCCTTCGTCAACGCCCACCGCCACACCGACGGCCACTTTCACGCCCAGCATCACCCCGACGCCGACGGCCACCTTCACGCCGACGGACACGTCTACACCTACGCCCTCCGCCACACCGACCGCCACGCCCACGCAGGTGATCAACGGCACGCCGATGGCGGTGCAACCTTCGCCCGGTCCGCCGACGCCAACCCTGCCGCCGCTCGATGACGGCAGCGGGGGCAGGGTGCCAGGCCTGGCGGGGGCTACCCCTGCGCCGTTTCCTTTCACCGCCGCGCCGGTGCGCTATCAGCGCAACAGCGACGCTCTGGGATGCCAGTGGTTGAGCGTGGCGGGCACGATCAGCGGCATGTCCGGCGAACCGCTGCCGGGCCTGACCGTACAAATCACTGGCGAGAATTTCCGCAGCGTGCGGCTGTCTGGGTCGGCGGAGCGCTGGGGGCCGGCGGGCTTCGAGTTTCAGGTGGGCGTTGCGCCGCGCCCGGCGACGTTCACGCTCTACATCATCGGCCCGGCGGGGACGCCGATCTCCGAAACGGTCACCGTGCAGACAGGCACGACCTGCGACACCAACATCGCGGTCGTGGACTTCGTGCAGAATTACCCCTATTGAGCGCGAGGCAAAGACTGCCACACCGCCGAGGTACCGCATGCGCGGAGAAAGCCCGAATTCTCCGCGCGCTCCGCAGCCCGGCGGTGTGCGAACGGCTGTCTGGCGCTACTGGTAGCGCAGAATATCCGAGACCGTCTTGCGCGAGGCGGCCACCGACGGCCAGATGCTGCTTATGGTGGCAATGATCATAATGCCGATCAGCCCCGCCGCGAACATCCAGACGGGATAGGCGAACTCGATAAACTGACCGAAAGGCAACAGGTCGGTCAGCGTATAGGCCAGCACCACGCTTAGCGGCGCAGCGACCAGCCAGGCGATCACCCCCACCACCAGCCCTTCGACCAGGAACTGCACGATGATCTGCCAGGAATCTGCTCCCACCGAGCGCATGACGCCGATTTCCTTCTGGCGCTCAAAGACGCTGATAGAGAGCGTGGTCAGCAGGCCGATCGCGCCGACGGCGGCCATCACCAGCGAGGCCATGTTCAGGATGATGCCGATGCTGAGGATGATGTCCGACGCCTGATCGGCGATCTCGACCATATTGACGAACGAAGATGTGATGCCGTGCTCCACCAACACCTGATTGACTTCCTCGATGACGCGATCTACCTGCCGGGCGCTCAGGTCACGCTCGCGCAACACCAGGGCAAAGGCGTTGGGGATGGGTTCTCCTTCCAGGCTCACGCCTTCGTAGCGGGCCAGGTCTTCCCACGACAGCGCCACCAGGTCTGCCGAGCGCAGACTCTGTGGATCGGCCAGCCCGGCTTCTTCGGCCAGCGCCAGCGCCGATTCTTTGGGCGTGAAGACCGCCGCGACGGTGAAGGGGCCGCGGTGTTTGGCAAAGCTCAGCGTTACGGTGTCGCCGGGCTTCAGTCCGGCGCGTTCGGCCAGCCCCGCGCTGATCGCCACCGCCGGTTGATCCTGGGCGACCGGCACGAACCCCTGGAAGTCTACCAGCGTCAACAGTTCTTCGTTGACGCCCCAGCCCAGCACTGCGCCGCCGTCCAGCGTCCCCTGGTAGCCGTCGAGTGACACCTGGCTGAAGTAGGTGTTGGGCTTGGGCGCGCCGCGCACGTATCCGGCGAAGCGGGCCAGTTGCCGCCATTCCATGAAGCCAATGTCGAAGGGGAAGTTAGCGACACCGATGATCTCCAGTTCCAGTTGCTTGCCGCCGTTGCGGATGGTCACCGTGTCGCCGACGTGTTTGCCCAACTGCCGCACGACTTCCGTCGTCAGGACGATCCCCTCGCGATCGGGGTCGTTGTTCCAGGCGTCGCCCTCGGTCAGTTCCAACGTGAGCAGCGGCGCAGTCGTATCCAGGCCGCTGAGGATCAACTGACTGGTGTTGGTGAATTGCGACAGGTACCCGTCAATCTGTACCGACAGCGCTGTGCCCGGATAGACTTTCTCCACCGCCTGCACATTCTCCAGAATCAAAGACTCAATGGTTTCCAGTGGCTGACTCTGGGTCGGCTGCACCTGCACCTCAAAGGCGAAGGCGTCGAGAATCTCGTTGAGCACCTGATTGATGCGCACAAACACCGCCGAGACGCCCATGAAGGCGGTTACGGCCAGGGCGAGCGTGACGACAGTCAGCGCCAGCCGCGCTTTCTTCTGGTTGATGTTGTTCAGCGACTGCTTGATCTGAATGGGCAGGGGCAGGCGGCGAATCAGGCGGGCGATAGGGCCGATCTTGTAGCCGCCCGAAATGCCCAGGTCGGTCATGGCTTCCAGGATGGTGACGCGCGTGCCGTTGTAAACCGGTATCGCGGCGGATAGCACAGGCACGGCCAGCCCCAGCACAATGCCCAGGATGATGGCAGGCGGCGAGACCTGAAAGTCGGTGATCAGCGTGCCGGCGAAGTCCCCCACGATCACAGCCATTCTGTAGCCCAGGGGAATGCCCAGCAACACGCCGGGCACCATGCCCAGCACGCCATAGATCAGGGCGATGCCAGCGTAAATCATGAATGTTTCGTAGCGCAGCGCGCCCAGCGACTTCATCACCCCGATCTGTCGCTTCTGCTCTACTACCAGGTTGTTGATCACGTTGATGACCAGGAAGCCAGAGACCAGCATGGCCACGATCGCCAGAGCCGCCAGCACCGCCGCATACTGTTTAGTGCTCTCGATAGCGCTGTTCTGGGCCGGGTCTTCGGCGAACTGGAAAAAGGTGATATAGGGGGTGCGGTCAGTGATGGCTGTCCCAAACGCCTCAATGGACTGCTCAGCCGTGGCGTAGTCGGTGAAGCGGACGGCAATAAAACTCAGTCCGGCGAAGCCTGCCATGTAACGCGCATCGTCGTAGTTGGCGTAGATCGTCTGATCCGCCTGCTGACTGTAGGCGTCGAAGAGCAGGCCGCTCACCGTCCATTGTTCGGTGGGCAGTTTTTCAGGATCGCTCAGAATGCGCACTTCGATGGTATCGCCCACAGTCAGGTCGAAATCTTCGGCCAGGCGCACTTCCAACGCCAGTTCGCGTTGGCCAGGGCGAGGGAAACGCCCCTCGATCAGGCGCGGCGGGCTTAGCTGGATTTGGCCGAAGGGCTGCGTATAGGCCTGGATGCGCATCTCGCGGAAGCGCGTTTCGCCAGGCAGCCGCCAGAACAGGGGATAGTTGGCCTGCCCTTCGATCACCGTCACGCCGGGTAACCCGGCCAACGTGTCGAGCACGGCCTGGTTGTCCAGGTTAGCGGGGGGATCACCTGGGATGACCACCACATTAACCAGCATGGGCAGTTCGTCCTGGCGGATGTCGGCGGTCAGTTGCCGCACCAGCAGATCACCGGCGGTGATCAGCGTCACCACGCCCAGCACGCCAATGAAAATGCTGATCGCTACCAGCGCCGTGCGCCCCTTGCGAGTCCTGATGTCGCCGATGATCTTGCGCCAGATGGAGTCGTTCATGATGCAGTCCTGGATTTCAGTCTGGATGTATGGGTTTGGAAGCCAGAGTTTTGAATTCTGGAGCGATGGCCGCCCTCATAGCTGCCGTCCCAGCGATCTTACAGCAGGCGAGGCACTCTGCCAATATGGATGAACGCCAGGGGCAGGGGGATTGCATCAAACCGCTTGCCGCTTTACCTCACCCCCAGCCTCGCGTCAGCGCCTGTATAGACTGGAGAGATAGGTAACACACGTTCGGAGACATAGGTGACACTTTTTCGGATAATGAGGGGCATTGGGCACAGCAAAGCCGCTGTAACCTTTGCACGCACCCGAACGCCAGCGCTCCTTTGGCATTGTATGCGCAGCAGCTTGTTCCCAGAGGCGCTCACGGGCACTGCACAAAGCCCTGTGCCCACAGGCATCCCCCACACGTGGGGAAGCAATTGCCATAGCAATCTTCTTCGTTGGTCTCCGACAGCGGGCAGCCATCGCAAATGGTGCAGGGCGCGAACTCGAACGCCTGCACTCTGGCACGGAAAGCCACGTAAGCCGGATCATTCCACAGGTCGGTCAGGCTCCGCTCGTTGATGTTGCCCACGATGTAGCGGCGGGCGTAGCGCTCCAGACCGTTGAGATAGCTGCGATCGCTGTGCAGCAGCGGCAGGCATGGGCTGACTCCGCCATCCCAGCCGATGGCTGTCGCCCCGGCCTCGATGAATGGACAACGGTCGCTGCTGGAAGTCAGATGCACACCGGTGAAGTTGAGATTCCATTGCCCGCGCACCGCTTCGTGGAGCGCCGCAGAAGCCAGGTGCTCCGCGTCCATCTTGGGCATGAACAGGTCGGGTTGCCGCGGTGAAGGGGAATAGACATCGTTGCTCATGGCGTGCGCGTAGAGCACTTCGCGGCGCATCTCCGGCGTGTGCGGCAGGACATTGCTCACCATGAAGCGCGTCGCGCCCAGCCGCCGCGCCAGGCGCAGCAGGTCTGGCAGCTCGGTGAAGTTGCGCGCCAGCGCCACGAAGACGATGCCGATTTCCGGGGCGGGCACCTGGGCCGACGAACGCAACAAGCGGAAGCGTTCCACATTGGCCAGCACCTCCGGCAACTGCGCGCCCAGGCGCACGTCGGTATAGCTGGCGGGCGTCGCTCCGTCCAGCGATACCCAGAGCATATCCAGCCCGGCAGCGATCAGGTGCCGCGCCCGCTCTTCGGTGAGCAGCGTCCCGTTGGTGATCAGTTCTGCCCGCGCACCCAGCGCTTTGACTGCTTCCACCATGCCGATGATGTCCGGATGGAAGAGCGGCTCGCCGAAGCCGCCGAAGAACACCGTCAGCGGCGGGGGGAACTCGCGCAGACCGCTCACGATGCGCTCGAAAGTAGCGGCACTCATCTGCCCCATCGGCTCGTCCCACACGTTGCGAAGGCAGGTACGGCAGGTCAGGTTGCACTGGCTGGTTGGTTCGATGTAGACCTTGTCCAGGCGGGTGATGGGACGGCGCAGATACCAGCTTTGATCCACCTCGTCTATGTGTACGGTCACGCCAGGAGTCAGGCCCAACCGCGCGGACAGTTCCGGTGGCAGCACCAGCCGTCCCTGCTCATCCACGATCGCCTGGTATTCGCGTCGCTGATTCACGATGTCTCCTCTGGTTTTGGGCAACGCTCCGGAAGGCACACTTTCGCTCTATCTCGGCGTAATATTCAATAAAGAGAATATAAGTGTTGGCGCGAATCGGTTACTGTACTTCAGTATGTTTCAGGGGTGACGTTTGTGATCGTCTGGCAGGCGCAGTCAGCCGCGCAGACGCCGTCGCAGCAGCTCGCCCAACCAACGCCATTCTTCCAGCTCCAGCCGTCGCGCCAGCGCGTGGAAGGACAGCAGGCCCACGCCGCCCGCGCTCAGCACCAGCAGCGCATGGCCGAGAGGATTGCCGGGCAAATAGTGCTCGCCCAGCGCCAGCGCTGCCCAGGTCAGCAGGCCCATGCCCGCCGCGGCCAGTCCTGTGCGCCCGATGGTAGAGCGCAGCCTCTGTCTGCCATAGCCCCCCATGCCGCGCCCCAGCAGGTAGGCCGAGACAGCCGTATGTACCATGTGCTTGACCGAATCGGCGATCATCAGGGCGAAAAACGAATACCAGGGCAACAGGTAGAGCGCGACGACCATGTACGCGATGAGGCTGATCAGTCCCACCACTGCCGGTGTGAAAGTATTCTGCCGGGCGTAGAAGGCGAAGATGAGCAACAAATCCACTGCGGCGAAGGGCAACCCCAGCAGATACAACCGCAGTGCCAGGGCAGTATGGGCGGTGTCCACTGCCGTGAATTTGCCGTGCTCGAAGATCAGCGCCACGACCGGCCTGGCCAGCACGAATAGCCCCACCGTCGCCGGAATGATCAGCACGATTGCCAGGCGCAGACCCTGCCCCAGCGTGTCCTTGAAGTGGTGCGGACCGAGGTTAGCGTGGTCAACGGCCTGCCGCGAGAGCGTGGGCAGGATCGCCACTGAGATCGCCAGCGCCACCAGCCCCTGCGGAAACTGGATCAGCGTGGTCGCCCAGGCCATGTAGGAGATGCTGCCTTCGCCCGTGCTGGAGGCCAGATGGTAGGAAAAGGGGCGGTTCACCAGCACGTCGAGGGCCAGCGACGCCAGCACCGGCAGATAGAGCAGCCCGATCCGCTGCACGCCGGGGTGTGTCAGCGCCCCGCGCACGCGCACCCGCAACTGCACATCGCGCAGGCCAGGCGCTTGCAGACCCAGTTGTACCACCGCGCCAACCAGCCACCCCACCGCAGCGGCAGTGATGCCCAGCCATCGGTAGAGCAACACCGTCACCAGCACGATGGTGCCGTTGAAGGCGGTCGAGGCGAAGGCGGGCCAGGTGAAACGGCGCAGCGCGTAGAGCAGGCCAGATACCACGGCGAACAGGCTGAGGAACAGCAGCGCTGGCGTGGTGACGCGCAGCAGATCGGTCGCCTGGGCGATCACCTGGGGTGCGGCGTCGGCGCTGGCGACTACAGCGATCACCTGCGGCGCGAGCAGTTCCAGCACCAGGATGAGTACTGTCAGTGCCACCACCACGATCCCCAGCAGCGCGCTGACCAGCTCCCACAGGTCACGCTGATCGTCGCGGGCGGCGGCGTACTCGCTGAGCACGGGCACCAGCGCCGAAGTGACGTGCCCGCCGATCAGCAGGTCGTACAGGCTGCGCGGGACGATGATGGCCAGGTTGAAGGCGTCTACCGCCGCGCCCGCGCCGAACAGGGTGGAGAGCATAATCTCGCGGGCCAGCCCCAACACGCGGCTGGCCACGTTGCCCAGCGCGATCACACCGGTTGCGCGGGCCATGCTCTCCGGCGAGACTTCCTCAGCGCGATCGGGCACCTCGGTGGGGGCAGATTCACTGAGAGTCACACTCATGGCGAGTCCTGATGTTGCGCAGCCGAACGGGCCGCGCCCAAGCCGCGTCTACTCTACCGGACTCGCGCCCAATACGCCAATGTAGACACCCTTCAGCAGGGGGATTGCCTCAAACCGCTCGCCGCTTTACCTCACCCCCAGCCTCGCTACGCTCGGCGCTGGCGCGCCTCCAAGCCGAGCGGGGGTGAGGTCAACCAGAAGATCACACGTCGCTTTCCTGAGCTTATTTCTGCCCATGGTTCTGCTGGCTGGTTTTGATGCGATTACTCTGCTCTCTTCAGCCTTTCCGCATTGCCGGAAGGCATACGACCGCGTAGAATACAGGCGTGGCTCGCACAGGCTCTTCCGTCAGGTGAGACATGCCACACATCCTGGTGCACTACGCACCCCCCGATCACAAATTCGCGCACCATCTCGCTGTGCAGTTGGAGCAGCGAGGGATGGTCGTCTGGCCGGTGCCCGATCCAGCGCTGCGCCGGGATGAGCCTGTGCCGGACGGGAGCGACGGTCTGGCCGACGCCTCGCACATTGTGATCGTGCTGTCGCCGCACAGCAGCACCCCCGATAGGGAACCGCACTGGGCTTCTGTGTTGCAGGGCGACGCCAGAGTGATCGTGGTAACCTGCGACCGCTGCACCGTGCCCGACGCGCTGGCGGCGTATCCGGTGGTGGACTTCGAGGGGCAGTTTCTGCCAGGGTTTGAAGAGCTGGTGCGGCGACTCAAACGCAGTCACGCGCCAACCCGCCCGCTGACCATCGAACACCCGCCGCCAGTCGCCAAGCAGGATTTGCTGCCGCTAAGCCTGCCCGCCGAACGGTGCTGGCGCGAAGACCGCCTGCGCATCAACTACACCCTGCCGATCATCCTGACGGCAGAAGAATTACAGACGCGCCTGCCCGCCTTCCTAGTACAGGCCAACTTCGAGTTGGAACGGGCCACCAACAAGCAGGTGCGCGGGCGGCGGTTGCGGCGCTACCGCCTGTTCGATCCGCGCCGAGCCGAACACACCATCACCATCAAGCGGCGTTCGGGAGAGCTGGCGGTGTATTACCGCATGGCGCGGATGCAGGTCTTCCACTGGTTTCCCGCCCACTACCGCACCCTCGACCGCGAGGCGGCAGCGCTCTACCGCTATCTGGTGACCGGTCAGCTTGAAGGCATCCTCAAGCCGGTCGAGCAGCAGGCGCGGCGGGCCATTCTCGTCTCGTGGGGGGCGATTGTCGTCTTCTGGCTGGTCATCTTCGGGCTGGTCTATCTGATCGCTCGCTGACACGTCCGGCTCTCTTTTCCTCAGCCCAGCTTCAGCGCAAACCAGGCCATCGCGCCGACGATCAACACCGTCACTGCGCCGTAACCGAGCAGACGGCGCATCACCTCCCCCTCGCTCGCGCCGACAGTGCTGCAACCTACGGTGACTTTGGCTGGCGACATCACGCTGATCACTGCGGCGGCGGCGGTTTGCGCGCCGAGGATGACGGTCACGGACAGGCCCAGCATGGTGGCGGTGTCTCGCTGCAACACGCCGAAGATGGCATTGCTGTTGACGTTGCTGCCGGTGACGAACGCGCCCAACGCGCCGATCAGCGGGGCCAGGAAGGGGTACAGATCGCCAGGGACGGCGTCGCTCATGCCTCGCGCCAGCACTTCGACCATGCCCGCGCGCTCCATGGTGGCGGCGATAGCGACCATCATAAACACGCCCTCTGCCGACTTGATCGCCCGCCTGCCGGATTGCTGCAGGATGTCGCGGGCCGCTCCGCGTGGGTAGAAGCCGCGCCGCGCGTAGAGGGCGTAGGCCAGCAGGCTGCTATAGACGATGATCAGACCAGGGTGCCCCGGAATGCCAAATCCGGCGTCTTCCTCTGGCGCAATCGTCCAACCGCGACCGGTCGTCGTGCCGGGGATGTCCACGGCCACGGCCCATTGCCCCAGGTACTCTTTGACCGGAGCTATGCCGCGCAGTCCCAGCGCCAGGGCGATCAGCACGGCGTAGCTCGCCAGCGCCAGCGGAATCGAAGGCAGCGGACGGCGGTTCGATGGGGGATCGGCGGGCGGGTCGGCGTGTTCGGAACGCAGCCATACCCAGATCACTGAGACGGCCAATCCGGCCAGCCCGCCGCCGATAGCTCCGAGCGTCCATAGCCCGCTGACGGCCAGCGTGTATTGCGCCAGGCCCATCACCGTCCCCGTGATCAGCACATAGGGCAGCGCGCGCCGCACGCCGCGCCAGCCCTCCAGCGTGTGCGCGCTCATCAGGCCGCTGGCATAGCTGAGCAGGCCGAGCATGGTCGCCGCTGCCGGGGCGAGCCGCTCGCCGGAGAGACCGGTCACGTTGACCAGCATGACAAACGACGCCGCCAGCGACCCAAAGGAGACCGCCCAGCCGTGCCCGATGGCCGGGATCACCGCCGCAGCGACCTGCGGCACGCCCATGCCGATCAACAGTGGCGCGACGATGGCCACCGGCACGCCGAAACCGCCCACCCCCTGCAAAAACGAAGCGAAGACCCACCCCAGCAGCAGGACCTGCGTCAGGCGGTCGGCAGTGAGCCGTGCCAGCGCCAGGGCGATCACCTGCAAGGCACCCGCCCGATCCACGACGTAATAGAGCAGTAACGCCGCCCACACGATGATCGAGACATCTACCGTCAGCAGCAGCGCCTTGAGCTGCGCGTAGCCGAGTACCGCCCCGTCGCTCTCGAAGCGCCAGGCCGCCAACAGCACGGTCAGCAGCCAGCCAGCCAGGCCCGCGCGCGCTGTGTTCCAGCCACGCACGATCATTAACCCCAGCACCACCAGCATGGGGGCCAGGGAAAGCAGCCAGTCAAGCCAGGTATAGTTCATGGATAGTTCGCCAGGGAGTTTTCTTGCCGCGCAAACAGGCGCAATCTAACCACAAAACGCGCCCTCAGGCAACGGAGAAAAGTCGCTCAGCTTCCGGAGTCATGGCGACTGCGGAAGCCCCTCTTTTGCGGCTATAATCCCTGGCGCATCAGGAGAACACTCATGCGCGGGCAGACTCTTCCTTCTGAGACAGTGCGCGGGCCGATGATCTCGGATCATCCACACCCGCGCCCGGCGTTGCGCCGCCTGACCGCCGTCGCGCTGGCGATGGGCATCGGCGGGGCGCTGCTGGGGATCGCCGGGTTGCTGGCGTTGGGCGTGGGCTACGGCCTGCCGCTGCTGGTGCTCTGCGTCCCCTTTCTGGTGGCGCTGTTGGTGCCGCTGGTGCAACTGGCGGTCATGCACCCGCAGGTGACCGTCTACGAAAATGGGCTATGGCTGCGCCCTATGCTGGGGGCGGGCATATGGTTGCCCTGGGATGGCCTGGGCCGCCTGGCCGACCATACCCTCATCCGGCGCGGGCAACCGCGCCCCCGCGACCGCGAACACTTCGGGCAGCTCGTCATCGTTGAACGAGGGTTGCCACCGGTTTTTCTGGCGGTTGGCTGGATGGCTGGCCTGGGCTGGCGGACGCGCGCCTTCGGCATTTCCACGCACAGTCACGCCGACTACGAAGCGCTGCGACGGGCCATCGTGCGCGGTATGCGGCACCGGAAGGCTCAGGCAGAAGGCTGATCGGGCTTGCCCGATGAGTTGGCATCCAGCGCATCGCGTACGCGCGCGGCGAGCTGCTCGCGCTGCCGTGCTGTGAGCACGGGAGTGGGGTCTTCGTGACCGATGAGCTTGTCGTAGGCATCGCGCAGCAAAGCTGCGCTGCGCGCCCAGGCGTGTTGCTGAATCACCCAGGCGCGCCCCTCGCGCCCGATGGTTGCCCCCAGCGCTGGCTGCTGCAGCAGGGTGACAATGGCGTCGGCGAACTCCTGCGGCGTGTCGCGCAGTAGCATGTGCACGCCATCTACTGCATCCAGTCCTTCCGCCCCGACTGTCGTGCTCACCACGGGGCATCCGCAGGCCAGCGCTTCCAGCAACTTGAAGCGCGTGCCGCTGCCGCTGCGCAACGGGCAGACGAACATAGCACTGCCCTGCAGATAGGGGCGCGTGTCTGGCACCAGGCCCGCTACCGTCACCGGCATGGCCGGATCGTCGTGCAGAGCCAGAATCTCGCGCGGGGCGTCCTTGCCCAGCAAAACCAGCCGGAAGTCCGGTCGCTGGCGCAGCACCAGCGGCAGAATCTCGTGGACGAAGTAGAGCACGGCGTCGGTGTTGGGGAAATATTTGTAGTCGCCCATGAAGACCGCTGTGCGCCCGTCGCGCGGCACGGATTCGTCGGGCTGGAAGTAGTCCACATCTACGCCGTTGGGCGTCAATACGGTACGCACGCCGGGCGTTGCCGCCCGCACTGCCGCCGCGTCCACCGCCGACATCACCCCCACGACAGTGGCATCAGCCCAGGTGCGCGGCTCCCAGATGCGCATTTTCAATGCTTCCAGCCACACCCCAGGGCGTGTGTACCAGGGCTGCGCCACCCGCGCATGGCGTCCCCAGGCAACGTATTCGATGGCCGGTTCGGAGAGCAACACCGGTTGCGCGATCTGCCGGGGCAGATTGGGCAGCATATAGAAAGACTCGACGTGCACCAGGTCTACCTCGCCCTCGGCCAGCATCCGCGCCACGGTGCGGGCCATTTCTGGCGTGTGATAAAGGCGCATGGTGATCGGCCTGGGCGAGGTGAGGCTGAGCCAGGCTGCCTTGAGCGTGCCGGGGCTGGGGGCGCGGTCTACCACTGTCAGATCGCACAGGTCGCGCAACGGCGTCAGGTCGAACGCTTTCTCCTCCGGACGACCGAAGCACACCAGGGAGACGTCGTAGTCCTCGCGCAGATGGCGGATCAGGTTATAGGTGCGGCTGCGACCACCGCTGTTGGGCGGGTACGGCAAATAAGGCGTGAGCATCAGGATATGCCGCTTGCGCATGGTCAACCTCCCCGCAGACTCTGACGCCGCAAAGTGTACAGACCGGTGCGCGCGCCGTCAAATGAGCCAAAAAGATGGGGGCGCGGCTGCTCCTCACCTGTCTGTCGCACGAGCGCTCCCCTTCGCCCGCAGCGCGGGAGAAGGGGCCGGGGGATGAGGGCCTTCGGGCGGGGCAAAGCCGCTTTGCAGCGGTTTGTTGCCCCTTGTGGCGCGTTACCCGCAAGGGCGCGAATGCTGGTTCAGGTTCAAGGATGAGCGGCTGTGTCAGCGTGTGTTGGGCTGGCCCGCTGACAATGGCCTTGAGCCAGCAGATTCGTGCTCCAAAACCCTTGACAGCGCCGCACGGCTCGATTATGCTGAGAACTAGCAACATACACCGCAACACGTTGAGCGGGACGAGTACCGGCTTTGCACCGGATTCAGGGAGAGCGAGTCCTGGACTGTGAGCTTGCTCATCTGGCAGCCTGGGAAAACCCCCCGCGAGTGCGCCGCCGAACGGCTGTGAGACGCCCAGTAAGCCGCGCCGGATGGCCCCGTTAGCGGCCACAATGAGGGCGCTTCACCGCTGCGGCAGAAGCGCCGAAATTGGGTGGAACCGCGTGGTCGTATACGATCCTCGCCCCAGGTAAGTTTGGGCGGGGGTCTTCATTTTTGGGGTGTATTTGGTGTAGTATGGTGATATGACACCGTGACTGTAGAGGATGAAGGGTAACTGCCGTGTTCGTCAAACGTGTGTGGATTGAGACCGAACCTAAGATCGGCTTCGACCCGTTGCGCGATAGTGCCGATGTCTTGGTAGAAATGGAGGACAACAAGCTGTGGCAGGCGCACTTTGTCACGCTTGAACACCTCCAGGAGGAGATGAAGCTCAGCCTGGATGTAGCCCGCCAGTACAACGGTGCGCTGGCGGCCACGCAGTTCCTGGCGCTGGAGACACCGCATGTGATCGTCGAAAAGCTCACGCCCGACATCATCGAGGACGTGGTAGACAACCTGATGGCGCTAGGCATTTTCGAGAATGTCTTTAGCGAATTCGTTGGCGAAAGCGGACTGCTCAGCCGCCCCCAAGACTTGCTGGCCAGTCTGGTGAGCGATAACGGCCACACCGCCGACTAGGGCGTCGCTGTGTCATACCGGCCCGTTCACCGGTGACCGGTTTCCCTGCGCCTTTACGTGGATACAACCGGCAGTGATCGCGCCGTCGGAAGGTTGACCGACGGCTCACAGGGGCGATCCTGGCCTGTTCCCGTCAACCGTCATGCATTGAAGGAGAGACTCGCAGTCCTATGAACCGCTACCAGGACAGTCATCTTTACCGTATCCGTCACTCCGCCGCGCACGTCATGGCGCAGGCGGTGCTGGAACGCTTCCCGCAGGCCAAGATCGCCATCGGGCCGCCCATCGAAGACGGCTTCTACTACGACTTCGACCTGCCCCGCCCGCTCACGGAAGAAGACTTGGCGGCCATCGAAGCGCGGATGCGCGAGATCATCCGCGAGGGGCACGATTTCGTCCGGCGCGAGGTGACGGCAGACGAGGCGCGTGCGCTCTTCCACGACCAGCCCTATAAGCTCGAACTGATTGATGGGCTAGAAAAAGGCGGCGTGGACGAATATGGCGAGAAGACCGACGAAGCGGTGGTGATCAGCACCTATCGCCAGGACACCTTCGAAGACCTGTGCCGCGGCCCGCACGTGAGCAACACGCGCGAGATCAACCCGGACGCGATCAGCATCACTTTCAAAGCGCCTGCCGGTGCCTACTGGCGTGGCGACGAAAAACGGCAGATGCTCACGCGCATCTACGGCACGGCCTGGGAGACGCCCGAACAGTTGCAGCAGTATCTGGCGTTACTGGAAGAGGCCAAGAAGCGCGATCACCGCAAGCTGGGCCAGGACCTGGGGCTGTTCACCTTCAGTACCGAAGTGGGCAAGGGCCTGCCTCTGTGGAAGCCCAACGGGGCCATCCTGCGCGACCTGCTGGAACGCTTCTTGCGCGAAGTGCAGATCGAACGCGGCTATCAGCCGGTGATCACGCCGCACATCGCCCGTGTGGCGCTTTACGAACGGTCGGGCCACTATCCCTACTACAAGGATAGTCAGTACTCGCCCTTCGAGGTCGAGGGCGACTACTTCATGCTCAAGCCGATGAACTGCCCGCACCATATTCACATCTACAAGGACGATCTGCACTCGTACCGCGATCTGCCGGTGCGCATGGCCGAGTTCGGCACAGTCTACCGCTACGAGAAGTCGGGCGAGTTGCACGGCCTGACGCGCGTGCGCGGCTTCACCCAGGACGACGCGCACATCTTCTGCACGCCCGAACAGCTTGAAGACGAGTTCCTGGGCGTTGTTGACCTGATCGAGTTCATCTACCAGAGCCTGGGTCTGACGGACTATCGCGCCCGCGTCGGCGTTCGTGACCCCCAAAGCGACAAGTACGTGGGCAACGACGCCGTGTGGGAGCAGGCGACGCAGGCGATCATCGCGGCAGCGACCAAGCGTGGGCTGGACTTCACGGTGGAGGAAGGCGAGGCGGCTTTCTACGGCCCCAAACTGGACTTCACCATCCGCGACGCGCTCAAGCGCGAATGGCAGGTCAGCACGGTGCAGGTGGACTACAACCTGCCCGCGCGCTTCGAGCTGGAATATGTGGGCGAGGACAACGAGCGCCATCAGCCGATCATGATTCACCGCGCGCTCTATGGCAGCATGGAGCGCTTCGTCGCCGTGCTGATCGAACACTACGCGGGGGCATTCCCGGCCTGGCTGTCGCCGGTGCAGGCCGTGCTCATCCCCGTCGCCGACCGTCACCTGGACTACATGCGGCAGGTCGCCGCGCAGTTGCGGGGACAGGGTCTGCGCGTGCAGGTAGACGACTCCGGCGACCGCATGAGCGCCAAGATTCGCACCGCTACCCTGCAGAAAGTGCCCTGGATGCTGATTGCCGGCGACCGCGACGTGGCCGGCGGCACGGTCAGCGTGCGGCTGCGCAGCGGCGAAGACCTGGGCGCGATGCCGCTGCCCAACTTCATCGAGCTGGCCCGCCGCATTGTGGACAGCAAAGCGCTGACCCTGGCGTAGGCTGGACGGCAGTTGGTGAAAACACATCGCCCCCGTGCGGACTCTGTCGGCGCGGGGGCGTTTTGTGCTCCGGGTGCGTGCAAAATGTGACAGGCAATCTGCAGCAGTCTGCTGCCCCTCACCCCTAAATCCCTGACCTCGCCCCGCGACGCAGTCGCGAGGGAGAGGGGACTTAATGTCTTTCGCGCGAGTGCTCCCCTTCGCCCGCAGCGCGGGAGAAGGGGCCGGGGGGGGAGGGCCATCGGCTCAAGATGTGGGTAATGATAAGTGTCACAGGTAGGGGGTCAAAATCGCCGTTCTAAGGCGCAAAAGGGCCGTCCGTGTTACAGTTGAGGGAGTTATCTGGCTGGTACCTGCGAAAAGGAGAAAGGTTGTGGTGTTCTTCGATCTGTCGTTGGACGAACTGCGCGTCTACCGGCCTCCGCGTGAAGAGCCAGAGGACTTCGACGCATTCTGGCAAAAGACCCTGCAGGAAGCGCGGCAGCACCCCCTGGCGGCGCACTTTGCGCCAGTGGACTTCGGGCTGCGGCTGGTAGATACCTACGACGTGACTTTCGCCGGTTACGGCGGGCAGCCGGTCAAAGGGTGGTTCATGGTGCCGCGCGGCGCGACAAAGCCGCTGCCGTGTGTGGTAGAGTACATCGGTTACGGTGGCGGACGTGGCTTCCCTCACGACTGGCTGCTCTGGCCCAACGCCGGTTTCGCCTACCTGGTGATGGACACGCGCGGGCAAGGGGGCGCGTGGCAGCCGGGCGACACGCCCGATCTGCCCGATGGAAGCAGCCCTCACGCGCCCGGCTTCATGACCCTGGGCATTCTCGACCCCCACACCTACTACTATCGCCGTGTGTATACCGACGCCGTGCGTGCCATCGAGGCAGTGCGCAGCCATCCCGCCGTAGAGGCGACGCGCATCGCGGCTACCGGCACCAGTCAGGGCGGCGGGCTGACCATCGCCGTCAGCGGCCTGGTGCCCGATCTGGCGGTAGCTATGCCCAATGTACCCTTCCTGTGTCATTTCCGGCGGGCTATCGGCCTCACCGAAGAGCACCCCTACCAGGAAATCGTGCGTTTTCTCAGCGTCCATCGCGACAAGACCGAGACCGTCTTCCGCACGCTGTCCTACTTCGATGGGATGCACTTTGCGGCGCGCAGTCAGGCGCGCGCGCTGTACTCGACGGCGCTGATGGATAAGATCTGCCCGCCCTCCACGGTGTTCGCCGCCTATAATTACATCAATGCCCCCAAGGACATCCGCATCTATCCCTACAACAATCACGAAGGCGGCGGCAGCCATCACACACTGGAGCAGGTGCGTTTTCTGCAGGCGTTGTGGGGCTGAGCAGAGTCACACGCCGGAGGGCGCAGAGGGCGCGGAGATGGGCAGAGCGGCGATCTTGGAAAAGCCTTGCGGATTCCGCTGGTTGACCTCACCTTCACCTGGCGCTGATGTGTCTCGTTTCCTCTCAGCCATC
Organism: uncultured Anaerolineales bacterium; assembly: GCA_937135955.1. Classification (GTDB taxonomy): domain Bacteria; phylum Chloroflexota; class Anaerolineae; order Aggregatilineales; family Aggregatilineaceae; genus UBA2029. The sequence goes on along the minus strand of CAKZOB010000073.1, from coordinate 124,933 downwards.
TGTGGGGGAAAGCCAAGCACAGCGAGACCAGGGAGTGAGAGCAGCCGGGACAGAGCGGACTATCTGCCCGACGCTTCATTCCAGGTTATCGAGTCTCCCGTCCGCGCTTTTCCTCAGCACTTCCGCCCCGCAGTTGTGACCCTTCCGGGCGCGGTCTATTCCTCGCTGTCGGAGGAAGTCACATGAGTCGTCGCGCTGAAGGGGCAGTTCTGGCCGTCACCCTGGCAGTGTACCTGCTGTTGGGCGTCCTGTACGCGGCCCGCACTCCCGACTGGCAGGCCCCTGACGAACCGGCGCATTACAACTACGTGCGGCAGATCGCCGACGAGGGTCGCCTGCCAGTGATCGCGCCGGGCGACTGGCAACAGGAGTATCAGGAGCAACTGAAGGCGAGTAAGTTCGCACCGGAGTTGCTGGACCGCTTGGACACGATCCAGTACGAAGATCATCAGCCACCGCTCTACTATCTGCTGGCAGCCCCCGTCTACACCCTGAGCGGCGGCGACCTGCTGGCGTTGCGGCTGGTCTCCGTCGTGTTGGGCGCGGGCGTGGTGATCGCGACCTGGGCCGCGCTGCGGGCAGCAGCGCCGAGACAGCCGGGCCTGGCCCTCAGCGGAGCGGGCTTCGTCGCCTTCCTGCCGCAACACCTCAGCATTCTGGGCAGCGTCAACAATGACGCGCTGGCCGAGCTGATCGCCGCGCTGACGCTGTGGGCCGCGGTCGCCTATCTGCGGGGAGCGCGAAGCGCCCCTCCGGCGATGCTCGGCGTCCTGACCGCTCTCGCGTTGATCACCAAGACGACTATCTACTTCCTGGCCGGGATCGTGTTGCTGTCCGTCCTGTTGCGCGGGCGACGCGAACGCTGGTCGCGACGGGTTTTCGTATCTCACCTGGCCGCCGTGCTCGTGCCCGCTTTGCTGCTCGGCGGCCTGTGGTGGGGGCGCAACCTGCACGTCTACGGCGGGACAGACTTCACCGGCCTGGATCGTCACGATGCAGTCACGGTGGGGCAGATGCGCACCGATGAGTACATCGAGGTAGTGCTCCGCGGCAGCGAACGGCAGTACCTGGAGCATCTGTTCCGCACGACCTTTCACAGCTTCTGGGGACAGTTCGGCTGGATGAGCGTGCCGCTACCCGGTCAGGTATACCGTATCCTGGGAGTGATCACGCTGGGGCTGCTGGCGGGCGCGAGCGTTCACGCCTGGCACGCGCGCTTTCCGCTGGCGCTCGACGGGGTGGAGCGCGATACACTGATCCTTTTCGTCGCGACGATCGTGCTGGTAACCGCCGCTTTCGCCCTCTACAACCTCAGCTTCGTGCAGTTCCAGGGGCGCTATCTCTATCCGGCGTTGGTGCCGCTGTCGTTCGTCGTCGGAGCCGGGTTGACTGGCTGGGCGAGGCTGATCGCCGGGCGGCGACCGCTTGTACACTGGTTGCCGCTGGGGGCGGTCGGCGCGCTGGCGCTGTTCGCGTTCTACGCGCTGGAAACATATCTGGTGCCCAATTTGTGAGAAGGGCGAGCAGCTTTCAGAGACCATTTGATAACCCCTCACCCCGGCGCTGCGCGCCACCCCTCTCCCTCAATGGGGCGAGGGAGAAAACCTGGCCCGTCTCCCCTTCGCCCGCAGCGCGGGCGAAGGGGCCGGGGGTTGAGGGGGGCTTTTCAAACGGTCTTTCAGCGGTCAGCAAGAGGGAGGCTATGGCAGGGTTGTTGGTGATCCAGGCACGTTTCACCCATCATAACTGATCTGGCAAGAGGCGAGGACCGAAGGCTGACCGCTCGATGCTCATCTTCGGTGTGGATTTCACCAGCGCCCCCCGCCCGCGCAAGCCGATCACCTGCGCGGTGTGTGTGCTCTCCGCGGGAGCACTACGCCTGCAGCACGTCGAGGCGCTGACCGACTTCGCCGCCTTCGAAACGTTTCTGGCGCGGCCCGGCCCCTGGGTCGCCGGTTTCGACTTCCCCTTTGGTCAACCGGTCTCGCTAATCCGTGCGCTGCGCTGGGGCGCAAGCTGGGCCGAGGTGGTGGCCCGCGTAGGTGCACTGAGCCGCGATGAGTTTCTGGCTGCGCTCAAAGCATATCGCGACGCCCGTCCCCCCGGCGACAAACACCTGCTGCGCCGCACTGACGCGCTGGTCGGAGCGCGCAGCCCGCTGATGGTGCATCGCGTGCCGGTGGGGCGTATGTTCTGGGCGGGTGCGCCGCGCCTGCTGGCGGCGGGGGTGTCGGTCATCCCCTGCCGTCCAACTGGCGACAGCCGGATGGCGCTGGAGGCCTATCCCGCCCTGGTCGCGCGGCGGTGGATCGGTACGCGCCCCTACAAAAGCGATTCCCCAGCCCGGCAGACTCTGGCTCAGCGCGACGCGCGCTGCGATGTGCTGGCCGGACTGCGAAAACATTGCGACGATCTCTATGGCTTCGCGCTCGACCTGTCGGATGACCTGGCCGAAGCCCTGCTGAACGACGGCGGCGGCGATCGGCTGGATGCGCTGCTGTGCGCCGTGCAGGCGGCCTGGGCCAGCGGGCAGTCCGGTTATGGGGTACCGCCGGACGCCGATCCGCTCGAAGGATGGATTGTCGATCCGGCAGCTGCCGGGGCATAATGCCAGGTTTGAGACGGAAAAGCACTGATCTAGCGAGGTGAATCTATGAGCGACAGCATCCCTGGGACACTCGCGCCAGGGCTGACTGGCGAGTTGAGCCTGCGCGTGGACGAGACACACACCGCCGCAGCGCTAGGCAGCGGCAATGTGCGGGCCTTTTCCACGCCCGCCCTGATCGCCCTGCTGGAAGGCGCAGCCGTCGCTGCCCTGCAAGGGCATCTGCCCGCGGGGCAGACCTCCGTCGGCACGCACCTGGACGTGCGGCATCTGGCCGCGACGCCGGTGGGCATGACCGTGCGGGCGATCGCTCGATTGGTCGAGGTGGACGGGCGACGGCTGATCTTCGCCGTAGAAGCGCACGACGAGATGGAACAGATCGGCGCGGGCACGCACGAACGTTTTGTGGTGGATAAGGCCCGCTTCGAGGCGCGCGTCGCGGCCAAGGGCGGCTGAGACGCTGCGCTTGCGGGCCAGGAGTCTGTCGTAAATGTCCATCGCTCTACTCCGGCGCGCAGCGCAGACCGCGATCGTCGCTGTGCGGCGACTCTGGCGTCGCGTCCGGCGTATTCTGCGGGCGCTGTGGATCGCGTTGCTGCGGCTGGCGCTGACGGTCGCGCTGATCGCCGCCCTGGGCGATGGAGCCGTGCGCGACACATCGCTGAGCGCGCGCGTGACGGCGCTGGCGCGCCCTCATCTGTTCGACTACGCCGCCTGGGAAGTAGGCGCGCTGTGGGGCAAGCTGGGGCAGGCTGTGCTGGGCATCGCCCCCTACCTGACTGACGAGCGTGGGCGGGCGTTGGTGCTGGACTACGTGCAAACGCTCAGCGATGTGCAGGCGCTCGAACGGCGTATCGAGCGCCTCTACGCCGACTCCGCTGTGTCCGACCCGCAGGCTGCCGCCGCTCCCCTCCGTGCCGAGCGCGACGCGCTGCGCGCCCGCCTGCGGGACAATCAGCCGCTGGTGGAGAGCCTGATCGAAGGCCAGGTGTCGGCGGTGCTAGCCGAGGAGGGTTTCGGCGTGCTGGGGCAGGTGTTGCCGCCCGTCTCCATGCACTTCACCGAGACGCCGATGGCGCTCATCGTTTCCCCGCGCGAGCGCATCGCTGTCGCCGCCAACGTGGATGTGAACGCGCTGACTGTTGAAGAGCGCGAGGCGCTCGAAGCGCGCATTGATGCCGCCCTGAATGTGTCCTCACTGGTGGTGCCGTTGGGCGGGCTGAGCCTGTACCCGGCCATGATCGTCGAGCCGTCTTCCGGCGACCCGACGGCCATGCTCGCGCGCGTCTTCGAGGTCACGGCGCACGAGTGGGCGCATCACTACCTGGTCTTCTACCCGCTGGGCTGGGAATACAACACACGGCCCGAAACGCGCATCATCAACGAGACGACAGCGACTTTCTTCGGGCGGGCGGTGGCGCAGCGCGTGATCGCCCGCTACTACCCGCACGTGCCCATTCCGCAGTATCCGTCATTCCTCACCCCTGCGCCGGTCATGGCTGCAGCGACGCCCACCCCCGCCCGTGACCCCGACGCCCCGCCCCCCTTCGACTTCGCCCGCGAGATGGCCGTCACCCGCGCCCGCGTGGACTTTCTGCTGTGGCAGGGAATGGTTGAGGCGGCGGAAGTCTACATGGCCGCGCAGCAGCGCAAATTCGCCCGGCACGGCTACCCCATTCGCAAGCTGAATCAGGCGTACTTCGCTTTCTATGGCGGGTATCAGGGGGAGCCGGGCGCAGGAGGAGCCGATCCCACCGGCCCGGCCATCGAGCGCATTCTCGCCCGCAGCGCCTCGCTGGAGGACTTCCTGCACACCATGCGCGGCATCACGACGCGGGAAGAGTTGCTGGCGGTGAAGTAGCCGAGAAAATCAGGGCGGGGTGCATTCACCTTTTGGGCAACGCTCTTGAATTACCGAGATAAAAGGGCGCAGAGGAACAATCCCGTGCCATTCTCTGTGGCCTCCGCGCGCTTTGGGGTGAATTCTGCCCCCATCAAGGCGCGTCGCTGCACACCCCGGCAGCCCCTGGCGTGACGCTCGTCTCCCAAGGGAATATCAATAGCGCAGCAGTAGATACTGGAGAGCATCTTTTTTAAATCGGAATATGCCAGATTAAACAAAACATAATAGTATCTTTATAGGTTTGGTCAAGCAAACACAAACGCCCCATAATCCGGGCAGGACAGGAGGCAGGAGGATATGCTGGGGGGCAAGACGGCGCTGATCACTGGCGGGGCCGGTGACATGGGCAACGAGATGGCCGTGCATCTGGCCCGCGAGGGGGCGGCCATCGTGCTGTGGGACATCAGGCCGCCAGCCGATGTAGAAGAGCGCATCGCCCGCGTGCAGGAAGCGGGCAAGCCAGTGATTTACCAGCAGGTGGACGTGACCGATCGAGGGGCGGTAGACCGCGCGCTGGACGAGGTTGTCGGGCAGACAGGCGGCATAGACATCGCCTGCATCAACGCCGGCATCGTCGAGTCTGCGCCGTTCTTGGAAGTCACGCCAGAAATGTGGCAACGCCATCTCGCGATCAACCTGACGGGCGCGTTTCACGTGGCGCAGGCGGTGGCGCGGGTGATGGTCGCCCGTCAGATTCCGGGCCGCCTGATCTTCACCAGCACCTGGGTGGCGCAGATTCCCTGGCCGGAGATCACGCCGTATACTGTGAGCAAGGCCGGATTGAACATGCTCATGAAACAGGCCGCCCGCGAACTGGCCCCCTATGGTATCCGCGCCAACGCCATAGCTCCGGGCATTGTCAACGCGGGCCTGGCCGGGCGGCAGATGCGCGAAGACCCGGCCTATGCGGCGCGCGTGGCCAAAGTGATCCCGCTGGGTGCGCCGGGCACGCCGGTGGAAATTGCCCAGGCAGTGGTATACCTGGCCAGCCCACAGACGGCTTATATGACTGGCTCGGTGCTGACGCTCGATGGTGGCTGTTCGCTGTTCCAGTTCGATTGATGGGGGAGAGTATGCGACTGGAAGGTAAAGTAGCTCTGATCACCGGCGCGGCGCGCGGCATCGGGCGCGGAATCGCGCTGCGCTTTGCGCACGAGGGCGCGCGGGTGGGCGTGTTGGACCTGCGCCAGTGTGACAGCCAAACAGTTGTGGACGAAATCGCCAGTTTCGGCGGGCAGGCGTTGGCGCTGGGGGCCGACGTGCGCGACGAAGCGCAGGTGCACGCTGCCGTCGCTGCGTTGCGCGAGCATTTCGGGCCGGTGACCGTGCTGGTCAACAACGCTGCCGTCCTGCCCGCAGGACGGCTGCACGAGACTCCGCCTGACGACTTTGAGCGCTGCGTGGCCGTCAACCTGCGCGGGGCATACCTGGTCAGCCGGGCGGTGATCCCGGACATGCTGACAGTTGGGCGCGGCAGCATCATTCACATGGCGAGCGTCACCGGCGTGCTGGGCCTGCCGGGGCTGGCGGTCTATTCGGCGACCAAGGGGGCGCTGATCGCCCTGGCGCGGGCCATGTCCACCGATTACGCGCCGTGTGGCATTCGCGTCAACGCTGTTTCGCCGGGCACCATTGATTCGCCCATGCTGCACGATTTCGTCGCCGCGCAGTCCGACCCCGAAGTAATCCGCCGTCAGTTCGACCAGATGCACCCCATCGGGCGGGTGGGCACCATCGAAGAAGTCGCCAACGTATGTCTGTTCCTGGCCTCCGACGAGGCGAGCTTTGTCACGGGGGCCAATTTTCAGGTGGACGGCGGCATAGGGGTCAAGGGCCAGCAGCCGTCAGATCAGCCGCAGGGGTGCCCGTAGAGTGCCCGCAGTCAGTCCAAAAGGGGGTCATTGTGGAAATAGCACCTGGCGTTCATCGCATCAAGTGCGCCTTCGGCAACAAGCGCATGGTCTACGTGCATTTGCTGGTCGGGCAGGATGCGACCATGCTGATAGATACCGGCTGTGCGCACAACCCCGCTCAGGAAATCCTGCCCTACATGGAAACGGTCGGCCTGCCGCCGGAACGCCTGACCTATATCCTGATCTCACACTCCGACCTCGATCATCAGGGCGGGAACGCGCCCATAAAACAGGCTGCGCCAAACGCCCTGTTGATGTGTCACACCCTCGATCGCCCCTGGGTGGAGGATACCGAAGCGTTGATCCGCGGGCGCTACAGTCAGTTCGAGCGCGATCACGGCATCGGCTATGGCGAGGAGGGCAAGGCGGGCATTCGTCAGCAGTGCCTGAGTCACCCGCTCGACGTGACGCTGGAGGGGGGCGAGACGTTCCGGCTGGGGCCGGACTGGGTCGTGGAAGTGATTCACACGCCGGGGCACACCTGGGGACACCTGACCGTCTACGATCCGCGCAGCAAGACGCTGGTCGCAGGCGAGGCCGGGCTGTGGAATGCCATCCTCGACCAGGATTGGGAACCGGCCATGCCACCCACCTACTGCTATGTAGATACGTACCTGGCCACCCTCGACCGGCTAGCGGCAATGGACATCGAGACCCTCTCTCCGGCGCACTGGCCGGTGCAGACGGGGCCGCAGGTGAGCGAGTTCCTGCGCGAGAGCCGCAACTTCTGCCTATTGGTCGAGCGGGCGCTGCTCGACTTCGCGCACGAACACCCCGCTTATACCCTGCGCCAGGCGGTCGAGACGTTGGGGCCGCGCCTGGGGTCGTGGCCCGCCGCCGCCAACCAGGACTTCAGCTATGGCATGTTGGGCAATCTCAACCGGCTGACGCAACGCGGCCTGCTGGTAGCCGGGCGCAACGCCGACGGGCTGATCACCTGGAGTCTGCCGTCATGAGCGCTCTTTCGCTGGTACGCTTTCACCGGCCCGGCAGCGGCCCGCGCGTGGGCGTGCGGCTGGGCGACGCCGTGCACGATGTGACAGGATATGTGCCGTCGGTGGGGGCATGGCTGCGGGCGAGCGTCGGGCGCGTGGCAGATGCCATCGCCGACCTGCAACGCGCCGCTCTGGAAGCGCCCGCCGTCTTCTCGCCGGACGACTTCGCGCCCATGCCTGCGCCGGAGCGCCTGCACTGGCTGGCTCCGGTGGACAGCCAGGAAGTATGGGCGGCGGGCGTCACCTACGAGCGCAGCCGCGTCGCCCGTCAGGCTGAGGCGATAGACGGGGGCGACATCTACGCCCGCGTCTACACTGCCGAACGCCCCGAACTGTTCTTCAAAGCGCAGGGCTGGCGCGTCGTCGGGCCGGGGGGCATGGTGGGCCTCCGCGCCGACTCGCGCTGGACGGTGCCAGAGCCAGAACTGGCCGTTGTGCTCAATCCGGCGCTGGAGACGGTTGGCTTCGCTGTGGGCAACGACATGAGCAGCCGCGACATCGAGGGAGCGAACCCCCTTTACCTGCCCCAGGCTAAAGTCTATACTGGCTCATGTGCCCTGGGGCCGGGCATTGCGCTGACCCCCGCTAGCGGCTGGCCAGCGACGACCATCCGCCTGACCATCTGGCGCGAGGGAGCAGTCGCCTTTGCAGGGGAAGTGAGCACGGGACGCATTCACCGCACGCTGGACGACCTGATCGGCTACCTGGGCCGCAGCAACACTTTTCCCGACGGGGTGGTGCTGCTCACCGGCACGGGCATTGTCCCGCCGGACGATTTCGCGCTGCGCGCGGGCGACGAGATCGAGATCAGCATTGACGGCATCGGGACGCTGCGCAATCCGGCGGGGGTGGTGTGAAAGTGTTTGGACGCAGAAGTAAGCTCAGGAAAGCTTTGCGAAATCCGGCAGTTGACCTCACCCCCAGCCTCGCCGCGCTCGGCTCGCCCCCTCTCCGAAGCGGCTATGCATTACCTACAAGTCTCCCCTCACCCCTAAATCCCCTCTCCCTCGCGACTGCGTCGCGGGGCGAGGGGACTTACTTTCTCTCGCCCAGGCATTCCCCTTCGCCCGCAGCGCGGGAGAAGGGGCCGGGGGTTGAGGGCCATCGGCTCAAGATGTGGGTAATGATAAGCCGAAGCGGAGAGGGGGCCACGAGGCGCGTCAGCGCCGAGTGGGGGTGAGGTAAACCAGGGCATGGCAACTCATTTCTTCAATTCTGGATTCTTTTCTCACCTTTGAGGAGGAACCACAAATGAACACTTTTCCGCCTGGGACAACCATTCGCGTTCTTCAAGAGGACTGGGCACCGTTCCATAACCTGCCCAATAATGCCCGGCGCTTCACCGAACTGACCGGCGTGCGCGTCGAGGTCACGCTGAGTCACATCCCCGAATTGTGGGACTTGATGGCGCGCGCCTTCAACGAGGACGATCCGCCCTTCGACCTGGTGGGCTGCGACGAACTGCTGTTGCTGCAATACGCCCGCAACGGGCGCGTCGAGCCGCTCGACGAGTACGTGACCGCCGACGGCTACGCCCTGGACGACTTCGAACCGGCGGCGCTGGAAGCGGTCAGCCTGCGCGGGACGCTCTACGGCCTGCCCTACTGCGATGTGTCGAGCGTGTTGATCTACCGCGCTGACCTGTTCGAGCGTTACGGCATCCCCGTGCCGCAGACGATGGATCAACTCACGGAAGCGGCGCTGGCCGTGCAAGAAGCCGCCCGCGCCGACGGGCACACCGACTTCTACGGAATCACCCTGCGCGGTGCGCCAAGCTGCGGCCTCAACTTCTGGCTGCTCGGCTCCACCTGGGGGCCGTCGTGGGGCGTGCGCTGGTACGACGAGGCGGGACAGCCCGCCTTCAACACGCCGGAGCATCGCGCCGCGCTCGAACACTATGTAGACCTGTTGCGGCGCGCTGGTCCGCCGGAGTCGGTGACGATGGGCTTCGAAGAGTGCATGGCGGCCTACCGTGCCGGACGGGCGGCGATGGTCATCGAACCGGCTAACGAGGCATCCATTGTCTATGATGCTGGCGGGCCGGTCGCCGACGGCACGCTGACGACCCTGGTGCCCGCCGGGCCGTTGGGCACGCGCCATGCCGGGCTGTACTGCCCGCCCTATGCCATCCCCGCGCGCTCCAGGGTCAAGCGGGCGGCGTGGGAACTGGCCAAGTTTCTGTGCGCGCCGGAGCAATTGCTTGAGGACGCGCTGCGCAGCGGTTTCGTGGAAGTATCGCGGCGGTCGGTGTTGAACGATCCGCGCTTTGCCGCGCGTTTCCGCCCCGACCTGGTGGAGACCACCCGCGCCACGCGCGCTTTCGCCCGCGGCGAGCGCCCCGTGACGCGCCACTCCTTCGAATTCGGCGACATCCTGGGCCAGGAAGCGGCGCGCGCTCTGGCTGGCGAGCAGACCGTACAGCAGGCGCTGGATCGCGCCGAGGAGCGCGTGCGGGCACTGGGCGCGCCGGAGTAAGGGAGACAAGACATGAAGATCACCGCGATCGAAAGCCTGCAATGGGCCGAGTACCCGCGCCTGCTGGTAGTGCGCGTGCATACCGACGCGGGCATTGTCGGCCTGGGCGAGACGGTAGACAAAGTGCCCGGCGCAAAGGGCGCGTTGCACGGCACCATTGCCCCGCTGGTGCTGGGGCAAGACCCGCGCGACATCGAAGGGCTGTGGCGCTTCGTGATGGACAACATCATGTATCACGGCTACGCAGGGGCCGAACTGCGCGCGCTGTCGGCGGTCGAGGTGGCGCTGTGGGACATCCTGGGCAAGGTCTACGGCGCGCCGCTCTACCATCTGCTGGGCGGCAAGACGCGCGAGCGCGTGCCCGTCTACAACACCTGCATCGGCTTTGGGCCGGTGCAGGACTACGTCGCCTGGCACCAGGATGCCGGGACGCTGGCCAAAAGCCTGCTGGCCGACGGGCAACGCGCCATGAAAATCTGGCCGTTCGACCGTTTCAGCGAGACAACTTTCGGGCAGTACATCAGCCCGCAGGACATCGAGGCGGGGCTGACGCCCGTGCGCCAGATTCGCGAGCGCGTCGGCGAGGCGATGGAGATCGGCATCGAGTGTCATTTCCGCTGGAATCGCGTCAGCATGGAGCGCATCGCGCGGGCGCTGGAACCGTACAACATTCTCTTTCTGGAAGATGTGTTGCCCGCCGTCTTCCCCGACGAAATCAAATTGCTGGCGTCGCGCACGACGATCCCGATCATCGGTTCGGAACTGCTGATGACGCGCTGGCAACTGCGCGAGTGGCTGGAGAAACACGTCACGCAGATCGTGATGACCGACCCGGTGTGGAACGGCGGCATTGCCGAGACGCGCAAGATCGCCGCGCTGGCCGAGACGTTCGGCGTGCCGCTAGTGTTGCACAACGTCGCCGGACCGATCTGTCATGCGGCGGCCATGCACCTGGGCGCGCACATCCCCAACCTGTACTTCGTCGAGACAGTGCGTGCTTTCTACCAGACCTATTTCCCCGCCCTGAGCGATCTCGCCCCCCGCGCCGAAGACGGGACAATGACCGTCCCAGACGGGCCGGGCCTGGGCGTGTCGCTGCGACCGGAGGCGCTGGAACGCCCCGACCTGACGCGCCAGGTATCCGAGGGAGAGGGGCTGGCGCGGGGTCGTCGCGCCATGGGCGATCACTGGGCGGTGGAGGAGATACGATAACCGTGGTCTCGCAACCCGCGTTGCGGGGCGAGGCAGGGGGATTGCATCAAACCGTTTGCCGCTTTACCTCACCCCCAGCCTCGCTACGCTCGGCTTGGCCCCTCCGACGCGGAGAGGGGGCGCGAGGCGCGTTAGCGCCGAGCGGGGGTGAGGTCAACCAGCAGATCACACCTGAGCTTACTTCTGCCCATGGTTCCGCTGGCTGGTTTTGATGCGATTACCCTGCGAGGCGAGGGGACTTGCCAGCGCCCGCAGGTGTTCCCCGCTGGCGCGGGAAGAAGGGGCCGGGGGGGGTGTGCATAACACGCTCTGGCGGGCGGCAGGGCCATGCACTATACTAGCGGCGCAGTGGACTGGCACGCTACACGGACAGAGGAGCCATGCAGACCATCCAACGCCTGATCGCAGCGTTGCGCGCTTTCTGGGCCAACCGTCAGCAGCGCCGCACAGTCATGTGGGTGCTGGGCGCGGTCGGCGTGCTGGTGCTGGCCTTTGGAGCCTATACCTACCTGGACGCCCGCAACGAGATCAACGACATCGAGGCGCGTAAAGATCGCTTCCTGGCCGCATTCCCCACCGCTGAAGTAGACGGCGAACTGCGCCCCGACTTGCAAAATGCCACTCAGGCCGATCTGCTGTGGCTGGCTCTGCAGCGCCGTAACCAGGAAAAAGCCGAAGTGCGTCAGGGGCGGGGCATTATGGCCGTGGGGCTGGGCCTGCTGACGCTGGGGCTGGCCTATCTGGTCGCGCCGACGGGCGAGCGCCAGACCATCGCCGACAGCTCAACCGGCGACACGCCCCCCACGACCTGAGGCGGTCACCGTCCGCCGGGCCATGGATACTTCTGCGCCTCGCTTCCAGCGCGATCGCTTCACCTGGCTGGCCTACCTGATGCTGGCCTATTTCGCCTATCAGCAGGCGACGCTCGGCCCGCTGATGCCCTTCCTGCGCGATGAACTGAAGCTGAACTACACCATCACCGGCCTGCACCTGAGCGCGTTCGCGCTGGGCATGACCCTGGCCGGGCTGGTTGGCGATGCAGTGGTGCGGCGTTGGGGCAGGCGACGGGCCTTCTGGGGCGGCGGTGCGGGGATGGCGTTGGGAGCAATCGCCTTCGTGCTGGGGCGTCATCCGGCGCTGACCATCGCTGCCGCGCTGCTGATGGGTGCGCCGGGTACGCTGCTGCTGATCACCGTACAGGCTACGCTCTCTGACCGGCACGGAGCGCAACGTACTATCGCCCTCACGGAGGCCAACATCGGCGCGAGCCTCAGCGCAGGGCTGGCCCCGCTGTGCGTCGGCAACTTGCAGCGGGCAGGTATTGGCTGGCGGGGAGCTTTGCTGCTGAGCGCGCTGACCTGGGCGGTGTTGACCTGGCGCGGCTGGCGTGTGCCCATCCCCTCACAGGCCGCGCCTCCTCCTGCAGCTCACGCCACTGCCCCGCGGACGCAGCTTCCCGCTGTCTTCTGGGCCTACTGGCTGGTGATCTTCCTGGGTGTATCAGCAGAATGGAGCACCATCTTCTGGGGAGCCGACTTCCTGGAGACAGGCGTCGGGCTGCGCAAAGTGGACGCGGCCACCTTGATGAGCGTGTTCTTCGCGGCCATGTTGCTAGGGCGCATTCTGGGCAGCCGCCTGACCCGCCGCGCCCGCCTGAGTACCCTGTTGCCTGGCGCGGCGCTGCTGGCACTGAGCGGGTTTTTGCCTTTCTGGCTGGCCCCCGTCGCCCCCCTCAACATCGCCGGGCTGTTCGTGGCCGGGCTGGGCATCGCCAACCTCTTCCCGCTGACCCTGTCGGCGGCCAGCGGGAGTGTCGCCCCGCACCAGGCCGACGCTGCCAGCAGCCGTGTCACTCTGGCGGCAGGTCTGGCCATCCTGATCACGCCTCAGGTGCTGGGCATGCTGGCCGATCAGGTGGGTATCAAGAGCGCCTACGCAGTAGTCGCCGTCTTCCTGACAGCCATCTCAGCGGCCATCTTCAGCGCCAACCGGCTTGCGCGCGGGACCGACTCCGCTGAAAATGGACTTCGGCAACTGTCATCAGCAGAGAGTGAAAGGGAGAGGTAAGCCATGCTCCGTCGCGCTGAGCTAGCCGAGATCGAACTGCCGGACTTTGGGTTACCCACCGTCGAGCCAACCATCCCCGCCGATACCTACCGCCAACGCCTGGCCGCCTTGCGCGCCCGCGCCCGCGACGCCGGATATGAAGTCATCGTTGTCTATGCCGACCGTGAGCATTTCGCCAACCTCACCTTTCTGACAGGGTACGATCCGCGCTTCGAAGAAGCCCTGTTGATCGTGAGCGTGACTGACGATGCGCACAAACCCACGCTGCTGGTTGGTAACGAAGGTTGGGGCTACACCTCCATCAGCCCTATCAAAGACGACCTGGAGATCGTGCTTTTCCAGAGCTTCAGCCTGCTCGGCCAGGATCGCAGCCGCAGCCGCCCGCTGGCCGAGATTCTCCGCGCGGCGGGGGTGCGGTCGGGCGTGCGGGTGGGTGTGGCCGGTTGGAAACACTTCAACGCTCACGAGACCGACGCGCCAACCCTCTGGCTCGATCTACCCGCCTATCTGGCCGACACCCTGCGCGCTCTGGCTGGCGACATCGCCCACGTGACCAACGCCAACGCCCTGCTGATGGATGCCAGCACAGGTCTGCGGGCAATCAACGATGTGGATCAACTCGCCCGCTTCGAGTTCGCCGCGACCTATGCGTCACAGGCCGTGCGCGATGCGATCTTCAGCCTGCGCCCCGGCCTGACAGAGTTCGAGGCGGTACAGGCGATGCGCGTCAACGGGCTGCCGCTGTCGTGTCACCTGATGCTTTCGGCGGGGCCACGCGCCTTCATGGGGCTACCCAGCCCATCGCTGCGCCGCATCGAACGCGGCGATCCCTTCACTGTGGCCTATGGCGTATGGGGCGCGTTGACCTGCCGGGCTGGGTTTGTGGTGGCAGACGCTGCCGAACTGCCCGCGGCTATCCGTGACTACGTGCCGCGGCTGGTCGCACCCTACTTCGCGGCGGTGTCGGCGTGGTATGAGCACGTCGGCCTGGGGGTGACCGGCGGCGAGCTATATCAGATCATTCACGATCGCCTGGGCGATCCCGTCTTCGGCGTCAGCCTGAACCCTGGCCACCTGATTCACCTGGACGAATGGGTGCACTCGCCCATCTACGCCGGTTCGACCGAGCAGTTGCAATCGGGTATGGCGCTGCAGGTAGACGTGATCCCCGCTACTGGCACGCCCTACTTCACTACCAATATCGAAGACGGCATCGCGCTGGCCGACGAAGCGCTGCGGACAGAATTCGCCCGGCGCTACCCCGAAGCGTGGGGGCGCATTCAGGCGCGGCGGGATTTCATGGAGCAGGCGTTAGGCATTCGCCTCAAGCCGGAGGTACTGCCCTTCTCCAATCTGCCCGCCTACCTGCCGCCCTATCTGCTGAGTCCGGGGCGAGCGCTGCGCCTGGCAGATTGACGGTGAGGGATAGCACGCACGGGACAGTCAAACAGAACTGGCCTGGCCTGGCTCTTTTGCTTTATCATGAGGACAATATTGTGGCAACGGTGGCACGCATTCGGATTCTTTCTATTCGGTGAGAATCTTTTGTGAGGGGAAAAGATGCTGACATCACGCGAGCGCGTTGAGCGCGCTCTGAATCATCAGGAACCCGACATGGTGCCGCTCGATCTGGGCGGCTCCGTCGTGACCGGCATGCAGGTCAGTTCGGTCTATCTGTTGCGTCAGGCGCTGGGACTGGACGCGCCCGGCACGCCGGTCAAAGTCATCGAGCCGTATCAGATGCTGGGCGAGATCGGCATGGATTTGCTGGAAGCGGTCGGGGGCGATGTGGTGCCGCTGGAGTGGACGAGGACTTTCTTCGGCTATCACCGGCGCGACTGGAAACCCTGGCAACTGCACGACGGCACGCCGGTGCTGGTACCTGGTGGCTTCAACACCGAGCCGGAATCCAACGGCGACATCCTGCAATATCCCGAAGGCGACAAGAGCGCTCCGCCCAGCGGACGCATGCCTGCCGGCGGCTACTATTTCGACACCATCGTGCGTCAGCCACCCATTGACGACGACAACCTGCGCGTCGAGGACAACCTGGAAGAATTCGGCCCGATCTCCGACGAAGAGCTGGCTTACTTCGAGCGCGAGTCGAAGCGGCTCTATGAGGAGACGGACAAGGCCATCTTCGCCAACTTCGGCGGCACGGGCTTCGGCGACATCGCCCTGGTGCCCGCCCCCTGGATGAAGTACCCCAAGGGCATCCGCGATATCGAGGAATGGTATATCAGCACTGTCTCGCGGCGCGATCACGTCTACAAAATCTTCGAGCGCCAGTGCGAGATCGCGCTGCAAAACCTGGCGAAAATCCACCAGGTCGTCGGCAACCGCGTTTCGGTCGTCCTCGTCACCGGCACGGACTTCGGCGCACAGCACGGGCCGTTCATCTCGCTGAAAACCTACCGCGAGCTGTTCAAGCCTTTCCACAAGGCCGTCAACGACTGGATTCACCAGCACACGCAGTGGAAAGCGATGATCCATTCCTGCGGCTCGATCTATCGCCTGCTGCCCGATTTCATTGACGCCGGTTTCGATGTGCTCAACCCCGTGCAGACTGGCGCTGCCGAGATGGACCCGCAGCGGCTCAAGGACGAGTTCGGCGACCGCATCGTCTTTTGGGGCGGCGGCATTGATACGCAGCGCACGCTACCTTTCGGCACGCCGGAGCAGGTGCGCGCCGAAGTGCACGAGCGGATGCGCATCTTCGGGCCGGGCGGCGGTTTCGTCTTCAACACCATTCACAATGTGCAGTCGCGCGTGCCGCCGGAGAATCTGGTAGCGCTCTATGAGGCGGTGAAGGAGTATCGCAAGTACCCGATCACGTAAGCCGCGAGCTATCAGCCGTCAGCTATCAGCAATCAGCCTTCAGCGGAGGGCGGGGTCGCCGCTGCTGAAGGCTTTTTTATTCCTTGGCTTTGCTCAGGTCTGTGCTTTACCCGCCAAAGATTTTGGCGCGAGCTACCTTTTGACCGGCTGATGGGACGATAGTCCTGTTAAGGACAAAGAGTAAGCGAGATACACTGAATCATTAGAAACTTGAACCTTCATTGATCCTGGCCCAGTGAGAAAAGCGAGGGAGCCATGAAGAAGTCGGTCTTGTCAGTTATGATTCTCCTCACCTTGCTGGCAGCGCTTGTATTCTCTGCCATGACCGGCCACAGGGTTCTATCTCAAACGCCGGTCGAGGCGTGGGTCATCGCCTGGGAATTCACGCCCAGCGACGACGGGCAGGTCGAGACACTAACTACATCCGGAGAATCTGAGGTGTTGGTAGACTTTCCGCCGGGGCAGTTCGCCAACGAAGCCAAGGTCTGCGGGCAGGATTCCTGGGCCAAAGATGGCAGCAGTGTGGCGATCTACACCGGTGCGGAGGAGGGCAACCTTACCCTCTTCTCGCTAGATGGGAAGACCCCAGTGACGCTGGGAAAGACCCATCGAATGGCCTGCGCCGGCCCGACCACTTTTCAGTTTTCTCCAATGAGGGAGTGGATAGGTTATATCAACTACAAGGGCGAATCTCTCAATCGCGACTTTCCCTATGGCGATCTCGCCCTCTTCAAAGCAGCGGACGGCTCTTTACAGACCACCTTCGACTGGACAACAGCCTTTGCGCTGTATGATGATGGCGCACTGATGCTCAGGTTCTATCCAGATGGGAAGGGAAACGCGACCGAAGCCGACCTGGATTGGTGGAGCACTTCCGGGCAGCAACGTAATCTGACCACTCTGGAACCGGTCTATCCGCCGGATAAGCCAGATGTCGAATGCGGCTTTACCAGCGGCGCAGTAGCGCGGATAGACAATACGGCGTACGTCCTGACCGGCCAGAAATGCGAAACCGGCGCGACCAATTGGCGACTGGTGAGCGTCGCCCTAGACAGGGGGGCAGTGACCGAGATCGCTACAGGTGTGCCAAGAGGCGGGTTCTTCAGCGGGAATTTCACAACGCAGTTGATCCCTACGGCAGATGAGGGTGGCTTCCTCATGGCAGTGCCAAGCGGTCTGGCGCGCAACACTGTCCAGCTATGGTGGATCACCGTCAACGGTGCGGTCACGCCTGTGCTCGAAGGCCACCATGTCATTGCCGATCGCTTCGGCGAAAGGCTGAGTGAAGGCCGGCACATGATGGTTGCGCCGGATGGCAAGACACTTGCCTTTGTTACTTCAACTGCCAACCAGGAGCAAACACTCTGGCTGCTGGACCTCTCGAAACCGGGAGGCACACCGGTTGCCGTGGAAGAAATGGGCGTGAACCAGCGCATTTTCCAGTATGTATGGGCCGCAAATAACACGCTCTATTTTGCGGCAGGGAGCGTTGAAGCCAGCTCTCTCAAGTCGGTCAGGCCGGGCGAGTCCGCGCAGCGCATCGCCCGCGGGCGCTTCTTCCGGGTAGCGGTGAGCTACAAGGGCGACAAGATCGCTACAGCAGAGTGGTATGCCAACCCGGAATCAGTAGGCGACGACCTGTTTAAACTGACTTTGTTCGATACCAGGGGAAATACTGGTATACTGAAACAAGGCGACAAAACTCACAACCAGATCATCCCCCTGGCCATCAAGTAGCGCGCTGGCAACTCAACAGGGGAGAAGCTACCTCAAAGGGCCTCTCCCCTGTTCTCGATAAATCTATCCGATCACTACCTGCCTGATTCCCAGCATCAGGTGTTCTCGCTGACGTTTACTGCCCCTGGCTAACCTTCTCCTGCGTCCACTGACCGTTGACGATGCGCCAGATGCCCAGCGGATTGGCGTTTTTCAGCGCGTCGGGTAGCAGCGCGTCCGGCATGTTCTGGAAGGCCACCGGTCGCAGGAAGCGCCGAATCGCCGTCAGGCCTACCGAGGTGCTGGCGGGGGCGGTCGTGGCCGGGTAGGGGCCGCCATGCTGCATGGCGTAGACCACTTCGACGCCCGTTGGGAAGCCATTCCAGACAATGCGCCCCACCCTGTCGCGGACGCGGTCGGCCAGCGCCGCGGCGACGCTCCACTCGTCCGGCGCGGCGTGAATGGAGGCGGTCAGGTGCCCATGCAACGCGCCCGCCGCCGCGAGCATCTCGCCCTCGTCCGCGCACAGCACCACCAGCGTCACTGGCCCGAAGTGCTCGCTCTGCAGGGCTGGATCGGCGATGAAAGTGCTCGCGGTCGTCTGCAAGACAGTGTTGGCGAAGCAGTATCCCCCGCCCGGCACAGCCTCGCCGCCGATCAGACACTCGACGCCGGGGTGAGAGAGCGTCTCGGTCACTGCCCCGATCAGCCCGCGCTCGATTTGCGCGTTGAGCAGCACGCCCGGCTCGCGGGCCGCCATGCGCTCGCAGACCATGCCCACGAACGCCCGTCCCTCCGCCGTATCCGGCACGAAGAGCAGCCCCGGATTGGTGCAGAACTGCCCCGCGCCGAGCGTCACCGAAGTGACCAGCCCCTCGGCCAGCGCCGCGCCGCCATCCCGGATCGCGCCAGGCAGGAAGAAGACCGGGTTGACGCTGCCCATCTCGGCGTAGACGGGGATCGGGCGCGCGCGGGCAGCGGCGGCATCGAACAGCGCCCGCCCTCCACGCAGCGAGCCAGTGAACGCCACCGCTTCGATGGCCGGATGGCGTACCAGCGCCTGCCCCACGTCCACCGACGCGCCCTGCACCAGCGAGAAGAAACCGGCGGGGAAACCCTGCGCCTGCACTGCCCGGTTGACTGCCTGTGCGGTTAGTTCGGACGTGGCCGGATGGCTGGGGTGCGCCTTGAGAATCACCGGGCAGCCCGCAGCGAAGGCCGAGGCTGTGTCGCCCCCTGCCACGGAAAAGGCCAGCGGGAAATTGCTGGCGGCGAAGACCGTCACCGGCCCGATGGGAAAGAGCATCCGGCGGATGTCCGGGCGGGGGGTAGGCTGTCGGTCGGGCAGCGCCGTGTCAATGATCGCCTCCACATACGACCCCTCGCGCAGCAGCGCGGCGAAGGCGCGCAGTTGGCCGGTGGTACGGGCGCGTTCGCTGGCCAGGCGGGGGAGACCCAGCGCCGTTTCGCGGTCGGCGGTTTCCAGCAATTCGTCGCCCAGCGCCTCGATCTCTACCGCCACGCGCTCCAACAGGTCGGCCAGGCGGCCCGGAGAGTAGGTGCGCGTCTCGGCGAAGGCGTCGGCTGCCGCGCGGACAGCGCGCTCGATCTCCTCTAGCGTCGCCTCGTAGAAGACCGTGTCACCAGAAGTGCGGCGACGCGGATCGATGCTGCGGAAGGTGATCGCGCCGTCGTTGCTGAGTTGCCCGGCGATCAGGTTATGTCCGGTGATGGCCATGGTTTGTGCTCCAGAACGATCTGTTCCCAGCGATCGGTTTTCGGTGATCTGGGTGCAAGGAGGCCTGGCGCTCCGGCCCCTCCCGCCCTGTCACAGGCCGACAGTCCCTCGCTGCGCGACGCCACCCTGTGGGCGAAGAACTTGCGGGGCAGAGGGAAAAGCTCGCAACGCCCTGCTGATAAGTTTCGCACATATCTCCCCTCAGTTGCGAACTGGCAAAGCCGTCCTGTCCCTTGGTATCCTAGGGATGACTCCACTGAGGGGGAATCTTGTCCGGGGGACAGCATCATGCCAACGGTGTTGATCGTAGACGATCACCAGGTGGTGCGGCGCGTCGTGCGGCACGCCCTGCAACCGCTGGCCCTGGACGTGATCGAGGCCGAAGATGGGCGTGCGGCGCTGGCTCTGGCGGCTTCCTACAGTGTAGACCTGGTGCTGGTAGATACCAACCTGCCCGATCAGGACGGCTTCAGCCTGCTACAACAGCTCAAAGCGCTGCCTCACCTGGCTGCCGTCCCGATCATCATGCTCTCGTCAAGCGGGGGGACCGACGACGAAATCCGCGCCTGGGAAGCTGGCGCGGCGAGCTTCCTGAGCAAACCTTTTCACACACAGGCCCTGCGCGACGCCGTGTTACACGCTCTGAGCACTGGCTGACGCCGGGCGCACCCACTGCCGCACGGTCGTTCGCAGGGCATCGAGCGCGATGGGCTTGGTCAGCACGGCATTCACCCCAGCCGCCTTCAGACGAGATCGCGCCGCCTCGTCGCCGAGGCCCGTGATCGCCACAATGGGCACGTCGCTGTTGGGACCGTTCAGGGCACGGATGGCGCGCACAACTGTCAGGCTGTCCATATCGGGCAGATGCACGTCCAGCAGGATCAGCCCGAAACGCTCCTGCGCCAGGCGTTCCAAAGTCTCCCGCCCGCCCGTCACCGTGACGATCTCATAGCCGCTCTGCGCCAGCACCCGCGCCGTGAACTGCCGGGTGACGGGGTCGTCGTCGGCGATCAGCACGCACCCGTGACCTGAGGGGGCAGCATCGGCAGAAGGTACATTGGGCGTCTGGTGGCGCGGCGTCGGCTCAGCAGATGCCTTGGGCAGCGGCAGGGTGAGCGTGAACTCGAAGGTGCTGCCCTGGCCTGGCTCGCTATGCACCTGGATATCGCTCCCCATCAGGCGCACCAACTGACGGCTGATGGCCAGCCCCAGCCCGGCCCCGCCGCGCGCGCGGGCGATCGAGCCGTTGCCCTGCACGAAGGCGTCGAACAACCGCCCGATCTCTGCGCGGGCAATGCCGATGCCCGTATCGCTCACCTGGAAGCGCAGGCGGCACTGATTGTCGTTGGCGCTGGCCAGGTGTACCGAGAGGTAGACATCGCCTTCCTGGGTGAACTTCAGGGCGTTGTCCACCAGATTGCTCAGCACCTGCGAGAGCCGCGCCGGATCGCCCAGCACCTGCGCAGGCATGTTATCGTCCACGTAGGCGATCAGATCGAGTTGTTTTTCCAGGGCCAGGGGCGTATAGCGATCCTTGATTTCGGCCACCAGCGCGCGCACGTCCAGTGGATGGCTTTCCAGTTCGATGCGCCCGGTCTCCAGTTGCGAGAAGTCGAGGATATTGTCAATCAACTGCAACAGACTGACCGCGCTCTGATAGGCATCTACCGCGAAGCCGCGCTGTTCGTCATCGAGCCGCGACTCCAGCAGCAGCTCCAACATGCCCAGCACGCCGGTCATGGGCGTGCGAATCTCGTAACTGATATTCGACAGGAACTGACTCTTCAGGCGCACCAGCCGCAACGCCTCGTCACGAGCGCGCATCATCTCGCGCTCGGTCTGCTGGCGTTCGAGCACACGGGCATAGCTTTCGGCAACCGTACGCAGCGTGGCGATCAGTTCCGGCTCCCAGACGCGCGGACCGTGCACATCTTCCAGGCTGACGAACCCTTCCAGGCGCGTCTTGCCGTAGATGGGCAGCACCACCAGACTGGCAACGCCCTGGGTCAGGAAGAACGCCTGAATATCAGCAGGCAGCTCGGCCACCTCCTGCGCGGCGATGATGCCCTGCTGATGCAACACCGGCGACCACGAAGGCATGATGTCGTCATAGGGTATACCCTGGCGCTGGTAAAGCAGCGAGGGCACGCCCGCGGCGCACCATTCGTGCGTGTTGTCCATCACGCGCTGATCGAGCCGGTAGCGGAAGATACAGGCCCGCGAGACGGCGAAGAATTCGCCCATTTGCTGCAACACCTGGGTAATGGTGTCTTCTGGATCGTCGCTGCGCATGAAGCTGGCAGAGATAGTGCGGTTGAGCTGTTCGACGGCCAGCAGATGTTCCTGCCGTTGCTGGGCACGCACGCTCTCGGTGACATCGTTAATGACCAGCGTATAGCCGATCAATTCCACGCGCGGGCTGATCAGCGGCGACACGCGCCCGGTGTAGTAGCGGCGCTGCCGATCGACCAGCAGGCTGTATTCGAACTGATCGGTTTGCAGCGTGCTGGAGACCCGCTCCAGGGTGCGGGCCAGAGGCGTCACCAGTTCCGGCGGCAGGACTTTGTGAAAGGGCTTGCCTACCAGCGCCTCGGGCGGGGTGATCGGTGTGTCGTGCGCCACATCCGCGCCAGAATGATAGACCAGGATGCGCCCGTCCAGGTCTATGGAGACGACCTGATCCTCCAGCGAGGCGATGAGCGAACGCAGTTGCTCTTCGCTACGGCGCAGGGCTTCTTCGGCACGAAGCTGCTCGCTGATGTCGCGCACGAAGCCGGTGAACAACCGTTGCCCACCCAACCACACCTCGACAACGGCCACGTGCAGGGGGACGCCCGTCCCATCTTTGCGCCGACCGGTCAACTCGCGCCCACGACCGATCACCCGCTGCGTGCCACCAGAGAGCATATCGGCAACGGCGGGTTCGTGGCCCTTGAGCAGTTCCGGCAAGAGCACGCCGATGCTCTGGCCGATCACTTCTTCGGGGCGGTATCCAAAAATGCGCGCCGCCGCCTGATTGAACGACTCGATCAACCCCTCTTGGTTGAAAGTGATGATGCCCTCCGCCGCCGTCTCGACGATAGCCTGCAGGCGTGTCTCTTTGTCGCGCAGGGCGGCCTCAGCCTGTTTTTGCTCGGTGATATCGAAGAGGGAAATCACCACCGCGTAAGGGTGATTGTCGCCGGGCAGGAAGACCGGCTCAGTGTTGACCGACACCCAGGTGAGCGCTTCGTCCGGCTTTTGAATGCCCATGATCACGTGCGCCTGCGGTTGTCCGGTGCGCAGTGTGACCATAGCCGGTTGGAAGGGGCTGGCGAAGGGGGTGCCGTCTTCGCCCATCGCCCGCCAGCGCGGGTCGAGCGGAGCGCGGCCCATCATCTGATCGAGCGACAGTCCCAGGATGCGCTCGGCGCTGGCGTTGCTGGCGCGGATGACGCCGTCGCGGTCTTGCAGGATGATGCCCTCGGACAGAGCCGCGACCACTGTGCGGTAGCGCGCCTCGCTTTCGCGCAAGGCGCGCGCCGTCTGCTTGTGCGCGGTGATATCGGTGCAGTATACATTGGCCCGCTCGCCGCCCGCACTGGGCGCGAACTTACAGGCGTAGGTGCGCGCCCCGGCATGCCACTCGACCTCGACGATCTGCTCGCCCTCCAGGGCCTTGCTCAGCGCGGGCAACCACTCATCGGGCACGGTCACTGTGTAACCCTGCCCGCTGAGCATGGCGCGCGCTGCCCGGTTGCGATAGAGCACCTGCCCATCCCGATTGGCGCTGAGCACCGGATTGGGATTCTCGTCGGTCAGGGCATCGGGCAGCAGACTCTTTTCTCCGGCGGTCATGGTACAATCCTGACAGGCTGATAGTCGCCAAGAGAGCGGGCGATGCAAACTCGCGCCGCACAGTGCATTGTACAACGCGGGTCGCGCAGACGACTCACCCCGCCCCTTTGCTCTTCCCCCAGCCTTTATGTTACCAGGGATACCCCTATCTGGCGAACCGAGTTTGCGCTGCGGGCGCGTTGGCGCTGTGGAGCAGTGGCCCTAACCGCTGGGCACACAGAGATCGCCCAGAATGTCCCAGAGTCTCCGCGTTCTCGGCGTCTCGGCGGTGAAGCTCAGTCCCTGGCGCGAGATACACCCGCCCCCGCGCCCAGCACGCAATTGACCGCCCCCCGTCGCGCGGTTAGAATGAGTTCGCGAGGGCCGGAGTGACCGGCCCGGCGTTTGCCAGGCAGGTTGAGGAGCCATGCACAGGCGGAACTGGAATCGCGTATTCGTGACCGGGGGGACGGGATTCGTCGGCCTGCGCGTGGTGCTGGCATTGCTGGAGGCAGGCGCAGAAGTGACCATGCTGGTGCATCCGGATCAGGAGGACAAACTCGGCACTCTGCACCAGCATGTACACGTGGTCATCGGCGACGTGTGGAACCTGCCCAGTCTGCGTGGACGTTCGCGCGGGCACGGCGTCGTCGTGCACCTGGTGGGGAGTTTACGCGCCGAACCTGCGCGCGGCCTCACCTATCAGCAGATCAATCTGGTCTCGGCCCGCAACGTCATCAGCATGGCGGTCAGCGACGGCGTGCCGCATTTCGTGTTGCTCAGCGCGGCGGGCAAGCCCCCCGGCGTGCCCGCCGAATACCTGCGCAGCAAGCGCGAAGCCGAAGACTACCTGCGCGGTAGCGGATTGCGCTGGACGATTGTGCGCGCGCCCCTGGTCTTCGATCGCGGGCAACCCGGCGGGGCGTTCTTCAGCGCCCTGTCGTGGATCGGCGGGCTGCCGGTCTTGCGGGTGTTGATCGGACGGCGCGCACCACTACCGGTGGACATTGTGGCGGAGGCCATCGCGCATGCGACCCTGCACCCCGACCTGGTGCGCGATCGCCGTCTGTATGCCGGCGACCTGCGTCGCCTGGGGCGACTGCACCGCGCCCAGTCACGGCGCGAGGAACGTTCTGCGCGTATCTCATGGACGCAGGAAGACGCCTGGGCCGAGGAAGACGTGCCCTTCGGCTGGCTACCAGACACCCCGCCCCGCCGCAAAGAATGAACCCGCGGGCGTGGTTTTCAGCTTACGCTCACAGACGGTGACCTGCCCCTCACAAGCTGGTATTGACGGGCCGCCGGAAGCCGATCGTTGAAGACCGATCTACTGCGAACCGCTACAGGAGCTAGGGCGTGATTGACTTCGTGACCTTCGGCATCATCCTGGACGACATCGTCTTCCCCGACGGGACAACGCGCATGGGCGTGCTGGGCGGCGGCGGCCCGCAAACCGCGTGGGGCATGGCGGCGGCGCTGGGGTCTGGCGCAGCGGTGGGGTTGGTGGCCGGTGTGGGCGACGATCTGGACGAAAGCCTGCTCGCGCCGCTGATGGCCGTTGGCATAGACCTTGGCGGTCTGCGCCGCACCGACCTGCCCACGCCGCGCGCCTGGCAGGTGACTGAGACCGACGGACGGCGGGTGCAGGTATGGCGCGTGCCGCCGGAGTCGCTGGGTGTGCAACTGGCGCGGTGTTGGGACGTGCTGCCGGAGCCATATCGCGCGGCGCGGCACTTTCATTGGGGCATCCATCCCGACGATCCCGCTGCGCCCGCCTTCGCCGCCGAGTTGACCAGCCAGGGGAAGCGAGTCAGCCTGGAGCCGTTCCGCCCGCCACAGCAGCCGCTCGACGACGAGATGCTGCGCGCGCTGCTGACGGCGTGCGCCGTCTTCTCGCCCAACTGGGAGGAGGCGACGCGCCTGACCGGTTTGACCGACTACGGCGCGATGCTGGGGCGCTTTCGTGCGCTCGGCGGGGGGGTGCTGGCGTTGCGCCGCGGTCCGCACGGGGCGGACGTGTGGAATCTGTCGGAAGGGTACGGGGTGCATATCCCTGCCGTGCAGACGACGGTGATAGATGCTGTCGGGGCGGGCAACGCCTTCTGCGGAGCGCTGCTCGCTCGCCTGGACGATGATCTGGCCGAGGCCGCCTGTCATGCGGTCGTTGTCGCGTCGTATCTGGTCGAACAGGTGGGGCTGCCCGCTGCGCTGCCCGATCCCGCCGACTACGCCCGTCGGCTGGCTGAGGCGCGGGCGGGGTCGCGCCCGCTGAAAATCGAGACAGTTACTCCAGAGGAAAGGCAAAATGGCTCACTGCAAACACTTTGACTTCGATGAGTTGCAGAGACAGGAATACCAACCAGGATTGGAAGGGAAAATCGCCACGCACCACATGAAGCTTTATCATCTGGTAGTAACAATGGAACGACCTATTGTCCTGGAATTTGGCGTTGATAAAGGGCGCTCGACCTGTGTGTTGCTAACCGCCTGTGAGAAAACCGGCGGCCACCTTTACTCAGTTGATATTCGCGATTGCTCTGACGTGGCTGAGTCCGAAGCCTGGACGTTTATTCAGCAGAACGATCAGGCGATTGGCGATGTTTTGGCTCAGGCTCCAGCCCTCGCCTCAGGAATTGATCTTCTGCATATTGACAGCCTGCATCGTCGAGAACATGTGCTACGTCTGCTGATGAAGTGGTTCTCTTACGTCAAGGCAGGGGGGTTCATCACTTTTCATGATGTCGATCCTACGCCGTATCTACCTGGTCAGCGCAAGGACAACCCCCGCCATGAATTTGAAGCGATCGGCGTTGCTCAGGTAATCAGAGAGTTTTTCTATGCTAACGAGGATCACCTGTTCCTGGAGTATCACTTTGGTAGCACGGGCATGGGTATTATGCGCAAATTGACACCTTTTGGCATTTCTCCTAACCCTCCTATGTCGCTTCGTACCCGCCAAGTGATCGTCAGTCCAGCGGGTCTCTGGTGGAGCACACAGCATATGTTGCGGTCTTTAGGCCGACGTTTTTTCAAAAGACAAGGTGTATGAGCAACCTTGATTGCGGTTCAGATGGTGATCACCTTGTCCGCTTGCCACTGGGCCTCGACGATATCGCCCATGCCGCCCGCCAGCCCGACGGCGCGCTGTTCGGTCAGGCCATAAAAGTTGAGGCAGGTTGTGCACACGATTAGCCGTACACCTGCGGCTTCCAGTGCCCGTAACACGTCCAGCGCCGGAGAGCCAGCGCAGGCGAGCCGGACGCCCTCGGCGTAGAAACACACCGCCGCGGGCAGTTTGCCGTCGTCTAGCAGAATCTGGAAGTACTTGCAGAGCAGGGTGTGACGCAGTTCGGGGGCGGCGTCGCCCATGCCGTCGCGGGTGACGAGAATCACGGTATTGGCGGCAGGTGTCACTACAGGTCTCCTTTCGTTTGGTGTTATGATCGCCCAGGTGAAAGAGAGGCTATATGCCTGGATCAAACATACCTGCGAATGACCTTGTACGGCAAACCGCTACTGCACAGGAGGTTTCATGACTACGCGCTCGCCTATGCACCAGCAAATAGACACCCTGCCCGACCTGGTACGCGCCATCGCCAAACCATTCGACGAATCCGCGCGCGCGACGTTCGACTTCGAGACGTGCACATCCGTCAAGCGCATCTACCTGGTCGGCTGCGGCGATAGCTACCACGCGCCCGTCGGCGCGGAACTGGCCTTCAACCTGTTCGCGGGCGTGCCCACACAGGCCGTCAGTTCGCTGACCTTCAGCCGCTACGTTGTCCCCTTCCTGCCCGCTACTGGCCCCAAGACCAACCTGGTGATCGCGGTGTCGGTGTCCGGCGTGGTCAGCCGCACCATCGAGGCGCTGCGCCTGGCCCGTCAGGCGGGAGCAGTGGCCGTCGCCCTGACGGGTGCCCCCAGCGCGCCGCTGGCGGGGGCTGCCGAGCGCGTCTTCAAGACCACCGTCCCGCCGCTGCCCGACGAGTTGGCGGGGATGGTGGTGCCCGGCGTGCGCTCCTACCTGGCCTCGCAGATGGCGCTTTATATGGCGGCGATCCGCATCGGCGAAGTGCGCGGTCACCTGACCACGGCCAGGGCCGACGCATTGCGGGCCGAACTGTCCGCGCAGGCGGACATCATGGAGGCGACCATTCAGGCGTGTGAGCCGGTCGCACATGAGCTGATGCAAACCTGGACGGATATCCCCGAATTCGTCTATGTGGGAGCCGGGCCGCTCTACGGCGTGGCCATGTTCAGCGCGGCCAAGATGCTCGAGGCCAGCGGCGACCCGGCCATGGCCCAGGAGACGGAGGAATGGGCACACCTGCAATATTTCTCGCGCCGCGCCGACACGCCCACCGTGCTGATCAGCGCGGGCGCGCGCGATGCCGATCGGATGGCTGAAGTCGCGCGGGCGGCACAGTCCATCGGGCGGCGGGTGATCGGCGTGCTGCCGGAAGATGAGACCGCCATCCGCGCTTACGTGGATCATGTCCTGCTGGTCAGGGGCAAAGTGCGCGAGGCGTTCGCGCCGCTGGTCTTCAGCATCCCCGGCGAATTGCTGGCGGCAGAGCGCACCGTCGCCTTGGGCGAGACCTATTTCCGTGGCTGGGGCGGCGGGCGCACCGTAGATTGGGCCGACGGGGCCAGCCGCATCCGCGACAGTCACCTGATCGAAACGCTGGACGAACTGCGCAACCTGGAGTCATGAGCGTGCGCGACGAGTCGCCCGCCTATGTGTGTGTGGGCGGGATCATCATTGACGATATCGTGCAGCCCGACGGTCAGACGCGCATGGGTGTGCTCGGCGGAGGTGTCACGCACGCCGCCGCGGGCATGTTGATCTGGGGACAACGGGCGGGGATTTTCGCCTGTGCCGGATACGACCTGCCGGACGAAGCGCGTCAGCGCCTGGAGCGCGACTTCGACACGCGCGGCCTGCTGGTGCTCGACCTGCCGCAGGCGCGCGCCTGGCAACTTTTCGAGTGGGATGGCAAGCGCACCGAGATTTTCCGCGTGGAGGTGCTCGAACCGTTCGTCTACGCCCCTACGCCGGAACGCCTACCCGCCGCTTATCACAGGGCAGGGGCGGTGTACCTGCTCACCGACGCCGCGCCGCTGCCCGCCTGGCGCGCGCTTTTCCCCCGCGCGCCGCTGCTGTGGGAACCGCTGCAACAGTACATGGTCGCCCAAAACGCGGGGGAATTCCGCGCGGGGCTGCCGCTGGTGGACATCGTCTCGCCCAACTACCTGGAAGCGGCACAGGTCTATGGCGACGACGATCCGGCAGCGTTGGTGCGCGCCATGCTGGCCGATGGTGTGCAGGTGGCGGTGTTGCGCATGGGTGCGGAGGGGTCTCTGGTGGGGCAGCGCGGCCAGGAGACCTTATTGCGCGTGCCCGCTGTGCCCGTGCCAGAGGTGATCGATCAGACGGGCGCGGGCAACACCTATTGCGGCGCGTTCCTGGTGGGTTGGGTGGAGACGGGCGATCTGCTGACGGCGGCCTGCTACGGCGCTGTGGCCGCGTCGTTCTCGCTGGAAGTGACCGGCGTGGCCGACCCGCCGCCCGACCTGGAACAGCAACGCGCCCGGCGCTACGCCTGGGTGCGCGAGCGTGTGACGATCGTCTCTTGAATCGCCGCGACGCAGAGGGCGCGGCGAGGGCGTTCTCTGCACCTTCTCTGTGCCCTCTGCGTTCTCCGTGGTGATTTTGCCCGCTGCGCTGCCAGGCGCGCCCGCCCGCTTGCGCAAGCGCACAGCCTGGCCGACAATGAAGACGATCCTGACCAGTAACTGAAGCTGCCCTGCCTCATGTCGCTCACCAGCCCGCCCTACCGCACGCGCATCATCACCCCCGCTGACCTCAAGGTCATTGCGCAGATCGATCGCGACGCCTTCGAAGAATATCGCCGCCAACAGCGTCAGTTGGTACGCCCCCTGCGCCTGCGCACACTGGAGAACATGAACGCAGCCATCCGCCGCCCCTATCCGGGCGTGGTGGTGGAGTCACCGCCGGGGCAGGTGGTCGGCTATTGCTTCACGCACGTGTGGGGATCGCTGGGCTGGCTGGGGACGCTGGCTGTGGCCCCGTCGCACCAGGGGCGCGGGCTGGGCCGCGCCGTCATCGCCGCCGGATTGACTCTGCTGCGCCAGGCTGGGTGTCAGACGCTGGCGCTGGAAACCATGCCGGAGAGCGGCAAGAATATCGCGCTTTACACGCGCCTGGGCCTGGAACCGCGGGCGCTCACCTTGCTCTTTCAGGGGGCGGTGCACTCTGCTCCCGAAACGACGTTCGAAGTGTGGCAGGGGGGAAGCACCCTGCGCGACATTGCCAGCCGGCTGATGCTCGGCCTCGACCCCACCCCCGCCGCCCGCTGGCTGGAGGACGAAGAAGCCGGTCGTACGCTGGTCTGGCAGCGGGACGGCGTGCCGGTTGCTTTCGCTGCGCTGCGACACCGCGTGCGCCGCCCCGAAGGGTTGCAGACTCATCTCACGGTCGAGGTGGCCGCCTGCCTGCCCGAAGCGGCCTCGCTATGGCCGCAGTTGCTCGGCGAGATGCAAACCTATGCCGAACGGCTACATTTGATGGGGCTGGTGCTACCTGTCAACGCCCGACAGATGACGCTGGTGCGCGCGACGCTCGACGCGGGGCTGCTGATCGTGCACACGCGCGTGCGCATGATCGCCGGCGATGAGCTGGGCAGTGCAGACGACGTGCTGCTGCTCACCCTGGCGATGTGAGCATTTCATCGCTTACAGGCACAAAAACGCCCCACCTGCACTGGCGGGGCGCGCCTGATCCGCGGGCCAAAACCCTATCCCTTCTGAATTTCCATCTCGCGCTCGCCCTGGGCGATCAGGTCGCGCAGCACGGCGAGCGGTTCCTGGCCGTCAGAGAAACCCTGAGCGAACAACTGATTGACCCGGTCGCCGAACAGCGCCGGATGCAGACCATTGCGCTGACTGACAAGCTGCATAATGGACGGGTGGACTGTGGGCACCAGTGTTTCGAAGTCGGCGTAGAGCTCCTCGCGCATCTTCTCGCCAGGGCGCACACCGGTAAACCTGATGGCAATGTCCTCGTAGGGGCGCAGCCCGCGCAAACGGATCAGGCGCTCGGCCAGTTCCAGGATGCGCACTTCTTCGCCCATCTGCAACACGAACAGATCGCCGCCTTTGGTCAGGCAGGCCGCATGAATGACCAGGTTCACCGCTTCGGGGATAGTCATGAAGTAGCGCTTCATGGCCGGATCAGTCACCGTGACCGGCCCGCCGCGCTCGATCTGCCGATTGAAGGTCGGCACTACGCTACCGCGGCTGCCCAGCACATTGCCGAAGCGCACCGCCGTGAACAGGGTCTGATGCCCCGGCTGCTGCGCCAGGGCGTGCATCAGCAATTCGCACACGCCCTTGCTGGCCCCCATGACGCTGGTCGGGTTGACCGCCTTGTCGGTGGAGATGAGCACGAAGCGTTCCGTCCCATAGTCACGGGCCAGGCCAGCGACCTGCTGCGTGCCGCCGATGTTTACTCGCACTGCCTCGGCGGGGTGATTTTCCAGCATCGGCACATGCTTATAGGCGGCGGAGTGGAAGATGACCTGCGGGCGGTAAGTCTCAAAGAGCCGCAGCAGCGAGCCGCGCCGCGTTACATCGGCCAGGTAGGGCACCAGCACGTTGCACGTCTCCTCGGTGCACAACTCGACGTACAGATCGTGCAGCCCGCTTTCGTTGTTATCGAGCATGATCAACTTAACCGGCTGGTATTGCAGGAGTTGCCGGCATAGCTCGGCCCCGATCGAACCCGCCGCGCCCGTCGCCAGGATGACCTTACCAGTCACGGGCGCGGCGTCAATTTCTTCGTGCCACTTCACCGTCGGGCGGCCCAGCAGGTCTTCGGGAGTCACGTCGCGCAGTAGCGGCACCCGAGTTCTGGCATCTATCTGCGCGAAGATATCGGGCACCAGTTGGATGCGGGCGCTAGTCTGCTCGCAATAGGACAGAATATCGCGGAAGTCAGTTCCAGAGATATTGTGAATCGCCACGATGATCAGATCAACCTGGCGTTCCCTGACCAGGCGCGGGATATCAACGCGCGTGCCGAGCACCTGGCAACCTTCGATGAACATCTGCTGCTTGGCCGGGTCGTCGTCCACGAACCCTACGACGCGGTAACGGTGCCGGTCGTGATAGGGCGTGCGGTGCTTCAAGCGCCAGGCGGTGGTCTGCCCGGCATCGCCCGCGCCTACGATCAACACGCGCCGCGTGTCCTCAGGGAATTCGCCGTGCCACACTGCCCGCCAGCGCCAGGCCAGCCCGCTGATCACGCGCGAGCGATAGCGCACCGCCACAAAACCCATCAGAGCCAGGCCATTGCCCACTATCACCACACTGAGAGGTACGGGGCGCGGTCGCCAGAAGAAGTCCACCGGCACCAGCACGGCGGAAGCGGCGATCACCCCGCTGAGCAGCACCGTCACGTCGTGCCCGCTAGTGCGCGACCAGATGCGGTTGTAGCCCCCCGTGATGAACAGTGCCAGCACGGTCACGCTTATGGCGAAGATGATGAACAACACTTCGTTCTGGCCGAGCTGCAGAAAAGAAGCCGGAGTGCGTACCGAGTATGTGACGGTATAGGCCAGGATCAATATCAGACAGTCGAGCAAAGCCAGAGGTAAAGCGCGCCATACTTTTCCAGGGAGCCTGCGAAGCCGTTTTTTGCCCAACATTGAAGAAATCCCCCCCCGCGGTCAAAGACTCTACAGCTAAGCGCCGTCTCCGTAAGAAGACTTCTGTATGGGGTGGAGGTCAGACGCAAAGGATGAGCAATGCCAGCCCGAAAATCATTGCTCTGAGAGAAGGGAAGGAGTTATCAGGAGCAGCCTGTTTCTCCACCCGCACGATCAGGCCCACACAATAAACTCTACGAGCGCCTATTAAACTCCGGTAGCCCTCTCTATGTCTGACATATACAATCTTATGCCAATTTGGGGGTGCTTGGCAAGGGGATTCGTTGTCGGAGACCGTTTGAAAAGCCCCCCTCAACCCCCGGCTCCTTTTCCCGCGCTGCGGGCGAAGGAGAGTGCCTGGGCGAGAGAAAGTAAGTCCCCTCGCCTACAGCGTTGGGAGAGGGGTGGCGCACAGCGCCGGGGTGAGGGGTCATCACCTGGTCTCTAACAAATACGCGGGAGTATCTCGCCCAGCGGCAGGTCTACCACACGCCGTCCGCCGATGGCAGTGCGAGCGACTACCAGGCCGGGATGCTCGGCAACTACTTCGCCGATGATTGCCGCCTGTGTGCCGAGCGGGTGACGGCGCATGGCCTCCAGCACGGCCTCGCTGTGCTCGCGCGGGACGACAGCAACCAGCTTGCCCTCGTTGGCGACATAGAGCGGATCCATGCCCAGCATTTCGCAGGCGGCCATCACCGCCGGTTGTACAGGGATCGCTGCCTCCTCGATGGCGAAGCCCACTCGCGACTGCCCGGCCAGTTCGTTGAGCACCGCCGCCACGCCGCCGCGCGTGGCATCGCGCAGGCAGTGAATGTCCGGCGTCACCTCCAGCATGGCGGCGACCAGCGTGTGCAGCGGCGCGCTGTCGCTGACTAACGCCGTCTCGAAGTTCAGCCCCTCCCGCACCGACATGATGGCCATGCCATGATCGCCGATCGTGCCACTGACCAGGATGACATCACCAGGGCGGGCGCGGTCGGCGGCGATATGCACACCGGGTGGCACCAGCCCGATCCCCGCCGTATTGATGAAGACGCCATCGCCCTTACCCCTGTTGACTACCTTGGTGTCGCCTGTCACCAACTGCACGCCCGTCGCGCGACAGGCTTCGGCCATCGAGGTGACAATGCGTCCCAGGTCGTCCATGGGCAGACCTTCTTCCAGGATGAAGCCCGCCGAGAGATAGAGCGGCTGCGCCCCGCTCACGGCCAGATCGTTGATGGTGCCGTGCACGGCCAGGCTGCCAATATCGCCGCCGGGGAAGAACAGCGGGCTGATCACAAACGAGTCCGTGGTAAAGGCCAGCCGCGCTCCGTTGATCTCCAGCACTGCCTGATCGTTGAGCGCAGATAGCGCCGGATTGTCGAAGAGCGGCGCGAACAGATGGCGGATCAGGTCGGCGGTCAGTCGCCCGC
Source organism: uncultured Anaerolineales bacterium (assembly GCA_937135955.1). Classification (GTDB taxonomy): domain Bacteria; phylum Chloroflexota; class Anaerolineae; order Aggregatilineales; family Aggregatilineaceae; genus UBA2029. The sequence continues at coordinate 91,508 of CAKZOB010000073.1, read as the reverse complement.
CGCTGCCATGCCCCAGCACGATCTGCGGATAGTCGCGCAGCGGCAGCGGACAGACGAAGCCAGAAAAAGAAGGTTGGTCGGACAAGGGAACTCCGTTTAAACGTTGCAGACAGCTCAAAACATCACACGCCAGATTTTACCGCCGCGAGGACTGACTTCCAACGGTCAGGCGCACAGGGGCGCAGAGCAAAGACCCGGTGGAAGCAGGTGCAGTCACTGCGAGGAGGCAGGCGAGGTCGCCAGCAGCGCTTCGAGCGCGGCGACGAGTTGCTCCTCCGTCTGATAGCCCGAAAGGCGGCGTACCAGGTGTCCGTCGGCATCCAGCAGGACGATCAGCGGGATGCCATATGCCTGATACTGCCGCACCAGGGGCTGCGAGGAAGCGCGATCCACGCTGAGGATGTGGAAGTCCACCCGGTCCTGGTACTGCTCCTCGACCCGTCGCACGGACGGGCGCATCGCATTACAGGTACTTCACCACCAGGCGTGGAACTCGATGAAATGCGGCTTGCCCCGGTTGATGATCTCGTAGGGCGGTTCGGGTGTGGCGGTGGGGAACAGCGCAGCGATCGCCGTCAGCGTGCCCATCGGCCCGCTGGCGACTGCAGCCGGTGTCATCTGCGCGGGCGATGTCACTCTGGGGGAAGGCGTTGGGCTGGGGGCGGGCGCATAGGGTCGAGACGGCGAGCGCGATACTGGAGATTGAGGGACCGAACACGCCGCCATCAGCCCCAAGAGCAACGTGGTGACAAGAGCGATCAGAGACCGTCTGATGGGCACCGCCAAAGCCTTTCTAGAAACTACACCGAATGTCACCACTTTCTCCACCGGCTGATATCTGATTGTAGCATACCATCGGCGTCTGCCGATACCATCAGGGGAATTGCATCAAACCGCTTGCCGCTTTACCTCACCCCCAGCCTCGCTACGCTCGGCTTGGAGGCGCGTCAGCGCCGAGCGGGGGTGAGGTCAACCAGCAGATCACACCTGAGCTTACCTCTGCCCATGGTTCTGCTGGGTGGTTTTGATGCGATCGCTCTGCCGATACCATGGGAGCGCCGCGCCCTCCGCGCTTCTGCGGTTCAAGCCGTGCCCCGTTCGCCCGACGTGCAAAAAGAGGCCGATCCGTGCCCGCCCGGTTCTGTTATACTTGAAGCGCGCTGCAGACTACATGGTGCCGTTGATTTCGTGGGAGGTCAAACCCGTGATCCGCCGCACAGAAGCCGAAGTGACGTGGTTGATTCATCAGGCCGCGCACGCTTATATCGCGGGCAAACTCGCCGCGCACTGGGTAGGGACGGGGAACATGACGCTCGTCCCACGCGATGACCTGTTGATCGCGGCCACCTTTCACGACGCGGGCTGGTATGCTGCTGAGCGCACCCCGCGCGTCAACGAGCAGGGACAGCCGCGCACTTTCACCGAAATGGACCTGGACGAGCATTTCGCCATCTGGCGGGCCAGCATCGAGTCGGTGTTCACCCAGAGCCGCTATGCCGGGCTGCTCACCAGCCTGCACTGCGCCGCGCTCTACGCGCTGCGCCTGCGCTACCTGGACGATCCGCCCGCCGACAAGCGGCGCATCGAAGCCTTCCTGGACGAACGTCACGCCTGGCAGGAAGCGTTGATCGCTGCGCTGCGCGATCACCCGATCTACGGGCGAGCGGTCACGCCCGTCGCCCTGGAAGAGAATCTGCGTCTGCTGCAGGTGTGGGACTATCTATCGCTGCTGGTGTGCATGGGCAGTGTGCACGAGCAGGCTCTGGAAGACGTGCCGGTGGATCGTGGTGAACGGGCGACGTTGCGGGTGGCCGCCGACGGCCTGCGGGGAATGGCGCTCGATCCGTTCCCCCTCAACGAGCCACTGACGGTATGGATCGAGGCCCGACCTGTGAACAAAGGTGTCTTCTCCTCCGATGCCGAGCTACAGGACGCACTGCGGGGTGTGCCCTATCGCCCGCTGGCGTTCGAATTTGTGCCGCTGTAGGCAGTACGCCATGAGGGTTCAGGCAAGGAAGCAACTATGTCTGGCAAGAGCAACCTGAAAGTACTCGTCCTGGAGACCGACTTCTACGCCCGTCAGGCGATCAACAGCTATCTGGCCTGGGATCGCCGCACGCGCGTGGTGCACCTGGCCGATACGCTGGACTCGGTGCGCGAGTACGTGCGCGCAGTGGATTGCTCGGAATGGCCGGATGTGGTGCTGCTCGACGCGCAGGCCGCCGCTACTCCCGACGAACTGGCGCGACTGGTGCGCGAGATCGAAGAGACGATCCCCAACGTCATGACCCTGGTGCTCGACCGCAAGCTCAACCTGGACACGCTGCACGCCTGCGCCCAGGCGAACGTCAACGGCTACCTGCTGCGCAATGAGCTGCGCATTCGCATTGCGTCGGCCATTGTCTGGGCGCAGGAACACGATTTCGTGGTCACCCAGGGGGTCAAGAATGCGCTGAAGAATGAGTCCGAAGGGCGGCTGCGCCGGGCCGTGGTCGTCCCGGAGCGGCGCGAATACCCCGCTCTGACACCGCGCGTGCGCCAGGCGTTGCAACTGTGCGTCGTTGAGGGCATGTCCGCCGAACTGGCCGCCGACGAGATGGGCATCAGCCCGCACACGGTGCGCAGTTACGTCAAAGAGGGCTACCGCATCCTGGAGACTTACGACGACACAGTCTATCCGCCCGATCTCAGCCCTCAGGAAAAAGCCTTCATGCGCTTCACGGCGCTGGTCAAAGACGCGCAATCCGGCACAGGAGACAATTAAAGAAGACCGTGTGGAAACCTCACGCCCCCAGCCCTGTAGGCTGCCAGGCGCATAATTAAGCTCTCTCTGCGCGTGTGGCCGAGCGGATTTGGGAATGAGGCAAACCTGCCGATCAGGGCTTCTCAGGCAGTCTGTCAGCGTTCAGGCGGCGACTCGCTCGCGAGCGCTGCGCGCAGCTCGGCGATGGCTTCTTCCAGTTCTTCCAGGCGGATGAGCAAGGCGGGCGGCGTCGAGTGAGCGGGCAGGCTGGCCCGTACTTCTGCGTACTCCCGTTCAAGAGCCATCAGCCGTTCGGCGCGACTGTCGCGCGGACGCGGAGCGGTCTGGCTCATGGCACAGTCTCCTGGCGCACAATGGCCCCACCCGGACAAACCATCACGCAGACCATGCACCCCCAGCAACGGCTCAGGTCGAGGAAGGGCGCTTCACCCCGGTCAATGATGCGGATGGCGTTGCCGCGACACTGGCGGCGAGCCAGACAGTCGTCGCACACCAGGCAGCGCGCTTCGTCTATCACCAGCACCAGGCTGTTGCGGGCCGTACCAACGCTCATGTCGCCATTCCTTTCTGCGCTTGCTCCCTGATCGGATTAGATGCAAGGCGGGGCCGCCTGGATGCAGAGTCCGCTGTCGTCTTTGGGGCTGGTTCACCGCAGGGATCACAAGGACACGGAAAGGGACACGGAAGGTCTCCAACTCTCCGTGCGTTCTGGGGTGAACTGTCGTGAAATGCACCATGGCCCTCATCCCCCGGCCCCTTCGCCCGCAGCGCGGGCGAAGGGGAGCACGCGCACGAGAGACAGGCAGTCCCCTCGCCCCGCGACGCAGTCGCGAGGGAGAGGGGATTAGGGGTGAGGGGCAGCAGACTGCTGCAAATTGCCCGTCACAGTTTGCGCGCACCCGAAGAAACGCGGCAGTTGTTCGCCCCGGCGCTGTTGCGCTACAATAGCCCGCACGTTCTACAGTCCCCGGAGATTGCCCAGCGTGAACCTGACCTATGAGCTTGAGACGGCCAAGACCATTGCCCGCGTGGCCGCTGGCATTTGCCAGAACATCCAGCAAGAACTGGTAGACCCGTCGCAGAAAGACGGGCGCGAACCGGTTACCATCGCCGACTACGCGTCGCAGGCCATCATCGGCAATGCCCTGGCCGAGAACTTCCCCGACGACGCCGTGCTCTCCGAAGAGCGCTCCGAAGAATTCATGCTACTGCTCAACGACCGGCAACGCGCCCTGGTGCAGCGCTTTGTCACCGACGCCGTCGGCGGCTACGTCTTCGAGGAGCAGGTCTGTGCCTGGCTGGATTTCGGCAAGCGGAAGCGCACCGAGCGCACCTGGATCGTAGACCCCATTGACGGTACGAAAGGTTTCCTGGCCGGGCGGCACTATTGCGTGGCCATCGCGCTGATGATCGGCAACGAACCGGTGTTGGGGGTGTTGGCCAGCCCCGGCCTGTTCTGCGACGAGCCGGAGCCACCCGACGACCTGGGCGCGCTCACCTACGCGCAGCGCGGCAGCGGGGCCTACCGCGAGCCGCTGGCAGGTGGCTGGCGCGAGCCGATCCAGGTCTCGACCGTCGCCGATCCGCGCGAAGCCTTGCTGCTGGCCAGTTTCGAGGCCGGGCACACCGACCAAAACTTTCTGCAACAGGTGAGCCGTGCCCTGGGGCGCGGGCCGGATGCGCCACAGCGCGGCGTGGATAGCCAGGACAAATACGCCCTGGTCGCCAGCGGCATGGGCGATATGTACCTGCGCGTGGTGCCCGACCCCAGCTTCCACGAGAGGCTGTGGGATCACGCGGCGGGGTACGTCATCGTCACCGAGGCGGGCGGGCGCATGACCGACGTGACCGGTCGCCCCATTGACTGGACAGCGGGGACGCGCATGGTCAACAACCGTGGCGTGGTGGTTACCAATCGCTACCTGCACGACGTGGTGCTGGAAGCCATCGCCCTGGCCGGTTGGGCAGAAAGATGAGCGGTTCGTACAGTTGCTGGAGGGACAGCCGATGAGCGAACCGATTCGCCTGCTACACTTCGCCGACGTGCATATCGGCGTCGAAAGCTACGGTCGCACCGATCCACAGACGGGGCTGTCATCGCGCGTGCGCGACTTCCTGCGGCGCATGGACGAAATGGTTGAGTATGCCCGCCGCAACGAGGTAGACCTGGCCATCTTTGCCGGAGACGCCTTCAAATCGCAGAACCCCAACCCCACCTTTCAACGCGAATTCGCCTTCCGCATCCGCGACCTGATCGGGATGTGCCCTGTGGTGTTGCTGGTGGGCAATCACGATCTGCCTTCTGTCGAGGCGCGCGCATCGAGCATCGAGATTTACGAGACGCTGGCCGTGCCCAACGTCACCCTGGGTCGCGACTACGCCGTGCACACCATACAGACCCGCCGCGGGCCGGTATTGGTGGCGACTGCGCCCTACCCGCAGCGCTCGCGCCTGCTGCGCGACGTGATGATCCCTCCCAATATGACCATTGGTGAAATAGACGATCTGATGGCGGACCAACTGCATCATCAGATCGATCGGCTCGCTACGGCTGCTGCCGAGGCCGATATGCCGCGCGTGCTGACCGGTCACTTCACGGTGGCGGGGGCGACCTTCGGCAGCGAACGCTCGGTGATGCTGGGCCGCGACGTGATGGTCTTGCTCAGCGCTCTGAACAACCCCGCCTGGGACTATGTGGCGCTGGGGCACATTCACAAGCATCAGAATCTGACCCTGGGCCGCGAAGGCGCGCCGCCGGTGATCTATAGCGGCAGCCTGGAACGGATAGACTTCGGCGAGGAAGCCGAAGACAAAGGGTTCGTGTGGGTAGAACTGACGCGCGGCGCGGCAAGCTGGCGATTCGTGCCCGTGAACGCCCGACCTTTCGTCACTTTGCGCGTGGACGTGCGCGGCTCCGGCGACCCCACCCGCGCCGTGCTCGACACCATCGCCCAACACGAACTATCGGAGGCTGTCGTGCGCGTGCAGATCACCGCCGACCCAGAAGCCGATCTCCTGCTGCGCGAGCGCGACATCTTCCAGGCGCTCAAAAACGCTGGTGCCAATCATGTGGCCGCCATTCAGCGACAGGTCGAACGTCCGACGCGGTTGCGCCTGGGCCTCTCGCCAGAGGGGTTGACGCCGGAAGAACTGCTGGAGCGCTACTTCCAGACCAAAGACGTGCCTCCGGAACGGATCGCGCTGCTGCTCGACCGCGCCCGCGCCCTGTTCGCCGGATACGATCTCGAACGCGACGCCAGCCACTGATTGCTCACGATTTTTAGCTCGCGAATTCCATTCACTGACAACTGACGACCAAATCACTTTTCTTTTTAAGGTGTGGGGAAGATGCTTCCGAAGCGGTTGGAAATACGCAATTTCCTGGCCTATCGCCAGCCCGACCCTATCTACTTCGAAGGGTTGCACCTGGCCTGTCTGTCCGGCCCCAATGGCGCGGGCAAGTCCACCCTGCTTGACGCCATCACTTGGGCGCTGTGGGGCAAGGCGCGCGCTTCCGACGACGAGCTGATTCACCAGGGACAGAGCGAGATGCTGGTACAGCTCGACTTCGTGCAGGGGCACGATCTCTATCGCGTGGTGCGCAAACGCCAGAAAAGCAAGTCTGGCGGACGCAGCACGCTCGACCTGTTCGTAAAAGACCCGGAGACGGGCCAGTGGACGCCCATCAGCGCGCCCGCAGTGCGCGAGACCAACAAACGCATCGCCGAGCTATTGCGGCTCCAATACGACACCTTCGTTCATTCGGCCTTTCTGCAGCAGGGCCGCGCCGACCTGTTCACCGTGGCACAGCCGCACGAACGGAAGCAACTGCTCGCCGACATCCTGGGCCTGGAACAGTGGGCGGTCTATGAGGAGCAGGCCAAGGAGCGCCTGCGCCTGATCAAACACAACATAGACCTCTTCAGCCGCGAGATTGAAGAGATCGCCCGCCAGGAAGCCGAGGCACCCGCCCTGCAACGTGACCTGGCGCTGGCCGAACAGACGCTGGCCGATGCTCAGCAACGCCGCGCCGAGGCCGAAGCCCGCTACGCCGAAGTCGCCGGTGCCGAAGCGCAGATGGAGGCGGCCAGGGCGCGACTGACACAGGCCGAACTCCGCATTCGGCAGCGCGAGCGCGACCTGGCGGAGACCAAGGATGAAGTTGCGCGCTACCAACGGCAGCGCGCAACGCTGACGGACCTCGTCGCTCAGCGCGAGACCATCGAGGAGGGCTATCAGCGGTTGCAGACAGCGCGCGAAGCTGATCAGGCCCTCGGCGAGAAGTTGCAGGCTCTGAGCGCTCTCAAAGATCGCCTGGCGCAGATTGACCGCGACATCCAGGCCCGCCGCGCCGAACTGGAAGCGCAGGCGCAGGTGCACCGCGACCGCATCGCCAAGTCCAAAAAATCTGCCGCTGAGCTGGAAGACTTGCAGGCCGATCTGGCTGACCTGCGGCTGGAGATCGCGCGGCTGGAAGCCGAAGAAGTCCGCCGCGAGGAACTGCGCCAGAAGCTCAACAATCTGGCTCAGGAAGACGCCGAACTCCGCGCGACCAGCGACGCGCTCCTTAAGGAAATGCACCAACTCAAGCAGCGGCAGACTCAGCTTGAGGCCGCCGAAGCAACCTGCCCGCTGTGCGGTCAGCCGCTGGATGAGCATCACAAGCAGGCGGTGCTGGCCGAAATCGTCGCTGAGGGCGAGAGACGCCGCGATGACTTCCTGGCCAAAAAGGCTCGCCGCGAAGAGATCGAGCAAGAGCGCAAGGCGGGCGAAGCCGAACTCAAGCGGCTAGATGGCGAACTGCGCAGCCTGAAAAACCTGCGCGACCGCGCGGCCCGCCTGGAAACGTCCATCGAGGCGGCTCAGGCTGCCCGCGATGCCTGGCAGGCCGAAGAACTGGCTCTGCAGAACGTCCAGGCAACGCTGGCAGCGGGCGAGTTCGCCCAGGAATTGCAGGCGCAACGCCAGCAAGTCCAGGCGCAGATCGAAAAGCTGGGCTACGACTCCAAGGCACACAGCGTTGCCCGCGAGACGTTGAGCGCCTACAGTGTCTACGAGCAGCGTCACCGCGAGCTGGATAACGCGCTGCGACAGCTACCAGAGGTCGAGCGGGCGCTGGCCGCAGCAGAAGAACGCTGTGCCCGCTGGGAAGCGGCCCTGGCCGACGAGCGCCGCGAAGCCGAAGCCGCCCGCGCTGAGATCGAAGAGCGCAAAGAGCAAGTCGAGGAGGCGCGACGGCGCGAGCAGGAATTGCGCGAATGTCGCACTGCCGAACGGAGTGCCCAGGAAACGGTCATCCGCGCTCAGCAAAAGCTCGCCGCGCTGGAAGCGGCCCGTCAGCGAAAAGCCGAGCTGGAAAAACGCCGCGAAGAGCAGAAGTTCGAGCAGGGCCTCTACGAGCAACTGCGCGATGCTTTCGGCAAGAATGGCGTGCCCGCCATGATCATCGAAGCGGCCATCCCCGAACTGGAAGAGGCCGCCAACAACCTGCTGACCCGCATGACGGGCGGGCGAATGCACGTGCGCTTCGACACACAGCGCGAGAAGAAAGCTGGCAGCGGGGCGATCGAGACGCTGGACATCCTGATCAGCGACGAACTGGGCACGCGCAACTACGATCTGTACTCCGGCGGCGAAGCCTTCCGCGTCAACTTCGCCATCCGCGTGGCGCTTAGCCAGATGTTGGCGCGGCGGGCGGGCGCACAACTGCGCACCCTGTTCATTGACGAAGGCTTCGGCACCCAGGACGACGAGGGTCGGCAGCGGCTGGTCGAGGCGATCACCGCCATTCAGGATCAGTTCGACCTGGTGCTGGTGATCACGCATCTGGAAGAGCTGCGCGAGGCGTTCCCCGTGCAGATCGTGGTCAACAAGACGCCGGATGGCAGCCGCGTGCTCGTCCGCTGAGCGGGCGGCACACTAGGACGGAGAGAGTATGCCGCTCTCACTGGATCGGCAAAATGCCTACCGCGCCCGCTATGCGCGGATGCGCCCCGGCTGGCGGCCCGCTACCGTAGTCTACGAAGCGGAAGTCCGCGCGCGGCTGAGGCCGGGGATGCGCGTGCTCGACCTGGGCTGCGGGCGCGGCGGCGTGCTGGAACAGCTCGGCGCGGCCATCGAGCACCCGCTGGGCCTCGATCCGGATCACCGTTCGCTGGCCGAACATCGCCTGCCCGACCTGCCCCGCGCGGTAGCCTCCGCCGACGCTCTGCCTCTGCCCGCCTGCAGCGTAGACCTGGTGCTGGCCAGTTGGGTGCTGGAACATCTGCCGCAGCCGCTCGATGCTTTCTGCGAGGTGGCCCGCGTGCTGCGTCCGGGCGGCGCATTCGTGATGCTGGCCCCCGGCGCATATAGCCTGCCCGCCCTGCTCAACCGGACGCTGCGCCCGCTGCAACGCTGGCTGGTGCCCCGCCTCTATCAACGCGCCGAGGAAGACGCTTTTCCGGTGGTCTACCGTGCCAACACGCGCCGCCGGATCGTGACGCTGGCGGAACAAAGCGGCCTGGCCCTGGATGCCTTCCGCACCATCGAAGACCCCACGTACTTCGCCTTTCATCCGCTGTTCTTCCGGCTGAACGTCGCCCTGGCGCGCGCCCTGCCCGCCGCCTGCGCCGAGCACTTCGTGGCGGTGTGTGTCAAACCGGCATAACGGCGGGCGCATTCAGCTTTGAGGGTGGACTTCACTCCAAAGCGCGCAGAAGTCACAGAGAAAGGCCCAGAATTCTCGCTCGGCCTTTCCCCTCGGTGCTCTCGGCGTCCCTGCCGTTCAAGACCGCTGCCCCGAAACGCGCATGCGCTCTAAAGAACAGGAGCGAGCGCGCGGCTCGCCCCTGTTGGTGAGGCTCAGGCAGTGCTCACGCCGACTGACCGGGGACAGTCGGCTGCACGTCGGGGAGGTCGAAGTCGAACAGGTCTTCGCCGCCCTGCCCGTTGAAGAAGTCACGCAGGTGCGGGTGTTGCTCCAGGAAGTTCTTCAGATCACCCCCGAAGCCGAAGCGGAAATTGCGCATCCCACCGGGCATGTTGCCCCCGTGAAACTCCCACATGCCGGGCATATCGGGCAGGTTCGGGATAGTCCAGCCCAGGACTTCCAGCTCGCGCGGGCCGAGCGTCACTTCCACCGACAGTTCCTCGTCGCCGCGGCGCACGGTCAGCGTGACTACGTCGCCCTCTTCATAGGCGACCATACGGTCGCGCAGGGTGTGCTCTTCGTCCACCGGCTCGCCGTCTACGGCCAGCACGATGTCACCGGCCTGCAGACCGGCCTTGGCCGCGGGCGTGTCCTCAAAGACCACGACGATCAACGCGCCTGCGGTCACCGGCAGGCCCTTCTCTTCGGCCAAGTCGGCGTCAATGTTCTGGAAGTAGACGCCCAGTTGAGTGGGACGCACCGGCACCATCTCTGGCATCTCTGGCAAATACTGCCCGACCAACTCCTCCGCATCAACGGTGATCTCGACCTCTTCGCCATTACGCTGCACGGTGAAGACGATCGGCTCGTCGAAGCGGAACAGGGGCAGCATCAGGCGGGGCATCGTCGTGTCAATCTTCTCGCCGTTGATGGCGGTGATTACGTCCCCTTCCTGGAAGCCCACGTCGGCCAGCGGCGAGTCGGCGTCAATGGACTCGACGCGCAGGCCTTCGTCGGTCACTGTCAGTTCCATACCCAGCACGTTCAGCGCACCGCGAATGATGCGCCCTGGTGCGGGCAGGATTTCAATTCCTGGCTTTTCTGGCTGCGTCCCCAGCGTCACTGGTACTTCACGGGAATCGCCACGCCAGGAGACCGTGAGGACGATCTCATCGCCGGGCGCGTGATCGCCAATGACTTCCACCAACTGTTTCGCCGTTTCGATGGCCGTGCCGTCCACTGCCTCGATCACATCGCCAGGGCGCAGGCCAGCCTTGTCAGCCGGCGAGCCAGAGACCACCTGGCGCACAGTGACGCCATCCGCCGCATCGGCCACCGAGACTCCCAGCCAGGCTTTGCCTTCCGTCTGCGCCCGCACGATAGAGGCGGGCAAATGCCAGGCACCGCTCACTGTCAGCAGCCCCAGGCCACTGACAACCATCACCGCGATCAAGCTCATCAGCAGAACACGTTTCAACATAGCCATCATCTCCTGATAGCGTATACGTCAGCGTCGTGATGCACATATTTTGATTCTGAACGCAAAAATGTAAAAACTGTGTAACGCCAGTCTAAGAAGCTGCTTAGAACTACAGCCGCGGGTATGCCGACGGAATCAACGCTGTCCGGTAAAGCGGGGCACAGTCAGGTGAATTCCGTCCCAGAGACAGGATGCCCTCCCGCCCGACGCTCGCCCACCGCTTGCGCTGCGTTCGTGCCCCACAGCGGCCACCCTTCGCGCTTATTGACACGGCTCGTAAGCTCTACTACAATTCAAAGTGGAGTGGAGCAGGTTGTTTGCAGTACCGGCGAGAAAGACCGAACCCGGTGTAGCAGAACCTACACCGGGTGTTTTTTTGACCCGATCGCAACACCGGCCCACCGTGTTGGTAATTTGTTCAGTGGGCAAAGGAGTACCACACATGTCTCAGCGTCTCACCGGCGTGGTCAAATGGTTCAATGCGCAGAAGGGCTACGGCTTTATCGCGCGTGAGGGTGGCCCCGATGTGTTCGTGCACTACACGGCCATCGTCGGGTCTGGCTATCGTAACCTGAACGAGGGCGATCAGGTCGAGTTCTCCATCACTGACGGGCCGAAGGGGCCGCAGGCAAGCGAGGTCAAGCGCGTCGGCGCGTAAACAAGCGCTCCACCGCCAATGGTGTGGCCCGTCGGGGCCAACCGGATTAGCAGACAACAGCCCGGCTTTCGTATGAGAGCCGGGCTGCATGTTGGAGCGCACGCTTCATTCGACTTCGACCTTCACCTTCTCCTTTTCGCCCCCTTCTTTGGGCTTACCGCGCAGCCGGTCTACGGTGCATTCGACGGTATCCAGCACGCCTTCAAAGAGCGCTTCCCAGCTAGCCCGCGTCTCTTCCAGAGCGGTGTTGGCATGCGTGCGGAAGTCTTTGGGCAGCAGCGAGGCGAACGCCTTACCTGTTTCTTCCAGGGCGCGCACCTGATGCCGCACGAACGCATCAAGCGGGTTGCGCGGCTTGACTTCTTCTTTTTTCGCCGGTGGTCGTCCTTTGGTCATGGTTTGATCCCTTTCCTGCTTCAGGCACTGCGAACGAACATCCTATAAATCCTCTACGTCAACAGCGAGCGTTCGGTTGCTCGGCTGCTCACTCAATACCCCCGCGTGCGGTCTACCAGGTTCAGCAGGTCTTTGCGGGCCAGATAGCGCTTGAGATTCTCGATGAACACCTGTACCGCGCGCTCGTCGTAGTCGGGCATGACACCGGCCACATGTGGCGTGATGAGCAGCGAAGGCAGTTTCCACAGCGGGCTATCAGCGGGCAGCGGCTCCGCCTCAAAGACATCGCACGCCGCGCCAGCGATCACGCCCCGCTCCAGTGCGTCTTGCAGCGCCTGCTCGTCAACGACCCCGCCGCGACTGACGTTGATCAGATAGGCGGTCGGCTTCATGGCTGCCAGCACCTCGGCGTTGATCATGCGGCGCGTGGTTTCGGTGAGGGGTACGGTCAGCACCACGAAATCACACACGCGCACCATAGTTACCAGGGCTTCGGGGGGATAGAGCCGGTGGAAATACAGCCCTTCCGGGTCACCATGACCGGGCAGGGTGTAGCTATCCAGGTCGGCGGGCTGACGCACGTCGCGCTTGACGGCAAGCACTTCCATGCCGAAGGTATGCGCTACGCGGGCGATCTCGCGCCCGATGCTGCCGTAGCCCACGATGCCCACCGTGCTACCGCGCAGCGGCTGCGGCACAAGCGCCCGCTGCGCATCGGCTGGCCATTCGGCGCGGGACTTGAGCGCGATGGCCTGCGGGAGGCGGTGCGCGAAGGCCAGCATCATCATGAAGACGTATTCGGCCATCACCGGCGCGTGAATGCCGCTGCTGGTAGTCAGCAGCACATTCTCTGTCTGAATGATCGGCTGATCCCACAGATGATCGATGCCCGCCCAGTGCCCGTGTACCCAGCGCAGATGGGGGGCTTGTTCCGGCTGGGGCACTACCGTATGGGTGTAAAGCACCTGGACCGATCCCCACACCTCGTCGGGCACATCGCGCGGCTGCTGAGCCGGGTGCGCTATCACTTCCACCCGGTCTGATACGGCACGTACCTGCGCCAGCAGATCGTCGTTGAGGGGAACAGTTACCAGCACGCGGACAGGCTCAGTAGCGTCGGGCATGATTTTCCCTCGCAGCAGGTATACGGGCGACCGACCATCCGCTGGTCAGTCCTGCGGAGTTACTTCCAGTATACCGCATTGCCGCGCTGCGGAGTTGGTCCCTGGGTCAGGGTAATCGCATCAAAACCAGCCAGCAGAACCATGGGCAGAAGTAAGCTCAGGTGTGATCTTCTGGTTGACCTCACCCCCACTCGGCGCTGGTGCGCCTCGCCGAGCGTAGCGAGGCTGGGGGTGAGGTAAAGCGGCAAGCGGTTTGATGCAATCCCCCCGGCCCCTGGGTGCATTCGTGTCTTGAGCAGGGGTTTTGAAGCTGGGAGACGCACAGAGCGCAGAGGACAGAGACAGATCAAACCGCGGGTGCACTCGTCCCCTTCGCCGAGAACAAACACGCTCAGCGCACCGCCAGGGATGCCAGAGGCAGCAAATCGCTGCGGCGGGCATCCTCCGTGCGCACAGGCAGGCGCTCCTGGGGCGTATCGAGCGGGTACACCGCCACGGCCAGCGTATAAGTACCCGGCGGCGCTGTGAGGGGCACCGCTACTCCGTGCGTATCCTTCACCACCTGACCGGGCATCCAGGTCGTGGTCGGGGCCAGGTTGTTGGCTGGTTCGGCGTCGTGTTGCGCGCTCAGTGTTCCATCTGGCGCGAGAAGCTGCACGCTGACCTTGTAGCGCGCAGGGAGTGGCGCGTCTGCCGTCCAGAACAGGGTCACGCCGAGCGCGTCGCCAGGGCGGGCAGCAGGCGCGCTGAGCGCGTAGCCAGTCAGGTGCAGCGCCTCGCCGAAACGAACGTCCAGGGTGACAGCCGGCGCGTCCGGTGCCGGGCCAAGCACGGCGTATTGCGCCAGCCGCACGTCGCCGTACCATGTCGAGGCGACCGGAAAAGCGCCAGCGTCCAGCGTCGCCTGCACGACCCGGCGCGGATCGCGCTCGTCCTCGCCCCAGAATACGGCGAAGATACGCCGACTCTGCCCCAGGATAGCTGTCACTTCCGCCTGTGTTGCTGCATCGTCACCCCCCAGCCCGCGCGGCAAGGGGTACACTGGCGCGTTGCCGCGATAATAGTAACTGAACACCTCGACCTGATTGGGCGCGTCGAGGATGACAGCATCACCGGGGCGCTCGTCGCTCATCAGGTGGGCGGCGATGGCTCGATAGTCGGCGCGGGCATAAGCGGGATCGGTGTACAGCGCATCGAGCGCCTGCGCGTTGCCCAAGGCGACCTGCGCTGCGCACACGAGCGCCAACAGGCGAGCAATGGCACGGGATTGCCGGGTGCTGAGGAGCAACAGGCGTCCGCCCCAGTCCCACAGCCGCCGCGTTCCTTCGGCCAGCAGCAAGGCCAGGGCAACCTGTGCGGGCAGCAGGAACTTGAGGTTGGCCAGGCGGTATGCGCCGGAGGCGAACAGCGCCCCGACGACTATCGTCGCCCAGATCAGCGGCAAAGCGACGCGCCAGCCGCCTGCGCGCCCCCGCGCTGACCCCAGCGCGGCCAGCCACAACACGCCTGGCCACAGGAATTGCAACAGCGCCACCGCGCCCGCTGTGTTGCCGTAGACGAGCCAGGTGAGGACGGTGCGCATCTGCTCGCCCAGGGCCAGGTCTTCGCCGGTGCGCGGCCAGGTCGTGACCTGTTTCCAGGCGGTGGGTAGCCAGGGGGCGAACAGCGCCAGCGTCAGCAAATTGAGGGCGGCGAAGCCAGTCACCGCGCCGCGCCAGGGACGGCCTGCCCGGCTGCGCCAGATGATCCACACGACGAACAATACGCCCTGCGCCAGCAGGGTGAAGGGAAACGAATACTGGGTGTACAGCCCGGCGGCGTTCACCAGGGCCAGCGCCAGCGCAAGCCTGAACCGCAGAGACGCAGAGGACGCAGAGAAGAACCTGAAATACTTATCTTCTGCCTTTCCTCTGCGCTCTCCGCGTCTCTGCGGTGACTTCTCGCTCTCCCGTAGGGGGGTATTGCGATACGCCCCTACAGACGCCCCTGCCAGCCAGCGGGCGAAGAGGGCCATGCTCGCCGCGCTGAGCAGGGCGAGTTGGGCATACATGCGCGTTTCCTGGCTGTAGTACACGGCAAAGGGGCTGAGCGCGACGAACAACCCGGCCAGCGTCCCCGCCGCACCGCCGAAGAGCGTCCGCCCCAGCGCAACCGTCAGCGCGACGGTCAGCGTGCCCTGCAGCGCCGAGAGCGAACGCAGGCCCAATTCGCTGGTGCCCGCCAGCGCGATCCAGCCCTTCAGCGCCAGGTAGTAGCCTGCAGGGTGAATGTCGCGTCCGGCAGCATCAATCAGGTCAGCGACGCTCCGCTCGGCCAGGCGCAGGCTGTTGCCCTCGTCGTTCCACAGCGATTGTGCTTCCAGGGCGTGAAAGCGCACAGCAAAGGCCAGCAGCAACACAATCGCCGGCGCAGGCCAGGCGTGACGGCGCAGAACGTCGGCTATTTGCCTGCTCCACCGCCCGATCCATTGCTCAGTCACTGCTGCCCCTGCCTCGCCGGTCAGCCTGGCCGGGCGCCCACCGCGCGGCCCAGCACGATGACCGCTCCCCCTGCTGCGAGCAAGCCCGCCAGCAGCCACGGCAGACGATGTCGCGCCGTGTGATCGAGCACAACCAGGCTGTGCAAACCGTCCCAATCGTCTGTGCTCAGGGCCAGGGTATGCGTTTCCCCACCCAGACGCTCGCTCAGCGCCGCGCAACCCGCCGTCCCCGCTGCCAGGACAATCGTTCGCGCTGCGCCGCCGTTTACGCGGAGCGTCACCGTGCGCGCGTCCGGCAACGCCTCGTGACATAGGTAGGCCGCCGTGCCGCGGACGCGGAAAGTCCGCGTTTCGCTCCCGTCTGACTCGTGACTGATCACCCCTCGCGCGGTCAGCCCATGCCGCCCCGCGCCGAGTACCTGCGGTCTCTGGCCGGTCATATACGCCTTGAGCGCCTCATAAACGGGCGTGGGTGTGAAGTCCGGCTCGACCAGCCGGAAGTAGTACCAGCTCTGCCCCCGCTCGGAATCGTCGGCGCGTTTGAAATACCACCAGGCGATCACGCCGATCCAGGGCCATTCTTCGGCGGCGCGCTGATAGGCCAGTGGCCCCCAGGCGGCGGCCTGCTCCATCGTCACTCGCCCGTAGCGCTCCAGGTCGGCGATGGCCGGATCGTTGGGGACGGGATTCCAGCCCGCCTCGCTGATCCAGATCGGCTTGTGCGCATCCCCGTTGGCGACCATCACATCGCGCAAATATAGATGGCGCTGGAAGTTGATCGTCGTCGGGCGCAGGCGGCGGTCGGTGGGGCCGCTCCACAGGCCATAGCCCTGCACGGCCAGTACGTCGAAACATGCGCCCGCCCCGGCCTGATACATCCGTTGCAGGTAGAGCACGTCGTAGGCGTTGCGCCCGCTCAGATCGATCGTCGGGCCGATCGCGCCGGTGATGACCACGATCTGCGGGTCAATGGCTTTCAGGGCGCGGTAGGTGCGGCACAGCAAATCGGTATACGCCTCGGCGTTGACCATCTGCTCGCCCCATTCGGGGTAGAGATTCGGCTCGTTCCACACCTGGTAGTGCTGAATACGCCCGCGATAGCGCGTCGCCACGGCGACCGCGTAGTCCACGAAGTCCTGAAAGTCAGCGGGCGGCGTGTAGCGGTTGGTCGTGCCTTCCGGCAGGCTCCAGGCGGGCATGGGGCCGCCCAACCGCGCCATGATGCGCAACCCGTACTGTTCGGCCAAGGCCACAATCTGATCGTACTTGTCCCAGGCGCTGATGACCCCGTGTACCTCCAGGTTGCGCCGGTCGGTGAAGTCGCCTTTGGCGTGAATCTCGATGTCTTCCCAGGGGAATTGCTGGCGTATCCAGCCGAAGCCCGCCTCGGCGATCATCTGTATCTGCCGCTCGCGTTTGGCTGGCTCGACCTCTTGCTCCAGAAAGGTGTTGACCGCAAAGGGATTCACGTCGGCCAGGGGGATATGGGCGAAGGGCTGCGTGTCGGGTTGCGCGCGCGTCCCGCGCACCAGGTACTGCCCGAAGCCGAGCAACTGTTCCAGTGGCTCGGTTTCACCGGTCACCTGCCAGAAGTAGTCGTAGATGGCCCCTTCGAATGCCAGATCGAACGCCAGTGCGACGCTGGCCATCAACGCCAGGGCCGCAAGCACAAGCAGGGTGCGCGGCTGGAAACCGAATAGAGTGCGTGAGCGGGCGGAGAGAGCGTCCATGGGGCGGATTATAGAAAGGTCAGGCGCACAAGACAACACGCGCGGGAAGTTAGCGGCTGTCTGTGTATTCGGCGCGCAGGTGTTGCGTCAGTTCGGCCAGGTTCTCGAAAACGTAGTCGGGTCGGTAGGGGCTGTTCAGCAGGTCGGCGCGACTGGTCTCCCCGCTGAGCACCAGCGCTGTGTGGATCGGCGCGTTCTGCCCCATGGCGATATCGGTGTAAAGCCGGTCGCCCACCATGCACAGCGCCTCGACCGGCAGCCTCAGCCGCGCGGCGGCCATGTCGAGGATATGCCGGTTGGGTTTGCCGATGATCACATCGGGCCGCCGTCCGGTCGAGGCCTCGACGAAGGCGATGATTGCGCCGATGTCGGGGATGACCCCGCCCGCCACCGGACAGTTGAAATCGGGATGCGTGGCCAGGTAGGGCAGTCCGGCGCGCACCAGGTCGCACAGGCGCGTCAGTTTGGCGTAGTCAATCGTCGTATCGAAGCCCAGCACCACGTAGGCGGGCTGTTCCAGGGTCAGGGCGAAGCCCGCCGCCGCGAAGGTCTGCTCCAGGTCGGGCGTGCCAAAGACGGCCACTGCCGCGCCGGGCGGGGCGAGGCGCTGCAAATAGAGCGCCGTCGCCTCGCCCGACGTGAAAATATGCTCGACGGTGACCGGAATTCCCATGCCGTTGATCTTACGGGCGTAGGCGGCGCGGTTCTTCGAGGAATTGTTGGAGAGGAACAGCACGGGCATACCCGCTGCCTGGGTGAATTCCCAGAACTCTCTGGCCCCGGGCAGCAGACGGTCGCTCAGGTAGAACGTGCCGTCCATGTCCAGCAGGAAGCCGCGCACACCATCAGCCAGCAGCGACATATCAGAAGTCTTCCGAAGAGGCAGTGAGGCCCGACATCAGGCTATTCTGTAGCGCCAGCAACACGATCAGCGGCGGGATGATGATCATCAGCGCGCCCGATGTCAGCACCCCCCATTCGATGACCGAGTCCGTGGCCACCAGTTGTTTGATGCCCACCTGCACCTGGCGGGTGCGGTCGGAATTGGCGACGATGAGCGGCCACAGGTATTGGTTCCACATGTAGACGAACTCGATCAGAAACAGCGCGCCGATATTGGTGCGCGACACCGGCACCAGGATGCTGACGAAGAAACGGAACGGCCCCGCGCCGTCCACGCGGGCGGCATCGGCCAGGTCGGTGGGCACGGTGCGGAAGAACTGTTGGAAGAGCAGCAGGCCCGTCGCGCTGGCGAAGAAGGGGATGGTCAGCCCCTTGAAGGTGTCTACCCGGCCCAATTCGGTCAACAGGTCATAAGTGGGGACGATGCGCACTGGCAGCGGGAGCAGGTGCGTGAGCATGACCAGCGCCAGGATGATCATCCCGCCGCGCACGCGGAAATAGATCAGCCCGAACGCGCCCAACAGGCTCAGCAGAATTTTGCCCAGCGCCACCGTCAGGGCGACGATCAGGGTGTTGACCATCAACCGGCCCATGTGCACCCGTTCCCAGGCGGTGGTGGCGTTTTCGATCAGCGCACCGCCGAGGTGCAGCGTCCCCGTGCTGGTCTCCTGCGTGGCGAGGACGAACGCATAGATCAGCGGGAAGGTCACCAGCAGCACGGCAGTTGCCATGACCAGATACATGACGATGGGATAGAGCCGGTGCCGCCAGCGTTCGGCGTAGATCACTTTGGCTTGGGCAGTAGAAGCAGTCACAGCGCTCATTGGTAAAACGTCCTGCGGCTGACAAAACGATACTGGAAGAGGATGAGTGCGGCCACGATGATCAGCATGAGGATGGATTGGGCAGAAGCCAACCCAATGCGACTGGCGCTGCGGAAGCCGTCCAGATAGAGCCGATAGATCAGGATTTCGGTCGCCCGGCCAGGGCCGCCCTGAGTGGTGATGTCAATCAGACCGAACGTCTCGAAGAAAGCATAGAGTGTGTTCATGATCAGCAGGAAGAGAATAGTCGGCGTGAGCAGCGGCAACACCATCCGCCAGAAGCGCCGCCAGGCTCCTGCCCCATCCAGCGAAGCCGCCTCCAGCACCTCGTGAGGGATGTTCTTCAGACCGGCCAGGAAGAACAGGATGTTGTAGCCCAAAATCTTCCACGTGGCGGCCATGCTCACAAAGATCAGCGCGTCGGTCTGCCCGCGCCGCCAGTTGAAGACCACCCCAAAATGCCTGAGCACGTCGGTGAGGATGCCGATGGCCGGGTCAGTCAGCAGCACCCAGATCACCCCCGCCACCGAAGGGGACAGCGCATATGTCCAGATCAACATGGTGCGGTAGACGCCAAAGCCCTTGATCGGCTGGCTGGCTCCTACCGCCAGCGCCAGGCTGATCGTCAGCGAACTGAACACCACGATCACCGTGAAAATGACGGTGATGCGCAGGGAGTCCAGATAGGCATCGGACTCAAACAGGCGCTGAAAATTCTCCAGGCCGACGTACGCTTTCACGTCGCGCACCCGATTGACCAGGTACAGGCTGAGTTCGACGCTCTGGATCGAGGGATAGATGAAGAAGACCAGCACCAGCAGGATGCTTGGTGCGAGCAAGAGGTAAGGGAGGATGCGATTCGGGAATACCGTAGTCAACGCCGTAATCCTCGGGGACTGACTTGCAGCAAAAGGGGGCAGGTATTATCCCCGCCCCCTGCGGTTACCAGAGGTGTTACTCTCCCACCAGCGCGGCGTAGTCGGCCAGCACCTGGTTGGACTCTTCGACAGCGGCATCGAGCGCCTGCTTGGGATCAACACCGTTGACCAGCGCGTCCTCGATAGCCGCGCCGACGATATCGCGGATGATCACGAAGTCGCCCAACAGCACACCACGGGCTGCCGGCGTGTCGTTACCGGCGAGAATCTGGTCGAAGGCGGTGCGGAAGTTAGGATTCTGCTCGAACCAGCCTTCGGCTTCCAGGGCTTCCACCGTGGCATTGCTGGCCGGGAAGTAGCCGGTGCCCTTGTGCCACAACATGTCCTGCTCTACTTCGGACAGGAACTGGAAGAAGCGCCAGACGGCCTCATAGTCTTCGGCAGGCTTGCCCTTCATCGTCCACAGGCAGCCGCCGCCGACCACATTGTAACCCGTGCGCTCGTAGCCATCGAGGATAGGCAGGAAGGCCGTGCCCAGGTCGAACTGCACGCTCTTCTGAATACCACCCAGGCTGGACGTGCTCTGGGCCAGCCTGGCGAACTCGCCCGCGATGAAGGGATCGTTGGCCGCGTACTCGCGCCCGCCGTAGAACAGCACGCCATTCTGCCATTTGCTCAGCACCTTCACGCCGAAGTCGCTATTGAAGTAGACTTCGGTCGCCAGGCCATCGCGCCCGTTGTTCTGGTCGGCCAGGAGCTGATCGGGCATGGCGAACATCTGCTCCAGAATCCACGCTGGCCAGCCCAAGGAAATGCCGTACCTGGCCATCCCTGCGTCTATGATCTTCTTGCTCACTTCGTAGACCTCGGAGAAGGTCTGGGCGGCTGTTCGGGGTCGAGGCCCACAGCGCGGAACATGTCTTTGTTGTAGTAGAGCATGGCCGTGGAGCTGTTGAAGGGCATACAACGCAGTTCGCCATCAATGGCGTAGTGGTTGAGGATGGGCTGCACGAACTTGCTCTGATCCAGTTGGCCCCCGCTGACTTCCATGATGGAGACAATCGCGCCAGAATCGAGCATGGTGCGCGTGCCAACTTCATAGACCTGGACGATATGTGGCCCTTCGCCCGCGCTGTAGGCGGTCAGCGCTTTGGTGAGGGTCTCCACATAGCTACCGGTATACTCGGCCACTACCTGCACATCAGGGTTGGCGGCGTTGAACTTATCCACCAGTTGTTGCACCACTTCGCCACGGCTGCCGCTCATGGCATGCCAGAAGGTGATGGTGCGAGGAGCCTGAGCGGTTGCGCTGAACCCCGGTAGGGCCAGCGCTGCCACCAGGACGATGGAGAGAAAAAACATTGTTGTTAGGGGGACAGGTGCCGCTCCTTTTGAAAAATCCCTTAGCATCAAAGAACGCCGCTTCGTATACGCTCCAAGAACAATAACGGGCGTCCAGAAGCATTTTAACTATTTTTAACCTTCCTGGCAATGGCGCAACCCCAGGGGTGCGAGCAAAGGTTGTCAGCGACCTTGCTGCGCCCGGTGACCCTTATCTCTGAGCCTCCGCAGCGCGAGCGAAAGGGAGCGCCTGAGCCAGAGACAGTGAGTCCCTTCGCCCTGCGACGCAGTCGCGAGGGAGAGGGGATGTAGGGGTGAGGGGCAGCAGCCTGCAGCACACGGCCTGTCGCATTTTGCGCGCACCCCGCCATTCCCCCCGGTTGAGCGGCTGAGCGGCGCAGTGCTATAATGCTGCCCGTGTGAATCGCGCCCGGAAAGCAGGGAACCATGCCCAAGGAGAAGTTGATCGCCGATCTGCGCGCCGCGCGCGCCCGCCTGCTTGAAGCGATTGACGGGTTGAGCGAAGACGACATGTTGCGCGTGGGCGCGGTGGGCTTCTGGTCGGTCAAGGATGTGCTGGCGCATCTGGTATCGTGGGAAGCCGAGGTGGTGACTACCCTGGCCCGCCTGGATCAATACCGCAACCGTGCCCCGCAGATCGTCGAGATCGAAGACATAGACGAGTGGAACGCTGAACAATACCGCATCAACGCCGCGCGTCCACTGAGCGCGGTGCTGGAAGACCTGCACGGCGTGCACAAGCACCTGCTTCAGGCTGTGGGGGCGCTCGACGACCGCCTGCTGGATGACAACCGCCGCTTCCCCTGGATGGAGGGCGAGCCGCTCAGCTACCTGGTGCTGGAAAACGCTGTCTGGCACGAAGAAGAACATGCCGACGAAATCCGTCAGTGGCGCGAGCAGGAAGGACTGTGACGTGCCACCAGACGATCACGCCTACGCCGACCATGAGTCCTCAGCGTCGGGGACGGAGCGCGTCCGTCGCCCGCCAGGGCTGACTCTGGCGTTGCTGGCGACAGCGGCGCTCTACGGCGTGCTGCCCTTGCTCGAAGCCTATTTCCTCTACCGCCTCGATGCGACCGCCGAAGAAGCCTTCTTGCTGGGCGGGGTGACCATCACCGCCTGGACGTGGATACAGGCGGGCTACGGCGCGCTGATATTGGTGGTGTGCGCCCTCGCCTGGTGGGGACGGCCCCCGCAGATACGCTTCGTGCTCAGCGCGCTGCTGCTGGTGCTGACGGCGATCACGTTCTACCGCGTCGCCGAAACGTGGTTCACTCCCACAGACCCTATCTTCGGTGGGCAGGTACAGACGACATGGCGGGGCTTTTTGCGCTGTCAGTTGCCCGGCCTGGTGCTGGTACCTCTCTATGTGATGTGGTACCTCAACCGTGCGCCCGCGCGAGCGTTCTACCGGCGCGTGCCGCTATCCGCGCCGAGCGTCCCCCATACCAACTCTGCCGGAAATGCTGAAGGGGGAGATCGCTAATCCCATCTTCTGCCGGAAGAAACGCTCCGGCGAGTCCCTAAACCCCGCCGGAGCGCATTCTCACTCCTGCAACACGAGCGGCTACTGCACCGTGATCGGCACGGAGTTGATGTCGCCTTGCACCACGCGGTACCACGCTGCGAACGTCCAGCCGACCGTATCCCCGTAGCGCACCTTGTACCAGCGACTGTCCGGGCTGCGGCCCAACACCTGCAGGCGCGTGCCCCAGATCGCCCGCGCGACCTTGGGGTATTGCAGGCCCGGCCCACTGCGGATGCGCATGTTGCCATAGGCCTGCACGATCACCCCCTCGGTGGGCGGCGGCGGCTCAAAGGCCGGTTGTGTGCCGTCGGTGTAGGGCAGTTGGTCGAACGACCCCTGGATGATCCGAATCCAGGGCGCATACGACCACCCGACTATACCCGCGTAGCTGACCATATACCACGACAGCCCGGCATTCTTGCCCAGGATGTCTACTTCGGTGCCCCAGGGCATCACCGCCAGTTCTTTGGAGCGCGTGGTAGGCGCTTCGCGGATGCGCAGGTTGCCCATCACCCGCCCACGCACGCCGGTCGGCGGGGGAGGTGTGGGAGCGGGCGCTGCACCCGCATCTACGACGGGCACCGTGTTGAAGTCCCCGCTGAAGGTCAGATATTGCGCTGCCGCCCAGCCTGTCGTGGCATCAACCAACAACCGCGCCCATTGGCCATCCGCCGTGCGCCCGGTCACCGGATAGGTCGTGCCCTTGGCGAGCTTGGTCAGGATCGGCGCGGTGAGCGACGGGGCGCTGCGGAAGTTGAGCAGCGAGATGTTGACCGTGGCGGTGATGCCGGTTGGCTGTGCACCCCCGCCGCCCGTGCCCGCCGGAGCCGAATCGGGCGGCAGGATGGGATTCTGCGCGTTAGGCGGCGTCCAGGTGAGGAACACCGAGGCATCTAGCTCGCGCTCGCGGTATTCGAGCTTGAGCGTGTGTGGCCCGTTGAGCAGGGTCACCGTGGCCGTGTAGGTCTGACTGTTGGCGAAGGTCTCCCAGTAGTCGAAGATGAGCGTTGAGTCCACAAAGAAGCGGAAGTTGTCGTCGGCGCGGGCGTAGAAGGTGTAGACGCCTTCCGGCAGGTCGGACGGCACGTTGAGCGTGCGCAGAAAACGCGCCGACCAGTTGTCCACCGGCACTGCCCCGCCAGGCGTACCCTGCGCCCAATTGAGATTCAGGCCACTGGGCGGGTAGGTGGTGCTGAAGACCACTGCTCCGGCCAGGTCAAGGCCGTTATAGAATTCGGCGTACCAGGGCACGCCGGAATAGACAGGCGTGGGCGTTGCCAGTGGCCCCACCGCCACCGCCCAACTGGCGACGATGGTCGCGTCGCCCGTCGCGTCGAACATCTCCACGGTGATGACGTGCGTGCCGTCGGTCAGGAAGTTGTAGTCGGCCTGGAAGGTGCGCAGGCCCATACCTGCCGTCCACTGATTGATCAGCAGCAAGCCGTCTACATAGAGCCGCGCCCCGTCGTCTACCATCACCGTGAAGCGATAGTTGCCTGCGGCGAAGAAGGTCGAGGTGGTGAAGCGCACCGAGAAATTGTCGGCGGGCGCTCCGGTCGCCGCCCCGCCGATCACTGGCGGGCCAGCGCCCCAGGTGTAACTGATATTGGGCGAGATGCCCACCCAGATCGGGCTGCCAGACAGATTGATATTGCCAAACACACTCACAGTCCACGATGCGCCGCGCGCCTCGGTGCGGGGCGGGCTGGCAACCCACAGCCCCCCGATCAGCGTCACGACGAGCACCGCGACTACGATGCTTCGCGCTAGCGTTTTGCTCATGACTGCTCTCTGCTCCATGCTGCTGTGCGCTCCCGTCAGCAGCGTTACCCCCTGCTGAGTGGCAGGAGCGGTCACCAGCCTAATAGTCCGCCTTTGAGAGTATCTTATCACGATTTGCGCAAACACGCTGAGGGGAAAGCGGTACTGGCCATTCCTTGCACTTGCGGGATGGCAGGCTCTGGTTCGGCGAGTACTACCACTGGCGGCAACGACAGCGCCGGGCGTCTGGGCTGAGCCAGAGCGCTCCGGCGCGACAGCATGCGTGGCCCGCTTGAGCGAGGAGGTGCGGCGTTACGAGGGGCACAAGCTCAAGAGCGAGGAGCTATGACGTATTGCCATTGAGGTACTTGTGCAGCAGGCCGAGCAATTCGGCAGTGCTGATCGGCTTGGCGAGATAGTCATCGCAACCAGCAGCCAGGAAGCGCTCGCGGTCGCCGCGCATGGCGTTGGCCGTCAGCGCGATCACCGGGATATGGCCCGTCTCCGGATAGGCTTTCAGGCGGCGCGTCGCCTCGATCCCATCAATGCCGGGCAGGCTGATGTCCATCAGGATCAGGTCGGGCTTCTGGTGAAAGGCCAGTTCCAGACCTGTCAGGCCGTCGTCCGCTTCGAGCACTTCATAGCCGTGAGCCTGCAAAATCTTGCGCACCAGCCGTTTGTTCTGGAAGTTGTCCTCGATATACAGAATGCGGTGTGTCATACGCACTCTCCACGCCCCACTTGTCGGGTACTGCCAACCCTGCTCCTACCCCGCCATCTCTCCGAAGAGCCTGTCAGCGCTGTCTGCTCAGGCCCGGCCCAACGTCCTATCTACGGAATCGATCAGCGCCTGCCGATCCAGTGTCGCCTTTTGGAACAGCGAGATGATCCGCTGCAACAGATACTCGCGCTCGTCGCGGCTCAGGTCTTTGGCCGTCAGCACTACGACCGGGATGTCGCTCGTGCGCTCGTCGCTACGCAGGCGCTCCAACAGTTCTTCGCCGCTGATGTCCGGCAGCATCAGGTCGGTGACCACCAGCGCGGGCCGGTGCTCCAGCACCGCCTGCCAGCCGGACTCGCCATCGTAGGCTTCGATCACCTGGTAACGCCCCGTCGCTTCCAGCAAACGACGGATCAGGCGGGCGTCGCGCCGCTCGTCGTCGATCACCAGAATCTGATGCATGGGGGGCGGTTCCAGGGTGATATCGTCTTTGGAGGCGGCAGCGACCTGCCCCTCGCTCACGCGCGTCAGTTCGGGCGGCGTATCGCCCAGGTTGCCGCCCAGCGTGCTCACCACGTGTTCTACCAGGTCGCGCGTGCTGAAGCTGCCCTTCTGCCACAGCGACTCGGCGTAGCGTTCCAGCCGCTGACGGTCGGCAGTGCTCAGCGTCTTGGCCGAGACGACCACTACCGGGATAGCGGCTATGGCGGGGTCGGCCTTGATCATCTCCAGCAGGGTGAAGCCGTCCAGATCGGGCATCATCAGGTCGAGCACCACCAGGTCGGGCTTGCGCTGTTTGACAATGTCCAGCCCGTCGCGGGGGTCGTTGACCTCGAAGACGCGGTAATTCTTGCGCGCCTGCAACAGACGGCGGATCATGCGGCTATCCTGCGGGTTGTCGTCAATGACGACGACAGTCGTCACCTGCTCTTCCAGCCGCTCGAAGGCTGCGCCCAGCCCCTCAACGATCTGCGTGTGGGCTGAGGTATCAACCCCCGTCTGCTCGAATTCCAGATCGAGCACGTACTGATCTTCCAGGATGTGCTTTTCGGCGGGGAAGGTGTGCCCGGAGCAGTTGACGACCACCGTCTCGTCTGCGCTGATGACACCGCTGGCGATCAGTTGCTCCAGCCCGGCGAAAGCCACCGCTGCCGCCGGTTCCATGCTGATCCCTTCCACCCGCGCCAGCCGGCGCATGGCGCGGAAGGCGTCTCCGTCGGACACGGCGATCATTGTGCCGTCGGTCTCCAGACACGCCTGACGCAATAGCGGGTAAGCGCGCCCTGGGTCGCCCGTGGCCAGCACCGAAATGCGCGTCTGCGGGACGACCGGCGTCGCCGTCTCCTGACCATTTTGCCAGGCCGTCACCATGGGCGCGCACCCTTCGGTTTGCACAATGGCCAGGCGGGGCAGGCGGTCAATCAGGCCCATGTGATACAGTTCCTGGAAGCCGCGCCAGATGCCCAGCGGGCCGATGCCCCCGCTGACCGCCTGCACATACCAGTCTGGGGCGCGCCAGGATGCGCTTCCTGGCAGGATGCGGGCCAGTTGCTCGGCGATCTCGAAGGCGATGGTCTTGAACGATTCGCGCCCTGGCAACGAGTTGGCCCCTGGGTCGTAGTACAGGTTGCGCCGTGCGGCGAAGTCCAGGGCGATTTGTTTGGCCTGGTCGTAGGTGCCGGCGATCTTGACTACCTCGGCCCCATAGAGCGCCAGTTCGCGCAGTTTTTCGCCCGGCACATTGCTGGTCAGGAAAATCCATAGCCGGATGCCCGCCCGCGCGCAGAAAGCCGCGTAGGCGGCGGCCTTGTTACCAGTCGAGGCCAGCACACATTCGTCAATACCCTGCTCGGCCATATAGGCCACGGTGAGCGCCGCCTGACGATCCTTGAAGCTGGCCGTAGGCATGCGGCGCTCGTCCTTGATGAACAGGCCCTGATGATTCAGTTCGCGGCTCAGTGCCCCCATCGGGATGAGCGGCGTCCAGCCTTCGCTCAGCGACAAGGCCGCGCGTGGGTTCACCGGCAATAGTTCGCCATAGCGCCACAACGACGTAACCCGCCCGGCCAGACCATCGCGCCAGACCTCAGCCGCAGCGGCATAGTCGTATTGCGCTTCCAGCCACCCCGATCCACAGTGTGGACAGGCGATCGGCAGTGGATCGGGGGAAAACTGCCGACCGCAATCCATGCACACAACGCCCGTGATCAACGACGGCATGTGCTACCCTTCCTGTAAGAGCATGGTATCCCTCAGAGCCGGGCGAACCAGTTAGTCGTCGCCCGGCTGCAGATCGGATATTGGCAGCGTGAAATAGAATGTCGAACCAACGCCCGGCTGCGATTCTACCCACAGTTGCCCGCCGTGCATCTCCACCAGTTCGCGGGTGATGGCCAGCCCCAGGCCGGTACCACCGACGCGGCGCGTGTACGACTGATCCACCTGGCGGAAGCGCTCGAAGATGACCGGCAGTTTGTCCGGCGGGATGCCGATGCCCGTGTCGGCGCAGGCGACGAGCACATAGCGCGGGTCGTGGTCGTAGACCGCTGCCTGCAGGATGATCGAGCCTTCTTCGGTGAACTTGGCCGCGTTGCCCAGCAGGTTGTTGAGAATCTGGCACAGACGCACCGGGTCGGCAGTGACTTCGGGCAGGTCGGACGGGATGTCTATGAACAGATCGACGGGCTTGTCCTTGATCAGCACGCGGGCCGGAGCCACCACCTCGCGCTCGATCAGCTCGCGCAGGCGGATGCGCTCGCGCTTCAGGTCCATCTGACCGGCTTCGATCTTGGCCAGGTCGAGCACGTCGTTGATCAGGTTGAGCAGATGCCGCCCACTGTCGTAGATGGCGGCCACATCTTCGTGCATTTCGTCGGTCAGTTCGCCGTCAATGCCGTCGAGCAGAATTTCGGCGTAACCAATGATCGAGTTGAGCGGGGTACGTAGCTCATGGCTCATGCTGGCCAGGAACTCGCTCTTCAGGCGGTCTACTTCGCGCAGGCGGTCGGCGACGTTCACCTGCTCGGCGTAGAGTCGGGCGTTCTGCACGGCCACCGCGACCTGCGAGGCCAGCGTGGTATGGATCAGCACGTCTTCGTCGGTGAAGCGCCCCGGCTGCTCCGACTGCACGTCCAGCACGCCGATCAGCGTGTCACCGGCGATCATGGGCACGGCCAACTCGGAGTGCGTTTCGGGCAGCAGCGGGTTGGGCAGGAAGTCGGGCGCGCGCAGCACGTCGTTCTCCACCACGCCAGTACGGGTACGGGCGGCGCGGGCCACCAGGCTTCGCTCGGCGTGCAGCGGGATCATGTGCCCGGCGGCGACCATCTGCTCGCCCACCTCGCCCGCGCCCGCCGCCAGCACCAGCGCCTCGTGCACCTCGTCCAACAGGTAGATATGCGCGTGGTACAGGCCGAACTGCTCTTTGGTCAGGTTGGCCACCGAGCGCAACAGGGCGTCGGGGTCGAGGGTGGTTGAGGCGGCGGTACTCACCGTAGCCACTGTCTCCAGTTCGGCGGCGCGGCGCTCGCTTTCGTCGAAGGCGCGGTACTGTTCGAGCGCAGCGGCCAGACGGGAGGCAACTTCTTCCACCAATCGAATCTCTTCAGGCGTCCAGGTGCGTGGCTGATCCTCCCCCACGACGATGGTGCCGATGACCTGCTCACCCAGCTTGACCGGCTGCACGAGCGCATGCTCACCATCGCGCCCGTTATCCGGCGAAGCTGGCAGGGCGCTGCCCTGCAACGGGCGCACCCGCTGCAGGTCGTAGTGAACACCCGTATGCTTCTGACTCGATAGGCGACCCAGGTAGCCTTGCCAGGTACGGCTGATCAGGCGGCGGTTGATCGCGTCGGCGCGGGCCATGGCCTGGCGCGTCTCCTCATAGGCGCGCGCGGCGCTCAAGGCCGAAGCAAGCTGGCTGGCCATCGCTTCGAACACGGGCAGGTTGTCCTCGCGGAAGGTGTTTGGCTGCACTGCCTGCATGTCGAGCACGCCGAGCACCTCGTCGCCAACCACCAGCGGGATAGCGACTTCGGAGCGGGTGTTCGGTAGCAAGGGGTTGGGCAGGTGAATGTCGCTGGTGGTCGTGTCGGAGACCAGCACTGGGCGGCGCGTGCGGGCGGCGCGGGTCACAATGGCTGTCGCGCCCAGCTCCAGGCGATGGCCGCGCTCCAACAGAGCGCGGCCCACCTCGCCCGTCCCGGCGGCCAACACGGCATAGCGTTGGGCCTCGTCCAGCAGGTATACCTGCACGTAGTACAGGTCGAATTGCTCGCGGATGTAGTCTACCACGCTGGGCAACAGCTCTTCGGACTGTACCAGGTGCGTGCTCAACTGACCGACCTGCAGCGTCAGGAACAGGTCGCGCGTGCGGGCGGCCACGCGCTCTTCCAGCGATTGCACCAAGTCTTGCAACTGCGCCGCCATGTCGTTGAAGGCGCGGGCCAGGATGCCCAACTCGTTGCGCGCCCGCAACATCACACGCTGCGACAGGTCGCCACCGGCGATGCGCGCTGCCGCCGCTGCCAGTACCGTGATAGGCCCGGAGAAGCGGGTGGCCAGCAGCACACCCAGCGCACCGGCTGCCACCACCAGGCCAGCCACCAGCACGCTCATGAAACGCAGGGTCTGCTGCAATTCGCGCAGCGCTTCGCTTTGCTCCACCTCGGCCAACATGGCCGATTGCAGTTCCGGCACCCAGCGGTACACACCGAAGACCGTCTCGCCGCGGTAGTTCTCGTAGGTGGCCGTGCCGCTTTCACCTGTCAACGCACGGTCAATGCCCAGGCTATGGTAAGCCTGCACCATGGGGTAGCCAGGGAAACGGCTGGGCGTGAGCATGTAGTTACCTTCGGCGCTGATCAGGTACGTTTCACCGCTTTCGCCCAGGCCGGTGCGCTCGGTCATCAGGTTACCCAGTGTTTCGATGTTCAGACGCCCGGCCAGC
The DNA here is from genome assembly GCA_937135955.1 of uncultured Anaerolineales bacterium. Lineage (GTDB taxonomy): Bacteria > Chloroflexota > Anaerolineae > Aggregatilineales > Aggregatilineaceae > UBA2029. Next base: position 61,321 of record CAKZOB010000073.1, on the reverse strand, counting down.
ACGCCCACCGTCTTCCCTTTGTCCACCACTGGGTGAGTCAGGACGATGGTCAGGCGGTTAGTGCCTGGCTCGTAGTAGGGCGGCTGACTGTAGGGCTGCCTGAGGCTGGGTTCAAAATAAGGCTGGCGCGACACGCGCTTGCTGATCTGGCCCGTATTCGAAGAGGCCAGGATCAAACCAGTCTCGTCATAGAAGAAAATTTCGCTAAAGGTGGGGTCCACCTTCACCGCTTCGTAGAACTGCTCGTTGAAGGTGCGGCGCAGCGAACCAACGCCGCTCTGCTCCAGTTGCGCCAGCATTAGGAAGCGGTTGTAGGTCAGTTCGTCCGCCAGCAGCACGCTCAGCCTACCGCGGCTATCGCTCAGCCAGCGAGTGATTTCCTGGCTTTTCAGTTCTGCCACGGATTCAAGCTGCTGGATGGCCTGGGTACGGGCCATATCGCTCACTTCGCTGGACACAACCCACCCGATCAGCAGCGAGGGGATAGCCACCAACAGCACGAAGAACAGCGCCAGGTTCCAGCGTATCTGCCGCCAGAAAGGCAGGCGGAAGCTTGGGCCTGCGCCACGCAACCGGATGGTTTCTACCTGTCCTGTCATATGCGATGCCCCTGCTCAATCTCTCGAACGATGCAGCGGACGTCGTAGTCAGACCCCGCCTCGTCCGCCTTGTGCCATGAATGCTTGCCCATCATCCATTCCAGATTCGTGTAGTATCCGGCTCGCCTATTTGGCCGGCACTGCGTCCTGTCTGTGCTCCAGCGACTCTTCAGTATCTTGCGGCGTAGATTCCAGCCTCAGTTCGATGGCCGTGTGCGGCGCGCGCAGCGCCTTGCCCAGCGCCCGCGCTGCCGTAGCGATCACTTCGTCCAGGCTGGTGGCGCGCTGAATCTCCTGCGTAATGGCGTTTAGCGTCTGCTCGTGACGGCTCGCCTGCTCGGTTTGGCGGAACAGACGGGCGTTTTCCAGCGAGACGGCGATCTGACCGGCCAGGGTCATGAACACGTCCAGCAGATCAGGCCCGAAACGATCCTCGCGGTCGGACTGCACGTCCAACACGCCCAGCAGACGCCCGCGCGCCACCAGGGGGAAGGCCGCTTCCGAGCGCGTGTTGGGCAGCAGCGGGTTGGCCAGGAAGTTGGGATCGCTGGCCGTATCGGCCACGATAACCGGTTGCTGTTCGCGGGCGGCGCGCGCCACCAGACTGCGCGCGTTTATGGGGATGTTGTGACCACGGGCGAGCATGGCGCGCCCCACGTCGCCTGCGCCAGCGGCCAGCACCAGTCTGTCCTGCGTTTCGTTCAGCAGGTAGATATGCGCATGATAGAGGTCGAAGCTTTGCTTGGTCAGATCAACGATTTGCGGCAACAGTTCGTCGGGGTTGAGGATGGCCGCGGCCTGTTGCGCCACGCGAGCCGCCAGGCGCAGGTCGCGGGTACGGGCATCTACCAGGGCTTCCAGGCTACCAATCATGTTGGCCAAGCGGGCGGCGGTATCGTTCAGCGCGCGGGCCACTGTGCGGATCTCGCTACCGCCCGTCTCCGGCGCGCGCGCGGACAAGTCGCCCGCGCCAAGCGCCCGCGCCGCGTCGGTCAGTGCGACAAGCGGGCGGCTGAGGCGCGCCACGCTCGCCAGACCGATGATCGTCGCCAGGATGGCCGCGCCTACCACGGCCAACACTGTAGTTGTCAGGGCGTCGTAGGCCGCCTGATAGGCCACGGAAGTAGGCACCTGAGCCACCACCCTGAACGTCTGCACGCCCAGTTCGATTTCCTCATAGGCCAGCACGACCCGCTGTCCCCCCAAGCTGGTGTGCTCGCCGAAGCTGTCTGGCACGTCGAAGGTCGTGCCGCTGAGCACTACCGAAGGGTTGCCGTGTGCCACCACGCGGTTCTGGCTATCTACTACGAACACTTCCTGCCCTTCCGAGACAGCCACAGTGGACACAGCCTCCCAGATTGGGCTGAGTTGCAGCGTGGCAATCATCACGCGCGTCACCGAGCCGGTGCGCAGGTCTACGTAGGGAATGGCGATATCAATCAGTGGCTCGCCCGTGCTCTCTTCAAAACGCACCGAGCTGTAGTAGGGCTGTTGCTGCGTGGCAGGGAGGCGGAAAAGTTCGTCGTCGGCCCGGTTGGTCAGGTCATCGGGCGAGATCACGCGGCGGCGTGCCTGGTGGAAAATCTCCTGCCCGCTCCCATTAAGCAAGGCCAACTCTGACAGGCCGCGGTTGGAAGCAAACGCCTGCATCAGCATCATTTCTTCGGGGTTCTGGGGCGAGACCGAGGGGTCCCAGGAGACAGCCGCGCGCATTGCGTTCTGCAGAGACTGTTCCAGGGTGCGCGTGTTCCCGGTGAGGAATTGCTCCACATCGCCCGCCACATGCCGGGCCACCTCAGCCTGGAGGTCCTGGGCACTCTGGCGCTGAGCCGAAAAACCACGCCAGGTAGCCGCCCCACCTGCCAGCAGGGTGGGTATAACTGCCAGCAACACCATGATCAGGGTCAATCGCGCACGAAGGCTCTTAAGCATACTTCCTCTCCCTCAACACCTCAGACGCAGGCAAAGTGACCAACCGCGGCCCGTACCTCTACGGCGCAGACGCGCGGATGATGGTATCCGCCTGCATCAGAATGGAGTCCGGCACCGTAATACCCAACGCTTCGGCAGCCTGCAGGTTGACCATCAAAGCGAATTCGAGCGATTCCACCGGCAGGTCACCGGGCCGGGTGCCGCGCAACACCTGCGCTGCCAGCCGTGCCGCCTGCTCACCTGCCGGATAAAAGTCCACCCCATAGCTCAGCAACACGTTTTCCGTGTGCGGCGTCGTAGGAGTCGAGAAGGGGAGACCGCGAGCCATAGTCACTGTCGCAAACTCGGCGACAAACTCGTTCGTGGTCACATCGGGCAAGATGATCACCGCGTCCACGTCAGCGGGAATCTCGGTCATGGCTTGGCGCACCTCGTCGGGGGTGTGCACCTCGCGCAATACCAGCTCGACGCCCAGTTGGTCCGCCGCCGATTGCACATCTTGTAGGGCCGACTGCACAGCTTGAATATCAGTATCCAGCGGCAGATAGACACGCTTCATGGCAGGCAGCATCTGTTTGAGCAACTGCAAACGCCGCGAGTCTGGGTTGGCGTCGGAAATGCCGGTCAGGTTGCGTCCGGGATGCGCCCAGCTTTCGGCAAAGCCAGCCCCGACAGGGTCGGTCACCAGGGTGAAGACGATGGGAATATCGCTGGTGGCCTGTTGGGCGGCCAGCGTCGCTGGCGTGGTGATGGTGAAGATCAGATCAACTTTCCGCTCGGCCAATTGACGGGCATAGGACTGCAGCCCTTCGTCGAAATTGCCGATCGGCCCATCATAGACATAGGTGATGTTCTGACCTTCGACGTACCCCAGCGCGGTCATCCCCGCCTTGAACCCCTCTACTGACGGATCAAACAGCTCGATCGGGTTAAGAATACCTACTTTGAAAGACGTGGTGGCCTTTTTGCCGTCGTTGCTGCTGCAGGCGGCCATCCCCAGCAGCACCACCAACGCCGCAATCCCCCAGCGCCGGGCATCCCTTTTCCCCATCATTGTCCCCCTCCATACCCACACTGCCTACCATCATGAATCCGCCGGTGCTTCCTCGCAGGCAGAAGTGGACGGGAACGAGAGGAAGGGGCCGGCGCATGCACGAGTCAGATGCAGCAACAGGCTCCGACGCCCTCACTATGGCACACCATAAAAGTAAAGTCAACGGACATGTAGGCAAGATCGGCAACTTTTCATGAATTTTTGAGATGAGCGCCACGCCAGAATCTCCGCCCCATCGATCCTCGCTCACGGTTCGCTTAACACCTGGGCAAATCGCACAAAAGCCCTGGCCGGTAACCTGTTATAATCACGGTCAAACTGGACGATCGACTGAAGATGAGAAGCACAATGCCCAATTCACCCGCTCCCAAACCCGATGATGTCTTCGCGCTCATCCGAGACCAGGACGTGCGCTCCATCGAATTGCTGTTCACCGACGTGGCAGGAATGCACAAAGCCGTCGTGATTGACGCCGACGGCCTGGCAGCGGCGCTGGAGCGGGGTGTGTGGTTCGATGGCTCGGCGATGGAAGGATTCGCCCGCATCGTCGAGTCCGATATGTACCTGGTGCCCGACCTGGCCACCTTTGCTGTTGTGCCCTGGGAACCGCCCCGCGCCGAAGTGGGGCGCACGGCGCGCATCTTCTGCGACGTACTGGCTCCGAATGGACAGCCTTCCCCTGGCGACCCGCGCGGTGCGCTGCGTCGCGCACTGGCACAGGCCGCCGAACTGGGGGCGCGCTATATGATCGCCCCAGAACTGGAATTCTATCTGTTCCGCGAGCTGCCGTCGTATGAGCAGCCCCTGCCGGACGACTCGCAGAGCTATTTCGATACGTCGGACGGGGTAGCGCGCACTATCCGCAAGCGGGTGAGCGACTCGCTGCGCAGCATGGGCATCCCCGTTGAGTCCAGCCATCATGAGGTGGGCGGAGGACAGCACGAACTGGACCTAGCCCCTGCCGACGCCCTGCGCATGGCCGACGCCATCGTCACGGCGCGCATGGCCGTGCGGGCGATCGCCGCGCAGGAGGGGCGCACCGCCACCTTCATGCCCAAGCCGCTGGCGCATGCCCCCGGCAACGGGATGCACCTGCATCAGTGGTTCGAGGATATTAAGACGGGAGCCAACCGCTTCACCGACCCGTCCAACGACTACGGCCTATCCGCCGAAGCACAGGCCTTCATGGCCGGACAACTGACCTATGCGCGCGCCATGTGCGCCGTCCTCGCGCCGCTGGTCAACAGCTACAAACGCCTGATGTCTGGCCTGGAAGCGCCGGTCTATGTCACCTGGGCGCAACTGAACCGCGGGGCCTTGCTGCGTGTGCCGCGCCTGGCCGAACCGGCGCGCCGGGGTACGCGCGTGGAAATGCGCTGCCCCGATCCAACCTGCAACCCCTACCTGGCCCTGACCATCTTGCTACACGCAGGGCTGCGCGGCATCCGCGAAGGGCTGGTGTTGCCGCCCGCCGCCGAAGAAGAACTGTATGCAGTGTCGTTGCGTCACCGGCACCTGACGACGCTGCCCGCCTCGCTCAGCGAGGCTCTCGACGAGTTCGAGGCCAGCGACCTGGCCCGCGAAGCGCTGGGGCTGCAACTGTTCGAGCGCTTCCTGGAAGCCAAACGGCTGGAGTGGAAAGAGTATCTGCCGGTAGTGAGCGCCTGGGAACTGGAACGCTACCTGAACGCCTACTGATAGCCCTGATAGCGCCGAGGGCCACTACCCTCAACTGACACTTTGTCAACTGCGCGTGAGGTTGCTGTGTCCGGTCCATCTCGTCCGACCATCCGCGATTTGCTCCGCTTGGCCTTGCCGGTCGGTACGGTCGTCGTGGCTGGTCAGCGGGCGGTTGATCGCCCGGTGACCTGGGTGCACGTGCTCAATACGCGCCCGCCCGCCTTCCCCGAACTGAACGGGGGCGAACTGGCGCTGCTGTCGCTGGACGCCCTGCGCCTGCTCAGCGATAAGCTCACCTTAGTTGGCCTGATCCGCGATCTGGCCGAGCTATCGGTTACCGCGGTGGGCGTATTGGGCGAGACGGGGCAGGCCGCCTGCCAGGCCGCCGACGAACTGAACGTGGCCCTGTTGCGCCTGCCCGATACAGCGCAGTTGCGCAACGTCGAGCGCGATGTGGCCCAGGTGTTGATGGGCACGCCTGTGTCGCCCGAACAGCGCGCTCACGAGATTCGCGAGCAGCTTTTGCAGCTTTCCACCGAAAACCGCGGGCTGGAGGCGCTGGTCGAGATCATCGCGGGCATGGTCAATAAGACGGTGGTGGTGCAGGATAAACGCCTGCATCCGCTGGCGGCAGCGGGTGCGCTCACACAGACCGCCCTGTGGCCGGACATCGAAGACGCGCTCTACGATACCAACCCCCTGCCCGCCCTCTTTCGCGACCGCGTAGAGGTGGCGCAGGCCAGCCCCGACCCTGTCGCCATCCCGCTGCCCAACCTGGGCTTGCGCCGCCTGGTAGCGCCTATCGTCGCGGGCAAGATGGGGCGCGGTTTTCTTTCGCTGATCTTCGGTCACGACGAACCCTACGACACGCTCGACGTGCTGATCACACGGCACGGCGCGGCGGTCTGCGCCCTGGAGATGGCCAAGGAGAAAGCCATCCGCGAGGCGCAAAAGCGCGTGCAGGGCAACGTGTTGGAACAATTCCTGGGCGGCATGATCAACGAGAGCGAAGCGTTGCTACGCCTGACGCGCCTGGGCTATCAGCCCGATCAGCGCTACACCACGCTCTACCTGAGCGGCGTGCGCGAGAACGTGCCCACCGCCCGGCAGATCGAAGCGCTGTGCAACGAACAGTCTAGCGCCCTGGGCTACGGCGCGCTGGTGCAACCCTATGGCAGCGCGGTGATCGTCTTTTGTGAGGGCGACGAAAACGCCGCCCGCGACCTGGCGCTGGCCGTGCAGGGGCGCGTGGAAGAGCGCTACGGCGTGCCGGTTGTCTGTGGGCTGGGGCAGAGCGCGAGCGACCTGCGCGCCTGGCGCGAGAGCTTCGAGCAGGCCCGCGCCGCGCATCGCACCGCGCTACAATGGCGGCTGAGCGCACCGCTGGCCTTCCGCGAGATGGGCGTCTACCGGCTGCTCTCGTTGCTGGCCGGTTCGCCCGAACTGAGCCGCTTCTACCGCGAGACCCTGGGCGAACTGGCCGAAGAAACCCCGCAGAACGCCGAGTTCCTGACCACGCTGGAAGCGTTCTTCGAGGAGCACGGCAACCTGACGCGCACGGCCAAGCGCCTGCACATTCACCGTAACACCCTGCTTTACCGCATGGATCGCATCAAAGAGATTAGCGGGCTGGACATGGACAATCCGGAGACACGGTTGGCCGTGCACCTGGCCCTGCGCATCCGGCGGATTCTGTAAGCTTCTCCTGCAGAAAAGCCAGACCCAAAGCACCGTAGCCTGAAACAGCGTTGCCGCGCAGAGGTGAGTTTGCGGCCCTGCTCTGCCCCCGCCCCCGCGCCCAGGGAGCATTTCAGTTGAGTTCACGAGTGCAAGCGAACTGAGGCGGATTGCTGACGCCGTGCTCTGGGGTGAACTTTTGTCAAATGTTCCCTTCAAACTGAGTGCGAGCACAGGCTCTCAGCGATTTGCTCGGCGCGGAGGCGTTGACCTCATCCCCGCTCGGCGCTCGCGCGCCTCCAAGCCGAGCGAAGCGAGGCTGGGGGTGAGGTCAATCACAGCATACCCGACAAGCCTCAACAGGTCTGATGCCTTGTCAGCCGACTGTGAACTGTCGTGAAATGCACCCACGAAAACCATAGCCCCTAGACACTGAGAGGAAGATATTGTATTATAACAAAATAGGCCTCTCAGTTATAGGAGCATGAAAAATGATCATCTATCCCAGGAAATTGATCTCCACAGTTGTCTTGATGGCGGTAGCAGGGCTGCTGATTGCCATCCAGCCGGTTCTGGCGGCTGCTACTGCTCAGGGCGTGGCGCTTAATGCAGGTGCGAACTGCGATTACGCCGCTCTCGACATCACCTTGACCACCGTTGGAGCCACGCGTGAGTACGGGCTGGTCACCAACGAGGCCGGTGACGTACTTGAGGAGTTTGAACAAGGCACTGGGATTCCAAACTTCAGCGGGACTTTCGTTAACTATGGGATACTACTTTCCCCCTCTCAGCCAGCTGGAACGATTATTGGCAGCTATGCCTATATTGGCGAGACGCCGCCTAGCGCTGCCGATACAGCGGAATTCTTCGTGCTGTACGAGTGCAGCGATAGCGGAGCCAATGACGTGCTCTATGCCTGCTACGGCCCCTATGGCACATGTCCGCAGACTGCCCAAGAAGCTCTATCCCTGATCCCCGGCTGCGACGTGCTGCTGCCCATCCCGGCGACAGCGGTTGGTGGGGCATTCGTGGCCGATGCGCCGGTCTACTGGAAGCCCGGCGAACTGACTAACCCGCTGGTGACGATCAAGGCGGGCAACACCGCACGCGTCATCGGGCAGGATGCCAGCGGACAATACTACAAGATCATCTGGGTCTGCGACTTCGTGTGGGTGCCCAAGGCGGCTGTGGGGCCGAACTACGACGCGGTGTGGAACGGCGCGCCGCTGCCAACCGCCGTGGTGGAGTAGGGCAGTCCGGTTGAAAAGCAGGGAGGGTCGGGGTTGCCATCCGACCCTCCCTTTGCGTCCGGTTATGGCTCCTCAGGGCCGGAAGGGAATCTGCACGGTGATGCAGGTTCCCCCGTGCTCTGCATCGCTGGAGATGGAGAACTGCCCGCTCAGTTGACGGGCGCGCTGCTCCATATTGCGCAGCCCGAAGCTTTCCGGATTGCGCAGTTCTGCCGGATCGAAGCCAACGCCGTTGTCCTCGATGGTCAGCACCAGCGTATTCTCTTTTTCGCGTACCTTCACCAGCACATGCGTGGCATGGGCATGGCGGGCGACGTTGGAAAGGGCCTCGCGCACGATCTGTGTCAACGAGTGGCGCTGCCGGTCGCTGAGGGTGCGCAGTTTGGGCGGCACGTCCACCGTCACGTCCACGCGGGCGAAGTCGTGGAAGTGCCGGGCCAGGTTGTCCAGCCGCTGTTTGAAGGTCGCCTGTTCCTCGCGGGCCGAGCGCAGGTTGCGGATATACAGGCGAATATCCTCGATGATCTGATTCAGGTCTTCGATGATGCTCTGATACTGCTGTTCCTGTTCGGGCGTCATGGGGAACTGCCCGCGCAGGATTTCCAGCTTCATGCCCACCGCATAGACCGACTGAATCACGCCATCGTGCAACTCCATGCCGATCCGGTCGCGCTCGCGGCTCATGGCGATCTCTTGCAATTGCTCGGTCAGGCGCGCGTTTTCGATGGCGACAGCGGCGTGATTGGCCAGCAGCACGATCAGCCGTTCGTCGTCTTCGCTGAACGGCTCGCCATCGAGCGGATCGGTCAGGTAGAGGTTGCCCAGACGTTCGCCATGACTGATAATAGGCACACCCAAAAAGCGCCGCATGACCGGGTGATGCGCGCAAAAACCAGCCGAGCGCGGGTCCTGGGTCAGGTCGTCTAGCCGGATGGGCTTGTCGGACTCCAGCACGGCTCCCAGCAAGCCCAGCCCGCGCGGTTCGGTGCCGATGCGGCGCACCGTTTCGGCATCCATGCCCGACGTGATGAAGGCCCGCAACGTGCCGTCCTCGGCGGGGACGCCCAGGGCGGCATAACGCGCCTGTACCAGCTCGCGGGCGATGTCGGTGATCACCTGCAACGTGCGCGGCAGGCTGAGTTCTTTAGTGATGGCCGCAGCGGCGCGGCTCAGCGCGTCGAGCATGGCCATCGTGCAGTCGTTGGTGTCAGCGGAAGGGGACGAAGTGGTCATGATGGTTCACCATAGACTTTCCAACGCGGCTTACGATGACTTTGAGGTATAATGGTAATAAATAACCAGAAAAACCCCATTTGAATTTTTACTGGTCGTGGTTGGTTTTTGCACAGGCCGTCAAGGTATAATCTGCAAAGACCAGCGCGTTGAATCGTTCGCACGAGGAACCGAAGCTGATCGCCTGAACGAAAAAGCCCCATGCCGGAGAATTCAGTGACACCCCTTCGCATTCTGATCGCCGATGATCACGCCGTGGTACGGGCGGGCCTCAAGGCGCTGCTCGAACAGCAGCCCGACTTCACGGTGGTGGCCGAAGCCGAGAGCGGCATCGAAGCCGTGCGCCAGGCAGTGAGTCATCGCCCCGACATTGTAGTGATGGATATCCGTATGCCCGGTGGGCTGTCGGGCATCGAAGCCTGCGAGCAGATTGTCGAACAGGTGCCCAATACCAAGGTCATCATGCTCACTTCCTATGCCGAGGACGAGCTGGTGATGGACGCCGTGCGTGCCGGGGCGGTCGGCTATGTGCTCAAGCGCGTCGGCAGCAGCGACCTGGTAGATGCCATCCGCACCGTCGGGCGCGGCGATGCGCTCATTGACCCCTCGATGACCAAAGCCCTGCTGGAAGAGGTGCGTCAGGCCGCCCAGGTGAAAGAAGCCTCGGCCTTCGCGGGCCTCACCCCGCAGGAAATGCGCATCCTGGCGCTGATGGTGGAGGGCCTGACCAACCGCGAGATCGCCGCGCAGCTCTTCCTGGGCGAAGGCACCGTCCGCAACTACGTGGGCAATATCCTCAGCAAGTTGCAGGTGTCCAATCGCGCCGAAGCCGCCGTGTTTGCCGTCAAGAACCATATCGAGCGCCATCTACCCAAAGACGACGATCACTCCTGAGCGTTGGGGGCTTTCGGCGCTGCCAGTTGCTGCGGGTGCGCGCGCCCCTTGGTCAGCCAGCGCAGCACCGACAGCACCACCGCGCCCATCGCTGTCGCTCCAGCGGCCAATATGTAGAGCCGCGCCCCGGCGACCAGGCCCACCATCGCCACGAACCACAGCGACGCGGCAGTGGTCAGTTCGTGCACCTGATCGCCGCGCCGGATGATCACCCCTGCGCCCAGAAAGCCGATGCCGGTGATGACATTGGCGGCCAGACGCGCCGCCGAATTGTCATCGTACAGGCCCTTGGCCATCACCATCACCAAAGCCGAGCCGATGCCCACCATCATATGCGTGCGCACCCCTGCCGGACTGCGTCGCCATTCCCGATCCAGGCCGATGATCCCCGACAAAAAAAGGGCCACCGCCAACGGGATGAGCGCCTCAAGCTGTTGCTGAATGGTCATGAGCGAATCCTCAGGCTTCTCACAACTATAAACACGACCTTGACCGGGTTGCCAGTGTAAAACATCACGGCATGATGGGGCAATCGGCACACAATTAACCAGGGCGGAGCAACAATCAGTTTGGCGGGAGGTACCTCATCGGAGGTCTATGTCTATACCCCTGTCGAAACATTTCAGACTCTGCTACCATCTCTGCGATCGCCTTCTGTCTCTTTATCTGCGAGACGATTCGAGCGATTCACCTGATGAGAAGGGGGGTGAGTGACCAACTCACCCCCCGTTCGCCGGACCATCATCCCTGGTGCTCCGGATCACCCTGCGCGCTGTGTGCGCGGGTTCTCCAGCCGCACGGCACAGACCTTGTACTCCGGAATCTTGGAAACCGGATCGAGCGCGAAGTCTTGCGTCAACATATTGGCGGGAGCTTCGCGCCAGTGGAAGGCCAGGAAGACCGTCCCCGGCGGCACGCGCTCGCTGACCCTGGCCTGCGCATGAACTTCTCCGCGCCGACTTCTCAGCACGACTTCGCCATTGTCCTGTAGCCCGACCGGCGCTGCATCGGCGGGGTTCACTTCCACATAGCCGCCCGGTTCGCGCCAGGCCAGCGGTTCGCTGCGGCGGGTCATGGTGGCCGAGTGATAGTGGTAGAGCACGCGCCCCGTGCTGAGGATCAGCGGGTACTCCTCGTCGGGCGGCTCGGCGGGATCATTGGCTTCGACCGCGTGGAACCGGCCCAGTCCACGGGTAAATTGCTGCGTGTGCAGGATCGGTGTGCCGGGGTGCGCGGCATCCGGGCAGGGCCACTGCAACCCCTGACCGAGCAGCCGGGCATGACTCATACCTCGGTAGATGGGCGTGACGCGGGCCAACTCGTCGAAGAGAGCCGCCGTCGAGGGATAGTGCCAGTAATCCGCCGGACGCGCACGCCCCATCTTCGCGTCGAAACGCGCCGCGATCTCGGCCACGATCTGCCAGTCCGGGCGGGCCTGTCCGGGCGCGGGCAACACGGGCCGGATCAACTGCACCCGTCGCTCGGTGTTGGTGAACGTGCCGTCTTTCTCCAGCCAGGAGGCGGCGGGCAGGATCACGTGAGCCAGTTGCGCGGTCTCGCTGGGGAAGATGTCCTGCACAACCAGCAGGTCGAGGCTGCGCAACGCCTGTTCCACATGGCCGGTGTTCGGGTCGGACATCATGGGATTTTCGCCCATCACATAGGCGGCGCGCACTTTCCCTTCGCGCATGGCGCGGGTGGCCTCGACGATAGTCAGACCCACCTGATCCGGCAGCCCGTCCACACCCCAGGCGGCGGCCAGCGTCGCCCGCTTTTCGGCGTCGGTGACGCGCTGATAGCCAGGGAACACATCTACCAGGCAGCCCATATCGCACGACCCCTGCACGTTCGATTGCCCGCGCAAGGGGTTGACGCCTGTCGAAGGCTTGCCGATCTGTCCGCACAGCATGGCCAGGTTGGCCAGAGTCATGACAATGTCGGTGCCGTTGCTGCGCTGCGTGATGCCCATCGCGTACAGGATGGTGCTGTGTCCGCGCCCCTCTGCGGCGAAGACAGAAGTCCCTCTGGCCCGCTCGCCCAGGGCATAAAGCCGCGCGGCCTGCTCGATCTGCTCGACCGGCACGCCGGACATCAGCGAAGCGCGTTCCGGCGTGTAGGCCTCCAGCGTCGCCCTGAATTCGTCGTAGCCTTCGGTGCGCTGCGCGATGAAGGCGTCGTCCTGCCAGCCCTCGCGGACGATGACGTGCATCATGGCCAGGAAGACGTAGATGTCCGTGCCTGGCTTCGCCTGCAGGAAAAGCGTCGCGTGATCTACCAGCGGGATACGGCGCGGGTCTATGATGATCAGGTGCGCCCCACGCTTAACGGCCCGTACCACCTCGTAGCCGATCACTGGATGCGACTCGGCGGTGTTGGAGCCGGTGATGAGGATGCAGTCGGCGTCGCGAATCTCGCGGATTGAGTTGGTCATTGCGCCGCTACCGAAAGCCCGCGCTAGCCCGGCGACGGTCGAGCTATGGCACAGACGGGCGCAATGATCTACATTGTTCGTCCCCACCCCCACGCGCAAAAACTTCTGGAACAGGTAATTGTCTTCGTTGGTGCAGCGCGCCGACGCCAACCCCATCACCGCGTCCGGCCCGTGCTGCCGCACCACGTCCGCCAGCCGACCTGCGACTACGTCCAGGGCGGTGTCCCAGTCCACCGGCACGAAATGTTCGGCGATCCTGGCTTTCTCAACGCTCAGGGGCGATTCGTCCGGCATCTGCCAGGGTTCGTCGGTCAGGCCCAGTTCATAGGCCAGATCGCGGCGGATGAGGGGGGTAGTCAGGCGATCGGGGTGTGTGGCGAAGTCCCAGCCGAAGCGCCCCTTGGTGCACAGGAATTCGCCATTCACAGGGGCTTCGGGCGTGGACTGCGCATAGAGAATCTGCCCGTTGCGGCGGGCGAACTCAATCTCGCAGCCGACGCCGCAGTAGCCGCAGATGGTCTTGATGCGCTCCAGCTCCCACTCGCGCCCCTTGCCCTGCCGCGAGACCGGCATCAGCGCCGCCGTGGGGCAGACCTGCACGCAGTTGCCGCAAAAGACACAGGTGGAATCGATCATCGGGCTGTCGAAGGGCGTGGCGACGTGACTGGTGAAGCCGCGCCCGACGATCTCGATGGCGTCGGCTCCCACCACCTCGGAGCACACGCGCACGCACCGACCACACAGGATGCAGTATTTGTGATCGCGCAGGAAGAAGGGGTTGTCGTCCTGGTAGAGCGTGCGCGAGAGACCAAACTGATAGGAGGTCTTGCTGACCCCATACTCATAGGCATATTTCTGCAGGTCACAACTGCCTGCCTTGTCGCAGATCACGCAGTCCAGGGGATGATCGGAGACGAACAAGTCAATGATCTCGCGGCGCATCTCCGTCAGGCGCGGACTGTGCGTGCGCACGATCATCCCTTCGGCGCACTTCAACCCACAACTGGCCACCGGATCGGGCCACCCCTCGACTTCTACCACACACAGGCGACAGCCGCCCGAAACGCTCAATTCCGGGTGATAGCACAGCCGAGGGATGTCAATGCCATGCGCCAGCGCCGCTTCCAGCACACTGCTGCCAGGGCGGGCCTGGATGGTCTTGCCGTCTATGGTGAGTTCGATTGTCATCTTGGCTCCTCTGCGCAATGCTACGGCTATACTTTCAGCGCGCGGGCGTCTCGGCAACCTGGTGCTGGGACACCAGGGCCTCGTACTCGTGCCGGAAAAACCGCAAGGTGCTCAATACCGGGTTGGGCGCAGAAGTGCCCAGGCCGCACAAACTTGCCGTTTTCACCAGCACACACAGCTTCTCCAGCTTGTCAAGGTCTTCGAGCGTGCCATTGCCGCCGATGATCTTGTCCAGCAGGGCGCGTATCTGCACTGTGCCCACCCGGCAGGGCACGCATTTGCCACAGCTTTCATCCACGCAGAAATCAATGAAGAAACGGGCGAAATCGGGCATCCGCGTCGTTTCGTCAATGATCACCAGGCCCCCCGACCCCATGATCGAACCGAGCGCCGTCAGGCTCTCGTAGTCTACCGGCGCATCAAGGTGTTCGGCTGGAATGCATCCCCCACTGGGACCGCCGGTCTGCGCGGCCTTGAAAGCCCGATCGCCAGGAATGCCCCCGCCAATGTCGTACACGATTTCGCGCAGACTGATGCCCATTGGCACCTCGATCAGGCCGGTATGGCGCAGTTGACCGGCCAGCGCAAAGACCTTGGTGCCCTTGCTCTGCTCGGTGCCCAGGCTGGCAAACCAGTCGGCCCCCTTCAGGATGATCGTGGGCACATTGGCCAGCGTCTCAACATTGTTGATCACGGTGGGCGCGCCCCACAGGCCGGACTCAGTGGGATAGGGCGGGCGGATGCGCGGCACGCCCCGCTTGCCCTCCACCGAGTGCATCAGCGCGGTTTCTTCGCCGCACACAAACGCCCCCGCTCCAATGCGCACATCGGCGTCGAAGCTGAAACCGGTGCCCAGCACCGACTTGCCCAGAATACCGCGCCTGCGCGCCGCGCGGATGGCCCGGCGTATGCGCTCGATGGCGATGGGATACTCACCGCGGATGTAGAAGTAGCCATAACTGGCCCCAATGGCATAGGCAGCGATGATCATCCCCTCCAACACACGGTGCGGGTTGTCTTCCATCACCGTGCGATCCATGTACGCGCCTGGATCGCCCTCGTCTCCATTGACGATGATGTACTTCTGAGCGGCCTGCGCCTGACGGCCAAAGTGCCACTTCAAGCCTGTCGGGTAGCCTGCGCCCCCCCGCCCCCGCAGATCACTGCGCAACACTTCGTCGCAGACCTGCTCCGGTGTCATCTCATTAAGCACTTTGGCCAGAGCCTGGTAGCCCCCGTGAGCCAGATAGTCCTCCAGCTTTTCGGGATCAATGCGGCCTACCTCGCTCAGCACAACCTTCACCTGCTTGGTGAAGAAAGGCAAGTCCAGCGGGATACGGTGCAAATCCAATTCTTTCTGCTGCCGTGCACGCCGTAGGGCCGCCCGCAAGTGCATGAAATCGTAGGGATCAGCGGTCTCCGCCTCGGCCTCGACGGTGCTCACCTCATCCTCACCGCACAGGTTGACATGCCGGGCTACGATCTGATGGGCTATGTCGCTCGACACGTCCCCATACAAGACCGGTTCTTCTCCCCTGGCCTCGACTCGCACCAGTGGCCCGCGACTGCACAGCCCCATGCAGCCAGTTTTCACCACTTCTGCTTCCTGCTCGCCGCAGCCACAGGCCGCTACCGCCCGTTCCAGCGTGGAAAAAGTCTGCCCGGCCCCCGCCGAAAGGCAGGCCGTGCTGGTACAGCAGAAAATACGGCAGCGATACTGCGCCTGTCTGCTGCGTTCTTCTTGCGCCAGCGCTTCAAGGTGTGCGTTGTCCATATTAACGCGCTCCCTGCTTCAATGTTTCCGCCACTGTCAGTATTTGGGCTACTTGAGCATATACCCCTTCGGGGGTTGCCTTGCCATGCACCTGACCGTCAATGACTACGACTGGGGCCAGGCCGCAACTCCCCAGGCAGCGCGTCACCGTCAGGCTGAACGATCCGTCCGCCGTTGTGCCGCCAGGCTGCACATTGAAGGCTTCGCTCAGAGTGCGGATGATCCGATCCGAGCCTTTGACATGGCACGCCGTGCCCGCGCAGACAATGCAGGTGTGCTCGCCCAATGGCTCGAAGGTGAACATGTGGTAGAACGTCGCCACGCCATAGACGCGGCTGAGCGGGACGTGAAGCTGCTGCGCCACATAGCGCAGTACCGGCTGAGGCAGGTATCCAAAAACTTCCTGAGCCGTGTTCAGCACTTCCAGCAGCGCATCTTCTCGCTGGTTGAGCCGTTTGATGGTGCGGTCAATGGTCTTGTATCGTTCGTCTTGCAGGAGACTTGCGCCGGATTTCTCTTGTGTGGTCATAAAGCAGCCCTTTTCAACCAGGTATGACGCAGGATAACGGCAAGAACATGGCCGCTATGTCGCGCCAGCCAACCCCCATCGGTTACGCGTGGCACCATATTTGTAGCATAGCTTTGCCGCCGACGATAGAAGGACGCGGAGGCCAGTCAGCGCCTGGCAGCTCTCCATGAGACCGTCTGACCCATGAGCGACCATTGTTGCGCAGGATGGCAAAGCCCACTGTTGGAAAGAGAGCGAGGCCCTGCCTCTATTGCCCAGACTCACGCGCTCAGCGCTCCCAACAAGGGGGTGAAAGAAAAAAAGAATATCTGTATGCGCCAGAATAAACGAGGCACGGTAGACCTCTGCTTACCATGACAGGCGCTAAGGACTCCGCAGGGGGTCTGCCTGCACATGTCTCATTATACGCCAGATTCGGGCTGCTGCGGACTATTTGTGATAAAAATCACAAACGCGAAGTCGCTGACAACCCTGGCACACACCCGGACGTTAGATGTTAAGGGTGCATTTCAGTTGAGTTCACGAGTGCAAGCGAACTGAGGCGGATTTCTGAAGCCGTGCTCTGGGGTGAACTTTTGCGAAATGCCCCCTCAAACTGAGTGCGAGCAAGGCTCCTCAGCGATGTGCCCGGCGCGGAGGCGTTGACCTCACCCCCGCTCGGCGCTGGCGCGCCTCGCTGCCCCCTCCCCGCGTCGGAGAGGGGGCAAGCCGAGCGCAGCGAAGCTGGGGGGTGAGGTAGATAGACCACAGCGCAGCAAACGGCCTGTCACAGTTTGCGCGCACCCCTCAAATCAGGTCTGATGTATTCTCAGCCGACCGTGACCTTTTGTGAAATATACCCCGATGTTAAAAACTGCTTGACATCCCCGCTCCGCCCATGATATACTGCGCCCATCCTATAGAAAGGAGAAGGCGCAATATGGACAACACCGTCGTCTTTGCTCTGCGCGTTTGCCTCGATGGTATTCCCACCGGGCACATGCCTTGTCGTATTGCGCCTGTTCGCCGTTAGGATACCCTTTCAGCAAGGGACCTGGCCGCGGGCGCAATGCCCGCGGTTTTTATTGCCAGAGACTCGTCCAGAGTCCGGCAACTGCCAACAGCAGCCGCGGGCACCCAGCTCGCGGCTTTTTTCTTACGGCGACAGGCTCGCAATCCGTCCTTTTCGCGTCGCACGTTTTTTGTGACCCGCACTCGTGAGGAAAACAAACCATGATGGAGAAACATATCTCCACTCAGGAACCGGCGCTGATCGTCAATAATGTCGTCAAGCGCTTCAACGTGGCGTCAGAACCGTGGTGGCGACGGCTCGTCGGCGTCCAGAAATCGGTCAACGGGCACGGCACCCCTGCTTCCGCTCAACCCAAAGCTCGACGCGGCAAGGAAGTGGTCACCGCCGTGGATCATGTCTCCTTCACCGTCTACCGGCGCGAAATCTTCGGCGTGTTGGGGCCAAACGGGTCGGGCAAATCCACGCTGATCCGCCTGCTCTCCACGCTGCTGCTGCCGGACGAGGGGACGATCACCGTCTTCGGGCTGGACGTGGAGCGAGACGAGATGGCCGTCAAGCGGTTGATCAACCGCGTATCGGTGGAAGCGGCCTTCTTCAAGAAGCTCAGTCCCAAGGAGAACCTGCTCTATGGAGCGCGGCTGTACGGCGTCTCCGGCAGAGAGGCCGACCGCAAGGCCCGCGAGATTCTGGGCCGGCTGGGGTTGCGCGAGAGCAGCTACACCAGCCCCATGGAGGACATGAGTCGCGGGATGCAGCAGAAGGTTGCCATCGCGCGCGCCTTCCTGACACAGCCAGTGCTGTTGCTGCTGGACGAACCGACGACCGGCCTCGACCCGCGTTCCAAGCTGGAAGTGCAGGCGTTCGTCAATGAACTGCGCGATACGCACGACGCGACGATTCTCATCACCACGCACGACATGAGCGAAGCCGATGCCCTGTGCGACCGCATCGCCATTCTCGACGACGGCAAGATCGTCGCGCTGGACACACCGGCGGGCCTCAAGCGCCTGGTGCAGCACAACGGACACGAGCCGACGCTGGAAGATGTCTTCATGGCGCTGACCGGCAAGGAACTGGTGGAAAAGGACGATGTGACCGACTTCGAGCCGGAGAAGGTGTTGTCTTAGAGAGTGGGGCGTGGGGAGTTAGGCCGTATTGCGATACGCCCTGTCCTGTCTACCTGATTGCTGATCGCTGACGGCTGACAGCTCATCGCTGGCCGTAACGGAGGGACACTGTGATCAAAGGTTTGCAACTCGAAATGCGCCAGTCCTATGCGTTCGTGGCGCGCAACTTCAACCTGGTCAAACGCTACTGGGGTTGGGAAGTCGTCTGGCTGGCCTACTCCATCGCCAACTCGCTTTCGGTGACCTTCATCGGGGCGGGCGCGGCGGAGATCACCGGCGAAACGCAGATTGACACCAATTTCCTGATCACCTATCTGCTGATCGGCACCCTGGTATGGCGCTTTCTGGCCAGCATCTTCAACAACATCAGCGAGATGATCGCCTGGGAACGCTGGGAAGGCACTATCGAATATACCTTCATGGCCCCCGTGCGCCGCTTCAATCAGATGATCGGGCAGACGATCTTCGCCATCGTCTATAGCCTGGTCTTCACGGTGCTCATCGGGGTGGTCGTGGCGGCCTTCTTCGACCTGAGCTTTGCCGACGCGGATTTCGTCGCGGCGACGGTCATCCTGCTGGTGGGTAGCCTGTCGTTTGTAGGGATCGGAGTGGTGGCGTCTATCCTGCCGCTGCTCTACCCGGAACGCGGCGCGCAGATGACCAACATCGTGCAGGCGTTCTTCCTGCTGGTGTCCGGCATCTACTATCCGGTCAGCGTGCTGCCAGGCTGGCTGCAGACTCTGGCGAAAATCTCGCCGGCGACGTATGTGCTGGAGGGGATGCGGGCAGCATTGCTACCCGCTACGGCAACCGCCGACCCGCTCAGCTATGTGTGGCCCCTGTTGATCATGGGGGTGGTGATGTTGCCGCTGGGCATCTACCTGTTCCAGCGCGCCGAACGATATACCAAGCGCACGGGCAAACTCAAGCGCAACGGCTGAAAGGCCCGCTGTTGCCCGTGCGCCCGAAAGGAGTTTCCGCCATGTGGATGGCTGGAAAGAACTATCACGATCATCTCGCCTGGGTGCGCCAGGTGGCCGCAGGGTGGGCGCGCCGCATGATGGCGGGCGACTCTCCGGCAGCATGGGCAACTCGTACCGAGGAGCAGGTACAGTTCGCGCTCCGGCAATTGCGGGTAGGGCCAGGTGAGACGGTGCTCGACCTGGGCTGCGGCTGGGGGCGGCATAGCCTGCCCCTGGCCGCACACGGCCTGCGCGTGACGGGCCTGGATGTGTCGCACGACCTGTTGCTGCTGGCCCGTCATCAGGCGCGGCGCGCAGGCGTGACAGTGCACTGGGTGGAGGGCGACATCGCCCATGCGCCGCTACGCGGCCCGTTCGATGCCGTGGCACAGTTCTGCAGCAACCTGCTCACCTGGTCGCCCGATGCCGGGCATGCCCGCGCCCTGCTGGAGCGCGTGGCCGGGCTGCTGCGCCCTGGCGGGCGGTTGCTCTTCGGTAGCGAGGACTGGCAGCCAGAATTGCCCGCGCGGGCGCAGTACTGGGACGAATGGCGCGACGGGGCGGCGATCTACCGTCAGCGTTTCGACGCGCAGCGTCGCGTCGCGCACCATCAGACGGTCGTCTTCGGCCCGACGCATCGCCGCCAGGAATACCATCATCAGACCTGGTGGCCATCTCGCGAGGATATGGAAAGACTGTTCGCGCAGGCGGGGTTGCGCGTAGTCGGGCGCTTCAACGGCTGCGCCGAAGACGCCTATGACCCGCAGGCTCCAGGGCTGGTCTATGTGCTGGAGCGCGAAGAGGCCGAGCACCTGCATTGAGCCGGACGCGCTCGCCTTCTCAACCCTTCACCGCCAGTGACTGCGGCGTCGCGGACTCCGCTGCACGGGGAAAAAAAGAGGGACGGCAGGACTTTCGTCCGCCGTCCCTTCGTCCCTCAGCCGATTACGCGGAGGCCGGTTCAACCTCGATCACGCTGAAGGCCAGGTGATTCCCGTCGGCGGCCACATCTACGTAGACATGATCGCCTTCCAGCACCCGCCCTTCCAGGATGACCAGCGCCAGCGCGTCTTGCAGTTCGCGCTGAATGACGCGCTTGAGCGGACGCGCTCCGTAGACCGGATCGTAGCCGCGCTCTGCCAGGAAATCCCTGGCCGCTTCGCTGAGCTGAATGGTGATGCGCCGTTCGGCCAGCAGTTGCTGCAGATTGCGCAGTTGAATGTCCACGATCTGCTTGATGTGCTCCGGCGTCAGCGCGTGGAAGAGCACGATCTCGTCAATGCGGTTGAGGAACTCTGGCCGGAAGACGCGATCCAGTTCCGCCATCACCGCCGCGCGGACTTCCTTCTCCGGCGCACCAGCCATGTTCTTAATCAGATGACTGCCGACGTTGCTGGTCATGATGATCACAGTATTGCGGAAGTCCACCGTGCGCCCGTGCCCGTCGGTCAGCCGCCCTTCGTCGAGCAATTGCAGGAAGAGGTTGAAGACCTCTGTGTGCGCCTTCTCGATCTCGTCGAAGAGCACCACCGCGTAGGGGCGACGGCGCACCGCCTCGGTGAGTTGCCCGCCTTCCTCGTAGCCGACATAGCCCGGCGGCGCGCCGACCAGACGGCTGACGGTGTGCCGCTCCTGGTATTCGCTCATGTCAATGCGCACCATGGCGTCCGGGTCGTCGAAGAGGAACTCGGCCAACGCGCGGGCCAGTTCCGTCTTACCGACGCCGGTCGGCCCCAGGAAGAGGAAGGTGCCCATCGGGCGGCGCGGGTCTTGCAGACCGGCGCGGCTGCGGCGCACCGCGTTGGCGATGGCGCGGATGGCGTCATCCTGCCCCACCACGCGCTGATGTAGCCGCTCTTCCATGCGCAGCAGCTTTTCGACCTCGCCCTCCAGCAGCCGCGAGACAGGGATGCCCGTCCACTTGCTGACCACCTGCGCCACTTCGTCGGCGTCCACTTCTTCCTTGAGCATCGCGCCTTCGGCCTGCAACGCCCGCAGATGTGCCTCGTGTTCGGCCAGTTGCTTTTCCAGGCGGGGCAGTTCGCCGTAGCGCAGGCGAGCCGCTGCCTCCAGGTCGTTCAGGCGCTCGGCGCGTTCCAGTTGGACGCGCACCTCGTCAATCTGCGCTTTGGTCTGGCGGATGGCCTGGATGGCCGCTTTCTCCTGCTGCCAGCGAGCCTGTAGCGCGTTGGACTGCTCGCGCAGGTTGGCCAGTTGCTCTTCGAGATCGCGCAGCCGCTCTTTGGACGCCTTGTCGCGCTCCTTCTTGAGCGCCTCGCGCTCGATCTCCAGTTGCATGATCTGACGATCTACATCATCCAGCGCCTGCGGCTTGGAATCGATCTCCATCTTCAGGCGGCTGGCCGCTTCGTCAATCAGGTCAATGGCCTTGTCGGGCAGTTGGCGGTCGGTGATGTAGCGATGGCTGAGCACCGCCGCGGCGATCACTGCGCTGTCCTGAATGCGCACGCCGTGATGCACTTCGTAGCGCTCCTTCAGCCCGCGCAGGATGCTGATGGTGTCCTCGACGCTCGGCTCGTCCACGTAGATCGGCTGGAAGCGGCGTTCGAGCGCGGCGTCCTTCTCGATGTACTGGCGATATTCGTCGAGCGTGGTCGCGCCGATGCAGTGCAGTTCACCACGGGCCAGCATGGGCTTGAGCATGTTGCCCGCGTCCATCGCGCCCTCGGCCTTGCCCGCGCCGACTACCGTGTGCAGTTCGTCCAGGAAGAGGATGATCTGCCCGTCCGAGTCGGCCACTTCCTTGAGCACGGCCTTGAGGCGTTCCTCGAACTCACCCCGATACTTCGCGCCCGCGATCAAGCTGCCCAGGTCGAGCGCCACGATGCGCTTGTCTTTCAGCCCTTCGGGCACGTCCCCATTGACGATGCGCTGCGCCAGCCCTTCGACGATGGCCGTCTTGCCGACGCCCGCCTCGCCGATCAGCACGGGGTTGTTTTTGGTGCGGCGGCTGAGCACCTGGATGACGCGGCGAATTTCCTCGTCGCGCCCAATGACCGGATCGAGCTTGCCCTGCCGCGCCAGCGCGGTCATGTCGCGCCCGTATTTCTCCAGCGCCTGGAAAGTGCTTTCCGGCTCCGGGCTGGTGACGCGCTGCCCGCCGCGAATCTCGGCCAGGGCGCGCAGCACGGTGTCGCGATCCACGCCATGACGGGCCAGCAGGTCGCCGACGGTGCGATCGCCCGTCAGCGCCAGCAACATATGCTCGGTGCTGACGTAGTCGTCGCGCATCGTCCGCGCTTCTTTTTCGGCGTTGGTCAGCACATCAATGATCGCGCGGCTCGCGCCGACCTGCGCCGCGCCATAGACCTTTGGGCGGCTGGCCAGCAGGTTCTCGACCGCCGTAGCCACGACCTGCGGACGCGCGCCGATCTTGCTGATCACCTGCGGCACCACGCCGTCGCTCTGCTGAAGCAGCGCCAGCAACAGGTGTGCCGGTTCGAGTTCGCTATGGTTGTAAGTCTCCGCCAGGCGCTGTGCGGCCATGACGGCCTGCTGCGCCTTGGTGGTGAAACGATTCAGATCCATCGTCCAGTGTCCCCCACTATTCCGTTACAGTATGATTTCGAGCTTCAGTGTAGAACGGGTGCATCAGAAAGGCATCGGAAGGACGTAAGAGGTATATTGGATGGGCGAGGGAACGGTGAAAGAATCAGGGACCGTTTGAAAAGCTTCCCTCATCCTCCAGCCCCTTCGCCCGCGCTGCGGGCGAAGGGGAGCACTCGCGCGACAGACAGTAAGTCCCCTCGCCCCGCGACGCAGTCGTGAGGGAGAGGGGATTGAGGGGTGAGGGGAGACTTGTGGATAATGCATAGCCCCATTGAGGGAGAGGGGGTGGCGCACAGCGCCGGGGTGAGGGGTTATCAAATGGCCTCTAAACCTGCCATCAGGACATCTCAATCGCTCTCTCAGGCTTCCGTAGCCCCCCTGTAAGGGCCTGCTCGCCAGGCACTGGTCTAACTCTCATGTATTTCTCATCTGTAATATATGCAAGTTTAATACATTAGCAGGGCTGAACGCATATAATTGAAGTATAATCAAACCCAAGGCCGTTCAGGCGTGCCCGCGCGTATCCGATAGCTATCAGACTCGCACGAGAGTCGGACATGCAAGCAACGATCCTCTTCGTCGAAGATCACGACGAACTCCGCGACAACGTGGCGCAGATTCTCGCTTTGGAGGGCTACACAGTGGTGGGCGCGACCGACGGCTGTGATGCTCTGGAACAGATCGCGGCAGGTCTGCGCCCCGCCCTGATCATCAGCGATATCATGATGCCGCGCATGGACGGCTATCAGTTCTTCGAGACGGTACGCCGCGACTATCCCCGTCTGCGCGCTATCCCCTTCATCTTCCTGACGGCGCGCGGTTCACGGCACGAGATCGCGCTGGGCAAAGGGTTGGGAGCCGACGATTATCTGGTCAAGCCGTTCGACCCCGCCGAACTGATCGCAGTGGTGCGCGGTAAACTACGCCGCACGGCGGAGCTGCAGGCAGAAGCCGATGAGTCTCTGGCGCAGGCGCGGCGCACCCTGATCCGGCTGCTGGCGCACGAACTGCACACGCCCCTGACCTATGTGACCAATGGTTTCGAGTTGCTGGCGGAAGAGCTGCGACAGCGCCCCGCCGAGACTCTCAGTGAGGATATGCGCGTCAGCCTGGCGCTCATTCACGGCGGCACGGAGCGACTGAACCGGCTGGCCGAACAGACGGCCCTCTACGCGCGGGTTGTCAGCGGACAGGTGAACAATCAGGTGCGCTCGTCGTCTGTACCGCTCAGCCTGGAGTTGTTGCTGTATGATGCCCTGGCCTCTTTAAAAGATATGACCTGTCATTATGTGATTACAGTACAACATTTGGCTCCAGAGGCCCTGCTGGTGCAAGGACTACGGGGCCTGTTGATCACCGCGATTGGGGAAGTCATCCGCAATGCCATGCAGTACGCCCCCCGGGAGTCCACCATCACCATTGACCTGGGGCGCACATCCACGCATGCTCTGCTCAGCGTCCGCGACGAAGGGCCGGGGATTGATCCGGCGCAGCAGGCTACCATCTGGGACGCGATGGTACAGCTTGAGCGCGACACCCGCGAACAACAGGGGGTGGGCCTGGGACTGCCCATCGTGAAGGGCATCGTCGAGGCGCACAATGGTTCGGTCGAGCTGGACAGTCAGCCTGGCGCGGGCACCCGCGTCACGCTTCTGCTGCCGCTGGCCGAGGGATGATTGGCCCTAGAAACCCAGTGACGCTCCGCCGTCTATCAGAATCGTCTGGCCGCGGATCATAAAGGCTTCTGGTGAGCACAGAAACGCCACCACGCCCGCCACGTCTTCGGCGGTGAGCAGTTGTCCGGCGGGAGTGCGGGCCAGCGCGTAGTTGAAACGCTCTTCGAAATGTTCGCGCATACCGGGGAAGTGTTGCAGCGCGTCGGTGCGCACCATCCCCGCCGACACGGCGTTGACCACGATGCGCAGCGGGGCGAGTTCCACCGCCAGGTAGCGCGTCACCGCTTCTAGCGCCGCTTTCGACGCGCCCACCACCACGTATTCCGGCAGCACGCGCTGCGCCCCAATGCTGGAGACGTTCACGATCGCGCCGCCGCCCCGCTCTGCCATGACCGGCGCGGCATGTTGCGCCAGGAACAGCGCCGCCCGCGCGTTGATGTTCATCGTCCAGTCCCAGCCCTTGACGCGCTGTTCCAGCACGGGGCGGTTGTAGCCAGACGCCGCGTTGTGGATCAGGATATCGAGACCGCCAAAGGCCACCAGGGTTTCGTCTACCAGGCGTTTGAGATCGTCCGGCTGACCCACATCTGCGCGCACCACATGCGCCCGCCGCCCCAGAGCGCAGATGGCGGCGGCGGTCTCTTCGGCGGGGGCGCGGTTGCGAAAATAATTCACCACCACGTCGGCCCCCTCAGCGGCCAGGCGCAAGGCGATGGCCTTGCCGATCCCGCGCCCGCTGCCGGTGATCAGCGCGATCTTGCCCGCAAAGCGGAGAGACGGCTGCTGCATGGGGATGCTCCTCTCACAGCGGTTGGATTTCGATGGTGTCGAGCGCCAGCCATTGCGGTTCCAGCGTCGCCAGCAGGCCGAAGCTCAATCGTCCTTGCGGTGTGACTACCGCGTATTGATTGTCCAGCCAGGCGATGAAGCCCAGCGGTCCGCGCGGGGCGCAGGGCGCTTCGTGCACTGTAGTTCCATCTACGGCGAAGTGCACGCGATCGGTGCGCCATTCCAGGGTGTACGTATGCGGTTCGTCCAGGCGGACGGGCAGCAACGCCTCCGACACCGCCATCGCCCGTTGCGCCAGCGGCCACAGTGCCTGATAGAGCTGAGCCGAGCGCATCAGCAGGAAACCGGGCAATGCCAGCGGGAGCATCGCCGCAAACGACAGCCGCGCCGCGTCTATGGTGGCCGCTTTCCAGCCCCAGCCGGGCACGTCGCGGGCCAGGGCCATATTGCTGGGCGGTGAGGCGAAGAAGAACCATACTGCGCGCGGCAGCCGCGGCCATCTGCGCCAGCCGGGGACGAACGGCTCGTTCCACAGCCCAAAACCTGCCGTGCCCCGCAGCGCCCCGGCGTCGTGCGAGGCCCAGGCGTGCACTGTCAGGCGCAGGGGCGGTCGCCAGGGGAACGCCCAGCGGGGCAGCCCGGCGTAATCACTGATCTGCGCGTCGCTATACTGGTGAACGTCCGCCAGACCGAGCGCGCAGCGCAGCAGGCCGTCCCCCAGCTTCAACGAGCCGCTACCGCTCGTCCAGGGATGCCAGCGCGGGGCGAGCACTGGACTGTCGAATGTTTCGATCACCGCGGGCGCGCTGCTGCTCACAGATGGCCTGCCCTCATCCCTCACCCGGCTGCCAGCGCCCCAACCGACCGCAGATGTTCTCCCAGCGTCTGGCGGAACGTTTCTGGCAGTTCGCGATGAATGGCGTGTCCACAGTCAAACAACACCAGCCGCCCCTGTACGGTGCGGGACACGAATTCATGGGCGACGTGTGCGGGGTTGAGCGCGTCATGACGGCCCAGCATCAGCAGCAGCGGACAGGCGATCTCGCCCGCCCGGCTCAGGCTGACATCGCCGCCGCTGTCAATGATCTGCTTCATGGCCGTCACCCAGCCCAGCACCATGCGCTCGATGTGCTCCGGCCCGTGCAGGGCGCGCAGTTCGTCATCTACCCAGGTGGGCGGCCACTTCTGTTGCACCAGCGGGCGCAGTTCCGGCGGGAAATAGCCCACTGCGCCCCACGCCGCCACCGATTGCACCAGGTCGGGGCGCAGGATGGGCAGCAACAGAGCCACTTCACCGCCGTCGCTGAAGCCCACGATATGCGCCTGCGTGACGCTGAGGGCGTCGAGCCAGGCGGCCACGTCTTCGGCGTCGCGGCGGTAGAAGTCGCGCGGATAGGTGCGCGGCTTGGGGCCGGAGCGCCCATACCCGCGCCGGCTGAGCGCCAGCACGCGGCAATGGGGCCGCAGCCAGGCGATCTCTGGCGCGAAGGTATGATCCCACGCGCCCAGCCAACCGTGGATCAGCACGACAGCGGGGTTGTCACCGCCGGTGTCCTCATAATCAATCGTCGCGCCGTTGACGGATAGGACGGGCATGGCACACTCTCACTGCTCCTTGGCAGCAGGCTATTCGCTACTGTTGGATAGATAGGGGGCAAGTTCTTCGCGCAGATTGGTCTCTGGACGGAAGAGGATGGCCTGCATCCCCATCGTCTGTGCGCTGCGCACATTGGCCAGCGTGTCGTCAATGAGCACGGCGTCGCGCGGCGCGACGCGCAGTTCGTGCAGGGCCACGCGGTAGGCTGTCGGGTCGGGTTTCATCACGCCGATCTGCGCCGAAACGAGCACCGGTTCGAACAGGTCGCGGATGCCCAGCTCGCGCAACCTGTTTTCCAGTTGCAGGGATTCGTTGCACAGCATGGCCACGGCGTAACCCTGCTGACGCAGTTCGCGGATGTAGTCCAGCACGCGATAGTTGAGACGGTCGCCGCTGAAGTAATCGCGGCGCAGTTGGCTGATGTCGTCTCCGCGCATGTAGAGCAATTCGGCCACCCCGCGCCAGTACGCCGCTTCGGAGATGCGCCCCAACTGTGCCTGCACCCACAGGTCGCTGTGATGCACGGCGCGTTCCACGCTACCGATGGGCAATCCCAGACGGGCGTCCCAGGCGTGGCGCGGGCTATAGTCCTCGGTGCGCACGATCACGCCGTCGAAGTCGAAGATAAGCGCTTTGATCATGGTCTTGTGTGTTAAAATCTCCTCAGGAGGAGCCGCCAAGACACCTCAACAAGCATAACGAACCGGGGCATGAATTACCAATGACCACCCCAACTGCCACGACCCGACCGTTGCCAGGCCGCCGGGCGCGCCCGCTGCGCTTCTATCAGCGCTGGTGGATTCTGGCCAACACCATGAGCGATGGTCTGCTTCAACATCTGTGGTGGGCCATTGATCGCTTTTCCAAGCACGGCCCGCGCGAGTCCGCGGCGCTGGCCTACTATGCCACTTTCTCGCTGTTTCCGCTGCTGATCCTGCTGATCATCGTGATTGGCACCTGGCTGGGGCCTGCCGCCGCTCGCGATCAGATAGACGGGGTGCTGCGGGTCTTCCTGCCCGCTTCCACGGCCAGCTTTCTGCAGGACAGCATCGCCGAGACGCTGAATCAGCGCGGCTCGTTCGGCGCGGTAGCGGGTATCTCGCTGTTGTGGTCGTCGCTGGGGTTCTTCTCCAGCCTGTCGTCGGCGCTCAGCCGCACCTTCCGCGACGAAAAGGGCTACAACACCTGGAGCGGGCGGCTGATCGGGCTGGGGATGATGGTGGCGTTGGGCGTGCTGTTGGCGGCTTCGCTGGCAACCACGCTCGTCTTCAACCTGCTCGACCTGATCATCTTCGGCTCGCTGTCGTGGCTGACGGCTACCTCGCTGGTGGTGCCCTTCAGCCTCAGCGTGGCGATCTTCGCTTTCCTGTATCGCTTCATCCCTCGCCGACGGGTGCGTTGGGACGCCATCTGGGTGGCGGCGTTGCTGGGCGGTAGCGCCTGGGAAATTGCCAAGCGCCTGTTCACCTGGTACCTGGACAACCTGGCGTCCTATAGCTTGGTCTACGGCTCGGTCGCCACGATGATCGTGTTGATGTTCTGGGTGTACCTGACGGGCATCATCATCCTGCTGGGCGGCGAGGTGTGCGTGGCGCTCGACGACTGGATGAGCAAGCGCTCGGTGCACAGCCCGGAACTGTCCAGCACCGACCGCGGGGAGTGGTGACGGCTCTGCCCGCTAAAGCGGGGAGCTTCCCAGGCTACGCACGCCGCAACTGGCCACGTTAGCGCCTGGCGGCCCCGTCCGGGCCGACTTGCCGCTGAAACCAAGATATTCCGAGCGGCATTCACGTTCTGAATATATCACGGGAGAAGAAAGGGGGCAAGCGCCATTCCCCACCGGGCTAAAGCCCGGTGTCCCCTGGCGCAATTTCTATGGGCCTCGTTGTCCCCTCTCGATGCCTGGCTTATCATTATCCACATCTTGAGCCGATGGCCCTCATCCCCCGGCCCCTTCTCCCGCAGCGCGGGCGAAGGGGAACGCTCGTGCGAGACCCTCGCCCCGCGACGCCGTCGCGAGGGAGAGGGGATTCAGGGGTGAGGGGCGGCAGACTGCGGCAAATTGCCTGTTACCTCTTGCACGCACCCGCATGGTTCAGGGGCGGGACAAGAAATCAGGAAATATAGTAAACTGCGCTGGGGGTGAGGTAAGCAGGCGCAAAGTTTTGCTGAGTTCACGGAGAAAATTCCGGAGTTTTGTTCAGTCTGTCTTCTTTGCGCCCCTGGCGTCTCGGCGGTTCAAGACCCTTGCCCAAGACGCGAATGCACCCTCTTTTGACAACCGGTTTGCGGACGCGGTACGCTTGAAGTACCCGACCACAACACGTCGCCAGAGACACTTATTGAGCAGACCATGCGCGTTGAGCTGAGGAATATCAACAAATCATTTGGCCCCATCCGCGCCAATCAGGACATTTCGCTGACCTTTGAAGGTGGGCGCATCTATGCCATCCTGGGCGAGAACGGCGCGGGCAAAAGTACCCTCATGAAGATCATGTCTGGCTATCAGTCTGCCGACAGCGGGACGATCCTGGTAGACGATCAGCCGGTCGAACTGCACGCCCCCACTGACGCCATCGCTCATGGCATCGGGATGCTCTATCAGGACCCGCTCGACTTCCTGCCGTTCACTGTTCTGGAGAATTTCATCGCTGGCAGGCCGGCGGGCTTCCTGCCCGACATGCAGACCGCGCGCCGCGATTTCCTGGCACTGGCCGGGCGCTTCGGCTTCGCGCTTGACCCCGACGCCTATGTGGATATGCTCACCATCGGCGAGCGACAGCAGCTTGAGATTCTGCGCCTGCTCTCGCTCAACGTGCGCGTGCTGGTGCTGGACGAGCCGACGACTGGCATCAGCGCGGAGCAAAAGAACGCGCTGTTCGGCGTGCTGAAGGCGCTGGCCCGCGACGAGGGCATGACCGTCATCCTGGTGTCGCACAAGCTCGAAGACGTGATCGAGCTGTGCGATCACGCTTTCGTGCTGCGGCGCGGGCGACTGGTGGGCGAAAAAGAAGTGCCGTGCCCCATCAGTGACCTGGTGGAGCTGATGTTCGGCAAGGTCATCGAACGGCAAGAGCGCGTTGCTATGCCCGCCGGCCCACCGGTGCTCACCGTCGAAAACCTGTGTCTGGCCTGCCATCGCCTGACAGTTGAACGCCTGTCGCTGGAGGTGCGCGCGGGTGAGGTGATCGGGCTGGCCGGGCTGGACGGCAGCGGACAGGCTGAGTTCATCCGCGCCTGCACGGGCCTCTATCCGCCGGAGAGCGGCGTGATTCGCATCAACGGGCGCGACATGACGCACGCGCCCTACCATGCTTTCCGGAACGCGGGAGTGGCCTTTCTGCCCGCCGGACGCCTGGAAGAAGGGCTGATTCACGGCATGACCCTCACGCAGCACTTCGCGTTGACGCTGCCCAGCCGCGCGCCCTGGGTCAACTGGATGCGCGCCCGCCAGGTGACGGACGAGCGCATCCGCCGCTTCAACGTCAGGGGACGGCCCGGCAGCCCCGTGCAGACGCTCTCCGGCGGCAATCAGCAGCGCTTCGCCCTGTCGTTGTTGCCGGAGCAACTGAAGCTGCTGCTGCTGGAACATCCGACGCGCGGCCTGGACGTGGAGAGCGCCAACTACATCTGGGAACAACTGCTGGCCCGTCGCGCCGAGGGCACAGCCATTGTCTTCATCTCCGCCGAACTGGACGAGATCGTCACCTACAGCGATCGCATCCTGGTCTTCTTTGGCGGACGGGTGACGCTGGTGGACGACCCGGCGCACATGACGGCTAGCCGGCTGGGTGAACTCATCGGCGGGAGGGTGTAAAGCATGGCTTCGACGGCCCGACAACGTGTGTCGCCCGTCCCTGGCTGGCGAGGACAGATGCTGTGGCGCGCGGCGCTGGACCTGCTGCCAGCGGCGCTGGCTCCGGTAGTGGGCATCGTCGTCGCCCTGCTGATCATCGTGCTGATCCTGGAATGGCAGGGGGCCGATCCGCAGGTAGCTTGGCGCTATGTCTACGAGGGCACGCTGGAGTCGGCGGCCAAACGCGCCGACCTGGTGGCCTTCTGGATGCCGCTGGCCATCACTTCCTTTGGCCTGGTGCTCACCTACACCGCCGGTCTGTGGAATATCGGCGTGGAAGGGCAACTGATCATGGGGGCCATTGGCGCTACCTGGGCCGTGCGGCTCTTTGCGGAAAGCAAGAACCCGCCGCTGGGCCTGGATATGGGGCGCAATGGCATTCTGACGGCCTGCTTCGTCTTCGCGGCTAGCGCCGGGGCGCTGTGGGCGACACTGGCCGCGGTGCTCAAGACGCGCGGCGGCGTCAATGAAATCTTCGGCGGCGTGGCGCTCAACTTCATCGCGCAGACGTTCAACATGTATCTGATCTCCAACGGCGGCCCCTGGCAACCGCCCGGCAGCCGCGCGACGGAGACGGCGCGCTTCCCGGAGATCGCGCGCCTGCCGGTGTTTGAGGAATATCGCCGGCTCAGCCCGACGACGATCTATCTGACGGTCGCTGCTTTCGTCGTGGTCTTCCTGATCATGTATATCTCTCGCTGGGGGCTACAACTGCGCGCACAGGGCAAGAACCGTAAGTCGGCCTTCCTGCTAGGTGTGCGCACCGAACGCAACACGGTGCTGGCGATGGCCCTGTGTGGCGCGATGGCCGGGCTGGCCGGAGCCTTCCGCGTGCTGGCCCCCGACGTGATCAAGCTGACAGCCACGCCATCGGGCGGGATGGGTTTTCTGGCGATTCTGGTGGTGTTGCTGGCGTCTGTCTCGCTGGTGCTCACGCCCTTCGTGTCGTTCGTGTTCGCCGTGCTATCCAAGGGCGGGCAGCGCCTGGAGAGCGGTTTTCAGTGGGACTACGGCTTGACGCTTGACCGATCGCTGGTGCGAGTGTTGCAAAGCACCGTTGTGTTGATGGTGGTGCTGGCCTTCGGGGTGCGCAACCGCTTCTTCCCGCCGCGCAGCGCACAGCCGAGGGCTGAGGATGAAGAGGAAATTGACCGAACCTGAGAGCTATGCCTGCCGTACGTTGGGAATATCTCACCGTCTATCTGTCTGGTGCACTCGATTTTCCGGAGGCCGTGGGCCGGGCTGAGCAACTGATCTGGGCGGGCAAGTCGCTCACCCAGCAACTGAACGAACATGCCGCGCAGGGGTGGGAGATCATAGACCTGCGCTGGCTCTCGGAACTGGAGATGATGGTCACTTTTCGCCGCCCCAAGCCCCCTGCGCCACGCATGCGCTCAGGCTCCAAGAGCGGCGGCTAAAAGTAGTTGAACGAGCGAGGCGACGATGACCGGTTTGGAAAGCACTCTCCGCGGGATCGTCCGCGCGGCGGCCCCCATTGTCATCGCCGGGCAGGGCGAGCTGATCACCGAACGCTCCGGCGTGATCAATCTGTCGCTGGACGGGACGATCATGCTCTCCGCCATGACGGCGCACGTGGTGGTGCGCGAGACGGGCAGCCTGCTACAGGCGGTGCTGGCGGCCATGCTCGTTGGCGCGGCAGTGGCCTTCGTGGTGGTCTTTTCCAGCATCGGCCTGCGGCTCAATCAGGTGGCCGTAGGGTTCGTGCTGACCATCCTGTGCGCCGACCTGGCTATCTTTCTGGGCAAGCCGCATTTCAACCTGCCCGGCAAAGAGATTCCTCATATGCCGATCCCTGTGCTGCGCGATATTCCGCTGCTGGGGCCGGTGCTGTTCGATCACAACCCGCTGATCTACTTCAGCCTGCTGCTGACGGTGCTGGTGTGGTTCTACATCTACCGCACGCGCCCCGGCCTGACGCTGCGCAGCATCGGCGAGCAGCCGGAGGCGGCGTTTGTGCGCGGCACGCCGGTCAACCGGTTGCGCTACGTCTATACCCTGGTGGGCGGATCGCTGGTGGGGCTGGCCGGGGCGACCTACTCGCTCTCGGTCAAGTTGGGCTGGAAGGAAGACCTCAGCGGCGAGGGCTGGATCGCGCTGGCGATCGTCATCTTCGGGCTGTGGATTCCCTGGCGCGTGGCGCTGGGCGCTTATCTGATTGTCGGGCTGCGCTCGATCGCCATTGATCTGCAGGACAACAAGGTGATTGACCTGCCCGCGCAGATCATCAACATGCTGCCCTGGTTCCTGATGATCCTGACCCTGCTACTGGCAACCAGCGGCGTGCTGACACGCCTGGATCGCTATACGCCGGAGCGCTTCCGCCCCTATGTGCGGCGCTTCACGCGGGCGGCTCCGCCCCGCGCCCTGGGCACGACGTTTGAGAAACACTAGTTGCTCCTCATCCCCCGGCCCCTTCGCCCGCGCTGCGGGCGAAGGGGAGCGCTCGCGCGACAGACAGTAAGTCCCCTCGCCCCGCGACGCAGTCGCGAGGAAGAGGGGAGTTAGGGGTAAGGGGCAGCAGGCTGCGGCAAACGGCCTGGTCACAGTTTGCGCGCGCTCGCCCGCAGCGTTGACCTCACCCCCGCTCGGCGCTGGCGCGCCTCCAAGCCGGGCGAAGCGAGGCTGGGGGTGAGGTAAAGTGGCAAGCGGTTTGCTGCAATCCTCCTGCACCCCCCGGCGGTGCTATTGACAGCCCCTGGCCGCTCTGTATAATCGTCACGGCACGACGGGGAGCAGGGCTGCTGCCTCCCTGACATCTCAGGGCTATAGAGGGAATCATGCTGGCTGAGCTACGGCATATCGCCTGGACACGCTGGAAAATCATCGGGGACGTCTACGGCGATTTTCAGGCGCGGCTGTTTGCCGTCTTGTTCTACTGCACCATCTTTGTGCCCTTTGCGCTGGCGGTGCGCCTGTTTTCTGACCCCTTGTGCATCCGCAAGCCACCGGCAACCTGGTTCGAACGCGCGCCGGTCGGCAGCTCACTCGACGAAGCACGCAGACAGTTCTAGTCTAGGCTACACGATGGACATTCTCGGCGTCTCCTGTTTCTACCACGACTCGGCGGCGGTCTTGCTGCGCGACGGGCAATTGGTGGCCGCCTCGATGGAAGAACGGCTCTCGCGCAAGAAGCACGATAACGGTTTCCCCGCGCGGGCCATTGATTTTTGCCTGGCTCAGGGTGGCATCAAAGGGCCAGACCTGGACTATGTGGTCTTCTACGAGAAGCCCATGGTCAAGGTGGGGCGCATCCTGCAAACCGCGCTGGCTACCTTCCCCCGCTCGTGGTCGTTCTGGCGCGAAGCCGTCACCGCCTACGTCAGCGAGAAGTTCTGGATCAAGAGCCTGCTCCAGCAATATCTGGGCGTGCCTCCGCAGAAGATTCTCTTCTGCGATCATCACCTGTCGCACGCGGCCAGCGCATTTTTTGCCTCGCCCTTCGAAGAAGCGGCGGTGATCACCGTAGACGGCGTGGGCGAGTGGACGACCACCACCATGGGCCTGGCCAAAGGCTCGTGGAACGGGGCGGGCGAGAACGCCATCAACCTGTTCTGGGAGCAGCGCTTCCCGCACTCGCTGGGGCTGCTCTATTCGGCCTTCACGGCCTTCCTGGGCTTCGAGGTCAACGAGGGCGAGTACAAGGTGATGGGCATGGCTCCCTACGGCGAGCCGACCTACGTAGACAAGGTGCGCAAGCTGATCACCATTCACGACGACGGCAGCTTCCACCTCAACATGGATTACTTCGCCTATCACTATTCCGCCTCGCAAAGCTTCAACCGCAAGTTCATTGATCTGTTCGGCGAACCGCGCGTGCACGGCGAAGATTTCTTCACCGCCCGCAGTGCGCCGCACCGCGCCGGCGAGACCGAAGCCGTCCGCCGCAATCAGTACTACGCCGACATCGCCCGCAGCATTCAGCAGGTGACCGAAGAAGCTTTGCTGGCCATGGCCAACGCGCTCTACAAAAAGACGGGCGCGAAAAAGCTGGTGATGGCCGGGGGCGTGGCGCTCAACAGCGTGGCCAATTTCCGCATCCTGGCCGAGACACCTTTTGAGGATGTTTACATTCAGCCCGCCGCTGGCGACGACGGCGGCGCGTTGGGCGCGGCGCTGTGGGCCTATCACGTGGTGCTGGGGCAACCGCGTAAATTCGTCATGACCGACACCTACTACGGCCAGGAATTCAGCGATGGCGAGATCCGCGCTTTCCTGGATCGCGAGGGTATCCCCTACGAGCAGTTCGACGACGAGGACAGGCTGATTGACCGCGTGGTGGACGAAATCCTGGATCAGAAGGTGATCGGCCTGTTCCAGGGGCGCTACGAATGGGGGCCGCGCGCGTTGGGCAACCGCAGCATCCTGGCCGACCCGCGTCGTGCCGAGATGAAAGACATCATCAACACCAAGATCAAGTTCCGCGAGCCGTTCCGCCCCTTTGCGCCGGTGGTGTTGCAGGAACGCGCCGCCGAATTCTTCGACTACCCCAACGTGGAGACGAACATGCTGCCACGTTTCATGCTCGCCGTCAGCCCGGTGAAGCCGGACAAGCTCGACGTGGCCAAAGCCACCACGCACGAAGGCGGCACCGGGCGCTTGCAGACGATTGACCGCGCCACCAACCCGCGCTACTATGAAATGGTACGTCGCTTTGGCGAAGCGACGGGCGTGCCGATCCTGGTCAATACGTCGTTCAACCTGCGCGGTGAGCCGATCGTCAGTTCGCCCGCCAATGCCTGGTGGACCTTCAGTCACAGCGAACTGGACTGGCTGGTGATGGGGTCGTTCCTGGTGGGCAAAGACGCCAAGAAGAGGTCGTGACCATGTCTTCCAATGCTTCTCCTCAACGCCGCGGCGGGGCGCTCAGCGGGCTGAAAGCGCGCCTGGGCATCCTGGGCGAGTTGTTCGCTTTCCTGTGGGCTGCCAAGATGTGGTGGCTCATCCCCATGATCATCGCCCTGATCGCCTTCGCGCTGCTGATCGTGCTCGGTTCGGCCAGCGGCGGCGGCCCCCTGATCTACACCCTCTTCTAGGAGGTGCGCGATGACCGACTGGGTGATCGCCGTGCTGATCGGCGCGGGCGTGGGGCTGTTGCTGGGCATCAAGATCGCGCACGACTCCAACGCCCGGCAACCGGTACTGGGAGGCATTCCCGCCAGGCTGTTCCACTACCTGGCCTGCGCGGGCCTGAGCGGGATGCTGCCGTTCATCATCGCCGGCATTGTCGTAGGGTTGTCGTTTCTGGCGCTGTTCGGGACAGCAATCGGCTTTCTGGTATTGACCGGCGTTTTCCTGCTGGCCTACGCCGGGTTCGAGTCCGGCACGGGTAGCCGGTCGGCGGCGCACTGAGGCGCTGTGGCTTCGGGCAGAAAAATCTGGGGGAGCAGAGATCGATTTGCTCCCCCAGTTTCTTCAGACACCCCGCTATATCCTGGCACGTGTCGCCTGCGGCGCGGAGAACGCAGAGGAAAGCGCTGGCATTTTCCGCGCCCCCGCCCCTCAACAGCGAATGCCAC
Source organism: uncultured Anaerolineales bacterium (assembly GCA_937135955.1). Lineage (GTDB taxonomy): Bacteria > Chloroflexota > Anaerolineae > Aggregatilineales > Aggregatilineaceae > UBA2029. The sequence continues at coordinate 24,954 of CAKZOB010000073.1, read as the reverse complement.
CCTACGGACGCGGCTCCAGCGTCACCGGAATCTCCAGGGTCATGCCGCTGCGCAACACGCGCAGGGTAATCCTGTCGCCCGGCAGCGTGTTCACTTCCAGGTAGCTGATCAGGTCACTCATATCTTCGACGGGCACATCGTTGACGGCCACGATCACGTCGCCGCCCACCGCCAGCCGCCCAAAGGGCGTGTTGACCGTGCGCATCGAGCCGATCAGGCCCGCCTTCTGCGCCGGACCACCGCGCGTCACCTCGCTGACCAGCGCGCCGCGCACGTCGTCGGCCAGGCCCATCGCCTGACGATGTTCGGGTCGCAGCGTGGTGCCCGCGATGCCCAGCCAGCTATGCTCGTACTTACCTTTGGCGATCAGATAGGGCACGATGCGCCGCACCGTGTTCGACGGGATGGCGAAGCCCACCCCAGAAGCCGTGCGCGAACTGCTGAGGATGGCCGTATTGACGCCGATCACCCGCCCGTCCGCGTCGAGCAGCGGGCCGCCGCTGTTACCGGGGTTGATGGCCGCGTCGGTCTGGATCAACTCCGGAATACTGAAGTTGTTCTCGTTCTGCAGGCTGCGATCCAGCGCGCTGACAATGCCCTGAGTGAGCGTGAAGTCCTGCCCAAAGGGGTTGCCGATGGCATAGACGCGCTGCCCCACGAACACTTCATCCGAGTTGGCGAAGGTGACCGGTTTGAGGGCGACTTTCGTGGGATCAACCTTGATCACAGCCAGGTCGGCGTCTGGATCGCGGCCTACCAGTTCGGCCTCCAGGATCGTGCCGTCCACGAAAGTGACTTCGATGTACTGTGCACCCTCGATGACATGGTTGTTGGTGACGATGTGCCCGTCGGTGTCAATCACAAAGCCACTGCCCGTACCACCGCCGCCGCGCATCACCACCGAGACATGCACGACAGAGGGGGTCACTTCGTCATACATGCGGGCCAGGCGCAATTCACCGTCGTCGGGCGTATAGGGCGCGCCAGCGGGCAACGCCGCCAACCGATCGGCACCGCCGCTCTGCGCCTGTGCGCTCCATACACTGGCGATCGCGCCCACCGTCAGAACCGCTACCAACGCCAGCGCAACAAGAGTACGCTTCTTCATGGCCGTTTTCCTTTCCCTGGAACAGGGAATCGGGAGTTGTGAGCGTCAGGGAACTGAGCGGCTGTTCCCCACCCTCAAAACTCCTGACTCACGACTCCGCACCGTTTGCTAACGCTATTCTGTTCAGTGATACCCCCGCAACATAGAAACTGCATTGGAGACTGGTGAGAAATTGCTAAGAAACCCTTCAGTGACGACCTACCCCTGGCAGCCTACCTGAGGAGTTTTGTAACTATCGGCGCGGCGGGCAGGGGTGCTACACTGAGAGCAGGCATATCGCCATCGTTCGTTTAAGAGAGCTTAGGAGAACAGGAGTTTATGAGAGGCAGCTTATGACCCCAGCAAGAGTAATTACGCACGACGTAGTCGTCGTCGGGGCGGGGTTGGCCGGTACCTGGGCAGCCATGACCGCCATGCAGGAAGGCGTGCGCGACGTAGCTGTGCTTTCCAAGCTGCATCCCCTGCGTTCGCACAGCGGCGCGGCGCAGGGAGGCATCGCCGCCGCCCTGAACAACGTGCGTCCGGTGGCGGGCACCGGCCCGCGCGGTCCCCTCGAACAGCTCCCGCCCGATGCCGAGCCGATTGATAGCTGGGAACTGCACATGTTCGACACCATCAAGGGGTCGGACTGGCTGGGCGACCAGGACGCCATCGAGATCATGGTCAAGGATGCCATCGAGATCGTCTACGCCTACGAGCACATGGGCTGTGTGTTCAGCCGCACGCCCGACGGACGCATTGCTCAGCGGCGCTTCGGCGGACACAGCGTCCCCCGCGCCAACTACGCCGCCGACTGGACAGGGCATGTCCTGCTGCACACCATTCACGAGCAGGCCCTCAAGCACGGCGTCAGGTTCTATAGCGAGTGGTTCGCGCTCGACCTGATCGTCGAAGATCGCGTCTGTAAGGGCGTGGTCGCCATGAACATTCACACAGGCGAGATCGTCACCCTGCACGCCAAAGCGGTCATGTTCGGCACGGGCGGCTATGGCCGCGCCTGGAAGATCACGTCCAACGCCACCTCCAACACCGGCGACGGGGTCGCCATCGCCTACAACGCTGGCGTGCCGCTGATGGATATGGAGTTTGTGCAGTTCCACCCGACGGGGCTATATCGGCACGGCATCCTGATGAGCGAAGCCTGCCGCGGCGAAGGCGGCTATCTGCTCAACAAGCATGGCGAGCGCTTCATGGAACGCTACGCGCCGGACAAGATGGAGCTGGCCCCGCGCGACCTGGTCAGCCGCTCCGAACAGCGCGAAATTGACGAGGGGCGCGGCGTGGAAGAAGACGGCCAGGGCATCTACCTGGACCTGCGTCACCTGGGCCGCGAACGGATTCTGGAACGGCTGCCGCAGGTGCGCGACATTGCCCTCAAGTTCGCTGGCGTGGACATCATAGACGAGCTATGCCCCATTCAACCGACCGCGCACTATAGCATGGGCGGCATCCCTGCTACAGCGGACGGACAGGTGATCGCCGACGCAGAGGGCACGCCCATCGTGGGCTTCTACGCGGCGGGCGAGTGCGCCTGCATCAGTGTGCACGGGGCCAATCGTCTGGGCACCAACAGCCTGCTCGACGCCTCTGTCTTCGGGCGACGGGCGGGCCGCGCCATCGCCGAATTCGTCAAAGGGGGGGCAGCGCTGCACCCCATCGAAGGCGACCCGGCAGCGGCAGCGCGGCAGCGTATCGCCCGCCTGATGAGCGACCCGCCGAACGGCAAAGCGGAATCCTGGGCGGCAGTCGCCCGCGCGCTCAAAGAGACCATGACCGCCAACGTGGGGATCTTCCGCGACGAAGAGCGCCTCAAGCTGGCGCTGGCCGATATTCGCGCTTTGCAGGAGCGCTTTGACCGTGTCCGCGTGATGGATCGTAGCGCGCGCTTCAACACCGACGTGCTGGGTGCGATCGAGACTGAGCATCTGCTCACCTTCGGCGAGGTGATCGCGGTCAGCGCGCTGGCGCGCACCGAGAGTCGCGGCGCGCACGCTCGCACCGACTACCCGAAGCGCGATGACGAGCACTGGCTGAAGCATACCGTCGCCCACAAGACGCCGGATGGCCCGACGCTGAGCTACCGGCCAGTGACCATTGACTGGGAGAAGTATCCGCCGCAGGAGCGGAAGTACTGAGAGAAGTTATCAATTATCAGTTGTCAGTGATCGGTCATCAGGCTGTGACCAGCGTCGGCGACTATCCCTGGGTGGCGCGAGGAAGGCGCAGACAGACCGGAAGGGAACTGACAACTGAGCGCCGATCACCGAAAACTTTTGCCGGAGGCACTCTTTATGACGACAAACGGCTCTGTCCCGACTGTGACCATCCGCATTCAGCGCTTCAATCCGGATGTGGACAAACGACCTTACTGGCAGGAATTCACTGTCAAAGCGACGCCGGGCAAGACCATCCTCGACGCGCTGCACGAGATCAAGGAAGAGCAAGACGGCAGCGTGACCTTTCGCCGCTCCTGCCGCCATGCCATCTGCGGGAGCTGCGCAGCGAACGTCAACGGCAGGAACATGCTCATCTGCGATGCGCCGCTACGCGACCATGTGGATCGCAAGGGGCGCGTGACCCTGCGCCCGCTGCCCTATCTGCCAGTGATCAAAGACCTGGTAGTTGACCGCACGACCTTCTGGGAACAATACCTGCGCGTCAAGCCCTGGTTGATCCCGCCGGATAACATCCCCGAAAAGGAGTTTCGCATCAGCCCGGAGGAGGTGGCCGCGCTGCGCAATGCGGAGCGGTGCATCATGTGCGGCGCGTGCTACTCATCCTGCCAGGTGATCGCCCTCACCAAACAATACATCGGCCCGCACGCCCTGCTGAAAGCCTTCCTGCGCGTGCTCGATCCGCGCGACAGCGCGCCCAAAGAACGGCTCGACGACCTGGATCGCGGAGATGGCGTCTATCGCTGCCACACTATCTTCAACTGCATTGACGCCTGCCCCAAGGGGTTGAATCCCACCGCTGCCATCGAGACCCTGCGCAAACTGGCCATGAAGCGGCAGGCGTTCGAGGCGGCTCGCCGCGAGCGCCAACGCCGTCTCGACCAACCTATCGAAGTAGTGGGCGAGGCTCCCTTGCTCTCCGGAGGTGAGTGATCATGTATCGCAGTTCCGGATTCATCGCTTTCCTGTTGCGCCGCGTGACTGGCGTGGCCCTGGTGCTCTATCTGTTGCTGCATATGTGGGTCATCGGTGGCATCAACAGCGGCGCAGAGACCTTCAACAGCCGCATGGACTTTCTGGGTAAGCCCATCTTCCGCCTGCTGGAGATCGGCCTGCTGGCGGCGGTGGTCTATCACGGCGTGGACGGCATCCGCCTGCTGATCGTGCACTACTTCGACGTGACGGAGTACCGGCGCAGCCTGTTCTATGCAACGCTGGTGGTGTCGGCCATCCTGGTTATCGCGGGCGGCCTGCCCATTCTGCTGTTCGCGCTGGAGTGAGGGGGGAAGAGACCATGCGCATTTTCCTGTTGCAACGCTGGACGGCCATCGCCCTGCTCTTCTTCCTGACGTTGCATATGGTGGTGGTGCACTATCCGCCGGGGCATATCAACGTGGATCGCGTGCTGGAGCGGCTGGACAACCCGCTGTGGAAAGCCATTGACATCGCCTTTCTGGCCGCCGTGCTGACTCACGCCCTGGCCGGAGCCTATGTAGTCATCACCGACGTGCAGCGCTTCAACGTCTACCGGCGGGCGCTGGCCTGGGTGGTGGTGATCGCTGGAGCTTTGCTCTTCGTCTACGGGACGCAGACCATCCTGGCCTTCTGAGCCGGGCATATCAGAGGCGTTCGGATAAGGGCGGCATCAGCGCGGCCAAGCGCCCTTGCGAAACTGTTCGATGGCCGCGATGCCGCCCTGTGCGGCGATGGTGCAGATCGAGTCGGGGGTAGTACGGTCGTAGACATAAGTGGGGGCGTTGACCTTGACTGGCTTCACCCCCGCCTGTACAGCGCGCTGAAACAGCGCATTTCCGGCAGAGTAGGCCAGGGCGGGGAAACCGCCCAGCCGAAAGAACAGCCGGCGACGGATGACGAAGGTCGCATCAATGATGCACTGATCGAGGTGCACCCTGACTGCGGGGTTTTCGCGGTCGGCGACGTAGGGGTCGCCGATAATTTGCACCCCGCCGTGCAGGAAATTCGCACAGGGGTGTTGCTCGATGACTTTCCGACGGGTAGCGAGATGATCCGGGGCGAACCAGTCGTCCGAGTCGAGAAAGGTCAGGAATTTACCCTTGGCCAGACGCGCTCCCGCGTTGCGACTGAGGGCCAGCCCGCGGTTCTCCTGCTGGACATAGTGCAGATTAGGAGCCTGGCGCAGATAGGGTTGCACCACCTCCGCCGTGCGATCGGTGCTGCCATCATCAATGATGAGCGCTTCCCAGTCGGTCTCGTGCTGGATGAGCAGAGAATCAAGCGCGCGTGGCAAAAGGTGGGCACGGTTGAAGGTGCATAGAAGGACCGAAAAGAAGGGGGATGTCATCGCCAAGCGCTTCTCAGGCTCCCTGACTCTGCAGATAAACCGTGAGGTACGATCTGTCGTCTCACTTTGAATGTTAAGAAAAGCAGGCCCGCATTGCCCACTTGTAGAACGTTTTCTCAGCCCTTTCACATCCCAGGGCCAGATGCTTTATACTTGGCGGTGTACTGGTGATAGAGAGTGTGAAGAGATAGCGCCGTGGAATTACTGATCCTGTTGGTGGTGGCGGTAGGCGCGTTCATGGCATTTGTAGCAGGGGTTGCTCTGCTGGTGATCTATCTGCGTGCCAGCCGCGCTCCCGCCGAACCACCCTATCGCGCGCCAATGGCGGACACAGTCATCTGCCCGCGCTGCGGAGCGGGCAACCCGCCCGGCGCTACCGTTTGCGGGCGTTGCGGCGCTCCGCTGACCGTTGCCCCGCTCCGCCCGGCCATGCCTCCGCCCGCCGCGCCCGCTCCCCCTCCACAACCGCGCGTGATGCCGCAGGCCGCCCCGGCCTATGCCCCTGGCGCTGTCTCCCGCCCGGCCAACATGCCACGCGCCTGGCTGGAAGGCGTGAGCGGGGCGTTGAGCGGGCAGCGCTTCTGGTTGCAGAAAGCCGATACGCTGGTGGGGCGTTCGACGGTGTGCGACGTGCAGATTCTCGACCCCAAGGTGTCGCGGCGGCATTTCATGATCCGCTTTGCGCAGGGGGCGTTCTTCCTGCAGGATCAGCAGAGCGCCCAGGGCACGTGGATCAACGGCGAGCGGGTGCTCGCGCAGCGCCTGCATAACGGGGATCGCATCACCGTCGGCGACTCGGTGCTGATCTTCCGCGTGGAGGGCTGAGCGCGCCGTCAGGGGGTACCCAGCAGCACCTGAGCGATCCAGCCCGCGCGCCCGTCCTGGAATTCGACTTCCCACCACCAGTGCTCGCCCGACGGTACCGGCCCCTCGACGATTGTCCCCATTTCGCCAGCCGACGCCCGCCCAATGTCGCAGGCGTTCACGTCGGGGATACGGCACAGGTTGAGGTCGGCGCGCATGATCACCATCTTGCCCACTTCCCAGGACTCTACCCCGTAAGAGATGTTGGGTCGCGAAGTCGACGTCGGTGTGACCGCTGAGGTGGCCGGAGCGGGCGTCTGGGGCGTGCCAGCGCCGGTCACGGTGGGCGAAATAGACGGCGGGCGCGGCGAGGGCGTCGGCGTGGCCCGCCGTGCAGCGTCGGGCGGAGGCACGTCAAGCGGTTGTTGCTCCGGCGGCAGGGGATTGCCCGCATCATCTACTACCACGATGCGCGCGTGCAGGCTTGGCCCGCTCACCCAGCGCACTTCCTGGCCCAGGTTGTCCACCACCTGATACCACGGCCCGGCCTGGGCTTCGCGGTTCACCGCGGAGACGCGGTAAGTGCTGCCCGGCTCCAGATCGGTCAGGCGTCTGGCCGAGGCGCTGGGCGCGTTGTAAGCGGGGATGGGATCGCCTTCCAGCACACGGAACCACAGCCCGCTTTCCATCTGCGGCCCGCTGGTGGGGACGGGCGTAGGCGGCGTCAGCGTCAGGCGGGCGATCTCCGCCTGCGTCGCTGCCAGCGCCGCGTCCGCCGTGGCCTGGGCGATGGCCTGCGCCGCGGCGCGCGTGGCGATGTCGGCGGTGACGGTCAGATCGGCGGGGGGGATGGGAGTCGGCCTGGCTTCATCTTCGCGCCCCAGACCGGCCAGCGCCAGGATGAACGCCCCAAACAGCCCCAGCGCCACGACCATGCTGACGACCGCCAGCAATGTGTTGCCCCGTATGGTTTGCCAGGCCGTCCACAGCGCTTCCTGAGCCTGGAGCAGGCGTTTGTCCTGTTCTTCCTGCTCAGCGCTCGCCTCGACGGCGCGGGTGCGGCGCGCGCGGCGCGGCAGGCCCCACGCCTGCATGGGGTCGGGGATGGGCGGCAACTGCGCCAGCAGCAGGTCGGAACTGAGCTGCAGGACAATGACCGACACGTCGTCGCCCCCGTCGCGTTCGTTGGCCAGGGTCACCAATGCCTCGGCGGCCTGCTGCCCGGCTTGCTCGCCGACCGTCTGCGCGATTTCTTCTGGCGTCACCGAGCGGGTCAGGCTGGCGCTGCACAGCACCACACAGTCGCCCGACCGCACCCGGCCACTGATGATGTCCACCCGCGCTGAGTGACTGACGCCCAGCAGGCGGGCGGGCTGTTCCACGGCCAGCACCGCCGCGGGCGGTTCCGGCGTCAGGCGACGCGGCGCGCCGTCGCGGATGAGGAAGGCCGGGCAGTCGCCCACGCTGCCGATGATCAACTCGTTGCCGCGCACAACGGCGCTCAGCACCGCTGTGCCCAGTTCCAGGCCGGACTCGATGGCTTCGGCGAAGATAACATTGTTGGCCTCGGCGATGGCGCGGGCCAATCGTTCAGCGGGCGCACCTTCCGCCTGTTCGTAGTAGCTGCTGAGGATGGTGCTGACGGCATACTGACTGGCCAGATCGCCGCGTTCCAGGTCGGGCGAGGCATCGGCCAGCACAAAAAGCTGCCCCAAGCGGCCCAGCACCAGCGGGTCATCGGGCACGTGATTGCCGATGGCGTCCAGGTTATCTGCGCGTTCTTTGCCGGCGTCGGTGTACATGGCCACGCTGACGTTCAGCGGCGCAGCGTTTGTCTCAGCCATAATCCTGCCCCTCAATCCAGCAACATTTTGAACACGAACAGGGTGTCGCCCAGGCGAATCTCGTCGTTTTCGCGCAGAGGGGTCGCGCCTCGAATCTCCTGCCCATTGATATACACCGGATTCGTCGTCCCGAATGGCCACAGGTGAAAGACAGGCGCTTCATCGGGAGCATCGGCGGGCGGTTCGAGCGTCAGGCGGGCATGATGGCGCGACAGCCGCGGATCATCCCAGCGCAGGTCTCCTTCGCGCCCGATGATCTGATTGGCCTGCACTGGCAGGATCGTCCCCCGCTTTTCCAGGGGCGCTTTGACGATCAGCCAGCCCAGCGGAGCAGGCGGGGCGGGTGGGGCCGCGGGCGCTTCCTGTGCGCGCTCGTCGGGGATGGCCTCGGTGAGTTGAGGGCCATCGGGCGGGGCTGCAGACGCGCCGGTCGGTTCCGCATGCCGGGACGAGCTGCTCGCCGGTGGCCCATACGCTCGCCGCTGCGCTTCTTCCAGCACACAATATGGGCAGGTCTGATGGGGTGGATCGAAGGGACCGTGTCGGTCGCAGAAGCCCCCGCCAGCAACCATCACTCGCCTCATCCTTTCCGGGTAAAGCGTGCCCCCATTCTAGCACGGGCCAGTCAAAGCGAAAAACGATCCGGAAAGAAGAGGTCAGGGGGATTGCATCAAACCGCTTGCCGCTTTACCTCACCCCCAGCCTCGCTTCGCTCGGCGAGGCGCGCCAACGCCGAGCGGGGGTGAGGTCAACCAGAAGATCACACCTGAGCTTACTTCTGCCCCTGGTTCTGCTGGCTGGTTTTGATGCAATTACCCTGGGGATGAGGTAGACCCGCAGATTCAGGACTTCTCAAAAGGTCTCTCAGTCCAGGGCATTCGTCGCGATTTCGCGCGACAGGTGCTCCTCGCCTATCCGCTTCCTGGCGGTCTCGTATCTGTGCAGATAGCGGATCAGCCCGATCGCGAGCAAGAACAGGCTCACGGCCACGATCACCTCTCCATCGAGGGCGGGGGGCAGGTAGTTCGCTTCGACCAGGGGCACTTCGTTGCCGTGCGCGTCCAATGTGGTCTCGACAGTTTTCTTCCAGGGCCAGACCTTGCGCAGCGATCCCAGCAGCACGCCGGTCAGCAAGGCCATCATGCTGTGATGGTGATGCACGAACATATAGGACAACAACCGCGAGAAGAGGGCCAGTCCTACTGCCGCTCCCAGCGCGAACACGCTCAGCGTGATCACGTCGCGGTTCGTCACGGCTTCCAGAAGCTGCGCATATTTGCCCATCAGCACCAGCAGGAACGACCCCGAAATGCCCGGCAGGATCATGGCCATGATCGCGATCATTCCCGCCAGGAAGAAAACGGGCAGCTCTGCCGGCGTGTGTACGGGCACTGCGCCCACGACTGCATAGGTGACTACCGCTCCAATGGCCGCTATGCCATATGCCCTGGCGCTCCAACGCCCCACGCGCTGACCTACCACCCACACCGACGCCGTCACCAGCCCAAAGAAGAACGACCACACAAACACCGGGTGATTGGCAAGCAGGTGCGAGATCAACCTGGCCAGGCTGAAGATTGCCGCCAGTATCCCCGCGCCCAGCGGCACCAGGAATTCCCAGGGCACGACCCACAGCGCTTCTCTGATCCTGCCCTGCAGGGCCAGCTTCAACGCTTTGCTGCTCACGGTCTTGATGCTATGGATCAATTCCTCATAGACTCCGAACAGCAGCGCCATCGTCCCGCCGCTGACCCCTGGAACCAGGTCGGCGGAACCCATGCTGAAGCCTGTCAGAAACAGGCGCAGCATGGCCGCGCGCCGCTGCGCTGACCGTTTGAGCAAATCGCGGAGCCTTCGCATCCTTTTTTCCCCTCTCGATGATTCCAACCCTGTGCCAGGAAGCCGGTCGAATGTTCATTCCGCTGCTGTGACTGAGCGCGGCAAGTGCGTGCCTCACATGCGTCTGTCACACAAAATGAGGGGCCATCAGGTCCCTCTCTTGAAAAGTTCACGTAGCAACCGTGCATGGGTGGAATTATAGCGGCACGGCGGGGCGAACTCCAAACCGGTCTTTGGCTACCCAGAAATTCACCGCTGACAGCTCCCCGTCAATCTGCTATAATGTAAACGCATGGGGGTGACTGGCTTCGACGTGGGAGGTTGGTCACAGACTGCAAGCCGAGGCGCTCTACCCTCGTTAATCCAGAGCACACCTATAAGTGCCAACAGCACTTCCCGTCTCGCCCTGGCCGCGTAGTCGCCAGGCGGACAAACCGATACCCTGCGGGGTATCCGTCTGCCCCGACCGTCTCCTGTCCGGGCGGCAAGCAGGCGTCACAAAGGACAGGATGCGCTGCACTGACGCCGATACGCAGCAGCTAAGACTCATCGGCTAGCGCGCGGACAACCTCCGCCAGTTTGGGTTGCCTCGCGCGAAACTGAGAAGCTGGCTAAGCTTGTAGACGTTTGTGCCCGAATCTTGCGGACGGGGGTTCAATTCCCCCCACCTCCACCTGAGCGAACAACGCCGACCTGCAGGGGCCGGCGTTGTCCTTTCCAGGCCACGGCTGGCTACTGTTCCTGACGAGCCATCTCCCCTGTCGGGGGCGTTTCGGCTTGCGCCAGAGCGGCGTTCCTGGTCTGCGACCGCCGTTCCTCGGCCAGTTCCGCTTCCAGGCGGGCGACTTCTTCCTGCTGGGCGCGCAGCGCGCGGAAGCGCAGCGCGATCCACGCCACCATCAACCCCAGAATGAAGGCCATCGCCGCGTAGCCCAGCGCCATATACTCGGCGTATTTGCCAAAGTCGAAGTCCATTGTCCCCTCCTCTGCGGGCTACAGCTCGGACAGCACTTCGAGCTTGCGCCGTGTCACATACTGCGCCAGGTTTTCCAGGCGGATGCGGTACCAGATCAAGACCACAGTGAGCACGGCGAACGAGAACAGGTTGAAGAAGAGCGTATCGCGGATGCGCCCGGTGACATCGAAGCTGCCGGTTGGATCGGCCTGGCTGGGGCCGACGACCACAGGGTGAATGGTATCGGGACGCACGCGGATGATGATGATGGTGAACAGCACGCTGGCGAAAGCAACGATGCCATAGACCGCAGCAAAGCGCCGCCGCCGTTCCACATCCTCAATGCCAGAGCGCAGCATCAGGTAGGCGGCATAGGCCAGCCACATGATGGTGATGCTGGTCAGACGCGGGTCCCACGTCCACCAGGTATTCCAGATGGGGCGCGCCCAGGCCATGCCGGTGACGATGGTGATGGCCGACATCCCCAGCCCGATCTCGACATTGGCCAGGCCGAAGGTGTCCCATTTGGGGTCGCGCGTGCGCAGGTAGGCGATGCCGCCCGCTACCGTTGCGGCAAAGGCAATGAACGCTCCCAGAAACGATCCCAGGTGTATGTAGAAGATGCGTTGTGCCGCGCCCTGTTGCTTTTCCGGCCCGACCCAGAACAGCGCCAGATACAGGCCGATGACGAACAGCACCGCAGCGGCTGCCGTCAGCGTGCGCAGGATGCGGGTGCGTGTCGCAGAGTACGTCATGTCGGCAGACTCCTTGAAAGCATATAGTGGTCAGCTATCAGCGGCAGCAGTCAGCAAGAACGTCAAGGTCTTGTTTCTTCAGCTGAAAGCTGATGGCTGATAGCTCACTCACTCCTCGACTACGTAATCGAACAGGCCGTAGCCCGCCGCCAGGAAGATCACGTCGGCCACGGCCAGCAGTTGCAGCCAGGGCAACCAGTCGTCGCGCGGCAGCCCCTCCAGGATGGTCGTACTGGCGCGCACCGCGCTGATCAACACCGGCAACACGACCGGCATCAGGATGATCGGCAGCAGGGCTTCGCGGGCGCGAGCGTGTACCGTCATGCTGGAGAGCAGAGTCCCCGCGGCAGTGAAGCCGATGCTCCCCAGCAACACCACCAACACCAACAGCGGTTTGAGCAGCGTGACGTTGAACAACACGGTGAGCAGCACCAGCAACACCAGCGCGATCACCAGCACGAAGAGCAGATTGCCGATCATCTTGCCGAAGAAGAGCGCGCCCCGGTCAATGGGGGCCAGCAACAGCGCATCCAGGCTGCCGCGGTCTTTTTCGGCGGCCAGGCTGCGGCTCAGCCCGATCATCCCCGCGAAGACGACCGTCACCCACAGCACGCCGGCGACCGTCGTCTGCCGCGCTTCTCTGTCCAGTTCCAGCGCCAGGCTGAAGACCATCACCGTCATGAAGGTGAACAGCACCATGCTGTTGATCAGCTCGCGGCTGCGGATTTCGGCCCGCAGGTCTTTCCAGGCGATCGCTCCCACCGCCCGCCAGAAAGGAGTCAGGCGCTGCCGGGCGCGGGCGCTCGCCGTCGCGGGGCGAGTTGCCGCCGTCTCCGCCGGAGCGGGAGAAGTGGTAGGTTCGGGACTGACAGTCATCGCGTCGTCACGGCTCCGGTCACGTCGGCGTAGAGCGTGGGTAGCGCGTCCGGATCGATCTCACGGCAGGGCGCGTCGAAGGCAATCTTGCCGCGACTGAGGATGGCGATCCGGTCGGCCAGGGCATATCCGCGCCGCAGGTCGTGCGTGGTCATGATCACGGTGCGGCCTTCCGTCGCCACCTGACGCAGCAGGTCGTCGAGCACCGCTGCTGCGTCCTGATCCAGGCCGGTGTATGGCTCGTCGAGCAGCAGGATGGCCGGGTTGTGCAGGATGGCGCGGGCGATGGCCAGCCGCTGTTGCATCCCCCGGCTATAGGTTTGCACCACGTCGCGCGCGCGCCGGGCCAGCCCCACCCGCTCCAACACCTCGACCACGCGGGCGCGGCGCGTCTCCGGCGGCAGGTGATAGAGCCGGGCGAAGAAGAGCAGGTTTTCCTCGGCGGTGAGCGTGTCGTAGAGCAGCGGCTGATGGCTCACTACGCCGAGTTGCGCCCGCACGAATTCAGCTTCGGAGGGCAGCTCCCAGCCCCCGATGCGCACTGTCCCGCTTGTCGGACGGGCCAGCGCGCCCAGGATGCGCAACAGCGTCGTCTTGCCAGAGCCATTCGGCCCCAGCAACGTCAGGAATTGTCCGCGCGGCACGTCCAGGTCCAGCCCGCGCAAAACCGGATTGAGACCGAAGGTCTTGGTCAGCTTGCGGATTTCGATCATCCGGTCGGCAGTAACGGGCATGGGCTATTCGTCCTCATCCATCAGGGGCAACAGGCGCTCCAACAGCAGCGCGCGCCGTTCCTGATAGGTCTCCTCGTCGAGTTTGCCGGTCTCGTAGGCGTCGTCGAGCGCGGCGACAGCCCGCAGCAGGGTCTGTTTGTCGGCGTTGGCGGGCGGTTCCTGCCAGCCATCCGCTGCCCGTGGCAATGGGAGCCGAGCCACTGCCTTGCGCTGCCGATACCACAGCACACCGGCCAGGGCCAGCGCTGTCGCTCCGGCCACGGCCAGGGCAACAGCCACAGTATTGGTGCTGGAATTGCTGGGCGACGTGGAAGTGCTCACCAGCGTAATGGTGCGCGTCGGACGTCCTACCAGTTCGAAGATGAGACGTTCGCCCGTTGGCAGCGGTTTGGTGAGGGGATGTTCCTTGACCAGGGTGAAGTCTTTGTTGGGGTTGATCTCCTCGTCCGGGGCCAGTTCGGTCACGCGCACGCCCCCATGCGACACGCGGTAGCGCCACGCGCCCTGCTCGTCCAACTGCGCGCTGCGCAGGGTCACCGTGTCGTTGGGCAAGAGCACCGCGCCATCCACCACCGGATAGCTGAACGCCTGATCGATCACCGCACCATTGTCGTAGGGCAGGTAGTAGGCGATGGTGATCGTGTGTACCTGGCCAGGGCGCAGCGGCCAGGTATCGCGCACGACGGGCACGCCGTTTTCCACCTGCACATCGTAGCGCTGACTGCCTTCGGCCTGCATGGGTTGAATGCCGAAGGCCGCCGGCGGCAACTCGATGGCCACCGAGGCGAACCAGTCGTTCGGGCCAGCGCGTTCCGGCAGGGTGACGATGCGATCGCCTGTGTTGGCCAGTTCCAGGCGCAACCACACTTCCAGGCCGAACTGTTCGATGGGCGCGTAGTTGATCAGCATCTGCGCCCAGGTGATGGCAACGGTGGCCGGATCGGTCGTGTGCTCGTAGACGGTGACATCCTGGGTGAGCGTCTGCTCGTCGCCGTTGATGGCGGGAATCTGCGCCCCCTGGGCAATCCCATCGTAAGTCACCTGGATCAGGTAGAGGTTACCCGGCGCGCGAGCGATGTTCTCGAAGATGAACGCGCCCGCCTCGCCCGATTGCGCTTCGTAAACGCCCGCCAGGTTGCCATGCACATCCAGCACGTACAGTTGCATGGGCAGTCCCGCCGGAATCTCTTCGCCCCCCGCTGTGCCCTGCATCAGCCGACCGCGCACTATCAGCGTCTCTTCCTGCTCGATGGCGGGCGGCAGGCCAGAATTGCTTTGCCCCTCTTCGCCAGTCCCCGCGCTGGTCTGTGACCCGCCCATCATGGTAGCGGGGTCGAATTCCAGGATGAAGCGCACCAATCCGGCGATCTCGTCCTGGGTGAGCGTCTGAGCGTAGTCCTTGGGCATCACATCCTGGTAGCCCTCGACGATAAACGCGCCCGGCTCGACGATAGATTGCCACAGGTATTCTTCCGCCGACAGCCCGGCGACCACGGTCGGGGCGCGGTCGCGCATGGCCGTCAGCGACGGCCCGACGCCGTTGGCCGCTCCATGGCAGACCGCGCACTCGCGCATATAGACCTGAAAGCCCAGGTCGTAGTCCGCTGATGTCAGATCAATGCCAGAACTGGCCGCGGCGGGGGTGCTGCTCTGCTCACTCTCGCCCTCTGCGCCAGCGACCGCCTGCGTCGGTGCAGGGGTCGGACTCGCAGTGAGCGCCGCAGGGGTAGCTGTAGGCAGCGCCAGGATTTCCGATTGACGGACGATTTCCGGCTCACCCGAAAGGTTGGTACCGCAGGCGCTCAGCAACAGCAACGCACCTGCCAGGACAATGCTACGACCATACACCGTCAGACGTTCGCTCATACTCTCTCACACATTCTGTGCACTGTCACAAAGCGCCCCTGCAGAAGCCCTTGGAGGCGAATTCACCACAGAGGACACAGAGAGCACAGAGCCCATGGGGCCTCTCCTCTGCGTTCTTTGTGACCTCTGTGGTTCAACGCTCCCTTTCATCCCGCTGCGCTCTCATCTCCGAGCTGCCCGCAGCGCCGCGATCGCCTCTTCGACGCGCGCCTGCTGACTGGCGATTTCTGCTTCTAGGGCATCTATGCGCTTGAAGATGATCAGCGCCAAGCGGATCAGATAGATACGCTGAGCCGCGTAAGCCTCGTCGGTCAGCTTGTCCATGTCGTAGTCGAAGTCCAGGTCGCGGATGGCGCGCAGAATGCGGTATTTCTCCGCTTCCAGGACTTCCAGAGCCTGACGCTGACGCGGTGTGGCTCCGCGCACCTGCCGGGCGGATGGGGTCTCTTCGCCGCCCAGCAGGGGCAGGATTGTGAACCATCCCACCAAAGCTGTCAGCACAATAGCCAGAACAGTCGCTTCTAAGGACATGCGTCACACTTCGTCCGTAGGGGGCACGCCGGGCGTGCCGTGGCCAATCCAACTACGCGCGGTTATCCCTCCAGCGCGCGATCGATCGCCGCCCGCAGATCGCGCTCGTTCGGCTCCGAAAGAAAATGCTGCACGATCTCGCCGCGCGTGTTGATCACAAACGTCTCCGGAATGCCGGTGATGCGGTAGGCCTCTTCCACACGCTCGCCCACATCGGGAGCGTTGGGATAGGTGATCTGGTATTCGACCAGGTAATCCAGCGCGTTCTTGAGCGGGTCATCGGTGTTGATGCCCAGGAAGACCACCCCCCGCTCGCGGTAGTCGTTCCACACCCGTTCGAGCATGGGCGCTTCCTTCTGGCAGGGCACGCAGAAGCTGGCCCAGAAATTAATGACCACCGCCTGACCGCGCAGGTCTTTCAGCGACACGCGCTGGCCGCTCATGGCGATCTGATCGAAGTCATACATGGTGACGGTGAAGTCCGGCGCAGGGCCTTCGGTGGGCTGCGACTGACTGCGCTGATAGAGCGCATAGCCGATCACGCCCAGCAGAGCGGCGACGATCAGCCCGGCCACGATGTTGAAGGTCGAGAAGCGCTGCGCCACCTGTTGGGGGTCGGCGGAGGTCTTCTCGCCGGTCACTTCGGCCAGCCAGTCAGGCAGATCGGCCTGATCCTGCGGCTGCACTACGTCCTGATCGCTCATCCGTCAAGCCCCTCCAACTCACGTTGCAGTCGTTCGAGCAGAGCGGGATCAACGTCGTCGGGCACGGGGCGTGCCTGAGGCCGCGCCGCCGAGCGCCGCGCGGTAGCCCCTGCCTGTTGACCGCGTCGCTGCAACCGGCGTACCTGACCTACCCCCACCAGCGCCAGCAGCAACGCGATGGCGACCGGCACCCCGAAGGCGATGGCGCGGTCGGTGCGGTCGCGGGGGACAGAGGCCACGTCGGCCCCGTAGCGCTCGACGAAGTAGTCTATAATCTCGTCTTCGGTGCGTCCTTCGCCCAACTGACGGGCGATCTCCTCGCGCCACTGACGACAAGCCACGCTCTCGCACTCGTCGAGGGGAATCCCCTCGCATACGTCGCAATACATCTTGCGGGCGATCTTGTTGACATCGTCCCAGGTCACGCCGGGCGGCAACACGAACTCGCCCCCCTGCGCGGCAACCGGGCGCATGTTCAGGGAGAGGAGCACCAGCACACCCACCCACCAAACCAGCGCGAACAGTAGAACGCGCCGCGCACGATGGCGTTGCTGTCTCAGAGCCATCTAGTCACCTCCTGCCTCGATGCCACGCGCGCCCGCCGGTAGCGTTGCGCGTTGGGCGGCGCGCTCCGGTTGCCGCGAGGGCCACAGCGCCACCAGCGTGCCCACGATGAGCACCACCCCGCCCAACCAGACAAAGCTGATCAGGGGGTTGTAGTACACGCGGAAGGTCACGCGGTTGCCTTCCCACGTCTCGATACGGGCGTAGAAGTCCGCGGCCAGCGTGCTGTAGGTGCCGGGGATGCTCATGTTGGTGGACGGAGTACGTTGCCCGGTCATGGGATCGGTGGTGAAGAAGATGTCGCGGCGCGGGCGGATGTGCCCGACGATCTCGCCGTCCTTGTAGACGGTGGCGCGGGCGATGACCATGGTGCGCCCGTCTTCGGCTTGCGCTTCGAACAGGCCGTTGTATTGCATCTCATAATCGTGCAGGCTCAGGCGCTCGCCTACATTGAGCGTCTGCGTGGTGATTTCCTGAAACGCCGAGCTGCCGATCACGCCGATGCCCAGCACCACAATGCCCAGGTGAATGAAGTAGCCGCCATAGCGCCGCCGGTCGCGGGCGACGAGCGAGGTGAAGGCCTTCCAGTAGTTCTCGCCGCGCCCGTGCCGCGCCCGCACCCCTTTCCAGATTTCGGTGAGCGTGGCGAAGCCAGCGAAGGCCACCAGCCCATAGCCGCCCACGGCCCACAGGTCGTCCGTGCCGGTGACGAAGAGCGCGACCATCACCGCCACAGCCAGCAGCACCGGCACGATCAGCGCCCGGCCCAATCGTTTGGCGGTCGAGTGTCGCCAGGCGGCCAGTGGCGCGATGCCCATCAGCACGAACAGGCCCGCCAGGAACCACCGTGTCACCGGCGGGTAATAGTCCGGCCCCAGGTTGATCACTGTGCTGCGCAGGCCCAGGTCAACCAGGATGGTGGTGATCGCCTCCGCCCACGATCCCCACAGCACGACAACGGTCAGCCCCAGGAACAGCCAGTTGTTCAGCAGGAAGAACGCCTCGCGGCTGACCAGCGAATCCAGTTCGTCCACGCCGCGCAGGTCGCCGCGCTGCTGTCGCCAGGAGAGCAGGGCAAAGCTGCCGATCATGGCCAGGGCCAGGAAGGCGAACATGGGTCGGCCAATTTCGGACTCCGCGAAGGAATGCACGCTGCTGACTACCCCGCTGCGCGTGGCGAAGGTGCCCAGCACCACCAGCAGATAGGTCAGGATGATCAGCAGCATGTTCCAGAACTTAAGCATCCCCCGCTTTTCCTGCACAACTGCGCTGTGCAGGAAGGCGGTGCCCGTCAGCCAGGGCAACAGCGCGGCGTTCTCCACCGGGTCCCAGCCCCAGTAGCCGCCCCAGCCCAGCACGTCGTAGGCCCAGCGCCCGCCCAACAGCAGCCCCAGGCTGAGGAACAACCAGGCCACCAGCGCCCAGCGCCGCGTCGCCCGCAGCCAACCCGGGCCGAGTTGCCCGCTCACCAGAGCGGCGATGGCGAAAGCAAAGGGGATGGTGAAGCCCACGAAGCCCAGATAGAGCATGGGCGGGTGAAAGACCATGCCGAAGTGCCGCAGCAGCGGGTTGAGGCCCTGCCCGTCGGCGGGGTGGAAGACCTGCGCCCCGTCAATGGGCGGGAAGAGGGCTGGCTCGATCCGCCCGCTGGGCAGTTGCCAGTAGCGCTCAAAGGGATTCTCGATGAAGTTATTCAGAATCAGAAAGAAACCGAGCGTCGCCATCGTCACTGCGATCACTACGGGCATCAGGCGGCGCTCGGACTGCCAGTTGAGCAGCAGCGCGGCGAAGGTGAACGCGCTCATCAGCCACGACCAGAACAGCAACGACCCCGCCTGACTGCCCCATAGCCCCGTGACCAGATAGAAACGAGGCGTGTCGAGGCTGGAGGTCTGCCAGACGTAGGCGATGCTGAATTCGTGGTTGAGCATGGCATAGATCAAGGCCAGGTTGGCCACAGACAGCAGTGGAAAGGTGGTCAGGGCCGCATTGCGGGCGCTGATCACCCAGCGATCGCGGCGCGCCTGTGCCCCGGCCAGTGCCGCAACCAGGGCATAGACCGCCGCGACAAACGCCAGTCCAGTGGTGATGATGCCGACTTCAGCGATCATGGCGTTGTGCTCCGTTCAACTCTACGATGGACCCCGGCCCGTCTCATAGATACACACAGGCAGCAGGCGCTCTGAGCAACTGCCGCAGGCACCCCCTACCGGGCCTCCGGTCCATCGTCTGCCGCGCTCGCTGCCTGATGGGTGCAATGATATAAGTTTCAAAACCGGCATAATAATATGCCAGATTGGTACGGACTGCCACATTTGGCGGTCAAGAGCGCCCGATTTATTTCCGCGGCACACGCGCCCCGGCCCTCACAACGATTATAACCAAAGCCGCTCAGCCCTTGCCTACTCCCGACGCCGATGAAGCGATTTTCCCTGGTAGTAAAAACAGAGCGCCGGAGCTGGCCCGGCGCTACGCTTCGATGTTCGCTACAGTCGGTCAGGATTCGACCTGATTAGGCACGTCTTCCTGATATTTGGTGGGGCATTTGAGGGTGATCTCTTCGGCGTAGAAGATATACTGCCCGTCCACTTTCTGCAGCTTGCCGGACATGATCGCCTGCGCTTCGTGTTGCAGCAGGTCGGGGATGTCGGTGTCGTAGGCCACCACCTGCAGGCGCGTCGCGTTGGGGTCGTTGACCGCCATGTAGAGCACCTTGGCCAGCCCGCCCATCTTGCGGATGGTGTCGTTGTCGTTGGGGATGTTGGCGATGACGAAGCGCAGTTCGTGCGTCTCCTGGTTGAAGATGGGGTCGCCATCCACCGCGCCCGACACGCGCACCGTCTTGCCGAGCATATCCGGATCGCTGAGCAGATCATCCACGGTGACGTAGTAGCGCGCGCCAATCAGGGTGCTCGAAAAGAGCAAATAGGCGATCGCGCCCAGGATGGCGATGCCCACGATGAGGAACTTCCAACGACCGGAACGTTTGGCAGCCTTGCGGCCTTCCAGCAAAACGCTTTCTTTTTCCCACTCAAGCTCGGCCATGATCCAGCCCTTTTCTGAATCAACGATCCTGCGACGCATACGGTCATGAGAAATGGCCCATCAATCTGAATTGTAGCAGCTTTGGGACGCCCTACCAACAGGCAGAAGCCGGACGGCTGCGTGCAAAGTGTGACGGGCCGTGTGCTGCGCTGTGGTCGACCTCACCCCCAGCCTCGCGCGAGCGCCGAGCGGGGGTGAGGTAAACGCCTCCGCACTGAGCAAATCGCGGAGAGCCTTTGCTCGCACTCAGTTTGAGGGGTGTATTTCACATAAAGTTCACCCCAGAGCACGGCTTCAGAAATCCGCCTCAGTTCGCTTGTACTCGTGAACTCAACTGAAATGCACCCCAGGCAGAAGCCGGGGCCGCTGTCTCCAGGCCACATCTGCGCCTCGTCGCGGCCCCTGTATGCTGCAACCCAGCGTTGCCCCCGCCACCGATTTTAACGGTCCGTTAAGCGCCACTGATTCAGCCTTGACGCGGGAGTGGGACTCTGGTATCATACTCGGCGCGATGCGGGGTAGAGCAGTGGCAGCTCGTCGGGCTCATAACCCGGAGGTCGCAGGTTCGAATCCTGCCCCCGCTATGAAGGATACCCCCAGGTCAGACGGCCTGGGGGATTCTTTTTTATGCGCTTGAGCGGGCCGCTCAGCCCTTATGATAGTACACCTGCCAGCCCAGGTACTTGGTCAGCGCCTCGTAGACAGCATCGGCTACCAGCGACTGATTGATCGCCACGTGATGCTCGTAACCGTTCTCGCAGATGTAGGCTAACAGTTTCTGGAAGTTGGGCACGCGCACCACCCCGTAGCCGCCGAAGGTGTTGATCGGGTCGTCGGTGAACTCGCCCTCGCCCACGTAGGCGACGATCTTACCCTGCAGATCGTCGGTGCTCACGCGCAGATAGGTGAAGGGAGCCGTCTTGACGCGCCCCTGTAGCGTCCCCCAGGTGTTGTCCTTGCCCACCGTCCCGGCGATGATGTCCTGGTAGTCAATGACCGGAATGTCTTCGGCCAGCACGCTCTTGGGATAGTTGGAGCAGTGGAAGACCACGCCTTTGTCCGGATCGTCGCCGTAGTTGTTGTTCCAGTCCACCAGGGCGCTGGGCTTGCCAGAAGCCAGGGCCATGGCGTACATGGCCGTCGTGCCGGCGATGTCCGTCTCGCAGGCGGAGGGCATGAGTTTGTCGCTGAGCATACTCATCAGCGTGCAGGGCACTACCCCGAAGAACTCCTGCATACTCGTCCAGCACTGAACGGCAGTGGCATCGTACTCGTTGGCGGCGATCCACTCGTCCATTACCACGCCGAGCTTGGCGATCTTGATGAGCGCGGCGGGCGGAATCTTGGCCACGCTGGCGTAAGCCTTGATCGCCTCGACCTTGGCGGTGACGCGGGCATCGTTGTCGGCCAGCCGCCCGATGCGCCCGAAGGCTTCCGACAGGTCGAGCGTCTCAACAGTGATACCAGCGTGCTCGAAGAGCTTCTCGCTGAAGCGCACCGTGTTGAAGGCCACCGGACGCGCCCCCAACATCCCAAAGCGAGCGCGGCGCATCCCGCGCACCACGCGGCACACCGCGGCAAACTTGCGCAGATCGCGGCGGAAGCTCTCCGACTCCGGATCAACCGTGTGCAGCGCAGTCAGGGTGAAGGGGATGCCGTACTGACGCAGGTTGTTGCACACCGACATCTTGCCGCAGAAGCTGTCGCGCCGCCATTCGAGGTTCATCTTGGCCGGATCGTCCGGGAAGGCGTGGATCAGCACCGGCACGTTGAGATCGGCGAAGCGCAGCGTATTGGCCACCCCGCGCTCGTCGCCGAAGTTGGGCAGCGTGACCAGCACCCCGTCAATCTCGTCACGGTGCGCGCGGAACAGTTCGGCGCACTTGTGCGCGTCGGCCAGGCTCTCTACGCTGCCATATTCGGTATCCTGCGGCCCAAGCGCGATGACCTTGATGCCCTCTTCGGCGAGCACCTTCAGCACCACCTCGCGCCCGGACTCACACAGATGGCTGGGGAAAAATCCCCGGTTGCCGACAATCAAGCCTAAGGTGATCTCTTTTTTCATGGTTCTCCCTCGCAATAGCTAGGCTCAGTCCTTACTGACTTCGTTCTTCTGCGCTGGCGACCTCACCCCCGCCCGGCCTCGTTTCCTGCCAGACGGGGGTGAGATCGTTCCTATTGCCCGTATACGGTAGTGTAGCGCTCGTGCAGTTTGGCGATGTTCTCCGGCGAGATCGGGATCGGCGTGCCCAGTTGGTGCGCCAGAAAGACAGTGCGCGCCACGTCCTCGCACATCACCGCCGCCTTGACCGCTGCCTTGGGCGTCGGGCCGATGGTGAAGACGCCGTGATTCTGCATGATCACGGCGGGCGAACGGGGGTTTGGCCCCTCGCGCAGCACACGCACCACCTCGCGCCCGATCTCCTCGCCGCCGATCAGCGCGAACCCGCCACACGGGATCACCCCGCCGAATTCGTCGGCCATGGCCGTTAGCACGCAGGGGATATCGCGCCCCAATGCCGCCCACGCGGTGGCGTAGGGGCTGTGCGTGTGCACGATCCCGCCGACTTCGGGCATGGCGCGGTAGATGTAGCAGTGCGTGGCCGTGTCCGACGAGGGCTTGTGATCGCCCTCGACGACGCGCCCTTCGCTATCCACCACCACCATGTTGTGCGGCCCCAGGTCTTCGAACATAACCCCGCTGGGCTTGATCACCACATAGCCGGTTTCTGGATCGCGAGCGCTGATGTTGCCGCTCGTCCAGGTGACCAGGCCGTTGCGCGGCAATTCAGCGTGCAGGTCGGCGACGATTTTGCGCAGTTGTTCTAGCATTTACTCCAATCCCCTTGCCTGGTTGCGAATCTTGCGCAGGCGCTTCATCACGTCGTTCTGACCGCGTCCGAAGTAGTCGTGCAGGATGACGTACTCTGCGTATATCTTGTCGTAGACCGCTTGATTTTCGGCGATGGGACGGTAGACCTCGTCCTTGAGCTTGCCCATGGCTTTGGCAGCTTCCTGAATGTTGGGGTAGGCCCCTGCCGCCACCGCCGCGTGCATGGCGCTGCCCAACGCTGGCCCCTGCGCGCTGCCGATGATGCGGAATTCGCGGCCCGTCACGTCCGAGTAGATTTGCATCAGCAGCTTGTTCTTCTCCGGCAGGCCACCGGCGGCCACGATCTCCCTGACCGGCACGCCGTGTTTCTCGAAGGTCTCGATGATCAGGCGTGTGCCGAAGGCGGTTGCTTCGATCAGGGCGCGGTAAATATCGGGGGCGCGCGTGCCCAGCGTCGCGCCGAGCAGCAACCCGCCCAGGTCTACGTCCACCAGCACCGAGCGGTTGCCGTTCCACCAGTCCAGGGCCAGCAGGCCATGTTCGCCGGGTTTCTGTTTGGCGGACTCGGCTTCCAGGTAGGCGTGCAGATCCATGCCTTGGGCTTTGGCCGCTTCGTGATATTCGGGCGGGACGGCGTTGTCCACGAACCAGGCGAAGATGTCGCCGACGCCGCTCTGCCCGGCTTCGTAGCCATACAGGCCGGGGATGATGCCGCCATCCACCACGCCGCACATGCCGGGCACCTCGTGCAGGCTATCGCCAAGCACCATATGGCAGATGCTGGTGCCCATGATCATCACCATGATCCCTGGCTCGGTGACCCGCGCCGCGGGCACCGTGACGTGCGCGTCCACATTGGCGACGGCCACGGCGATGCCCGGTTTCAGGCCCATCCAGGCGGCAGCCTCTTCGGTGAGGCCACCCGCGTGCCCGCCCAGCGGCGAAAGCTCTTTCTTCATCTTGGTTTCGACCACGTCGGCCAGGTCGGGGTGCAGCGCGGCCAGATACTCTTTATCCGGGAATTTGCCATCTTGGTAGATGGCCTTGTAGCCCGCCGTGCAGGTGTTGCGCGTCTCCACGCCGCACAGTTGCCAGATCACCCAGTCCGCCGCCTCGATCATCCGGTCGGCGGCGTGATAGACTTCCGGCGCTTCATTGAGGATTTGCAGCACCTTGCTGAAGAACCACTCGGACGAAATCTTGCCGCCGTAGCGGGCCAGCCAGGGCTGATTCATGCGGCGCGCCGTCTCGTTGATCTGATCGGCTTCGGGCTGCGCGGCGTGATGCTTCCACAGCTTGACCCAGGCGTGCGGGTTGCCGCGCCACTCCGGCAGGCGGCACAGCGGCGTGCCATCGGCCAGGGTGGGCATCATGGTGCAGGCGGTGAAGTCAATACCAATGCCGATCACGTCCGCCGGATCAACACCGCTGGCCTTGAGCGCCGCCGGCACCGCATTTTTGAAGACCCCAATGTAGTCATCCGGATTTTGCAGCGCCCATTCCGGCGGCAGGCGCTCACCCGTGCTGGGCAGCCGTTCGTCAATCACGCCGTCGGGGTAGTTGTAGACGGCGCTGCCCAGCTCCGCCCCGTCGCGGACGCGCACCACTACCGCGCGCCCGGACTCCGTCCCAAAGTCCACGCCAATGGTGTATTTGTCGTCGGCCATAAGGGTTCTCGCTCCTTAGCTCTATGAAACCTCGCTGACACCAGCCAGATGTCCAGGCCTTCACAATGCAGGCGTCACCCCCTGCAGTACCTGACTGTATGGATAGAGATGGCGATAGCGGTTGAACTTCTCCTCGTAAAACTGATGACGCCCAGCATCGGGCGTGTAAACGCGCTCCACCCGCACCAGCGCCTCGACAGCTTCGCCGACGCTGGCGAACACACCCGCGCCCAGTCCGGCCAGGATCGCCGCCCCCAGCGCTCCCGCCTCGGTGATGCGCGGGCGGGCCAGCGGTTTGCCCAGGATGTCGGCGGTGATCTGCAACCAGGCGT
>CAKZOB010000072.1 GCA_937135955.1 uncultured Anaerolineales bacterium | reverse complement strand
GCCCTACCCGACCTATACGGCCATCCCGCCGACGCTGACGCCAACGGTTGATCTGACGGGCACGCGGGCGGCGCAGGCCACCGTATCCGCGTTGATAGCCCAGGGTGTGGCGGCGACGTTGACTGCCTGGCCCAGCCCAACCAACACGCCTACACCGGTACCGCCAACTCCGACGCCCAGGCCGACGGACACCACCACACCAACGCCGGTGCCAACGAATACGCCTTTGCCCACGGCGACGGACACCCCGACACCCAGGCCAACCAATACGCCCACCTCTACACCGACGCCGTTGCCGCCTACCCCCTTCGCTACGCTCGAACCGTCGCCGACCGGTGCCGCGCCCGATCTGTTCGCCACAGCAACGGCGCTAGCTTCGTCGCCCACTCCTGGTGCGGCGGAACTGACGGCAACGCAAATTGTCGCCGAGGCTACCGACGCGGCCATCGCCCAGGCGACACAAACTCAGGTGGCGCTCGATCTGACAGCCACGCAGGCGGCTTCTGCCCAGACGCCCACCCCGCCGCCGACTGCCACGCCCGATCTGCAGGCCACAGCGACGGCTATCGTGCTGGCCGCGACGGCGACCGCTGAAGCGCTGGCCGAGCAGCCGCTGGGTTTGATCTTCCCGCTGCCAGAAGGCTGGCGCGCGCCAGTTCAACTGGATGCGCATACGTTGCGGCTCACTGACGGCACGGCGGAAATCTTCATCTACCGCGGCGATTCAGCCTATTTCGCGGAAGCGTGGGGTATCCCCGCCGACGAAACCGATCTCGTGGCGGCAGCACGGGCCCTGGCCCGGCAGGTGAACGGGAAATTGCTACCCTTCGAGGGCAAGGCGGCCATTCCGATCCTGCTGGCACCGGGCGCGGGACGACAGGGCGTGCTCTATCTGGCTCCGCTCGATGGGGAATGGCTGCTGCTATCGGGCAACGCTCCCGAAGCGGAATTGCCCGCCTACCAGGCCGACGTTTTCGAGCCGCTGCTGTTGGCGCTCGAAGTGATCCCGCCGGGCGTGACGCCGACGCCTACGCCGCGTCCTATGCGCACGCCGCAGCCGACGCGCACGCCGATTGTCATCCCGCCCACATCTACTCCGTCTGGGCCAGCGCTGGTGACCTATCGCAGCGCCGCATTGGGCCTGGAGTTTCTCATCCCCGAAGGGTGGATGGAGACCGCGCCAGATGACCTGTCTCTCGCCGAGGCTAATGTGAGCGGCGTGCTGTTTTTCGCCAGCGCGGAGGACGCCGCTCGCTCCGCCGACACGCCTTCCCAACCGCTGCTGATGGTTCTGCGTGCTCAGCCGGGCGCAGAGACGCTCGACGTGCCGGAGAACACGCCCGCCGGTCTGCTGAGCGGGCTGTTCAACGTGCCCGCGGCGAACATCATGCCCGTGGAGATGGACTTTCCGGCAGCGCGCGGCCTGATTGTCCGGGCGGATAGCACAGCGATTCTGTACGCGCTGGCGCTGGGGCCGGACGACTGGGCAGTGGTGGGCGCAGTGGTGCCGCTGGCCTATGACTTCCAGGCCGTAGATGACGAGCTGCTGTGCCCCCTGCTAGATTCTCTGACCGTGTTCGGTGCGGAATAGGTGCACAGCGTCGCTCAGCGCGTGCTGTGAACACCTGAGAAGCCAAAGCGGTTCGCTCCCTTGACTGGGCGAACCGCTTTTTTTTGCTGCGGTATCGATCTCATCCGCCGGGATCGAGGGTGGCTGTTCCGGCAGGCGTGCTGACCGGTGTCACCGGCTGGGCAGGCATGGGCGTCGGGGCGATGGTGATCGGCGTGCGGGTAGGCCGGGGCGTGCGAGCCGGACGCGGAGTCGCGCTGGCCTGCGGCGTCTCTGTGACGGTGGGCGAAGGCGTCAGTGAAGGGGTATGCGTGGCTGTCGGCGTAGCGGTGGGCAGAGCCTGGGCGGTCTGACTGGCGAATTCTGCCCGGCGCGTCCCTTCCAGGTTGAGCGACAGCGTGGCGGTGGACAGCGCGGTGCCGGGCGTCGCCTCCTGCTCTGCGTTTTCCCAAAGCCCTGCCAGCGCGGCGATCCCCAGCGCCATGACGGCTATCAACACGATCAGCAGCCCCAGCAGGGGCAGACGCACCCGCGCCGGACGCGCCGGTTGCACTGGCGGCGGCGGTTGTGACGCGCGGAAGTTGGCCTGCACCCAGTCGGCGATCAGGTGGGCGGGCACGCTATAGGTGTCTTCCTGGACGACGGCCAGGCCGTTGTAGACCAGTCCGCGCAGCGCGGCGGCCAGTTGGGTCTTGCCCATAGCGTAACCCGCGCCCAGCAACCAGCCGCGCAGTGCGTCGAACGAGAAGGCTTCGCCGGGGGCCTCTTTGTCCAGCTTCACCAGTGCGATCAGGGTAGATTGCTCGTTCTGCGTCAGATGTTGCCACAGCGGGCGCAGAATCTCGTCGGCCTGATCGAGGGCGGCGTCGTGAATGGCCGCCAGATCGTGCGGCGTGACTGGCCCCGCGTGATGACGCTCCTCTGAGCGGCGGAACAGCAGGCGGCAGATGGAGTGCAGCAGGAAGGGATGCCCGTCGGCCAGCGTCAGAATGCCCTCCACGACCTGCGGATCGAGTTGCCACACCCCCTCTACCGGCTCGCGGATCAGGCGTTCGGCATCTTCGCGGGGCAATTCGGCCAGGCGTAGATGCAGCGTTGGGTTGCTGAGCAGTTCGGTGTTCAGAACGCGATCTTCGTAAGCCGCGTCCAGAGCGAAGATCAGCGCCAGCCGCTTGTAGGTGCCGAGCAGATCCGCCCAATAGGCAAAGAAATCCTGGGGCAAAGCCCCGTGTTCCTGCGCGTCGAAGAGCAGGTGTGCGTCGTCGAAGGCCAGCAACAGGTGACGCAGACGCAGCGCCGCCATCACCACGCTCAGGAATTCGTCTTTGAACCAGGCTCGCGGGTCTGACAGGGTGCCATCCGGCGACGCTGCAGGCCAGGCTGGGATGCGGTAAGTGCTGACCCCCGCCGCTTCCAGCGTGGCGTAGATCGCTTCGGTCAGGGCGGCTAGCAAACGCTCTTCGCCCGTCAGGTCGAGGTCGGTCAGCGGCACCAGGCACAGGCGATAGCGCTCGTCAATCTGCCCTGCAAGGTGATGCAACAGCGCCGTCTTGCCCAACCCGCGCCGTCCGATCAGGACTAAGCCGTGTGTCAGCGGCGCGCCGACCAGATGCTGGCGGAAGAAGGAGAAGACATCCTCTCGCCCGACGAAAGGGAGGGTTTCGTCAGCGGAGAACAGGGGATTATAGGGATTTGCCACGCTCATGATCTTGCTCTTTGCCAGTTTACCTGCCCCCCGCTAAGTGTATGGCGAGCGCTCTATCAGGGCAACCCAACCGGGAATCATCTCGGGGGATTGCATCAAACCGCTTGCCGCTTTACCTCACCCCCCAGCCTCGCTACGCTCGGCGAGGCGCGCCAGCGCCGAGTGGGGGTGAGGTCAACCAGCAGATCACACCTGAGCTTAGTTCTGTCCATGGTTCTGCTGGCTGGTTTTGACCCGATTACCCTGGGAATCATCTGGCCTCAGCGGCGGAACCAGTTGCGATCGACGCCGGTCAGTTCGTCCAGATGGAGCATCTCGTCCTCGGTCAGGCGCAGGCCGACCGCCCCCAGCGACTCCTCAAGCTGTGCCACCGTATTCGCTCCTACGATGGGCGCGGTGACGAAGGGTTGAGTGAACAGCCAGGCTAGGGCCATCTGCGCGATGGTGGCCCCGCGCAGTTCGCCCATCTCGCGCAGCGCGTCGAGAAGCTGAAAGTTGCGTTCGGTGCGCAGGGCGGCGATGCGTTCGTTCTGCGCTCCACGCGAATCCGGCGGGACGGTCTCGCGCGTATACTTGCCGGTGAGAAAGCCGCCTGCCAGCGGGCTGTAGGGGATCATGCCGATTCCCTGATCCAGGCACAAAGCGGCCAGGTCTGGCTCGACTTCGGCGCGATTCAGCAGGTTGTAGTGGGGCTGAATGCACTCATAGCGGGCCAGATTGTATTTGTCGCTGATCCACAGCGTTTTGGTCAGCAGCCAAGCGGCGTGATTGCTCGCGCCGATGTAGCGCACTTTGCCTGCCCGCACCAGGTCGTCGAGCGCGCGCAGTGTCTCTTCGAGCGGCGTGTCCCAATCTGGCCAATGCGTCTGATACAGATCAATGTAATCGGTGCCCAGCCGACGCAGGCTGCCTTCGACAGCGGCCATGATGTGATGGCGGCTCAGTCCTTCGCCGGTTGGCCCGTCCCACATGCGCCCGCGCACCTTGGTGGCGATGATGATCTGAGGGCGCGGCTTGGTCTTCAGCCAGCGGCCAATGATGCGCTCGGCCACGCCGCCGGGGTTGCCCGGTGCCCAGGAACTGTAGACATCCGCCGTGTCTATGAAGTTGATCCCTGCTTCGTAGGCCCGGTCGAGCACGCGCAACGCCTGTTCTTCGGTGCTGGTCCAGCGAAAGGTCATCGTGCCCAGGCACAACGCGCTGACCTTAAGACCTGTACGACCCAGCTTGCGGTACTCCATGCGCTGTCTCCTCATATGCTTCGGGTATGGTATGCTGCTCTCGATCATTAGTCCGAAGCGGACGAAAAGTCAAACGGGGCATGAGGAGGGGCATTTCACGGAAGTTCGCGGTCGGCTGATCATGCATCAGGCCCGTTGGGACTTGTCGGGTCTTGTGAACTAACCTGAAATGCTCCCAATTTGAGAGGTGCGCGCAAACTGTGACAGGCCATTTGCTGCGCTGTGGTTTACCTCACCCCTAGCCTCGCTTCGCTCGGCTTGCCCCCTCTCCGACGCGGAGAGGGGGCAGCGAGGCGCGCGAGCGCCGAGCGGGGGTGAGGTAAATACCTCCGCACCGAACAAATCGCTGAGACCCTTTGCTCGCACTCAGTTTGAGGGGTGCATTTGACAAAAGTTCACCCCAGAGCACGGCTTCAGGAATCCACCTCAATTCGCTTCCACTCGTGAACTGAACTGCACCCGCCTGAGGATTGAGAGACCGCTTGAGCAGTCCTGATCGGCAGGTTTATCTGACCCATAGAGCGTGTTATTCGCTTTTCACCCCTCACCCCCTACGCGAATTCCGTTCCGGCTCACATGGTCCGGTTGTGTAGGCCAAGTCAGGCCGAATGGCAGGCGTTTTTAGTGCCCGTCGCCACTGGCCGCCCTCTCATTCCACCGGCTATGTTCAGGGCAGAGCTATACCACAAGAGACTTTGGGAGCGACCATGCGAGAGTTCATAGACGGTGCAGAAGCCATCGCGCGCGGGGCGCTCGATGCGGGCTGCACCTTCTTCGCCGGATACCCCATCACCCCCGCCACGCCCATCCTGCTGCACATGATCCGCGAACTGCCCAAAGTGGGCGGCATCGCCATCCAGGCCGAAGACGAAATCGCCGCGCTGGGCTTTTGCCTGGGCGCGGCCATGGCTGGTGCACGCGCCTTCACGGCCACCAGCGGGCCGGGCATTGCGCTCTATAGCGAGCACATCGGCCTGGCGATCATGGCTGAAGTGCCCGTCGTCATCGTAGACGTGCAGCGCATGGGGCCTTCGACCGGCGGGGCAACCACCACGGCCCAGGGCGATATTCAGTTCCTGCGCTGGGGCACGTCGGGCGGCTACCCGGTGATCGTGCTGGCCCCGACCGATGTGTACGATTGCTACCGGCTGACACAGCGCGCCTTCGACCTGGCCGAACGCTTCCGCGCGCCCGTGTTCTTGGCCACCGACAAGGACACGGGCGCCACCCGCGCCACGGTCGAGAGCGCCCGTTTTGAGCGCGTGCCGGTGCGCGCCCGTCGGCTGGCCGACCCCGCCGGGCCGTTCGTGCCGTACGGCGTGGAACGTCTGGACGATGTGCCTCCGCTGGCGCACCTGGGCGGGCCGCATCTGGTACGCCTGACCTCCTCTTCGCACGATGAGCGCGGCTACCTGACCAAAGCGCCCCCTGATCTCGACCGGCTCAACCGTCACCTGGCCGCCAAGATCGAACAGCACCAGGACGAGATCGCCCTGGTCGAAGCCGACCTGCAGCCAGGCGCGGAGACGCTGCTCATCGGCTACGGCATCACCGCCCGCCCGGTTCAGGAAGCGGCGCGGGCTGCGCGGGCGAAAGGGGAGCGCGTTTCGGCCCTGGTGGTGCGTTCGCTGTGGCCGGTGCCGGAGGACGCTATCCGCGCGGCGCTGACGGGTGTGCGGCGCGCCATCGTCGCCGAGTTGAACCTGGGGCAGTACCGGCGCGAGATCGAACGGCTGGCCCGCGACGATCAGGAAGTGATCGGCGTGCACCGCGTGGATGGGACGCTGATCGGCGCAGAAGACATCCTGGCCGAAGGAGGGTTGGCGTGACAGCGGGCACCCGTACTACCTACCTGAACGAAGCCCTGTTGCCCCTGCCTTTCTGCCCCGGCTGCGGGCACAGCGCCATCGTGCGGCACCTGGACGCAGCGCTGGTACAGCTCCAACTCGACCCGCGCCAGGTAGTGCTGGTCACCGACATTGGCTGTCAGGGCCTGGCTGACTGCTACTTCGATACCAATGCCTTCCACGGCCTGCACGGGCGCTCGATCACCTACGCGACGGGCATCAAACTGGCCAACCCAGACCTGAAGGTGATCGTCCTGATTGGCGACGGGGGGACAGGCATCGGTGGGCATCACCTGCTCAACGCAGCGCGGCGCAACATTGGCATCACGGTGCTGGTCTTCAACAACCTCAACTTTGGCATGACCGGCGGCGAACACTCGGTCACTACTCCGCCCGGCGCGCGCACAGCCACTACCCGCCAGGGGCACCTGGAGCGCCCGCTCGACCTGTGCGCGACGGTGGGCGTCAACGGGGCGGGCTTTGTCGCCCGCACCACCGCTTACGACAAACAGTTGCCCGCGCTGATCGCCCAAGCCATTCAGCACGACGGCTTCGCCTTGATTGATATCTGGGAACTGTGCACGGCCTATTTCGTGGAACACAACCGCTTCAACCGCGCCCTGCTTGAGCAGACGATGGCCGATCTGGGCTTCGGCACGGGGATTCTCTATCAGCACGATGGGCCAGAGTATAGCCGCGCTTACCGCGACGCCCTGCGCGATCAGAGAGGGCAGCCCGTCATGCCGCCGCAACCGCTGGTGCCGCGCTATTCCAGCCCGCTCACGGCTCCCTGTCACATCGCGCTGGCCGGGGCGGCGGGAGCCAAAATCGGCAGCGCGGCGGCGATCTTCTGCCAGGGCGCGGTGCTCAGCGGGCTGTGGGCTACGCAACGGAGCGACTACCCCGTCACCGTCCGCAGCGGGCATTCGGTGGCGGATATCGTCCTCAGCCAGGACGACGCCTTTCACGTGGACACAACTCCGCCCGATCTGATGGTCGTGCTCTTCTCCGAAGGGCTGAAGAAAGAGCGCGGGCGCATTGCTCACTTGAGCGCAAAGGCGACGCTCTTGATTGATGCGGCGCTGCTGCCGGTGCAGACGGCGGCGCGCGTCGTCCCGCTCGACTTTTCGACGACGCGCCAGAAGAAGGAAACCTGGGCGCTGATGGCGCTGGCCGCTCTGCTAGAGCACACCGGCCTTTACCCCCTGGAGGCGTTCAGGGAAGCGGCGGCGTTGCGCCCGGCCTTCGCCGAGGCCAACCTGGCCGCTATCGAGGCCGGGCTGACGCTGCTGACTTAGAGCGTGTTATGCACTCTTCACCTTTCAACCCCCGGCCCCTTCTCCCACACAAGCGGGGAGGAGAAGGAGAGCACTTGTGTAAGGGCCAGCAAGTCCCCTCGCCCCGCGACGCAGTCGCGAGGGAGAGGGGCGCAGGGGTGAGGGGAAGAACAGGCGCTAGCGCTTGGGCGCGGCCTCCAGCAACTTGAACGCCGGGCGCAGCGGGTCGGTGCCGCCGCGCAGCAGCGCATAGGCCGCGCGTGGATCGCGCATGTCAATCAATTCCTGGTTGGAATAGTCCAGGTTCCACAGGATCATCGGCCCCATATAGGGTTTGCTCTGCGCGATCTCGAAGGCGCGCAGGATGTAATGTGCCTGTGTCTGCTGATCGATCCACTGCAGGTAAGGCGGGTCGTCGGGCGGCGGGGCCGGCTCGCCTTCCAGCGTGGTGAAGCCCTCATACGTGCCCCAGCCGAACTCCGTCGCCCACAGTTGACGGCCTGTGTCACCGTTTTGCTCCATGATGGCGCGGTAATCTTCGATAGTGTTCAGGAAGAACCACGAAGGGTGATTGTTGTAGCCAGGCGCGCCGCAGTCGTCCTGACCGCACCAGCGGGCGTCGGGCGGGTTGGCCGCTCCGTAGGGGTGCACGCCGATGGCGATGTTCTGGTACGCGGGATTGCCCAACCCCGCCGCGTACATCTGACGCAGAAATTCGCGGTCGTCAATGGCCGTCACGCCGTCGTTGATGCCGGTGGGGGCCAGCCCCGCCGTCACAATGGTGACGCTGTGCCCGCCCTCGCCAGAGCGGATGGCGTTATAGGCTGCGTCGAACAGGCGCATATACTCTACCCCGCCCAGTGACGCGCCATTCCATTCGCGGCGCAGGTTTGGCTCGTTCCACACCTCGATGGCGGCAAAATACGAATTCCCATAGAGATCAACGCGCACCTCGCTCATGATGCGCGTCAGGAACGAGGCCAGGTCTTGCGGGTTGACCGGCGGGCCGTCTTCTTCCTGGCTGGCGCGCGCCCAGTCTGGCGCTTTGGCTACGCTGATCATCACCTTAAAGCCCTTCTGGTGCGCCCGCTGGACGAGGATGCGATAGGTGTAGAACGTCTCGCTGAGCACTCCACGCTGTGGCTCTAGCTGATCCCAGGCGAATTGCAGCTTGATCCACTTCACGCCCAGGCGCTCGGCCAACCAGAGCGACGTATCGTACCCCTCCAGCGTCGTATTGGGGTTGAGCTGAATGCCCATCAGGTCGGCGGTGAGGGTGGGCAACGGCGTAGGGCTGATGGAAGGGGTGGGCGTGATCGTCGGCGTTGCTCGGCCAGGGGTCGGTGTGGGGGTGGGCGGGACGGGCGTGGCCGTGGGCGGGCCGCCCGGCGTCGGGGTCGGCTGCGGCGGCGCGGTGATGATCGGGCCAAAGCCCGGTGTAGCCGTCGGCAGGGCCTGCGCAACAGGCGGCGCGGCCTGCTGTGGCGCATTGTCACTGTTGGATCGCGCGGCCAACACCTGCGAGGTGAGCACCAGCATACCGAGCACGATCAATCCCAACCATCCCCAAGAGCGGCGTCGCATTCGCTGGCCCATACGTCTTTCCCTCATCCTGTCTCAACCGATTCGTTCGCTGACTCCGTGCGCGGTACAACTTCCGCGGGGCAAGGCGGGCAGGCACTGCAAGCAGGAAGACTATAGATGAATTGAGGGCATCTGGCAAGAGATCGCGCCGCTCTGCGGCACGAACGCAGCGCAAGCGGTGGGCGAGCGTCGGGCGGGGGTATCCTGTCTCTGGGACGGAATTCAATAAGAAATGTCGTAGACCGGAGGGATCGGGGGCAAGCCATGGACAAGCGTTATCGCACCCAGGCGCAAGAGTTCAAGCTGGAAGCACTGGAGGGGCGCATTTCAGTAGAGTTCACAAGACCCGACAAGCCCGCACCGGTCTGATGCATGATCAGCCGACCGCGAGCTTTCGTGAAATGCCCCCCTCAGTCATCAATCTCTGGCAAACTCGCCCCAGGCCATGTAGACTCAGGAGACAAACCGGCTTGCACGAGCAACGATCACGGGGGCGATGCGGCATGATTGACAAGGGGCGCGAGAAAGCGTTGGAGTCGGCGCTGTCTGACCTCGCCAAGCGCTACGGAGACGGGGTGATCGTCCGGCTGGGCGACGCCGCTCATTTGCAGGTAGATGCCATCCCGACCGGTTCGCTGGCGGTAGACATTGCGCTGGGGGTGGGGGGCATCCCGCGCGGGCGGGTCACCGAAATCTATGGCCCCGAAAGCTCCGGCAAGACCACACTCTGCCTGCACACCATCGCCGAAGCGCAGCGGCGCGGCGGCATCTGTGCCTTCATTGACATGGAACACGCTCTCGATCCGGCCTATGCCGCGCGTATCGGCGTGGATGTGGACAATCTGTACGTCTCGCAGCCCGACACCGCTGAGCAGGCCCTGGAGATCGCCGAGGCGCTGGTGCGCAGTGGCGCGCTGGACGTGATCGTGCTGGACAGCGTGGCTGCGCTGGTGCCCCGGGCCGAACTCGAAGGTGAGATGGGCGACAGTCACGTCGGGTTGCAGGCGCGGCTGATGAGTCAGGCGCTGCGCAAGCTCGCCGGCGCGATCAAGCAGTCCAACACCTGCATGATCTTCACCAACCAACTGCGCGAGAAGGTCGGCGTGATGTTCGGTAATCCGGAGACGACTACCGGCGGGCGCGCGCTCAAGTTCTACGCCAGCGTCCGCATAGACATCCGGCGGGTGCAGGCGATCAAGGCGGGCGGCGAGACGGTGGGCAATCGCACGCGCGTGCGCATCACCAAGAACAAGGTCGCCCCGCCGTTCCGCGAAGCCGAATTCGACATCATGTTCAACGAAGGCATCAGCAAAGTGGGCGATATCCTCGACATCGCCACCGAGCTGGGCGTGATCGAGAAGCGCGGTGCCTTCTATCGCTATCAGGAAGAAGCGCTGGGGCAGGGTCGCGAGAACGCCAAGCAATATCTGCGCGAGAATCCGCGGCTCGCCATGCGCCTGGAAAACATCATCCGCGAAGAGTATGGCCTGCCGCCGGTCTACGAAGAGCCGCAGCAAGAATGAACGCCCAGGAGAGACAGCGGTGTTGGGTGCGCTGAGCAGCAAATGGGCAGTCTGGTCGTGCGTCCTGATGTTGGCGCTGGCGGTCGTGGCCTTGGGGATCGCGGCTGCTCCGCGCGCCGCCGCTCAGGCGGAGACCGGCGTGATCTGCGTGGCGACCTTCGCCGACCGCAACGCCAATGGCCTGCGCGATGAGGGGGAGGGGCCGCTGGCCGGAGTCAACGTCAACCTGAGCACCGGTGGCGCGATCATCGCCACGCACATCACCGAAGAGGGCGGCACTGAATATTGCTTCGAGCGGCTCTTGCGCGGCATCTATACGGTCACTTTCACCGAAAGTCCGCTCTACCGCATCACCACGCCTCGCGAAGGCACTTTCGCCCTGGACGCCGGGCAGCGCCTGACCATTGATGCCTTTGGCGCATTTCCCATCGGCCCGGCGGGATTGCGCGCCGAGATGATCGCGCAGGTGTCGGCGGCGCAACAGGACAAACCGCTTGATACGTCCACGCGCCTGCTGCTGGCAACGGGCGGCGCGGCAGTAGTGATGATGTTCATGGTGGGCCTGGGCGCGGTGACGCTGGGCCTGCTGGACTGGCGGCAGCAGCGCCGTCAGCGGCGGCAACGTCAACGCCGTCGGCCTGTGCCGCCCCCGCCCACCGATTGGCTCCGTCCGCCGGGCTGGGCGTAGGTCACGAAAAGGGCTATTGAGATAAGGCGCATGGTACCCTCCGGCGGTCTTACGGCGCTCCCCTGACGCGCCGCGGTAACAGGTTGCGCAGCCGGTCGCCCAGCAGCCGCCCGCGTCCCAAGAAACGCCCGCGTTCGTCCTGCAACAAAATCACTGTCCCCGTCGAATAGCCCGTCACTGGCGCGGGGCGCAGGTCGCGTCCCTGTCGCCACTGCGCGGCCTGCGCGTCGTCCAGCGTCACGCGCGCGCCGCTGAACGCTCTGTCGAAGCGCGTGATCAGCTCATGCGAGGGGATGATCTGCCCGTCCAGTTCCTGCCCGGCCAGCAGACCCGCCGCCGCGTGTGGCAGGTCACCGAACAGGGCGATCAGCCGTTCCGGCACAGCGAAGAGCAGGCGCTCGCGCATCCAGAGCGTCAGCCCCAGCGTGTCCAGAACAGCGCTCAGGTCGAAGCCGTAGAGCGCCCGCCAGTCCGCGCACAGGCGGGCGCTCTCGGCGCGGCTCAGGGCGGTTGCCCCCGTCGTTGCCCAGGGGCGATGTGGACGTTCGTCCGGCTCGACGGGCACCGGGGCCAGTTTGCGCAGCCGTGCCGCGAAGAAGCCCGCCGTCTGGAACAGGTGCGGCCATAGGCGGATCGCCCGCCGCACCGCCGGGGCGAAGGCCGTCTCACCGTCGGTCTCCAGGGCCGGGGCGTGCGGCGCGCCCTCGACCGCTTCCACGTCTACCGCGCCCGGAAAGCGTCGCAACAGCCCGTCGAGGATCGCCTCGTCTTCTTCGGGGGCCAGCGTGCACGTCGCATAGATGATCTCCCCGCCCACGCGCGCGGCCAGAAAGGCGCTCAGCAACAGCGCGTCCTGCCGCACGCAGAGCGCCGCCCGCTCGCGCGCGCTGACATAGCGCGCCCGCCCGCCGCTCTCCGTCCGGAGCGTCTCCCCGCTACACGGTGCGTCGAGCAGCACACGGTCGAACGCCTCCGGAAACCAGCGCCCGAACCGCTCGCCGGGGAAATTGGTCACCAGCGCGCCGAAGACGCCCCACGTCTGCAGGTTGGAGCGCAGCGCAGTGATGCGCGCCGCGCTGCTGTCGTTGGCCAGAATCACGCCGCGATCGGCGTAGCGGCTGGCCAGGTGTGTGGTCTTGCCGCCAGGGGCCGCGGCCAGGTCGAGGATCAAGGGGACGTCGTGCGCGGTGAACAGTTCGGCGGGCAGCATCGAGGCGGCATCCTGCACGTAGTAGTAGCCCATCTCGTGTTCCAGCGTCTGCCCGATGGGTTGTTCCTGGCGCAGAATCTGCCAGCCCGCCGGGCAGAAGGGCACGGGCTGCACCTCCCAGCCGTACCAGGCGAGCCAGGTTCGCGCCGCCTGTTCCACAGTGACCTTGAGGGTGTTGACCCGCAGTGCGGGCGGGGTCGGTTGCTTCAGCGCGGCTTCCAGGCGGACCAGGTCGTCGGGAGGGAGCAACCGCCGGTAGCGATCCAGGCGGGCGGAGAAGGCGTCGGTCATAGCGTTTTGGCGATGCAGTACACCAACTCGTTGGTGAACTCGATCTCGGTCACCGGCCAGGGGCGACCGGCCAGGATGCTGTAGACCTGCTCGCGGTAAACATCCTTGACGGCGTGCCGACCGGTGCGGCTGCGCGTCGGCGAAGAGAGCACGATCCAGCGCACATCCAGCGCATCCAGCAACGGCAGGACGATCCCGCGCCGCCGCTTCTCCATGCGGTGAATCTCCTTCAGCAGCAGGGCTACGTCGCCGGATTCCTGCGGCGGGGCGACCAGAATATCGCGAAAAATGGCCGCGCCGCTCGCGCCCAGTAGCGCCAGGGCGCGGTTGAGGAAGTCTACGCGCCGCTGATGGATGTCGTAGGCGTAGTAGCGCGCGCCAGCGGGCAGCCCCATCCAGGGCAGCGCCAGCGGATTCAGCCCACAGGCCAGGTCGAGCACGGTCTGCGGGGTGCCGGTCACGGCGAACAGGCGCGGGTAGAAGCTCTCCAGCAGCGGCAGGCGCTCGCGGGTGGAGTCGTGCGCCTCCAGGACCGCCGCGCAGGCCGCGCGAATCGTCACCGGATCGCCCGTCGCGCAGGCGGTGGCAAGTTGCGCTTCTGCCGCGTCGTAGTCGGGATCGCCCAGGTAGAGCGCGACAACCTCGTGCAGCTTCTTGCGGGCGGACTGCACAGCCGCTTTGGCGTTCGGCTGACGGGCCAGCTCGCTGAGCACAATGTCGCGGATGGTCTCCTCGGCAATGCCGATGGCGCGATATTTCTTGTTGCGCGCCAGTTCCGCGACGATGGCCTCTACATCTGGAGACTGCTTGCTCATGGGATGCCCTGCTTTGCTACCCGCGTTTATCCACCAGAAAGGCCAGCTCTGTCTCGAACTCGAAGCGCTGCACCGGCCAGCGCCGTTCGGCCAGCAGATCGCGCAGCCGCGCTTCGTAATGGGCGATCATGCCTTTGTCGCGCCCGCCCAGGCTGCGCGCCGGAAACGACACCAGCGCGTAGTCGGCGCGTACAGCGTCCAGCAGACGCAATCCGGCGGCCTTATCTACCTGTTCCAGGCAGGGGATGGTCTTGAGGATCAACGCCAGGTGCACGCGCTCCGTCGGCGGCTCGTGGATCACGTCGCAGGTGAAGGCACGTCCGGCCATGCCTACCAGATCGAGGAATGCGCCCACGAAGTCCATCATATCCTGGTAGATATCGCAGGCCAGGTACATTGCGCCGGGGGCCAGCGGCATCCAGGGGATGGCGAGCGGGTTCAGGCCGCAAGCCACGTCCAGCACCGAGCGCACCGGCGCAATGCCCGCCAGCGTTGTTGTGAAGAAGGTCTCCAGGATGGGCAGGCGCTCGCGCGTCGAGGCATGGTGCGCCATGATCGTGCGGCAGGCGTCGCGCAGTGCCGATTCGCCCTGGGCGGCGGCGTCGCGCAGGGTCGCCAGCCAGCGCGGATACTCTCCCGCCGCGTCGAGATAAGCCCCACCCACCTGATGCAACTTGTTCTTGGTCGCCTTGATCGCTTCCTTCAGCGAGCGACGTTTGCCCAGTTCCGCCGCGCCGACGCGCCGCACAAAGTCTTCGCTGACGCCCCCGTATTTGGCGCTGCTGCGCACGGCCAGTACCAGCCGGTCGAGCGGGTCGTCAGGCTGAGGCATGGTCGCCGCTCTCCAACAGACTCATCAGACGGGTCATGAAGCGCAGGTTGTGAATGGTCGCCAGGCGGGGGTAGAGCGCATCGCCGATCTTGTAGAGGTGATGCAGATAGCCCAGCGCGTAGCGGCGGCAGGTCGCGCAGTCGCAGCGCGAGGAGATGGGATCGGCAGCTTTGATGTGCCGGTCATCGCCCACATACACATAAGAAAACCACGCGCCGCCCGCCTCCAATGTGCCCGTCTGCTCTCCGCTGAAGACGTACAGCCGCCCGTTGCGGGCGTCACGGGTGGGCATGGCGCTGTCGAAAAGGGCGTAGCCCAGGCGCGCGCAGGCGATCACGTTGGCCGGATGTCCGACGCCCAGCGCGTGCACGGGGAATTGCGGTGGCACCAGTTCGCGCGTCAGGGCGAGCATGTCGGTCAGCAGGTTGCCGTCCGCGTCGAGCGGCCAGCCGCCGTAGCCGTAGCCGTCGAAGCCGATGGCCAGCAGTTCGTCGGCGCATTCGCGGCGCAGCTCCGCGCTGCCGCCGCCCTGGATGACGGCGAAGAGCAACGGGCGCTCGCCCTCGGTCAGCCTTTTCTGTTCGATCAGGCGCAGGTATTCGGCTTTGGCGCGGCGCGCCCAGGCCACCGTGCGGCGCACCGAGCGGCGTTGTTCGTCCAGCGGATCGTCGGCGTGCGTGCAGTCGTCCAGGCAGACCAAAATGTCCGCGCCGTAGCTCATCTGCAGTTGGATGCTCTTTTCCGGCGTCAGGGTGATCTTACGATCGCTGCCGTCCGGCGTGAAGACCGCGCCCTTGTCGCTCAGCCGACCGTACTTCGGATTCTGGCGGATCAGCGAGTAAATCTGGAAGCCGCCGGAGTCGGTCATGATCGGGCGGGGCCAGGCCGCCATACGATGCAGCCCGCCCAGCGCCTTGATCGTCGAGGAGCCGGGGCGCTGCATCAGGTGATAGGTGTTCATGACCAGCGCCGTCACGCCCGCGCCTTCCAGGTCGGCGCTGTCTACGGCGCGCACCACGCCGCGCGTGGCGTCCGGCAGGAAGGCGGGCAGCGGCAATTCGCCGTGCGGCAGTCTCAGGCGAGCGGCGCTCATGAGGCGTCCTCCGCGTCATCGCCGACTTCGTCGTCCATCTCCGCCTGAATATCCGTGCCCTTCCCAGCGATCACTACCGTATATTCGCCGCGCGGCTCATTCTGACGGAAGTACGCCAGCAATTCCGACAGCCGCCCCCTGTGCACCGTTTCGAATAGCTTGGTCAGGTCATTGGTGACGGCGGCGGGGCGGTCGCCATAGACGGCCAGCGCGTCTTCCAGGAACTTCACCAGCCGGTAGGGGCTTTCGTAGAAAATCAGTGTGTGCGGCGAGTCCTGATCCACGGCCAGGAAACGGCGACGCGGGCCGCTCTTGCGCGGTGGAAAACCGCGGAAGGTGAACGAGTGCGCGGGCAGGCCGGAGAGCACGACCGCCATGATCAGCGCCGTCGGGCCGGGGATCATGGTCACGGGGATGCCTGCGGCGATGGCGTCGCGCACCAGGGTGAAGCCGGGGTCGGAGATGCCGGGCGTGCCGGCGTTGGTCACCAGCGCCACCGACTGCCCGGCGCGCAGCGCTTCCAGAAGGCGCGGTCCGACGCGCGCCTCGTTGTGCTCGAAGAAGGCGACCTGCGGCTTGTGAATGTCGAAATGCTTGAGCAGCAGACCGGTCTTGCGCGTATCTTCGGCGGCGATCAGGTCAACGGCGCGCAGCGTTTCCAGCGCGCGCAGGGTGATGTCGCCCAGGTTGCCAATCGGCGTTGCGACGAGATAGAGCATGGTTCCCTTGATTGTGGATCGCGCATCGCGGATTGTGAAACGCGCGATCGCGCTTCCAAGACCACGCGAAAGCGCGGGCGCTAGCTCATCACCAGCCCGCCGTCTACGGAGAGCACCTGACCGGTGATATAGCTGGCCTGCTCGCTGACCAGAAAGGCTACCGCATAGGCTACGTCCTCGACTGTGCCAACACGACCGACGGGGATCAGCGGTAGCAGTTGCTCCAGGATGTCTTGCGGCATCTTGTCGGTGAGCGCTGTCTTGATGAAGCCCGGTGCGACAGCGTTGACGGTGATCCCCCGCGAGGCCACTTCGCGGGCCAGCGCTTTGGTCAGCCCGATCATACCGGCCTTGCTGGCGCTGTAGTTGGTCTGTCCCGCCTGGCCCATCAAACCGCTGGCGCTGGAAATGTTGACGATGCGCCCGTATTTTTTGCGCATCATCGCGCGAACAACCGCCTTAGAGCACAGCCAGGCGCTCTTGAGATTCACCTTCTGGATGAAGTCCCATTCTTCTTCTGGCATCCGCACGATCAGGTTATCGCGCGTGGTACCGGCGTTATTGACCAGGATGTCCACCTGCCCAAAGGTATCCAGCACGGTCTTGACCATGTTTTCCACCTGGGCAGAGTCGCTGACATCGGCGGTGATCGCCAGCCCATCACCGCCCAGTTCACGGATCATGGCCAGCGTGTCCTCGGCACAGCAACCAGTGACATCGTTGGTGACCACCTTCGCGCCGCGGCGGGCCAGTTCCAGCGCGAT
Organism: uncultured Anaerolineales bacterium; assembly: GCA_937135955.1. Taxonomy (GTDB): domain Bacteria; phylum Chloroflexota; class Anaerolineae; order Aggregatilineales; family Aggregatilineaceae; genus UBA2029. The sequence continues at coordinate 11,748 of CAKZOB010000072.1, read as the reverse complement.
CGCCTGGCCGATGCCCTGCCCACTGCCGGTCACAATGGCAATGCGCCCTGTCAGGTCTGACATATGCTCGCTCTCCTGTTGGTTGGAATGCATCTCAAGCGGGCGTTTGGCTAACCGCAGAGGGCACAGAGAGCACAGAGGGAAACTTTCACCGCTTTTCTCTGCGTTCTCCGCGTCTCTGCGGCGAATCTTACCTCCACGTCGAGACGCACACGTTGTTTGCTACCAGAACAAGCTGATGATACCCATCCCGCCAGTCGTGTCAAATGCCCCGCACACAAAAGGGGAGCATCCGCGTTTTGGGGCAAGGTCAGGACCGCAAAGACGCAGAGGACGCAGAGGGGGAAAACATCGAGAATTCTGTGTGCTTTCTCTGTGGCCTCTGCGCTCTCTGTGGTGAAATCTGCCCCCAAATGCGAATACACCGGCACCAAAGGCGCACCGCCCCATGAGGCGTGGGGCGGTGCAGGAGCGTGTGTGCGCAGGGACGCGCAACGGAACATTCGTCAGCCAGAGGTGTCAGCGATCGGTCGATTCGGACATTTCTCCCGTGATCATGAAGACCACGCGCTCGCAGATATTGGTGATGCGGTCGGCGATGCGCTCCAGGTTGTGCGACACCCACAACAGGTAGGTCGCCCGCGTGATGTTGCGCGGATCGGCCAGCATATAGGTTAGCAGTTCACGGTAGACCTGCTCGTCGAGTTGATCTACCTCATCATCGCGGTGCGCGGTGCGCTCGGCCAGTTCAGCATCGCGCGACAGATAGGCATCCAGGCTGGCATGCAACATCTCGCGGCACACGACGGCCATGCGCGGGATGTCAATCAAGGGTTTGAGCGGCGGCTCCTGGGATAGCTGAATGGCCAGCTTGGCGATCCCGCGGGCATGATCGCCCATGCGCTCCAATTCGACAGCGATGTGAATAGCTGTGACAATAGCCCGCAGGTCGCGGGCCGCCGGTTGATGCAGCACGATCAGCGTATAGCAGTGTTCTTCTACCTCGTAGCGCAGGGCGTTGATCTGCTCGTCGTCGGCGATCACCTGGCGGGCCAGGTCTACGTTGGCCTCTTTGAGCGCCTGCACCGCCTGCTCGATGGCCCGATGAGCCAGATGGCTCAACTTGAGCACATTATCGCGCAGGCGGGCCAGTTCGTGGTCGAGCGTGACGCGCGCCTGCAGAGGTTTGTCTGTCATCAGCGTCCCCATTCCCCTTTTAGCCGAAGCGACCAGTGATGTAGTCTTCGGTGCGTGGGTCGCGCGGGCGCGTGAAGATGCGCTCTGTCTCGCCATACTCGATCAACTCGCCCGCCCGGCTTTCGTCGGAGAGCATGAACGCCGTATAGTCGGAGACACGCGCGGCCTGTTGCATGTTGTGTGTGACGATGACGATAGTATAGTTCGCTTTCAGCTCGCGCATCAGTTCTTCGATGCGCAGGGTGGCAATGGGGTCGAGCGCCGAGCACGGTTCGTCCATCAGGATGATCTCTGGCTCGACGGCCAGGGCGCGGGCGATGCACAGACGTTGCTGCTGACCGCCGGAAAGCGCCAGACCCGACTTCTTCAGATCGTCCTTCACTTCGTCCCACAGGGCGGCCTGAATCAGGCTGCGCTCGACGATCTCGGCCAGTTTTCGCTTGTCGCGCACACCCAACACGCGCGGGCCATAGGCCACATTGTCAAAAATGGACTTGGGGAAGGGGTTGGGTTTCTGGAAGACCATCCCGATCCGTCGCCGGACTTCTACCGGATCAACGGACGGATCGTACAGATTCTGCCCATGGAAGAGCACCTGCCCTTCGACACGCGCGCCCGGTACCAGCTCGTTCATGCGGTTGATCGCGCGCAGCAGCGTGCTCTTGCCACAGCCCGAAGGCCCGATCAGCGCGGTGATCTGCCGGGCTTCGATCTTCATGCTGACGTTGCGCACGGCCAGGAACTGACCGTAGTAAACGTTGAGGTTGTGCATTTCAATGGCATAGCGGCCATTGTTATTTGCCTGGGTCATGACAATCTCCTGCTCATGCGATTGCGCAAGATGATGGCGAGCGAATTGAGGCTCAGCAGCAACACCAATAACAACACAATCGCGGCTGCGGCAGCGTTGCGGAATTCCTCCTGAGGCAGGGTCGTCCAGCGATAGATCAGCAGCGGTAGAGCGGTGAAGATGGAGAACGGCCCTTCCGGGTCTCTGGTCAGGTAAGTTGCCCCGCCGACCAGAATCAACGGCGCGGTCTCGCCCATGGCGCGCGAGATGGCCAGGATGGTGCCGGTGAGAATGCCCGGTATGGCGTAGGGCAACACATGATGCCAGATCGTCTGCCATTGCGTCGCGCCCAGGCCGTAACTGGCCTGGCGCAGCGAATTGGGCACGGCGCGGATTGCTTCCTGCGCGTTGATGATGATCAGCGGCAGAATCAGCAGGGCCAGCGTGAACCCCGCCGATAGCACTGTGCGCCCATTGGCGGTGTTGGCCCCGAACGCCTGCCCGCTGGTGAGCGTCTCCAGCGCGCGCACGAAGACCGCCAGCCCCAACATCCCATAGATGATGGACGGCACTCCGGCCAGATTGTTGATGTTGGTCTGGATGATCTGATTCAGGCGGCTATGCCCGGCGTATTCCTCCAGGTAGATTGCTGCGCCAACGCCCACCGGAAAAGCCACCGCGATGGTGATCAAGATGATCATCAGCGAGCCATACAGCGCCGGACGCACACCGGTGCTATCTGCCCGGCGCGGATCGAGTGGGCTGGTGATGAACTCCTTGTTCAGCCACGAGCGCCATTGCAGCTCCGCACGCGGGAACTCGCGCTGCTGGATCGTCTCGATGGTGCTGCGCTGTGTCAGCGACTCCCACAGCGTCCAGCCCTTGACCACCTGCGCCTGTACCACTTCGCGCATCAACAGGTTCACCAGGCCATCGTGCCCCTGGTTCTGCAACAGGATATTCGTTGCCAATACCTCGTCCACACTGCTGAAGGAAAGCTCGGCCAGTGCGGGCGGGTATTTGTGACCGGCGAGTACCGTGTTCAGCGGCTGCCCGCTGAGGTCGGGCCAGGTATTCTCCGCTGCACCAGCTACATCGCGCAGGATGGTCACCCGCAGCAAGGCTTTGCGCACATTGGCCGCCGTGATCGCGCTCAACTGAGCGGAGGGCAGGTCGTCCAGGTCGCGCGTGTCCAGCACATCCAGCACGACATCTTCCAGGTCGGCGCGGTCCAGGTTGCTCACCAGCAGGTCAACGGCGTCTGCCACCTCAAGCTGGTCGAAGGGCAGGGCTGCCAGCGCGTCCGGATAGCGGAAGTCGGCCAGCACCTCCGCGACGGGCGCGGCAGGCAGGTCGTCCAGGTCACGGTGCAGCATCCGGCGCACCAGCAACCACTGAGCCTCTTCCGCGTCCAGGGCTGCGCTCAGCCGCGCGGCGATCTCGGCCTCTGATACGGCGCTCAACGGGCGTCCCGCCTCGGCGTAGGTCAGGGCTTGTAGGGCAGGGGTATCCAGCGCACCCATCAGCAAGGCGACCGCCTGCTCTGGCGACAATTCGCCCACCAGGGTGTCGGCCAGAGACTGCGGGTAGCTGCCCGCGGGCAAGACCTCGCGCACAGGTTGCGGCCACAGGGCGGGCCAGGACTTGGGTTTGGCCCCGGCGATATGCTGCAAGACCAACTCGCGCAGGCGGACGGGGTGCACGTTGTCCTGCAGCAGCGCCGGAATCGTCTCTGCGGCGATACCGGCTGGCTCTTCAGCCTGCGGATCGAAGCTGACCAGGGTCAGCGCGCCCGGCTCGACGGCGTACTGCACAGCAGTGAGACCGATCGTCTTGTTGATGATCGTCCACAACAGAGTCACCAGGGCGAGTAGCGCCAGGGCAATTGACAGCGCAAAGAGCGCCTGCGCAATCCGTCCATGAGCATGGCGGGCCAGGATGTTGCGCCGGAAGGCCGCGCCGCTGGGCAGGGTGTCGCGCCCTGGGTCGCGGTCGGGGATCAGCCGTCCCACCAGGACAGTGATGCCCGCGCCCGCTACCAACGCCGTCAGCACAGCCAACCCGCCATTCCCGGCCAGATACAGGACGGCCAGGGCGGGCAGCATTCCGCCCAGCACGCCACTCAGCGCTCCCCCCAGCACCCCCCAGCGCGGATGATAGCCTTTGCGCGCCGCCAGGGTAGCCAGAGTCATGCTACCGGCGATGGCCAACAACCCGCTGAAGAAGAAGATGCCGATTAAGGCCAGTCGGTCCATCGTGCGCCCCCTTTACTCGTACACTTCGCGGAAACGCGCGATGACCGAACGGCTGAGCAGGTTGAGGAACAGCGTCATCAGGAAGAGCAGCAGCCCCACCACGAAGATGCTGTTGTAATCGAGCGTATCGTAGGCCAGGTCGCCCCCGCTGATGCTGGCGATGTAGCCGGTCATCGTCCAGGCGGACTCGAACGGATTGAAGGTGAAGTTGGGGCGCGCGCCTGCCGCAATGGCCATGATCATGGTCTCGCCCACCGCACGCGAAATGGCGATGATGAAAGCGGCCACAATGCCGGACACCGCTGCTGGCAATACCACGCGCATCGTCGTCTCCAGGCGCGTTGACCCCAGGCCATACGCTGCTTCGCGCAGCGAACGCGGCACAGCGCTGAGCGCGTCTTCGCTCATGGAGGCCACCAGGGGCAGGATCATCACCCCCATCACCAGCCCCGCCGAGGCAATGTTGAAGACTTCGACTGTGTCGCGGCCCAGGATACTTTGTAGCAGCGGAGTCATGAACTGCAGGGCGAAGAAACCGTAAACAACCGTGGGCACGCCCGCCAGCACTTCCAGGATTGGCTTGACCGTGCTGCGCACGCGCGGGCTGGCGTATTCGCTCAGGTAGACTGCCGAACCAAGCCCCAGCGGCAGCGCGACCAGCATGGCGATGAACGAACTCATCAGCGTGGCCGTGGCCAGAGGGGCAATGCCCACCTTATAGCGATGCGGCTGCCATTCGGTGGTGTTGACGAAATCCAGCATTCCGATCTTGTGGATGGTGCCGCTGGCGTCTATGTAGTTAGTGGTGAACAGCAGCAACGACTCGCGGCCCAGCACAAGCACAATGGCGATGGTGGTGAAGATGGTCAGAAAGCCACATAAAAACAGAAACCCCTGGATGGCCATTTCCGTGGGGCGACGGTGTTTTTGCAATCGCAGGCGGGGAACAACTTGTTGCGACGCGTAGGGAAAAATACGTGCCTGTTCTGGCAGCACACTTGCCTCGTCCATGGTCACACGCTCCTTGATCTGTGCAGACAGCCTATCACTCCCCTGGTGGGGGGAAAGACGGTATGGGAGTGCCTCGGCTCCCATACCGTTTTCTGTTTTCCCAGAGGGGCTTTACTCAGCTTCCAGCCCCATCGCTTCCAACCAGACGCGCTTGGATTGATTGAGCGCCTCGACACTGACCGGGAAGTAGCCCACTTCGCTGACTACCTCATTGGCATTGGTGAGGTAGTAATTGATGAAGGCGGCCACCTGAGGCTTCTCCTGCAGAATGTTCTTGGCCGAGTAGATGAAGAGCGGGCGGCTCAGCATATACTCGCCGCTCTCGGCGGTCTCTTCGTTCGGCTCGACGTAGGTGATGCCCTTGGCTTCCCACTCTTCTTCGGGGATGACCACCAGGTTGCCCTCTTTGTCGTTGGTCATGTCGTTGGCAATGGCCACCGCGCGCAGCGACTCGCGGTTCTCATAGTAGTAGGCGAAGCCGAAGTAGCCGATGGCATAGGGGCTGCCCAGGATGCCCTGCACCAGGGTGTTGTCGTTCTCGCTGGTGGTGGGGTTGGGGGCCAGCAGGGCAGCGAAGCGCGCCTCGCGTTCCTTATAGGGGCCTTTGGTGCCCAGCACTGCTTCGCCGAAGAAGTCGAACGTGCCACTGTCGGTGCCCGGCGTGAAGAGCTGGATCGGCTCATCCGGCCATTCGGGGTTGACCTCGCTCCAGCGCGTCACCTGGCCAGTGAAGATGGCGACCAGGTCGCTACGCTTTAGCTGCTCAACAAACGATTCCTTGCTCACTGCGACGGTCAGGGCGTCAATGCCGATGAAGAACTCCAGCACTTCACGACCGATCGCCTCGCAGTCGGCCAGCTCAGATTCCTTGATGGCGCGGCTGGCGTTGTTGATGTCGGTGGAGCCTTCCTTGCAGAAGCGCTCGAAGCCCGCCGACGTGCCAGTCTCGGCGACAGCAATATTGCCCGTGAAGCCGTCCTCGTTGAAGCGCGCCGCCATGGCAACTGTGACCGGCTCGACGGTCGAGCTTCCGGCAATGGCGATGTCGCCCGTCACGCTCAACGGGTCAACTTCCGGCAGTTCGATCGGTTCCTCGTCGCCCTGAGCGCCCACGTTGCGCGGGGGCAGAGCGTTGGCGAGGGCCAACAGGGCCAGCGCCAGAACCAGCAGCAAGCCGATCGAGTTTCTCCAGGTGCGGATAGTGCGCATAGTTCTCTCCTTGATCACTTCGCAATGGGAACCAAGTTTGCTTTCCCCGACCGGTTGCCATGATAAGAGAGTGCCATAAAGAGCCTAGAAACATCGGGTTAAAGGCAACGGGCAATATGTTTAATCTTTTTTAATGTTAATGGGGTTCAGTCAGGGGCAGGTTGTGCGGACAGGGCAGGCCCAAGCGCGCGGAGAAGCGGGCGTATGTCCCCTCCGCGCTGTGACGGCAAGTCTCCATCCGCAAGGCGAGCTACGTTGTCTGCGGGGCTATGTGAGAAGTTCTGATCGGCAGGTTCACCTCAAAGCCTCTCTCCACAGGCGGGAAGTGAAGGGCTGAGGGTCAGTTGGCCGCGTCGCTGGGGTTAGGCGAGTCCTCGGCGGTGCTGCTGAGCGGTTCAGGTCGGAGCGGGGGCACGGCGACAGCGCGCGCGTCGCGCTCCCCGGACTCGGCGGGCTGCAGGTACACCACAAGAGAAGGGGCGGAGGCCGAGACGCCGCGCTCGGCCAGGATATCCATGATCTTCAGGTTGATGTCTTGCCTGGCCGCCTGGAAGTCGGCCCAATCTGGCGTATTGACGAAACAGACGATCAGGATGTCCAGCGCGCCTTCGCGGAAGCCCGCGAACTGCACTACCACCGACTGTTGCTCGACCAGTTCGTGCGCCCGCAGCATGTCGCGGATGGCCTGCACCACCGAGAGCACCTGTCCGGGGGTACTGCTGTATTCGATGCTCAACGTCATTTCCAGACGGCGCTTGCGCAGGCGCGACCAGTTGGTGATGCTGGCGTTCATCACAGTGCGGTTGGGCACGGTGATCAGAGATTGATCCGGCGCGCGGATGCGCGTGCTGCGCAGCCCCAGCCGCTCGACCGTGCCCTTTATGTTGTCGAAGACGACGAAATCGCCGATCTGAAACGGCTCATCGGCCAGGATGACGAAGTAGCCGAAGAGATTGGCCAGCGTATCTTGCGCCGCCAACGCTACGGCCAGCCCGCCGATGCCCAGCCCAGCTACCAACCCGGCGACGTTGTAGCCCCAGGCGTCCATGATCGCGCCCAGGCCAATCAGCGCCACGAGCACGCCGCCGATTTGCTGTATCACTGGCCCCAGCCGCCTTTCCAGCAGAGACGGGGTAACCGCCCGTCGTCTCCGCCGGCGGTTGAGCGCCAACAGCATCTCCATCACGGGAGCTATCAGGCGGTAGATGCCCCAGAAAATGCCCGCGATCAGCAGAGAATTCATCAGGCGTGCCAGGGGAGTGTACAGGTCGGCGGGGAGTTCCAGGGCCAGCAAAGCCGTCCATAGCCCGATCACGGTCACGGTGAAGCGCACTGGCGGCTGCAGGGCGGCGATCAGCCGCTCGTCCCAGCCCAGGTTCCAGCGGCGGGTGACGCGGCGCACTCCGCGCGGGACGACTGCCGTGAACAGTTCGCGCAGCAGCCAGGTCAGCAGCAGAATCACGGCGATCAACGCCAGCCGGGCGATCAGGTCGGCGGCCTCGTCTCCCAGATGATCGCGGATGAATTCGGCGAGCATGGCAGTCCCTCCCGTGACCGGTCGTCTGCGGCTACCTTACCACGTTTGCCGGAGAGCGTCCAGCGGGGACGGAGCTATGCATTACCTAGCGGAGAGGGGGCGCGAGACGCGCCAGCGCCGAGCGGGGGTGAGGTCAGTGCCTCCGCACCGAGCAAATCGCTGAGACCCTGTTTACTTCATTGCCGCTCGGCGCTATCGCGCTTCGCGGCACGCTCGCGCCATGCGTGGAGTGCTGGAAGAGACGGCCTCTCAGACCATCTCCGGCGGGAACCTGTGCTTGTAGCGCTCGACGGCGGCCAGGATCACCTCGCGGGCTTTGGCGGCATTCTCCCAGCCAACTGGCGTGACCTCGATCCCCTGCAACTGCTTGTAGGTCTGGAAAAAGTGCGCCACCTCGTTGAGGAAATGTCGCGGCACGTCGCCGATGTCGTGATAGTCGTCGAAGAGCGGATCGGTGGCGGGCACAGCCAGAATCTTGTCGTCCGGATCGCCGCGATCGATCATGTGGAAGATGGCGATCGGGCGCGCTTCGATCACACAGCCAGCGAACGTCGGCTCGTTGACCATTACCAGAATGTCGAGCGGATCGCCATCTTCGGCGTAGGTCTGCGGGATCAGGCCGTAGTCGCTGGGATAGTGCATGGGGCTGTAGAGCACGCGATCCAGCTTGATCACACCAGCGACCTTGCTGTACTCGTACTTGTTACGGCTGCCCTTGGGAATCTCTACCACACAGTAGACCCGCTGCGGGATTTCCGGCCCCGGAGGCAGTCTGTGCCATAGATTGATCGCCATAGGCTTTCCCCTCAGGCTATCCGGAGCGCGGGCGGGTGAGCGGCGATGGCCCGTCGTTCGTGACGCTGCTCTCCCAGGCCGAAGGGGCCGGGCGATTGGGCGGCAGGCCGCCGGTGCCGATCAGCGCGTTGAGGCGCTGAACGGCGGCTTCGTCAAAATAGACTTGGCCGCAGGTGTCACAGCGCCAGGCTGCGGTGTTAGGGGCCTGGATCAGCGTGCCCCGATAGACTTCCACGTAAGTGGCGGTAGTGGCTTTGAGCCGGCCAACTTGACAGGCCGGGCAGGTTTCTTCGGTCATGGGTACTCCTCTGGCTGCCTGAAGTGGCAGGGTATTGTCCTAGAATGGCCCCCAGGGGGTCGGTGTGAGCGTCCCCTCTGGCGTGGGCGTGGGTGGACTGGTGGGCGTGTAGGTGGGCATGGGTGCTCCGTTGTCGTCGTACGTCCAGTGTTGGATCAGGCCCCAGTCTTCGGGCGGCCAGTAGCGGAAGAAGGCGCGCCCCACGATGTACTTGCGATCCACCGGCCCGAAGTCCTGTGAATCCTTGCTGGCGCTACGGTTGTCGCCCAGCACAAAAACTTGGTCGGGGCCGACAGTCCATTCGCCATCGCAGGACTTGCCCCGGCAGAAGTTCTGGATATACGGCTCGTCGAGCAGCCTGCCGTTGATGTAGACGCGCCCTTCCAGGATGGTCACCGTCTCGCCCGGCAGCCCGATGACGCGCTTGATGAAATCGCGGTCGGACTGCAGGGGGTAATGGAAGACCACCACATCTCCACGCCGCGGCTCGCCGATGATATACGACAAACGGCTGACGATGATGAACTGATCGGTGTCGAAGTTGGGCAACATGCTGTGCCCGTCCACGACGAAACGCGCCGTCGCCAGATTAACGAAGGCGTAGATGGCAGCGACCAACAGCGCCGTCTCGATCACTTCGCGCAGCACCGAACGGCGGGTGCTCAGCCGGGGCCGCGGCACCTGAGTGAAAATTTCGACGGTGGGATCTAGCGGTTCGTAGATGGTCGGTCTGCTCAACGGTGCTGACGATCTCAATGGGTGTGTGGACAACGCGCTCACTATAGCGCAGGGCGGCGCGTCTGGCAATGGTGTTTTTGGGCGGGAGGCGTACAGCGCGAACTGACTCCGCGGGAGATGACTCCCGCCAGGTACGAAAGTAACCTGACAAGTTTTGCATATATCCTTTCTAATTGGAGTCCTGGATCGGCATATAGAGTCCTGGTTCAGCATACTATGGACATCGCAGCTATAATCATGCAAGCGGTGCACGGACGGACGGGTGGGGCATCTTTCCCTGGTCGTGGCCAGGGCGCAAGCATACGGCCCTGGCACGGCCTGTCTGTGTTGGGCGCAGAAGGGGTCTGGTGATGAGCGAACCGATCAACATCCCGCTTGAGGACGAGTGGGCAGACAACAATCACACAGAAGCATACGCTGAGGTAGAAATCCAGGGGGTAGACGCGGCCCTGCGCGAACTGCTGCGCGCCCCGCTCCATCCTGCAGAACTCGACATCTCGCCAGGGGTGATCGTGGATATCATGCTGCGCATGATGTTCAACGAAGGCGAGGTGTCGTTGCGCCGTTTTGGGGACGTGACGCGGCTCGAACTCAAGCTGCTGGATCACCTGTTGCTGCGCCTGCAGGAGGATCACATCGTCGAGGTGGTCAGCGCCAGCGGCGTGGGACGCCTGGGCTATAGCTACAGCCTATCTGAGGAGGGCACCAAACGCGCCCGCGACGCCTTCTCGCGCACGCAGTACATCGGCCCGGCTCCGGTGCCGGTGGAGAGGTACGCACAGATCATCACCCTGCAAACCCAGCGCCGTCTGCAGATTTCGCCGCAGCGCGTGCAGCAGGCCCTGGCGCACCTGGTGCTGCCGGACGGCTTTCATCGGCGCATCGGGCCGGCGCTCAACGGTGGCACTTCGATTTTCCTCTATGGCCCGCCCGGCAACGGCAAGACCGACATTGCGCAGTCCATCGCCCGCCTGATCAGCGGCACCGACCCCATCTGGGTGCCCTTCGCGCTCACCATCGGCGGGCACATCATCAGCCTCTACGACCCGCTGATCTTCCGCGAAGTGCCGCTGAGCAAAGAACAACTGCGCTTCTTCAAGGCCGACACCGACAGCCAGGTTGACCGGCGTTTCGGCTATTTCCGCCGCCCTGCTGTCATCGTTGGCGGCGAGCTGACCATGGACGCCCTGGATTTGCGTTTCGACCCGGTGGCCAAGTTCTACGAAGCGCCGCTGCAACTGAAGGCCAACGGCGGCATGTTCCTCATTGACGACTTCGGGCGGCAGATGATCTCGCCGACCGAGTTGCTCAATCGCTGGGTGGTGCCGCTGGAAAGCGGCGTGGATTACCTGCGCCTGCAGACGGGGCAGACGCTGGCCGTGCCCTTCCGCCAGCTTATCGTCTTCAGCACCAACATTGAGCCGCGCTCGCTGGTGGACGAAGCCTTTCTGCGCCGCATTCAGATGAAAGTGCGGGTCAGCGGGCCGGACGAACGCGCCTTCTCGCAAATCTTCGCCATCTATGCCCAGCGACTGGGTGTCCCGCTGGACAAAGACGGTTTCCTCTATCTGTTGCAGAAGTGGTATCGCGACTGCAATCGGCCCATGCAGGCCGTACACCCGCGCGATATCCTGAAGATCATCGTCGCCATGGCCGAATACGAGGGCGTTCCACCGCGCATGACGCGCGAAGCCATTGATGCGGCCTGCGAGAGCTATTTCGTAGAATCTGGGGAGGAAAACGGGAACGGCTCGGCGCAAAAGCCGCGCAGCGCGCCCTCGACCATGCGCCGGTGAGCCATAGAAATTGCGCCAGGGGACACCGGGCTTTAGCCCGGTGGGGAGGGAGTGGATAAAGTCAAGGATACGCGAAATCTCGGACATGAGCCGGATAGGTTGGGCACTGGCGTTTGTAGAGT
>CAKZOB010000071.1 GCA_937135955.1 uncultured Anaerolineales bacterium | reverse complement strand
GGGCGAGAGCGAAAGAAAGACGCTCCTGCCCTCGCCCAGCGGCCCTTCCCTATCGGTGATGATTTGATGGTGATCGGGTAGATCGGCGGGGACGGCGCGGGCATCAAGCCCGACATACAGTACGAAAGCGCCCCACCCCATCGCCCGCCCAGCCACTTCTCGGCGTAGCGCGGGCGGGCTATCTTCCGCCAGTAGCTGGTCTAACGACCACGGCGTGACATTGGCGACCACGAAATCGGCGGGCAGGTATTCTTCCGAACGACGCCGCACTTCCATCTGCACACCGCTTACGCGACCATCATGTACCACAATTCGTGTCGCTTTGCGCTTATAATGCACCTCACCGCCCAATTCGCGCACTTTGCCCGCCAGTGTTTGAGCAATGCCGCCCATGCCTCCTTCGACATGGTATACCCCTTGCCGCGGCAAATCGAGCGCTATGGCGCTGTAAAGGGCATTGGCCTCCGATGCCACCGCCTGAGCCGAGATCAGCAACTGCGCATCAATCATACGCCGAAAGACACAGTCATCGGCCAGGCGGTGACGCGCCAACCATTGGGCCGCCGAATGAAACGCTAGCGGCAACAGGTCGAGCGCCGCCGGCAGGTGTCGCAGCCCGATTCCACTCAGGCGCATCAGTTCACGCCAGTCGCCCGGAGGCCAGGGCAACGCTTCAGCAGCCAGCATCCAGACTCGGTCGGCCAGGTGTGCCTGTTCTCCCCAAAACCTGGCGCTATGCGGGAAAAGGTCAAGCAGACTCTGACGATCCCGGCTAAGAAGTACCCGCTTTTCTGGCAGGTGTACCATCCACGCTGCTTCAGCCGGACGCACTGGCCACTGTATCTGCAACCGTTCACCTACCAGTGCATGAGGGCCACCGGGCTGGAATCCCCCTGCCAGCGTTGCTCCAGCATCGAAGCGGAATCCTTTGTGGTAAAACGTCCCCGCCGAACCGCCAGGATACGCCCCCGCCTCCAGCACCGTCACGCGGTATCCAGCCTGAGCGATTAATGCAGCAGCGGTCAGACCGCCAATACCCGCACCAATCACAACGACATGGTGCTCTGCCGTCTTCTGTCCCATTTTGCTTCACCTCACCGCGCGACGAGTTCGCCAGTGTCGGTATGCGAACAGTGTGCGCAAGGCCGGACGACTGAAGATCAGGCGCGTCCACGCATATCGCAGACCAGAGCGATACGAGAAGGTGATCCGGTCAAGCAATTCGGTACCGCCTTCACAAGGGCGCATGACGTGTTCGTGCTCCCAGAAAGCCAGTGGTCCGACAACCTGACGATCCACGAAAGACATAGGCTCCGGCCCCGACGCATGAGCGGCCACCCAGCGTACCGATAGCGGCCCTAACCGCAGCAGGAACTCCAGTTCTCCGCTGATAAGAGAGCGACGATCATCGCGCACAATCTGTGTGCGCATCGGCGGCATAGTCAGGTGACGAAGGGCGTCTGGGGACTGATGAAATGCCCACACACGCTCCGCCGGAGCCGCTATCACGGAACGATACTCGAACACCAGGCGCTGTGATCCACCCATAGCTCTGTCCACGAACTGCGCGAGAAAGCCATGCAGATCGTAACAAAAGCCCTGGGGTGTGTCGGTTAGAGAATGCTGAGAGCGCTGTGCTCAGAAATCTGGCCCCAAAAAGGCCACTGCACCGTTGACAGCAGGCGAAAACACGCTAGAATACGGGATGTTCCGATTGGAACACACGCCGAGGTAGCTCAGTTGGTAGAGCACTTGACTGAAAATCAAGGAGTCCCCAGTTCAAGTCTGGGCCTCGGCACAGGAAAGCCTCCCACTCAGGGGAGGCTCTTTTGATTGGCGATCCAGAACAACCAGCAGGCTGTGTTCCTAGATGCCTGCGCCGCTATTCCTCGACGCCGTGCTCTTTGAGTAACGCCACAACCTCCGGAAAATCAATGCCCAGTTCGCGCACCTTCCTGAGCGTAGGAATGCCGTCAGGCGTCCAGCCCCGCCGCTTGTAGACGGCGTCCATGAGCTGCTCGTAGCGCTCTTCGCGGTAGGCGCGCAGAGCCGCGATCTTTTCGGCGACGGTCATCTGCACCGGGTCTACGCCCACCTCTTCGCGCAGTTGGCAGTCGTAGCGCTCAGCACGTGACTGATACTCGTCTTCGGTCACCGGTCCCATGGCCCGGTAGGGCAGGTAGTCGTGTTCGCGCGTACCAAAACCCAGGCGCAGAGCAAACAGGCGCTGGAAGTTGTACACCCGCTCTGATTGGGCGATCAAGTCTTCGGGGCGCGTGGGCTTGCCAGATAACCCTTCATAGAGCCAGCAGTAATTTTCCACGTGCTCCGGCACTTTGTTCGGCTCTGCCGTCTGACTGTTGTTAGCTGGCGTGATGTCGTTCCAGGGCAACTTGCACAGGCCATGCAGGCTGAACCATGTCCGCCACAAGGGGAAGTAGTGCAACGCCTCTGCCTTGGCCTCGAAAGTGGGCAGTTCCTTCTTGACCATGTCCATGAAGATCAGCCAGGCTTCGTCGTGCTGCCCGCCTTTGAGCGCCATACCGTAGCCGCCCTGCTGCGCCGGTGACTCCTTGGTGATGTACTCGGAGATTTCCATCCCCTTCACTTCCATGCCAATATCCTGGACGAACTGCGGATCGGCCCCGTACTGCTCGACGAACAGGCGCTTCATATAGCGCACCCCTTGTCCCACGATGTGGCCGAATCCTTCACCCCGCGCCAGTTGGTGCAGCAGTTCCAGCGCAGCTTCGGCGTTGCCCCAGGTGAGTCTGAGACCGCCAGTGATCTCCTCGTCAATGATCCCTTCGGCAAAGCATTCCATGGCGAAGGCGACTGAATTAGCGAACGAGATCGTGTCAATGCCGTAGGTATCGCAGTAGAAGTTGATCTCGATCACCGCGAGTGGATCGAACACACCGATATTCGACCCCGTGCCAGCGATCGTCTCGTATTCCGGCCCATCTACCAGCACCACCTGCCCCTTGTATGGGCCGGTGCGCAGATGAAAGTGATCCACGCCATGGGCGCAGGACAGGGTACACCCATACCAGCAACCGTCGGGCATCCCCTGGGTATAGAGTTTCTCCCAGACGGATGTGTCCAGGTTCTGAGCCTGAGGATGCGAACCATAGCGGAAATTGTGCACTGGCAACAAATCGAATTCGTTCATAATCGGTGGCAGGTAACCAGTCCCCACCTTGCGCATGTTGTTCTGTTTGCTGTCCAGCTCGGCGATCTCTTTGTTGATGCGCGCCCCCGCCTTGCGGATCAACTCCATGTTGGCCGGGTGATTGCTATCGCCGCGCATCTGGCTGTAACGCACCACGATCGCCTTGATACGCTTGTGACGGAACACGCGCCCCGATCCACCGCGCCCGGCCTGTTTGACGCGCACTTCCTGGCGACGCACGTCGTACCAGCTAAAATTCAGTCCGGCATAACGCGAATACTCCGCCCCCTGCCCCGCCGAAACGACCGACACACTGCGCTTATCGCGCTCGTCCCTGGCGTACATCTCGGTCAGTTGACGCCCGATCAGGTGCGTGTTGATTTCTTCGAGCGGCGCTTCCTCGATAGTGACCCGCCCCTCGTCGCCATCAATGACGATGATCACGTCGCGCTCGGCAATTCCCTGAATCTCCAGCGCATCCCAACCGGAGAACTTGAGATAGGGGCCGAAGTAACCGCCTGCGTTGCTGTCAATAACGGAGTCAGTCAGCGGGGAAATGGTCACTACGGTGGACTTCCCCGACCCTGGATAGGCCGTGATGCCGCCAATTGGCCCCCCCGCGATCACGATCTCGTTTTCCGGATCGTCCCAGCGTGTAGAGGGCGAAGTACCATTCCACAACAGCCACAAGCAGAACCCCTTGCCGCCGGTGAAGACATCTTTCATCTGTTGCGTGACTGGCTTGCTGCGGATCGTGTTGGTGCTCAGGTCAACGTACAGCGTCCGGTTGGCATAGCCGTACTGAACCGGCTGAAGTTCATAGGTAAACTCGGCCAGGACTCTATGCGCCTGCTTGAGTTCCTCAGTGGTCAACGCCTTCATGAGTTTTGTCTCTCCTGAGATCAAACGCTCGCAACCATTGTTTTTCTTCATGATACCCGAACTCGAAGACGGTGTCAGGCCTGCGGTACTGAACATCCGGCGAAAAAGTATCATTTGGCACCGCAGGGGTTGGCATTCGTTGCGCGGCTGCTACAATGGGCGCGCGGAGCGTATCTCGCCCTATACAGGAGTTCTCATGCCCATCACACACATAACTTTTGTGTCGTCCAATGAAGAAAAATTCCGCGAAATCCGCGACGGCCTGACCTCTTGCGGTGTCGAGGTCGAACGGCTGGCGCTCGACGTGCCCGAAATCCAGTCGCTCGATCCGGTTCAGGTGGCTGCACACAAAGCCCGCGCTGCCTATGACATGCTGGATACGCAGGCTGTATTGGTCGAGGATACAGGGCTGGCGGTTGTAGCCTGGAAAGGCTTCCCCGGCGCGCTGATCAAATGGGTGCTGGGGGCAGTTGGCGAAGAGGGGTTGTGCCGTCAACTCGATGCCTGGGACGACCGGCGCGCAGTAGCAACCGTGGTGCTGTGCCTGTACGACGGGCAGGAATTGCACACATTCACGGGTCAGGCCACCGGCACTATCACCCGCGAGCCGCGCGGCACATACGGCTTTGGCTGGGACAGCATCTTCCAGCCCGACGGCTACGACATCACCTATGGCGAGATGCCCCGCGAGGCCAAGATGACCATCTCGATGCGCGCTCGCGCCCTGGCCGCTCTGCGCGAATTCCTGCTGGCGCAGCGCTGACGCCCCGTCAACGCTCGGGGCGACGTCCCCGATACGGCACGTGGATCAGCGTCGCCGCTTTGCGCTTGACTTCTTCGGGCCGACGGTCGTAACGGGCGGCGGTGTCTACGCTGGCGTGCCCCAGAATGCGCTGTACAGTGACAATGTCGGCTCCGGCATCCAGCAGATCGCCTGCCAGCGTGCGACGCAGGTCGTGCGGCGAAACGTGCTGCACGCCCGCCTGCTGCGCGCGCTTGATCAGCAGGTTGTAGATGGCCTGTGTGCTCATCCGGCGCGGAATCAGGTCGCCCCCCTTGGTGATCGGCCAGAACAGCGGCCCCGCCTCTGATCCGCGCACGGCCAGCCAGTCGGCCATGGCCCGTTGTGCACCATCCTGCGCCACATAGGCCAGGTACTCTTTGTTACGCTTGGCCTGTCGCACACGCAGCGTGCCCGTCGCCGGGTCGTAATCGGACAGGTTCAGGCGCACCACGGACGAGCGACGCACGCCCGTTGCGTACATCAGCGCGATAATCGCCGCATCGCGCGCGCCCGCCGGAGAGGGATCGGCTTCGCAGGCTGCCATCAGCGCCGCCAGTTCGCCCGCACCCAGATCGCGCCCGGCTGGCAATACATCGCCCACCACACTGCGCACCGAACGCGCACGCTGATAATCTTCGGCGCTGAGTTGTCCCAACTGCCAGGCGTGGTAGAGCACCTGGCGCAGAGCCGACAGCATCTTGTTGGCTGTCGCCGGCTTGTACCGTTCCGCCAGCAACGCGCGAATGGCCGCGGTGTGTTCGTAGCGCAGCGCTGCCCAGTTGAGCATGAATGCTCCCAGTCGCCCACCCGATAGCAAGCGCGCCATAGTATCCAGCGCCTGAAAGATTGTCCGCCGCGATCCCTCGGACAGGCTCGCCAGATAGACGACTGCGGGATGTTGTGTGAAAGGCAACTCGCCCGTCCACAACACTGCGCTGTCTTCCCGCGGCATTTCGACGATTCGATCGTCGTCCACAGCAGCCCTCCTACCCCATTGGCCAGGCGGCTATTCTATCATAAGCGCTACAGGCATACCCAATTATCACTTCGCCCAAGCGCGCCGCATCCTGTACAATAGGCGAAGAATTCCGCGCGGGCATCACCTCGGCGGGTAGAAGACTTTGGACGAGCCACGGATTTTCTACCTGGAACGCTTCTATTTCGGCAATCTGTTGTTGCCAGGCAACCGCCCCTCGGCCAATCCGGGCATTGTCGCCCGCACGCCTGGCGTCACAGCCGAACTGGCTGCCGAGTGGCTGCGTCTGGCTGCTCTGCTCCCTCCTCTGCGCTCTGAAGCCACTGCCGAAATGCCGGCTTCACTGGGTCTCTTTCGTGGTTCAGGCGATAGCTTTGCTCTGGTGAAAGCTCAGCGCAACGACGCGGGCCTGCCACAATTGTTGTTCGTCCTCGCCCCCCGGCAGGCGCTCGACGCGCTCGGCGGTAATGTGCTGGCATTCCGGTCGCTGGCGCTCATGGAAATGCCATCTTTCAACGCGGTGCGCACCGACCTGCAACCCTTTGCTTTGCACTGCCCCCCTCCACCCGACGAAGACGCGCGCATCGCCGCCATCAACGCCCTGCTCAGCGCGTGCGGGGACTCTTTCACCACCGTCGAGGGATTGCTGGCCGCCCTGATCGAACGCTGGCCCGTGGCCATTGTCAACAGCCCAGCCTCTGCCGAACAACGCCTCAATTTCCTGTGGGGCTTGCTGAGCCTGCTGCCAACGCCAGCGCGCACCGAAATCACCTTTGCCCTGCACGCCAGCGATCCCATGGTCACACGCGGTGACATCAAGTTCCTGAGCCAGCGGACAACGCCTCCGCAACACGTCGTCTTCGACTGGAAGAACACCGCACTGCTCACGCCAGCGGTCGCGCACCCTTACAGCCACTACATTGTGTCCCAACTGCGGCTGGACCCTGGACTGGCGGTCGAAGAAATTGATCGTCTGGCTACCGCGGTCGCCTGGCACGCTCGCCGATCCGACAGCCTGGCGCAGACGCTCGCCTGGACTGCCCGCCGCGCGGCCCTGGATCAGGTCGTGCAGGAAAGTCAGCCCGCCGACCGCGCTCTGGTCGCCGAAATTCTGCGCAACGACCCCACCCTCACCGACGAACTGCGCTGGCTCTATAGCCGCCATCTGCTGGCCTTCGCGCTGGCGTTGCAGGAGACCGACAGCACCGATGTCATCCCGGCCATTTGCGCCACGCGGCCTGCGCTGGCCGAGCAATTGGCTCGCTATCTGAGCGACGCCATCGCCGCAGGCCAGGCAGACATGGTCTTCAGGTTGCTGGAACGGTGGATGTTGCGCGTGCCGGAGACCGCGCGCGGGCAGTGGCGCGCTGTGTTACAGGAAGCCGCGCGGGTCCGGGTCCGCACCTGGCTTTCGGCTGGTGCCATAGACGAAGCCGTCGCATTTTTCGAACAGATACCCGCAGCACCGGCAGTGCTGGGACTTGCGTCCATCATTCCAGACGTCGTCCGCGAGTCGCTGAGTGCCGCCTGTCAGTCTCCACGCCTGGCACACAGCCTCTTTCTGCTGGCGGTCTATGGCCTGCCCGCGGGAGACTTCCACCGACTATTGCTCGAACAGGACTTCGTGCGGCAGCTTCCGCCCGCCACGCAGACGGCTATCTCCTATCTGCAACCTGGCCAGTGCCCACCCATCCGCCCGCGTGTGCTGGATGAGGGCGCGCGTCCTTTCGGGGACGGCTTCCGCATGCCGGTACTGGCTCGCCTGGTTGAATGCGCCGTCTATCTGCAGCGCACTCAACTGGTAGATACACCTTCGCTGCTGGCGCTGATGGTCATGGCTCAGTCGCCGCAGGCCGATCGCTATGTGAACATGATCCATCAGGTCGTGCACGAACTCTGCGAGTTCACACGCTTGCGGACGTTGGCTCCCCCCGGACCGCGGGTGCTCGTCCAACTGTTGTTGCAGACTGGCGCTTACTATGACGCCGTCGAACTATTGGAATTCTATCAGGAGCAGTTTTTTGGCCCGCAGCACCTGACAGAGTTCACTGCGCTGGCCGGAGAACTATTCCTGCACCTGGCGCTCTCACCAGATGCGTTGACGCAGGCTCTCACCCATCTGGAAGGCAGCCGTCTGGCTCCGGAACCGCGCTGCATGATCTATGTGAGCGCCCTCACCAGCCGTCAGTGGGCGGACGATCAGGATTATGCCGCCCGCCGCCTCACCACCATGATCTTCAACGATCATCACCTGATCGACACTGTGGGCACAGCCAATGTCCTGCAACTGCTCGCCTACTATGCCCGGCATCGGCAGACGCTTGACGCGCTGCGCGTCGGTGCCGCGCTGGTGGATCATCTGCTCAACGCCGGCCTCGAAGGGGCGAAGAACATCGCGCGCATGTGGCCCGCCATCACCTGGGATAGCGAAGCAACCGACGCCGCCAGAGAATTGCTGCGCCGCTACGCGCGCGGCGTCCCTCTTTCAGATCTGCCTGCTATTGTGAAGTTTCTGGAAAGCGCGCTAGGCAAGCAGGTGGGCGAGATGCTGCGGGCTACCTGGCTGCTACGCCTGGCCATGGGTGGCAGCGATCTGCTGGGTTTCGCCGAACAGATTCACATCGCGGCTCGCCTGCTCACCGATATCGCCGCCGTGTATCACGCCGAAAAAGAGCGCCCGCCGCTGCACCGTCTGCGCCGCGAACTGGACACACTGACCGGCAACCTGTCCGAATACGACCGGGCGCGCATGGCCGAGAATTTCCTGGCGATTGGGCGGTTGGTAACAGCCCTGTACGCTGCCACCGCCAATGCGCGTCGCCGTCCCTCCGACGTGCTGCTGATCAGCAACGACGCCGTGCCGCACACGGGCCTGGAATTGTTGCTGTTCCTGGGCGGCTACCTTGGCCAGCAACAGCTAAGCCCGCTCGATCTGCAACGCGAAAGCATGGCTCACCTGTTTGGATCGCGCTCTGCAGCCATCCTGTTATCGGAAACTACCAGCACCTGTCATCTGCTCGAAAACCTGTTGAGCGCTTTCGAAGCCAGAGACTTGCTGCGAATCGAGCCGGAGACGTTGCGCGCCGAGTTGACCAGTCACTGGCAGACCCTCTCGCTCTACCATCAACGGCAACTCGAACCGGTCTTACCGGCGGACTGCCATCACCTGGCCCAGGTGATCCGGCTGATGGCCGAGGCCGCCGCCGAGCGTGCCCTGACCAACAGCCCGCTCGGTCGCCAACTGGAAACAGGTCGGCGTCAGCCGGAGAGCGCTCTGGAAGCATTGCGCTGGATTCACGGGTACTTTGCCCGCAAACATAGCTGAGCCGACGACGCCCATGAGCGACCTATCCATCACCTCGCGCACGGTAAACCTCTGCCTGGCAGCCATTGGCTTGCTGGCCTTGCTCACTGGATGCGCCACCGACAACCCCACATCCCCCCCGACCCCTGCCTTGATACCCGCGACCCCCAACACAGAGGTCTTTCAGGTTAACGATGTGCTGTCGGAAGGGCCGCGGCTGCGCGTCACCGTCCCGGTTATAACCCTGCTGACCGAGACCGGCGACCAGCCCGTGCAGCTTTTCGCAGTGCTGGCCGATCCCTCCGGAACGTATTCCTATCTGGTCTATCCGGCTAACCGTCCTGGAGAAATAGCCGAGCAATTCGACTTGAGCGCCTGGCCGCTGGAAATCACGCTCCAACCGGAGTCCTCCGAACTAATCCTGTGGGTGCTGGCAGTGATACCCTTACGCTACGAGGCCACCGAAGCCTATGGTCTGCAGGCGCTGGCAGCCAGCCTGGGCATTGGCTTCCGCGAGTGGTTGAGCACCGAACGGATCGACGATCCCCTGGCTGCCATTGTCAGCGGCTCCGCCGGAGCGCTGTTCGAGTGGTTCGCCAGCACAGAGATCATCGGGCAGGCGTTGGTGACCTTGCGCGCGGCAGACGACTGGGACGCTGGCATGGCATCGGAACGCTCCGCTGACGGCAGATTGAACGTTGTCTTTGATGTCGCGCTTCTTTCGGCGACAGAGGTCGCCAGTCTCCCAACCCCGTCTCCCACCCCAGGCGCCCGCGAATATGCGCTCATCGCCGACGAGGATTTCAGCGGCGGCCAGAGTCAACTGACCTGGTACGAAGGCCAGGATCGCACCTTCCGCAATCAGGTCGTTGAAGGAGCCTACGAAATCCAGTTGACCGAGATCGCTCAACGGGACTACGCCCTCTCGTGGGGTTCAGTCGAAAACGCCCGCTTTGCCGACTACCGCGTCGAGGCTGAGGTCAGGCTGGTCGAAGAAGGCGTCCAGGAGGCCCGCTATGGCCTGTGGTTTCATTACCAGGATGACTTCAACTTCATCTACTTCGGCATCTCCAACGATGGGCGCTATCGGGTTGCGGTGATCCTGCGCAACGCCAACCGGCGTGAAATTCGGGACTGGACACCGCATCCGGCCATCCGCACGGGCGCAGCCACCAACACGCTGGCCGTCGAGACGACCGTCACAGGAGAGATCACCCTGAGCATCAACGGCGAGACGGTGGCAAACTTCACTGATCGTACCTTCAGCACCGGTTCACTGGCTTTCTTCTGTTACGCGCGGAGTGTACCGGCCACCTGCCGGCTGGAGCGATTGCGCATTTGGGAGCGACGCGGTCTGTGAGCAGCACCCCTCAGGTGAGCAGCCGCGGCACGAGCAGCAACAGCGTGCCCGCCGCGACCTGGCAAAAGAAGCTGGCCGCCAGGCCGTGCCGCCAATGCACGTAGCCGTAGAGGAAATTGAGCAAGGCGATGGCCGAACCGAATACCAGTCCCACGGCGGGTGTGTCGCTCAGATGCAGGTTGGGGAAGAACATCAACACTGACCACAAAGTGGCCAGCACAGCCACCACCGGCAATGAATAGGCGCGCTGCATGGCTCCCCGGAAGAACAACGCCTCGGCCACGGGCATAGTGAAAGCGGCTGCCTGGAAAATCCAGGTATCCAACAACGGATTCTCTGGATTGCCCTCAGCAAACAGGCGCTCGGCTGCTGTCGCCAGGGCATCCGTGCCCGCCAGCATCAACGCGCCGCCGGTGAACAGCCCCAGCCCCAGCCCCCACAGCAAGTCACCCGGATCGGTCACTTTCAGCCGAATGCCTGTGCCCAGCAAGAAGGCCATCCCACCCATAACCGCCATCACTGCCCACAGTACTACGTAGCGCGTATTGGCGGGCAGCGGTGTCAGGCCCACACTCAGAGCCATCGCCAGAATATAGCCCAGGATCGGATCGAGGTCTTGCCGACGGCTGCGCGGCGCGCCGTCCTCGTATTCTGTGTCCCAATCACCGGAAACTCTGGGAATTGCCTGCGGAGTCCCCCACGGCACACGCCGACGCAGGCGCGGTTGCATCGGGCGACGCGGGCTTTCCGGCTCGGCGTTGCCTGGACCGGCGGGCCAGCGCGGATCTTCGCTCATGGCATTTCCTGCTGAATAGCAGCAAGTGTCTGCTCGATATGCTCCGGGCGAATCCAGTAATGCGTCACTGCCCGGAAACGGCGTTCATCCATGCACATGATCCACACATTGTGCCGTTTGAGTCGCTCGGCCAGCTCAAACGCCGTGATCGGCACCTCCGGCCTGAGCGAGAAGAAGACCATATTGGTCTGCACCTGCGCCAGGTCTACCTCAAACTGCGGCAGCGCAGCCAACCCTTCGGCCAGGCGACGCGCGTTGGCATGGTCTTCGGCCAGTCGGCCCGTCATCTTCTCCAGGGCGATCAGGCCAGCCGCAGCCAGAATCCCCGCCTGACGCATCCCCCCGCCGACTATCTTGCGAACACGACGCGCGCGGGCGATGAATCCGTGTGAACCGACCAGCACCGACCCCACCGGCGCGCACAGCCCTTTGGATAGACAGAACGTAACGCTATCGGCAGCCGCCACCAGCTCTGCCGCGTCGCAGTTGAGCGCCGTTGCTGCGTTGAAAATGCGCGCTCCATCAATGTGCAATGCCAAACCATGGGCGCGGGCTATTTCGCCCACCGCGTCCGTATACTCTTTGGTCAGCGGCACACCGCCCACTGTGCCCTGCGTGTTTTCCAGGGCTATCAGTCGTGTCACTGGCATATGCACGTTGTCGGGCCGGATGGCCGCCCGGATCACTTCCAAGGGCAGCGTGCCGTCGCGTTGCACCGGCACAGGGTGCGGGTGAATTCCCCCCAACGCCGCGATCCCGCCCGCTTCGTAGACGAAGGTGTGCGCCCTGTCGCCCAGGATCACCTCGTCGCCGCGCCCGCAATGAGCCAGGATCGCCACCAGGTTACCCATAGTGCCGCTGGCGACGAACAACCCCGCTTCTTTGCCCAGCCGCCGCGCCGCCTCCTCCTGCAGCGCATTGACCGTTGGGTCTTCGCCGAACACATCATCGCCCACAGCCGCCTCGGTCATAGCCTGGCGCATTTCCGGCGTCGGCCAGGTCACGGTGTCGCTGCGCAGATCAATGCGATCCATAATGCATCTCTTTGCTTACTTCGCATACCAAGAATCCGCCCGACGTCCCCTCTGCACGCCGGGCGAAGTCTCATGCTCACACCAGATCAGAATTACACCAGCATGCCCGCAAAGACGCACAGACACGCCGCGCAGAGCAGCGCCAGAGTGATCACGATAATCGGAATGGTCGTTGCCGTCACCAGGGCCGCGGGCAGAAAGAACAGCACCTTCGTCGCCGTCTGCACCCACTCTGGCGCTTCCGCTGCCTCCGCGAATTCACTTGGCGCGCCAACATATTCAATCGGCTGCTCGCCCGGCTGCTGTTCGCCCATTGGTCAGCCCCTCCGCCGCCTCGTGTCCAGCATACTGCTCACCCTCAATAGCGCCGCACCAACGCCCGGTAGACGGTTGGCTGGCGCGTCTGCAGAGTCTGGAACTCTTCGCGGCTCTTGCGCACTTCGTCTAGATCAACACGGGCCACGCAATAACCCTCACGCGGCTCGCCGCTCTCCGGCTCTTTCTCGTCGGCCAGCGAAGCGTGAATCTTGCCGCGCGGCCCCACAATCAGGCTCTCGCCCCCAAAGCTGAGCGTCACGTCATCGCCTACGCGGTTGGCCGCGGCCACAAACACCGCATTTTCATAGGCACGCGCCCGCACATAGGTGCGCCATTCTTCGATCTGCGTCTTTTCCCAGTTGGCCATCGCGCAGATCAACTCTGCGCCGTCCAGGGTGAGAGAGCGGGCAACTTCCGGGTACGCCAGGTCCCAGCCCAGCATGAGACCGATGTTGCCGATCTCAGTCTCGAAGACCGGCAGGCGGAATCCTTCCCGGAAAGCCATGCGTTCCTCGCCGCGCAGATGAACCTTGTTGTAGCTGCCGACCAGCTCCCCATCTGGGCCAACCAGCACAGCGGAGTTGAAGAGTATGCTTTCTACCCTCTCCTTGCTGACCATGCCAAAAGCGATGTAGACGCCGAACTCCGCAGCACGCTGCGCCATCAGGTTCACAGAAGGGCCAGGAATACGCTGGGCTAGCTCGGTGAAACGCACGCCCAGTTCGAACCCGCTGGTGACCAGCTCTGGGAAGACAATCAGGTCTACCTTCTGCTGCGAAGCGATCTTAGAGACGAAGTCTGACATCTTGACCAGGTTGTCTTCTGGCTCGCCCAAAGCCGGTTTCATCTGCACCGTTGCGATGGTAATCTCGCGCATGGGGTCTCCTCGTTCGGGGAAATCACGCCGGACTCGCGGCGGATCGGGGTGTCAATCCATCTCAAAGCGCGTTAATGGTGCCTTAAACGCGCCTTCTTGTCAAATCCCCCGCGCGAGCGGGTCTGTGCAAAATGTGACAGGCAATTTGCAGCAGTCTGCTGCCCCTCACTCCCGAAACCCCTCTCCCTCGCGACTGCGTCGCGGGGCGAGGGGACTTATTGTCTCTCGCGCGAGCGCTCCCCTTTTCCCACGCTGCGGGATGAGGGTCATCGGGCACAGCAAAGCCGCTGTCAACCTTTGCTCGCACCCGTGCGAGGTGCAAGCGCACCTCGCCCAGCTACGCCAGCCCTGCTTCAGTGTAGCCCGATCTCACTCGTTGGCCTGCTTCAGACCATCGAGCACTGCCAGCACATCTTCGACCGGCGGGATGTCCTTCATAGATTGGCCATGATGGCGGTAATGCACTCGCCCCTCTTTGTCTATCACGACCATGGCGGGCATCCGTCCCAGCTTGAGCAGGCGTACCTGTTGCCCATACAATCTGGCAACGCGATGATCGGGATCGGGCAGGCCGACGAATGGCAACTGTTGTTGCTCCCAATGACGCCGGAAAACCTCCGGTTTCTCCGGTCCGACAATCAGCACCTCGGCCTGACGGGCTTTGATCTCGTCATAGTGTTGGCGCAACTGCGCCATATGCGCGCGGCAGTATGGTCACATAAAGCCGCGATTGAAGACCAGCACCACATGCTTTTGTCCACGAAAGTCGCTCAGCTTCACGGGGCGACCGTGGACATCGTCTAGAGTGAAATCGGGCGCTTCGAGAATGCTCGTCTCTTCTGTCATCGCTCCTCCCGCGCGTTAAGCTGTACAGCTCCCAGAGATCGCTCCTTGAGAATCGTAGAACGTCTGCTACGACCCTGCCAAGCCCGACGCAGAGACTCTCAGTGAATTCTTATGAAAAGTCCCAGGCTAGCTGAGCCACTCAGCGCCGGAGCGAGTCGAGAACCTGTTGTAGTGTGGCGGGGAGCGGTGCCTCGACAGTGATCTGAGTGTCTGTTCCAGGCAAAGTGAAAGTCACAGAAGCGGCGTGCAGAAAGTGACGCGACAGCCTTAACGTCTGCCTGCGCCTGCCATACACGGTATCGCCCACAACAGGATGACCGATGAAAGCCAGGTGCACGCGAATCTGATGTGTCCGGCCCGTTTTCGGCCAAACTGCCAACAGGCTGTGAGCAGCGAATACTTCCAACAGCCGGAATTCGGTGATGGCCTCGCGTCCTTCACGCAGCACAGCCATCTGCTTGCGGCGTTTGGGATCGCGGCTAATCGGCGCATTGATCACCCCTTCCGACGTGCCAGGAATGCCCTCCACCAGTGCCAGATAGCGCTTCTGCACCTGCCGGGCCTTGAACTGCGCCCGCAGACTGTTGAGCGCCAGCGGGGTCTTGGCGATCAGGATGACGCCCGACGTGTCTTTGTCGAGCCGGTGCACGATGCCTGCGCGGCCCGGTTCGGCGAAGTCGGCGATCTGTGGCCAGCGCGCCAGCACCGCATTGACCAGTGTGCCCGATTGATGCCCGAAGGCAGGGTGCACCACCATCCCCGCCGGTTTGTCTACTACCGCCACATGCTCATCTTCATAAAGCACCTGCAGAGGAATCGTCTCCGGCTCCGGTTCGGCGGGTACTTCCAGCGGGGGCACCAGCAGCCGGATGATCTCACCCCCTTCCAGGCGCAGCGAGGCTTTAGCCGGCCCGCCATTGACGGTCACCAGTCCCTGACGAATCAACGCCTGAATCTGCGCGCGCGATAGATAGTCAACGCAGGCAGCCAGGTACTTATCCAGCCGCTCACCGGCGCTTTCCGCCGTCAATTCGACCATTTCGTAAGATTCCGCCACTTCTCCCGCTCCGTCAGCGCACCCGCCCGGCCATTGCGTATGCTCCCTTCGCCCGCTAGAATGCGGGACTGGAATCTATCCCACCACAGAAGGAGCAACCGGTGGCCCCGCACGATCGCTTTGTTTCCGAGACCACATTTCGCGTCCGCTATGCTGAGACGGACGCCATGGGCATTACCCATCACTCCAACTATATCGTCTATTTCGAGGAAGCGCGCAGCCACTATTCGCGCGTGCGCGGCGCAGATTACGCCGAATTCGAGCGCAGCGGCTACTGGCTGACCGTCGCCGAAGTACATGCGCGCTACCTGATCCCCACGCGCTACGCTCAGGAGATCACCGCGCGCTGCTGGATCGAAGAACTGCGCAGCCGGGGTCTCACCTTCGGCTATGAGATCGTAGACGCTGCCACAGGTCAGGTGTGCGTGACCGGTTACTCCAAGCACATCTGCATCAACCGCGCAGGACAGGTCACGCGCATTCCGGAAAGTTGGCTGGCCGCCATGCGCACCGGGCTACCAGCAACCCCTTGAGATGACCTGCTAGAGCGACACTGTGCGCCCCATCTCTGTTATCTCATACCCGGGCTGTGCTGCCACTGCCGCCCGGAATTCATCATCGTGCAGCAGGCTCAGCACGTGTTGAATCATCGGCAAGTCCAGGAATGCGCGCGGGATAACCAGGTCGTAGCGTTCGTAGCCCACCGGCACGAAATCTAATTCTAACGCCATCGCCGCATTGCGGATACCCAGGCCGCAGTCTGCGCTGCCGGAAGCAACCGCCGCCGCTACCGCCAGATGGGTGAATTCCTCGCGGTCGTAGCCTTCGATCTGCTCTGGTGAGATGCCGCGCCTCTGCAACTCATAGTCCAGCAACACCCGCGTCCCCGCTCCGCGTTGCCGATTCACATAGCGCACACGCGGTAAATCGTCGAACGAGCGGATACCCAGCGGGTTGCCCGGCGCAACGATCAATCCCTGCTCGCGGTGCACGAACGTCACCACCTGTACCGGTAGATTGCCAAGCGTGCGCCTGATGTAGGAGACGTTGTACTCGCCCGTCTCCGGATCGAGCAGGTGCGTGCCCGAAAGATGCGCTTCCCCGCGCCGCTGCGCTACCAATCCCCCCAAACTGCCCACATTGGCCGATACCAGCCGGTAGCCGGGAAAGCGCACGGCCAGGAATTGCCCCAACAGATCGAGCATGGGGTCATGACTGCCCACAGCGACCACCGTTTGCTCGATCTCTTCGCGCGAACGGTAGAGCAGCACTTCTACGTCGCTGCCAGCATCCAGCCCTTCGCTGAAGCGCGGCACGTGTAGCAGCCCATCGGCCCGCACCAGCGAGGTGATCACACCAGCCCCGCGCGATAGTGGTGTCACCAGGGTGCGCTCGCCCACCTGCCCCACCGCGACGCGCACGAAGTCATCGTCTCCCGTCGGCGACGTGAGCTTGCGCGTTAGCGTGCCCCTGATGCGTTCCTGACGTGGCGCTGGTTGACCGGCCCAGCGATAGAGCAATGGCCGGATGAACAGTTCGCCAGTGAGCGCCGCCGAGACCGGGTAACCTGGCACGCCGATCACGGGGGTATCGTTGACCATGCCCATGATCACCGGGTGACCGGGGCGCACTGCCACGCCATGCACCAGCAAGGCACCTGTCTCGCGTACGGCGCGCGCGGTGAAGTCGCGCGTCCCCGCCGACGATCCTGCCAGCACCAGCACCAGATCGTGATCCGCCGTCGCCTCCACGATCGCCGCCTTGAGCGCCTCCAGATCGTCGGGGAGCATCGGCCAGCGCGTGAACGTTCCCCACGCCTGCCGCACCTGCGCGCCGAGCACTACGCTGTTGTATTCGATCACCTCGCCGGGGCGCGGCGAGGTCGTCGGCGGCACCAGTTCTGAGCCGGTAGGCAAAATAGCCACCCGCGCCAGTCGTCGCACCGATACCTGCACATGGCCGCAGCCGGCGATCGCTCCCAAATCGTACGGGCGCAATACATGGTTGGCGGGCAAGACCAGCTCGGTCGCCACTATGTCTTCGCCCATCATGCGCACATGTTGCCAGGGCACCACGGGCGCGCGAATCTCGATCGCATCATCGCCGACCGCCTGCGTATCCTCCACCATGATGACCGCATTAGTCCCCTCAGGGAGCGGTGCGCCGGTGTTCACTGGCTGCGCCTGCTCCGGCACATGCAGACGCACGGGGCGCGTCTCCGTCGCTCCGCGCGTGTCGGCAGCGCGCACGGCATAGCCATCCATAGCCGCCGCATGATAGTGAGGCGCACTGATGCGCGCCCATACTGGCTCGGCGGTCACACGCCCCAGCGCCTCGTCGAGCGACACCAACTCAGCAGGCAGTGGCGCCCATTTGCCAACCGCTTCCAGAGCGGCGCGCAGGCGAGCCAGCGCCTCGCCCATGGGAATATCTTCCAGGTAAATCGTGCGTTCGCTGTCCACAGCTTCCTGCCTTCAGAACAAGATCACTTCCGCCCAGGCACCTTCACGCAAACCGGTTGCGTTCATCGGCACCCTCAGCAGCCCATCGGCAGCGACCAGGGTGAAGATCAGATTGCTCTTGCCGAAGATCGGCTGTGCCCACACTTCCCCGCCGCGTTCGACCAGGCGCACCGGCACATAGTCCTCACGCCCGGCAGCCGAAGGCACGTTGGCCGTCACCCGCACCGCAACACGTCGGGAGCGCGGCACAGCGGCTCCCATCAGGCCAGCGATCGCCGGCACGCCGAACAGCATGAACATCACCATGGCCGAGACCGGGTTGCCGGGCAACCCGATCACTGGCTTGCCCTCTACAACAGCCAGGATAGTCGGCTTGCCAGGCCGGGCCGCCACCCCGTGTACCAACACGCCCGGCGATCCCAGGCGATTGAAGGTGTCCGCCGTCATGTCGCGGGTGCTGACGCTGCTGCCCGCCGTCACCACCAGCATATCGGCGGTGGGCAGGGCGGCTGATAGGGCCGCGTAGAGCGCTTCCGCATCGTCGCGGATGATGCCATGCAGACGGGTTTGCGCCCCCGCCCCCAGACAGAGCGCCTGAATCGTCCCGCCGTTGATGTCGCGCACCTGACCGGGACGCAACGGCGCAGTGGCTGGAGCGACCACCTCGTCGCCAGTCGAGAAGATGCTCACCAGAGGTCGGCGGCGTACTGGCACGTCCTGTACCATTCCCAGCGCCAACAACGCGCCGATGTCCTGAGGGCGAATCGTATGGCCTGCGTGAAGTACCTGTGCCCCCTGCTCCACGTCTTCGCCCACCTGAATCACGTTCTCGCCAGGGGCCACAGGGCGCAAGACCTCGATTGAGCGCTCGTCGAAACGCTGCGTGTGCTCCACCATGACCACAGCATCTGCAGCGGCAGGCACCATCCCGCCAGTGTGAATGAGCAAGGCCTGCCCTGTTGCCAGGGCCTGCCGGGCCTCCTGACCCATAGGCACTTCACCTATCACGTCCAGATAAGCAGGCAACGTGTCCGACGCGCCAAACGTATCGGCGGCACGTACAGCGTACCCGTCTACCGCCGCCCGCCGGAAAGCAGGCAGCGCCTCCGGACTGTGCACCGCCTCCGCCGTGACCCGCCCCAAAGCCTCATAGGCGCTCACCCGTTCGCTCTGCGTCCGGTGAGTGACATGCTGCCACCACCAGGCCCAGGCTTCGTCGGGCGGTTTGACCTCGAAGAACTCAGGCATCGCGATCCTCGCTCCAGCAACATGCTACAGCCATGATCATTTCACGGTCTGGCCCCGGCAACAAAAGCGGCGTGGCTCAGCCAACGCCGCTCCGATAGTCTGGATGACCCGCACCCTTCCTAGCGCAACAGGTACCCGAAGGACAGCGCGTTCAACACCAGCAGAAGCGCAATTCCCAGCAAATAGATTGCTGCACGCCAGCCAGACACACCCGTCACGACCTCGATGTCATCGGGGATGAGAGCGTAGTAGCTCGCCGGGTCAGAAACCTCTGGCTCGCCTGTCCTTGAACGGGTGCCCCCCACCTCCGAGATGCGCTCGCCTCTCGACAATTCTGCGGCAGATGGTTCGATGACCTCATCAGGGGTCTCGCGCCAGAACGGAGGCCAGCTTGGTTCATTGTCCTGGGCCGCTGTTTCGATCTCCTCATCAAAGGAAATAGTGCTGCGCAGCGACTCTTCGAACGAGGTATCACCAGCAGCCCCTTGCTGACGGCCCCTCTCCGCATCGCGGTTGCGCCGGCTGTCTTCGTCCAGAGTGAAAGGTGAACTCGCTGTGCCGGATGCCCAACCCCCACCAGAAGCCCAGGGAGAAGCTGACTCTTGCGATTCAGCGGCGCGTGCGCCAGCGCCGCCCAGGTTGAGGCTGCGCACCCACTCTTCATAGTCCTGATCGGAGGGCAGTTCAACATGCCGCCCGCTGCCATAGACTGCGGGGCGATCGTCGCGCGCCCAGTCTACGCTGGTCGCAGGCACGTAGGGATCGGGTTCCGTCGGCAGAGATGGCTGCTCGACAAACGGCCCAGCGGCGAACCACGCGCCCGATGCGCTCTGTTCGGCTGTCACATCCTCGACGAACGGACTTTTCGCGGACGGAGGCGCAGGCGACGAAAAGTCCGTTGTCACAAATGGCGATGGAGAAGGCGCTGGAGCCGCGGATGCCGTCGGCCCGGATCGCCGGGCGGCCAGTGCCTTATTGACGCGCTCCAGCCCCTGACGGGCCTTTTCGTTGGCCGGGTTGATCGCCAGCACATTCTCCAGGCAGATTTGCTGTTCTTCGAGCGTTTCCACCGCCGCGCTCAGGTATAGCCAGGCGCGCTCGTTGTCTTCCTGCTCGTCTACCACACTGAGCAGAATAGAGCGAGCCTGTTCTTTGTCTCCGGCCCGCAGCGCCTTGAGCGCTCGCTGGATGCGTTGCTCGATCTCAGAAGCAGCCATGGCAACTGTCTTCTTCAGCCATCGCTCCGACCAGAAAGCGTACACCGGGGATGTTCCCGGTGTACGTATCATACCACAGCGTCAATGACCCAGGCCAGCCTGTGCCTCAGAACAGCCCGACAATCTTGCCGTTCTCGTCAATGTCAATGCTCATGAAGGCCGGATAGGTCGGCAGACCGGGCATAGTGCTCATCGTCCCTACCAACGGATAGACGAAGCCCGCGCCGACGCTCGCGCGTACCTCGCGCACCGGGATCACAAAGCCCTTGGGTACACCTTTCAGGTTAGGATCGTGGCTCAGGCTCAGGTGCGTCTTGGCCATGCAGATCGGCAGGTTACCGAAACCAGCCTCCTCATAGAAAGCGAGTTGCTTTTCGGCCAGTGGCTCATAGGTGACCCCATCTGCGCCGTAGATTTCCCTGGCAATGATCTCGATCTTTTGCTTGATGGACAGGTTGAGATCGTACAGGAAACGGAAATTGCTGGGCTTGTTGCAGGCGGCCACGACCGCTTCGGCCAGTTCCAGTGCCCCCTCGCCCCCGCGCGCCCAGTGATCGGACATCACCGCCGCTTCTGCGCCCGCCTCCTCTGCGATGCGCTTCACCAGCGCCACCTCCGCCGGCGTGTCGGACGCGAAGCGATTGACGGCGACCACCACCGGCACGCCAAACTTGCGAGCAATCTGAATATGGTGGGCCAGATTGGCTCCGCCTTTTTCCAGCAACTCCAGATTCTCGGACGTGTAGGCTTCGTCGAGGGGCATCCCTGGCGTCACCTTAGGCCCGCCACCGTGCATCTTCAGGGCGCGAATCGTCGCCACCACGACCACGGCGTTGGGAATCAGACCGGAGTAGCGGCACTTAATGTTGAAGAACTTCTCCATGCCGATATCCGCGCCGAAGCCGCTCTCCGTGACTACATAGTCGGCCAGGCGCAATGCAATCTGATCGGCCAGGATGCTGCTGTTGCCGTGCGCGATGTTGGCGAACGGCCCGGCATGCACGAAGGCCGGTTGCCCTTCCAGAGTCTGAAGCAGGTTGGGCATCAGGGCATCGCGCAACAACACCGTCACGGCTCCGGCCACGCCCAGGTCTTCCAGGGTGATGGGCTTGCCCGCGCGGGAACTACCGATGACCACCCGCCCTACCCGCTGCCGCAGGTCTTTCAGGCCAGTGGTCAGCGCCAAAATAGCCATCAGCTCGCTGGCGACGGCAATGTCAAAACCTGTTGACCGAGGAAAGATGGGGCTGGGCGACCCGTCGGCCAGTTTGTCGTCATTAAAACCTATTTTGATCTGCCGCAGCGACCGGTCGCATACGTCCACCACGCGATTCCAGGTGATGGTGGCCGGATCGATATCCAGGCGCGTAATGCCGCGCTTCTGGAGAGCTTCATCGCTCTGGCGACTTTCGTGATACATACGGCTGTCAATGGCCGCAGCTACCAGGTTGTGCGCCACACTGATAGCATGAATATCGCCAGTCAGGTGCAGGTTGAAGTCCTCCATGGGGATGACCTGGCTGTAACCACCGCCTGCCGCCCCGCCTTTGATGCCAAAGGTCGGCCCCATGCTCGGCTGGCGAATACAGATGACGGCGTTGTGCCCAAGTCGCCCCAAAGCCTGTGTCAGGCCGATGCTGGTTGTGGTCTTGCCCTCGCCCAGGGGAGTGGGGGTGATGGCTGTCACGTCAATGTATTTCCCCTGGGGCCGGTCTTTGAACTTCTCCAGCACCGCCAGGTGAACCTTTGCCTTATAGGCTCCGTACAGGTCTAAGTCGTCTTGCTCAAGACCTAGCTTTTCGGCGATCTCAAGAATCGGACGAGGTTTGACAGCCTGGGCGATCTCAAGATCGCTGGGAACATGAGGTGGGGTCATAAGGCATTCTCCGTAAGCGGCTAATCAAGATCATGCTTTCCATGTCTGCGTGCTAGAGTCAACTTGCGGCGGGGAGTTGTGAGCCATAGAGTGCGTCGTGACCAGCACAATTGCGCTCTATTTGCACGCCAACATCCCTTACTTTAGTGAAGCTCTCCCCGGCGTGCAAGTGCCATTCGCCACATTCTCGACCGTCGTGCTGCGCATCGTTTGGGCACGCTGAGCCACTATTCGTTGAAGATGTCCAGGTCCCGGACATCATCGTAGCCAACTTGTTCGGGGTCGTCGCCCCCCAGCGAAGCGGCGAGCTGCTTCAACTCATCGGGATCGAACAGGCGCTCGGCCAGTTCTTCGTCCACTGCCTGACCAAACAGCGCTTCCAGGTCAATGGGTAGCGGAGCCTGAGCGGACTTATCTCCCCTTTGCGAGCGACGGGGGCCGGAGTCGGCTGCAGTTTCAACGACCGGCGCGGCCTTGGCAGGTGTAGCTCGCTCCCCACGACGCACTTTGGAGCGCGTAGGGTTATCGGGCTGTCCCGTGTGGGACGTCGCCCCTCCGCCCCCCACGCCGTCAGGCTGTGACGGGAGCGTAATGCGGTAGGCCGCCTCTCCCAGCGTGCGGATGAGTTGATCCGCGACGCGCCGACCATACATGGTCACCGGTCCAAAGGCGCTGCGATTCGCGCCGTCGAAGACCAGCGCCAGGAAGTAATGCAACCCCAGCGCCAGGACGAACACATCGAAGCGATCTCCGTCGTAATAGTGCATCGTCCAGGCGTTGCCACCCACTAGCGATCCCATAGGAGCAGTCCGCGTCAGCGCTGCCCCGGCCATTGCCACCAGCGCAGCACGGTCCAGCGCGCCAGTCGCTCCCAGTTCGAAAAGGATACGCCCTGTGCGATCGGCCACCAGCGCTCCCAATGCGCCCACGTCACGCATCATCGCGGCCACAGGGCCGCGCATCGCATCCACATCGGCGGAAGGAACTGGCCCCAGCGTGTCGTCGGTCACTGGTGCCGCCGCGTCCAGCACTGCTGCGGTCTCTCCTTCGAGCGTCGCCCGCAGTCCGCGCAGAAATGCCTCTGCCACTGGGCGCACATACAGACGGCATGGCGCTCCAGCAATGACCTCAGGCGATGGTAGCGGATCGTCAGCGTCGGCCAGCACGATGACGGGAACGGTCGGCGCAGTTTCGTGAACGCGCCGGCAAAACTGCACACCATCGAGATCGGGCAACTGATAAACGGCCAGCACCAGTGCTACACGGCCTTCAGCGACCTCGTTCAGCGCGGCTTCTGCCGAGGGAACCTCGATCAGCACGTATGCTTTGCCCAGCAAAGCCAGCACGCCGCGCGCGATCCGAGCCAGAGTGGGAGTGGGATCAACTACAACGATTCGTGGGAGCATCGGTACCTTCCAGCCAGTCTTGTGCATACACTACAGCGTAACCCGCAGGTCACGCTTTTCTTGATCCTAATGCAATCCAGACTGCGCGCAACTGTCTCTGGTACCATCTCAGCCGCGCAAAGTGGCAACCAACCGGCGCGGCTTGAGCAGCGCGTCGAGCGCATCGTCGGGAGCGTTGAAGACCACATGCGCTGCCAGCAGCGCCTGAACAGCCGCCCCTTCTGGCCCCAGGACGACAATCCCCAGCGCCGCCTCGCGCAACATTTCCACATCGTTGTGACCATTGCCCACGGCTGCCGTCACTGCCGCGCCCAATTGACGCAGTACGGCCAGCTTCTGCGCTGCCCCCAGGCCGGCCTCCACCCGGTGAAGCTGCAACGGCAATCCCGCTACTTCGCGTTCGAGCGTGCCATAAGTATCGGCTGACATCACATGCAGCGTCACCTGCCTGCCCAGGGCCACCAGGCGTTCGCGTGTAGTGGGGGCGATTCGGCCTTCACAGGCCAGCGTGCCGTTCAGATCGAACAGCACGTGTTCAAGGTGCAAAACTTTCCACCCCGGAATGGCAACTTCAAGACTCATCCTCTGGCCTTTCAGAGCTATCTGATTCTGATTCGCTGTTATCTTTGTACCACGGAGCGTGAAAACCCGCTGCAGGCTGCCGGACAAGGGACCAGGCATGGGTTGCAGCGACCTACCGGAGAGACTCCCGAAGTCTCGCGGACTCCGGGAGTCTCTGGCAGCCAGGCGGTTGATTACATGCGCGCTGATACCTGCCCGATCACTTGCCGGGCATTTCCGGATGACCGGGGTTGAAGTGCTTGAGGATCACCAGCGGCTCGGTCGTGCTCAGGTTGGTGATGGTCACACCCTGCTGCGCCGCCTTGACAGTGACGAAGAACTCGTCCTCGGTCATCTGCCCGAAGCGGATCATCGTGGGGCTGGAAATCGGGTGTGGCCCAAAACGCCCGTAGCCCTGTACACAGATCAGGCCATAGGCTACCGGGTCTTTGATGGTGACAGTGCGCCCTGGCAGGACAGTCAGCCGCTTGGCGCTGAACCACTCACTACCATAGACGATCCATTCGTCCAGATACCCTTCGCTCTTCATGGCCTGGGGATCGCCCGCCGGTAGAGGTGTGAGGAAATGATGTTCCTTGAACTGTGGATCGGTGTTGCTTTCCCAGTCCAATAGGGAGATGAGATAGTCGTAGTCGTAGTGCTTATCGGGCGGCACATCCTTGACCAGCAACGAACGGTCAATGACCTGATAGTCCGCCACCAGCGATTGCCACATCGAGAACACGTCGCTGGCCCGTTGCGGTTCGTAGGTGCACAGCGTCCCCGGCGCATGCAGGATTCCAGGGGGAACATACCAGCCGGTGTCAACCTGGAGCCGATAGGCCTTCGACAGACCAAGGATGCCGTTGTCTCCTTCGCTCCAGCGTTTCAGGCAATCCACCACCTGCTCCACAGTCGTGCCCGGCTCCAAGCCGAAGAAAGTGTAGGGATAGGTGTTCAGCGCGAAGTTGTACTGCGCGGGGAAGAAATAGGCTTCGGGCTTGCCCACACGCCCTACGTCGGCGGCTTTCTCATCAGTCTGATGCAGGTGATGAGGCAGCGGGTACATGTTGTCGAAGAACTTGCTGTACATCACCCAACCGCCGTACTTGTCCACCACATCTTGCCCCAGGAACTCCACCTTCATCTCGTCCAGGGCGTCGCGCAGGGTCACCTTTTGCTTATCGTCCACGTAGATATAGCTCAGCCCCTCGTCTTCGGGCGTGCCGGGGCCATTGTCGGCGGGCGTGGTGGACGAAAACCAGCGCTCGTCAATGCCGCCGCGATGCCCACCCAGCGCGTATAGATCGTCGGGATGCAGACGCAGGCGACGTCCGGGGACGCAGAAGACACGCGGAACCCACGTAGGCCACAGGCGCACGATCCCCGCGCCCTGTTCCAGAGCTTGAGTGGTGAGTTGGCGAACGTTCTTACCGTCCATCTATTACCCCTTAGTATACAGGGTCAGGATGAAACAACGGCGGCCTGACCATCCGCCCTCGATCCCGATGCCGGTCTCAGACAACAACAATAGACCGTCCGGTGTCAAAAAAAAGGGATGACGGAGCCAGGCATGGCCTGTACCCCATCATCCCTGTCAAACCTTATTGCACCTCGCCGATGCGCTCCGCTTCGCTGAGGTTGTCCTTGGTGATCATGACCGGCTCAAGCAGGACGACATCGCTTTCGGGCTTCTGGCCCTTGCGCAGGTAGTTGACCACAATCTGCACCGCAGTGCGGCTCTGCCCGCCAGGATGCTGCTCGATCGTGCCCGCCAGCCCACCATCGCGCACCGACGCAATCGCCTCCGGCAGCGCATCGAAGCCGATCACCGCAATCCGGTCTTCCAACCCCAGCGCCTTGACCGCTTCCAGCGCCCCCAGCGCCATGTCATCGTTGGCCGCAATGATCACATCCGGCGGCTCGTCCAACCCCGCCAGACCCGCTTCCGTCACCTTCAGCCCG
Source organism: uncultured Anaerolineales bacterium (assembly GCA_937135955.1). Classification (GTDB taxonomy): domain Bacteria; phylum Chloroflexota; class Anaerolineae; order Aggregatilineales; family Aggregatilineaceae; genus UBA2029. The sequence goes on along the minus strand of CAKZOB010000071.1, from coordinate 16,993 downwards.
TCGTCGCGGCGGAAGTTGGCCGTCTGCTCAAACACAATCGGATACTTGTCCTTCAGCGGGTCCAGCACATTGTGCACCCCCGCCGCGCGGTCAATGGCTGGCCCTGCCCCAGGCGTCCCCAACAGCACGAACACCCGCGCACCATCGGGGTAGTTCTCCACCACCCACTCGGCCTGCAGCTCGCCTCCGCGCACATTGTCCGCACCTACATGCGCCAGGATGCCCTCTACCCCCTCGATGCGACGGTCAATGGTCACCACCACCACCCCCGCATCCACCGCTTCCTGCACCGCCGGCGCCATCGCGTCCACCTGCTTCGGGCTGATGATCAGCGCGTCTATTCCCTTGGCTATGGCCGCCTCCACATCCGCCGTCTGCTTCTCAACCTTGTCCTGCCCGTCCAACTCCAGCAACTCGATGTTGCCCTGCGCCGCTACCTCCGCCCGAATCTGCGCCTGCATGTGCACAAAGAACGGGAACGCCATGTCCGGCATCGAACTCGCTATCACCAGCGGCTTGGCCTCTTCGACCGGCTCCACCTCGCCGATGCGCTCCGCTTCGCTGAGGTTGTCCTTGGTGATCATGACCGGCTCAAGCAGGACGACATCGCTTTCGGGCTTCTGGCCCTTGCGCAGGTAGTTGACCACAATCTGCACCGCAGTGCGGCTCTGCCCGCCAGGATGCTGCTCGATCGTGCCCGCCAGCCCACCATCGCGCACCGACGCAATCGCCTCCGGCAGCGCATCGAAGCCGATCACCGCAATCCGGTCTTCCAACCCCAGCGCCTTGACCGCTTCCAGCGCCCCCAGCGCCATGTCATCGTTGGCCGCAATGATCACATCCGGCGGCTCGTCCAACCCCGCCAGACCCGCTTCCGTCACCTTCAGCCCGTCGTCGCGGCGGAAGTTGGCCGTCTGCTCAAACACAATCGGATACTTGTCCTTCAGCGGGTCCAGCACATTGTGCACCCCCGCCGCGCGGTCAATGGCTGGCCCTGCCCCAGGCGTCCCCAACAGCACGAACACCCGCGCACCATCGGGGTAGTTCTCCACCACCCACTCGGCCTGCAGCTCGCCTCCGCGCACATTGTCCGCACCTACATGCGCCAGGATGCCCTCTACCCCCTCGATGCGACGGTCAATGGTCACCACCACCACCCCCGCATCCACCGCTTCCTGCACCGCCGGCGCCATCGCGTCCACCTGCTTCGGGCTGATGATCAGCGCGTCTATTCCCTTGGCTATGGCCGCCTCCACATCCGCCGTCTGCTTCTCAACCTTGTCCTGCCCGTCCAACTCCAGCAACTCGATGTTGCCCTGCGCCGCTACCTCCGCCCGAATCTGCGCCTGCATGTGCACAAAGAACGGGAACGCCATGTCCGGCATCGAACTCGCTATCACCAGCGGCTTGTCTTCCTGGGCAGTAACAGTCAGCGGAGACAGAACCATTGCCAGCAAGATCAGCGTGTATAGCCAAATCCGGGGTTTCATGTTCTTTCCTCCTTGAAATCAGAATTCTTGACAGGTAAACAATATGCGCAAGACACAAAGATGTTTGCAGCCAGTACACCTCCTCTCGCGATTCATACCCGCCGCTTGGATTTAATGAAGCGGTCGAAGGCGACAGCCAGTACGATGATGGCCCCGATGATAATCTGCTGAATGTAGGTAGAGACGTTCATCAACACCAGGCCATTGGTCAACACACCAATGAGCAATGCCCCAACCACTGTGCCGGGGATGCCGCCCTCGCCGCCGAACAGGCTGGTGCCGCCAATCACTACGGACGCGATCACCGTGAGTTCGTAGCCGACACCGGCCACGGCCTCCGCAGAATTCAAACGGGAAGCCAGTAGATAGCCCGACAACCCGCAGAAGAACCCCACGATGACGTACACACTGGTGATCAGCAGCTTGACATTAAGGCCAGACAACCGCGCTGCTTCTGGATTCGCTCCCACAGCGTAGATATGTCGCCCATAGCGCGTGTAACGTAAGATGATGTGAGCAACAAGCGCAAAGCCCAGGAAAACGAGTGCCAGGATGGGGATATCACCAAAGACCTTGCCCTGGCCCCAATAGCGGAAATCCTTGGAAAAGCCACTGATCGGCCCGCCATTGGAGAACAGGAGCGTCGCCCCACGGAAAGCGGACATGCCGCCCAGGGTCACCACAAAGGGCGGTACGCCCAGGCGCGTGATAGCGATGCCCTGGATCAAGCCTCCCGCGATTCCGATGCCGATGGCAGCGAGCACGGCCAGCGTCACACCGTACCCCTGTTCGCCAGTGGTGCTGCGCAACCAGGTCCCCGTGCCTCCCTTGGCGACGGCTGCCGAAACCACACCAGCGAACGCCAGCAACGACCCAACTGACAGGTCAATGCCAGAAGTCAGGATGACATAGGTCATGCCGATGGCAATCAGGCCGGTGATAGAGACCTGCCGCAACACGTTGAGCAGGTTCAGCTTGGTGAGAAATCGTGGCTCCAGTGAGCCAAAGACGACTACCAGGGTGATCAGGAACAAAAGCGGTGCAAAACGGCCTATGATCTCTATAAGGTTGAGACGACGGGTGATGCGCAACAAAGTAGAAGTAGGTGTCTGCAAAGCTTGGTTCATGATGTTCCTCAGGCAACAGATACAGGGGTTTGTTCTAGCGCCATCGCGTGCATGAGCGTCTCTTCCGTCGCTTCCTCGCGCAGAAATTCGCCCGTCTGGCGTCCTTCGCGCAGAGTGATGATGCGGTCGCTCATGCTCAGAATCTCAGGAAGCTCGGACGAGATCATGATAATGGCAATGCCCTGGCGGGCCAGCTCATCGAGTAACTGATGGACTTCCGCCTTGGCGGCCACGTCAATGCCGCGCGTCGGCTCATCCACGATCAGCACTTTGGGCTTGAGCGCCAGCCAACGGGCGATGACGATTTTCTGCTGATTGCCGCCGCTCAGATTGGCCACGCGCTGCTCGGGGCCTGTCATGTGAATATTGAGCGCTTTGCGGTAGCTCTCGATCAATTCATTTTCGGCGCGCGCACTGACGAAGTCCACAAAGCGAACCAGCCTGCCAAGTGCTGCCAGACTCATATTGGTACGCACCGCCAGGCGCAGAAACAACGCCTGTTGTTTGCGGTCTTCGGGCACCAATCCCAGACCATAGCGAATGGCATCACGCGGCGAACGGATCTTGACTGGACGCCCATCTATTTCGATCTGCCCCGAAGAAAAGCGATCTACGCCGAAGATGGCGCGCGCCAGTTCAGTACGCCCCGCGCCGACCAGCCCGGCGATGCCCAGAATCTCGCCGCGCCGCACTTCGAAGTTAATGTTGTGCAACACGATGGCGTTAGGGTCGCGGGCATTACCGCTACGGCTCAGATTGCGCACGCGCAGCGCCACCTCATCGGTGGCGTAGGTGGTGGAGCGCCGGAACAACTCGCTCATGGAACGCCCCACCATCATGCGGATGATCTCGTCCAGCGTCACTTCATTGATGGCGCGCGTGCCCACCAGACGACCATCACGCAAGACAGTGATGCGATCGCAGATTTGCAGGGCTTCCTCGATGTGGTGCGAAATGAAAATGATGCTCAGCCCCTGCGCCTTCAGTTCGCGCATGATAGACATGAGCTGTCCTACTTCGTTCTCGGTGAGGGTAGCCGTCGGCTCGTCCATCACGATCAGGCGCGATTTCATCGAAAGGGCGCGCGCCACTTCAACCATTTGCTGCTCGGCGACGCTGAGCGTGCGCACAATGCGCCGTGGGTCCAGGTCTATGCCCAGCCGATCAATAACAGCGCGCGTTTGACGATAGAGAGTCGGCCAGCTAAGGAAAGCACCGCGCCCAGGTTCCCGCCCAATGAACACGTTTTCGGCAATGGTTAGCGGCGGGATGAGGTTGAACTCCTGGTAGATCGTGGCTATGCCCAGGCGCTGGGCGTGAAGCGGGCCAGTGATGTGAACGCGCTGCCCTTCCCATTCGATCACGCCACTGTCGGGCTGATAGGCCCCGGACAGAATCTTGATCAGGGTGGACTTGCCCGCGCCGTTCTCGCCTACCAGACCGTGAATCTCGCCGGGACGGACGTCAAAGGAAACGCCATCAAGCGCTTTGACCCCCGGAAATGCTTTGTGAATATCTATCATGCGCAACAGGAAGTGATCATTCATCGTTGTCCCTTCACCGTGGCGGAGCGGTTGACTCACGTACAATCAAGGAGGGGGCTAACGATACATGGGGTTGTTCCAACGGCTCCTCCTGAATTAACTTCAGCAACATCTCGACCCCGATACGCGCCATCTCCTCCAACGGCTGACGAACAGTGGTCAAAGGGGGAGTAATATGGCGACTGAGTTCGATATCGTCTACCCCAACCAGTGAGATATCCTCAGGCACGCGCAGCCCTCGTTCAATCGCGGCATGGATCGCCCCGGCAGCCATACGGTCGTTGCTGACAAACACAGCCGTAGGGCGCACCGATTCATCCAGAAGTTGATGCATAGCCCGGTATCCTTCGTCCGAGCACCACTGACTGGGGTTAGTCGAAAGGTATTCGTACTCCAATCCCGCCTCGCGGATGAACTGCCGGTAGCTCTCAGCCCGATCCTGCGCCGAAAGCGCGGTGGACGGCCCGGCCAGATGCGCAATGCGCCGATGGCCCAGGTCGTAGAGATGCTGCATTGCTAGCCGCGTTATCGCAAAGTTGTCCACATTGCAGAACGGGCCATTGAAAGTCTCGCGCACACGATCGATGGCCACCACGGGGATCGTCACGTCACGCAACAGACTACCATTTTGCAGGGCGTTGGCTGTCTGTACCAGCAGGATGCCATCGCCCAGGCCGCTGGTCAGCAGGCGCACTCCTTCCGCCTCGCGCAATTCGTCTTCGTGCGTGTTGAGTACCAGCACGCTGTAGCCATGTTCGCGGGCGATATTCTCGACAGTATCTACCAGAGCAGCGAAGTGGGAATTGGTTACGTCGGGGACAACAAAGCCAATCGTCTGCGTGTAACCGCGGCGCAGCCATTTGGCAATGGGGTGCGGCACATAGCCTAACTCCTGGATGGCCTGCTCGACCTTCAGGCGCGTCTCTTCGGCAATGTACGGCCAGCCACGCACTACATTCGACACGGTGGTGACCGACACGCCTGCATGCCGAGCTACGTCGCGTAAAGTAACTTTCTGAGCCACCTTAAACGCCTATATCCTAAGGCGAATAACCGTTGACGGTAATTACTGGCTTTGCTGTAAATCGTTTCACAGAACGTTTCTCATATTATGGGGCAATTTCATGGGTCAGTCAAGCAGATCAATGAACGAATCAGGGGGGATTGCATCAAACCGCTTGCCGCTTTACCTCACCCCCAGCCTCGCGCCAGCGCCAAGCGGGGGTGAGGTCAACCAGCAGATCACACCTGAGTTTACTTCTGCCCATGGGTCTGCTAGCTGGTTTTGATGCGATTACCCTGCACGCGCACGCTGACGGTTTGCAAGCCCACAGCGGTAGAGTACAATAAGCGGGCGAAGAGAAGCGCACCTTCCGGAACAGTGAGTATACTGTTCTCCGGCCTGCGAAAGGAGCATATCTCATGGCACGGTCGCGGACTGAGCTGATGGTTGACCGCCTGCGCGAGCTGCAGACTTCCACCACCGATATCGAAGCCTCGGCTGTCGTGAGCATTGACGGCCTGATTATGGCCTCCGCTTTGCCTGCCGAAGTCGAAGAGGATCGCGTCTCGGCGATGTCGGCAGCCATGCTCGCCCTTGGCGAACGCATTGCCAGCGAGCTGGGACGTGGCACGCTGGAGCAGGTCTACGTTCGGGGAAACAGCGGCTTCGTCATCCTGATGTCGGTAGGAGAAGAAGCCGTGCTGACCGCGCTAGTCCGCGAGAACGCCAAGCTGGGGTTGGTCTTCCTGGACATGAAACGGGCTGCCAGCGACCTGGCCAAACTGATATGACCGGCGCTTCGACACAGGCTTCAGCAGCATAGCCGCCGCGGGGAGCACACGGCCAGCGCCGTAGCCTCCCCGCTGCTCTTTTTGGCACAAGGAGAAAGCGATCGCATATGCCCAAGTACATCTTCTGCACCGGCGGTGTGGTCAGTTCGGTTGGCAAAGGCGTGACGGCAGCAGCCATCGGGCGGCTGCTCAAGGCGCGCGGCCTGAAAGTGGCCATCCAGAAACTCGACCCCTACCTGAACGTAGACCCTGGCACGATGAGTCCCTACCAGCACGGCGAAGTATTTGTCACAGCCGACGGAGCGGAGACCGACCTCGACCTGGGACACTACGAGCGCTTCACCGACGAAAACCTCGACCGCACCTGCAACGTCACCACCGGCCAGATTTACGCAGAGGTGATCAGCAAGGAACGCCGCGGTGATTTCCTGGGTGGCACCATCCAGGTCATCCCCCACATCACCAACGAGATCAAGCGGCGCATCGCTCTGGTGGGCCAGGGCAACAACGCCGATGTGGTGATCGTGGAAGTCGGCGGCACTGTCGGCGACATCGAGGGGCAGCCCTTCCTGGAAGCGATCCGTCAGTTGCGCACCGACGTAGGGCGCGAAAATACCCTCTATGTGCACGTCACTTTCCTGCCCTATATTGGCGCTACCGGTGAGTTGAAGACCAAACCCACTCAACACAGTGTGCGCGAACTGCGCAGCATGGGTATTCAGCCCCAGGTGATCATCGCCCGCACCGATCACCCTGTCAGCGAAGACCTGACCAGCAAGATCGCCCTCTTCTGCGATGTGGAGCCGCGGGCGGTCACCCCCCTGGAGACCACAGACAACATCTACGCCGTCCCGCTTGTCCTCGAAGACGCCGGCCTGGGCGACTACGTGGTCAAGGCGCTGGGATTGCCCGCCGCCGATCCCGATCTGACCGACTGGCGCGACATGGTGGCGCGGATGCGTCAGGTACGCACGCCGTTACGGATAGCCATCGTAGGCAAGTACGTCGAACTGCACGACGCCTATATGAGCGTCAAAGAGGCCCTGCTACACGCCGCGGTTGCCCACAACCGCAAAATCGAAGTCGTCTGGGTACATTCCGGTGACCTGGAAAAGGGCAAACAGTGGGAATTACTGGAAGACGTGCACGGCATCGTCGTGCCCGGCGGCTTCGGTTACCGGGGTGTGGAAGGCAAGATTCAGGCCGCGCACTTTGCCCGCACACGACGTGTGCCCTACCTGGGTCTGTGCCTGGGAATGCAGGTGATGAGCATCGAGTTTGCGCGTAATGTGCTCGGCCTGGAAGATGCCAACAGCACCGAATACGACAAGACCTGCGCCCATCCGGTCATTGATCTCATGCCGGATCAGCATCACGTCGCCAACCTGGGCGGGACGATGCGCCTGGGAGCCTACCCCTGCGTGCTGAGCGCCGGTTCCAAGGCCGCCAACGCTTACCAGACCAACCTGGTGCACGAGCGACACCGCCATCGCTTCGAGTTCAACAACCGCTACCGCGAGATGTTCGAGCGCCGCGGGGCCTGGTTTAGCGGTCTCAGCCCGGACAGACGGCTGGTGGAGATCATGGAACTGCGCGACCACCCCTTCATGCTTGGTAGTCAGTTCCATCCGGAGTTTCAGAGCCGCCCCAATCACCCTCACCCCCTGTTCATGGCGTTCGTGGAAGCGGCTATTGCCCACGAAGCGCAGGGTCAGCAGCCAGTTGAAGCGCCGGAGGCGTGACCGTGCCCGACTTGCAGCAAGTCATCCAGGCACTGCCCAAAGTGGAATTGCATGTACATCTGGAAGGCACGGTGCAGCCGGAGACGCTCTTCGATCTGTCCCGACGCAACGGCATTGCCCTGCCGATAAGCTCATTGAGCGAACTGCGCACCTGGTACACCTTCCGCGATTTCGATCACTTCGTGGAAATCTTCTCCACCCTGTGCGCCTGCCTGCAAACGCCCGACGATTTCGCCCGTATCGTCTATGAGCATGGACAGGCAATGGCGCGGCAGAACATTCGCTACGCCGAGGTCACCTGGTCACCGACGCAGCATTCCCATCTGCCCTTCACGGCTATTCTGGACGGCGTCAACGAAGGTCGGCGGCGCGCCGAACAGGACTTCGGCGTGCGTATGGCCTGGATTCCCGACATTGTGCGCTGTTATCCGGATACTGCTGCGCAGGTCGTCGCCTGGCTGACCAGTCCTCAGGCATTGCAGGGGGGAGTGGTCGCCCTAGGGCTGGGCGGGCCAGAGGTAGGCTTTCCGCCAGAGCTGTTCGTGGAGGCTTTCGCCAAAGCGCGCGCAGCCGGTCTGCACAGTAACCCTCACGCGGGCGAAACGGTGGGGCCGGAGAGTGTTTGGGGTGCCCTGCGCGCGCTCGGCGCAGAACGTATCGGGCACGGCGTGCGCGCCATCGAAGACCCGGCGCTTGTTACCCATCTGGCCGCGCAACAGATACCGCTCGAAGTGAATCCTACCAGTAATATCTGTCTGGGGGTTTACCGCTCATACGCCGAACACCCGCTGCGCGCGTTGGTCGAGGCAAGCCTGTGCGTGACTCTCAATTCGGACGATCCGGCCCTGTTCAATACCACCCTCAGCCAGGAATACCTGCACGCCGTGCAGGACTGCGGCCTGAATGTCGAGCAGTTGGTGACAGTCGCCCGCAATGCTATCCGTGCCAGCTATCTACCGCAGAGCGAGAAAGCATCGCTGCTGGCCGAATTCGACAGCGTGTGCGATGAGCTTGGCCTAGGCCATGACGGATAGATGGAGAAAGCGATGGCGGACGATCTGGAACTGTTTTGGAACAACCTGCTCAGTCGGCAGGTCGAACTGGTGCTGCTGGCCTGGGAGACGCTGGAACGTGACGAGCAGCGCGCCATCTACGCGCACCTGATACGCATGGCGACCGAAGACGGCTGGACTGCGCCACAGCGTCGCTCTGCCGAAGTCGCCTTGCAGGTACTGCGCACTCACCGCGCCCAGGAAATTGAAGACCTGGGCTGAGGCATACTCGGCCATGAAAAGCAACGGGCCAGAGAGGTGCTCTGGCCCGATAGTTTGTCTTTGCGCTGTGCCTATTCCTGCTCGCGCCGAAAGTCCACAAAGCGGTAGCCGACACCGCGCTCGGTCAGGATGTACTTGGGGTTAGAAGGGTCTTCCTCGATTTTCTCGCGCAGGTAGTTCACATACAGCCGCACGTAGTGTGTCTCGTCGCGATACTCATAGCCCCACACCTTCGCCAGCAACTGCTCGTGCGGCACCGTCCAGCCCGCGTTCTCGATCAGATGGTATAGCAAGCGATACTCCGTCGGGCGGAGTTTGATATGCTTACCCTCCACGATGACTTCACGTCGGTTGAAGTCTACGCTCAGCCGATCGTCAATCTTCAGGATAGCTTTGTCTGGCGAGACACTGGGCATTTCGGCCCGGCGCAGCACGGCCCGCACCCGGCTGGACAGTTCGCGCGAGCCGAAAGGCTTGGTGACGTAGTCATCCGCGCCGAGTTCCAGGCCGCGAACCTTGTCCTCCTCTTCTCCCTTGGCCGTGAGCATGATCACCGGCACACTGGAAAACTCGCGCAGCATCCGCAATGTCTCGAAACCATCCAGGCCCGGCATCATCACGTCCAGCAAGACCAGGTCGGGCAACTGGGTGCGCACCATCTCCAACGCCTTTAAGCCATCGTGCGCTTCGAGCACCTGGTACCCTTCGAGTTCCAGGTTCATGCGGATGAAGCCGATCATGCGGGTTTCGTCATCTACCACCAGAATACGCTTGGCCTCACGTGGGGCAATACGTGGTAGTTTGCTCGCCATACACAGCGCTCTCCGTGGAATCAATCGGCAAACGGGCTGATGATTTCCTCTTCCTCGCCCGAAGGTAGCACTTCGACGAAACTGATCCGGTGCCAAGGGATGATGACTGTTTGCACCTCTGGTAACACATAGTGCAGTTCGCGCCCATCGCGCCGGCGCGGACTGATGCAAAAGAGGGCCTGGTCGCTCGGCGATGGGAGGTGTTCTACCTCGGCCACGATCGGCTCTTCGTTCATGATATGGATCAGCAAAGTGTGCATGGTCTCTACCCCAGGATACAGCAAGTCACTTGAAGAACAGGTTGAAGACAAATCGCCCCATGCGCACTTCGTCTCCATCGCGCAGCACGCGGGGCTGATGCGGCAACAGGCGCTGCCCGTTGAGAAACGTCCCGTTGGTGCTCTCCAGATCCACCAGAGTCAGGGTGTCTTCTCCGCGCCGGATCAGGGCATGGCGGCGCGAAACGCCCAGTTCTGCCGCGCCGTAGGACGACAGATCGAGGTCAGGCGGGTCGCCGCCCAGCGGATCTCTGCGCCCGATGATGATGTCGCGCACTGGTTCGAGCGTGATTGGCTCCGGCACATCGCGAATGCGGATCACCAGCACAGCCCCTTCTTCGAAGCGCGCCGTGCCCCAGGTCATGCGTCCTTTGAAGCCTTCGTGCGCGTCCTGGGAAAGCTGCGTCGTCTCTACCGCGTCCTTCTGGCTATAGAAGGGGTGTCCGCATTCTTCGCAATACAGGACTCCCTCGCGGTTGTCAAAGCCGCAGTACGGGCAGGTTTTCATCGCTTGTCACTCTCAGGCATTGGCAACGCCAGCAATTGCCTCGTCTGGAACTTCAGAGACTTGCGCCCCTCCTGCGACAGGGCATGGGTATGCGAAACCCGCCGTGCTTCGATGATGGCTTTCTGGGCCAGTTCCTCATGCCCTGCTGCCAGCAATCGGGTAGCCAGGTTTTCCAGTTGCCGGCTTGCGTCCTGCACTCGCCCATCGCTCAGCGCCTGTTCTGCCTTCTGCTGCATCCGATACAGGGTCAGCTTGCCGAGCGCATCCAGGATCGCCAGCGGGGGTTCTTCGGGCTGAGGATTGTGGGCGATTTCGACCGATATGTCGCTGATGGCCTTATGCTGCTGACGCTCCGACCACAACACGTCGCCCGTCACATCCAGACGAGCTACCGTCCGAAAACCGGTCTTGGTACTGGGAGGCATCTGAAGCTGGATCAGCACTGTGACCGGGCGGCTCTTTTCCAGGGTCCCCAGTTGGATCGGCTGAGGCGATACATCAATCGGCTGCGACGTTGGCTGCAGACGAAACACTGACTCCAGCACCACATCGGCATCGGGAGCGATGGTCAATTGCAGCCGCTCAGCAAAGGCGTTGCCCAGGCTACGCACCCGTTCGTCCAGGAACTGCAACACAGCCTTCGGCGATTGGATATAGGCCGAGGTTCCGCCAGTCGCTGCCGCCAGAGCATCCAGGAACTGATCGTTCCACTCTTCGCCGATGCCCATGGCGCTGATGCCGATCCCCTCGGCGGCGGCTTCGCGGGCCAGTTCGAGGCAACGTTCTTCATCACCAAAGGTGCGGCCATCGGTCAGCAGAATAATGTGATTGACCATGCGCGGGGCCAGATGGCGTCGGCACTCGGCGATGCCTGCCGCCAGACCATGATAGATCTCTGTGCCTCCTCCCGCGCTCATGATACTGACCGAAGCGCACAGCGAGGTCTTGTCTGTGACTGTCGTGGCCGGGATCAACACCTCAGCGCGATCGCTGAAGGTGACAATCGAAATCACGTCCTGGGCCGAAAGCTGCTCGATGATGTTATGGGCAGCGATCTTCACCTTGTCCAGCCGCTGCCCGCGCATAGAGGTACTGCGATCGAGCACCAGGGTCAAGTTCAGGGGAGCAGTGCGTCGCTGAGCGGCTGCGGCCTGGCGCGCGGGTATAACTTCCAGCAACAGATAGAGCACCTGAGGTTCGGCCAGCGCACTTAACACCCGTTTGCTGGGCATCACGCGCAACGAAAATGGCGTCGGCTCGCTGCGCAGCGCGTGCCGAGCTTCGTCGTAGCGCAGGCGCTCGCCAGGATCGCTCAGGATGTCATAGGCGGCGACAATATTGCGGAATTGCAGCGCTGCGCCCTCGTTCGGGTTGGCGTCCGGATGGAACCGCCGCGCCATCATACGATAGGCTTCGCGTATATCGTCGGCTGTAGCTTCTGGAGGAATCCCCAGGATGGCATAGAGATTGCGCGAAGCGTCCACTAACCGATCTCCCCCCAACCGTGGGCAAAGCCGGCCTGCTACCCTGGCATTTGAACGATGATGACGCTGATGTTGTCGGGGCCACCCCGGTCGTTGGCCAGCTCTACCAGCTCGTGGCAGGCACGCTGCGGATCATTGTGACGGCGCACTACATCCTCGATAGTCGTCTCTGGCACCATGTTCCATAGCCCGTCAGAACACAACAGTAACTGCCCCCGCGGTGGCATCCGGCGTGTGATGACGTCTACGTCCAGATTGTCGCTCTGCCCGATCGCCCGGTACAACACGTTGCGCTGCGGATGCTCGGCAGCTTCTTCCACGGTCAGTTGATCCAGTTCAATCAGGCGCTGCACCAGCGAATGATCGCGCGTGATCTGCTCGATGCCATCGTCGGTGATCATATAGGCGCGGCTGTCGCCCACATGGGCCACGTAGGCCAGATCGCCCAGGATGACAGTCGCTGTGACAGTCGTCCCACCTTCTGGGATTTCCTGGTTCACGGCGTCGTTCGCTTCCTGCACGGCCACACGCAGCACATCGGCCAGCGGCAGACGGTCCGGCTCGTTGAGGCGATTGTCCAGCATGGGCCGCAGAATCCGGTCAATGACATGGTCGGCTACCAGGCGCACAGTGACGGTCGAGGCGCGCTCGCCTTCCTGGTGCCCGCCCATACCGTCCGCCACCACAAAAACACCCATGTCGGGCCAGGCATCATCAGTCGTGCTCGACACCACCATCCCAAAGATGGCATCCTGGTTATTGCTGCGCACCATGCCGGGATCGCTCAACTGCCCGAACCGCATCCGCTCCCCGGGGCGGGGCACAATGGTTTCCAGAGGTGGTAGCGGGCGCGTCCCCACATAGGCGCTGGTTTCCAGCAACGCCGCCCTGCCCTGTAATTCAGCTACAGCCGCGCGCCGCGCCTGTTCCTGACGCGGCCCTTCAATCACAGGCTCCGGGGCAGGGCTGGCGACCTCCTGAGCATCGTGAACAATGTCCACTGCGCTGTCGGCCCCGTCTGCCTCAGCATCCGTCGAAAGCCCCAAAACACGCCGCAAGAATTTCATGGTTGCTCCCCGGCTGAGCTACGCCTTGAGCGCATAGAGCGCATGATCCATGGAACCAATATACACCACACCGTCAACTACTGCAGGCGACCCCGGCACCGGCCCGCCTGTCTTGAACTTCCAGCGCAAACGCCCGTTCTTGGCATCCACGCTGTACACGTAGCCATCTACGCCGCCAAAATACACAGCACCATTGGCAAAAGCGGGCGAGGACGTGATTTGCCCTTCAGTCTCAAAACGCCAGCGTTCTTTACCTGTGGCCAAATCCAGCGCGTAGAGCGACCCATCCACCGAGCCGATATAGATTTTACCGTCGCCGTAAGCAGGCGACGACACGACCGGCTTACTGGTGCGGAATTCCCACACCTTCCAGCCTCGCGCAATGTCCAGCGCGTAGACCTGCCAGTCCATCGAGCCGAACACCACCAGGCCGTCGTGCTCCAGCGGAGACGAGGACACTGCCCGCTTGGCCCGGAATCGCCACACCATCCGTCCCGACAGATCGGTGCTGACCACGTCCCCGATCTCCGTGCCGAAGACGATCAGCTCTCCGGCGATCAACGGGCGCGACCGGATCGCCCCACCGCTGGCGAACTTCCACTGCACGCGGCCCGTCGCCAGCCGCACCGCGTAGAGATTGCCGTCATCGCTGCCGAAGAAGGCGTGCCCATGCATAATACTGCACGTCGAAAGCACCGGCCCCTGAGCACGCACCGTCCACTGCAACTGCCCCATCCGCACATCTACAGCGTAGAAGAGGCTGTCCGTTGAACCGAAGACGACCAGATTCTCCTCTTCCGCGACAGCGGGTGTCGCTACAATGCGTCCCTCAGCAGGATACTTCCAGCGGAATGTGCCGTCATTGGCATTGACAGCATAGAGGTTATTGTCGTGTGCGCCCACATAGACCACGCCGCGATATACCGTCGGTGAGGAACGTATCTCGTCTTCGCATTCGAAGACCCACAGCGGTTTGACCTCTGCCCCCACCCAGGTTGTCCCGCCCTCTTCGGGAACTGCTTTCACTCCGACGTTGATGGCGGGAGCCACCGGGTGCGTCAGTTGTTCCAGCGCCTGCTTCATCACCGCCGCGTTGGGATAGCGATCCTCTGGCTTGAATTCCAGCGCTTTCATGATGATCGCTTCAAACTCTGGCGGAACAGCAGGGTTGACCTCGCGAATAGGCCGCTCGTGAAAGGTGAAAGGCGGCTCCAGGCGCGGATCGCGGCGGGTGAGCAGATGATGCAGAGTGGCCCCAATGCCGTATACATCGCTAGCCGGACTGGCTTCCCCACGGTACTGTTCCGGCGCGGAATATCCCTCCGTGCCGATCATGGTGCCTTTCTGACCTTCCTGGAATATCTTGGCGATGCCAAAGTCCACCAGCCGGATTTGCCCGTGCTCGTCCACCATGATGTTCGAGGGCTTGACATCGCGGAAGATGATCGGTTCCGGTTGCTGCGAATGCAGGTAGCCCAGCACATCGCACAGGTCCAGCGCCCAGCGCAACACGGTCTCCACAGGCAAAAAATCTGTGGCCGAGTTGATGATCATCTCAAGATCGCGCCCGTTGATGTATTCCATCACCAGGTAGGCGCGCGTCTTGCTGGGGAAATACTCGTATATCTTGGGTACCGCCGGATGGCTGAGCGACGCCAACATATCGCTTTCACGCTCGAACGTCTTGAGCGTCATCTCGCGGATGCTCTGATCCGTGGAGAGATTGAGCATTTCCTTAACGGCCACATAGCGTGTGACGTTCGGGAAGCGCAAGTCACGGGCCTGATAGACCGACCCCATCCCGCCTACCCCAATCACACCGGTGATGCGATAGCGTCCCTGCAGCACCGATCCCGGCTGTAATGTACTTTCGCCCTGGGATTTGTCTGGCTGTTTGGTGGGAAACTTATGCGTATCAACCATCCCTGGCACCCCGAAGGAGACATTGCAACGATGTGCAGCAAGAGCATTGTTGTTTCGCTATTATAGTGAGGGATGATCTATCTCGCAATTGACCCCGTCGAGGGGCGGGGTTCGCCATGATCGAGACCCTTGCCGCTCCATCGCTTGCAGCTACAACAGCCTCCCGTGAACGGCTGGCTCTTTACGTGCATATCCCCTTCTGCCGCACACGCTGCACCTACTGTGCCTTCAATACCTACGCTGGCATGAAGGCACGCATCCCGGCCTATGTGCGCGCTCTGCAGCGCGAAATCCGGCTGGTAGGAGCGGCTGCAGAGCGCCAGCTTCCCGCGCTCTCGATCTATTTCGGCGGCGGCACTCCCAGTCAACTGCCTGTTCCGGCTGTCGGACAGATCATCGAGGCGTGCCGCGAAGCCTTCTCCCTCGACCCGGAAGCCGAGATTTCCTTCGAAGTCAACCCTGGCGATGCCGACGTCGCCTACTTCGCCCATCTGCGCCGTGTGGGCGTCAGTCGTCTGAGCATCGGCATGCAGTCCGCTAACGAAAACGAGTTGCGCCTGTTCGCCCGTCGTCATACTCCCGACGACGTACCTCATACCGTGCACCTGGCACGCCAGGCGGGTTTCACCAGCATCAACCTCGACCTGATCTACGGCATTCCCGGACAGACGCTGCCCATGTGGCAACGCAGCGTGCACCATGCCCTGCGCTGCGAGCCTGATCACCTGTCCCTGTATAGCCTCAGCTTCGAGGAAGGCACGCCTTTGCACACGTGGTTGCAGCAAGGGCGCATACCGGTGCCCGACCCTGACCTGGCCGCCGACATGTACGACTGGGCCGCCGATACACTACAGGCCGCCGGGTATCTGCACTACGAGATCAGCAACTGGGCCAGACCAGGTCACGTCTGTCAGCACAATCTACACGTCTGGCGCAATCAGCCGTACCTGGGCTTCGGCGCGGGCGCGCACGGCTACGCGAATGGGTTGCGCTACGAGACCATCGCCGACCCTGCTACCTACATCGCCCGCATCAATGCTCAACGCGAGCCGCTGCCCTTCCCCCTGTCAGCCGCCACCGCCGAGACCCTGCCCGTCGAAGGACGAGAGGCAATGGCCGACACTATGATCCTGGGTTTGCGCCTGCTGGAAGAAGGCGTTGACAGCGCCGCCTTTCGTGCACGTTTTGGTTTTTCCCCCCACGAAGCATTCGGCCCTGCGCTACAGCGTCTGCAGAGGCACGGCCTGATCGAAGAGACCGCCGACGGACACATCCGCCTGACTCGGCGGGCCTATCTGGTAGCTAACCGCGTATTCGTGGAGTTCATCTAACCATGCCCTCAGGCAGGCACGTCTTGGCTCTGGGATTGCTGATGGTTGTGCTGGCAGGGTGCGGCAAAGAGACAAATCCTGCCCCCACAGCCACGCCTCGGCTGCAGTCCACGCCCCCTGCACCGACCTTTTCCACTCAGTCTCCGCTGCTGCTCGATTTACAGCATGACTACGAGGCGCTGGTCACCGCGCACCAAACACTTTCCGCGATCTGGGAAGGGCTGGCACGTGGCGCGGCGGTTCGCTGCGGAACGTTGCCCCAGGTACCCAATCCGGCGGGCATCAGCGTTACCGATGACCCGACCTACCGCGACCTGGCTGAGTCGCTGCGTCAGGCGGCCATCGAGTTGACGCGCAGCCGCGACCTCTGGCAGGCCGAGTGTGCCACACCGCGACCTCAGCCCCCGCCGCAAGTCATCCAGCAAGGATTACTGGCTGTGCGCGCTGCCGGGGACGCCCTGCGCAAGGCCGAATCCTTGCTATCCGCTTCTCCCTAGGGGCGAGAGTCACTGCAGTACAGGGGAGTCTGCTTGAGAGCGGCGATTGACCCCGCGCCCGCCGCAAACATGGCAATGCGCAGCTCAGTCGCCAGTTCCCAGATCACCATCTGCACCGCCTC
>CAKZOB010000070.1 GCA_937135955.1 uncultured Anaerolineales bacterium | reverse complement strand
GCGAGCCAACGAGCAGTTGTTGGTAGCGATCCGGCGCGAGTATGAGGCCAGCCGTCAGACCTATGGCAGCCCGCGCCGCCCATCAGAGTCGTGCTATACTCAGAGGTGCGTGCAAAGGGTGTCAGTGTTTCAGGGCTTTGTTGGAGTTGCAGGATTTGTTCCATGCGCGACAGACGACCGGTTGACGAGCTATCCATCGAAGAACTGGAGCGCATTCTCGCCATTCGTAAGCGCGAAGCCCGTCAGGCCCGGCTGCAAAAGCTGGGTACGCAGGGACGCCGCGTGCCGCTGACTGCGCCGCTCGACACGCCCCCGGAACCGCCCCCACCCCCGCCTCAGCAACACGAGGCCGCCGAAGATGTTCCACCGCCAGAGCCGCCCGTTACCTATGACATCACCGACGACGTGCCGCGTTTTGAGGACGAATTGCCGCCACCGCCGCCACGCCCTGCCGAGCCGGTGAACGCGACGACAGCAGCAGCGCCGTCTGCGCCAGCCCGCTCGCGTCGCCGCGCCGCGTGGGACAGCCTGTTGCTGATGGTAGAGATTGTGGCGGTGTTGGGCGTGATCGCGGTGCTGATCGCCGGCGCGTACCTGATCATCCTGGAAAGCGACCGGATCGAAGCGCTGGAGCAGAAATCGGCGGATATTCAGCGCGAGGCCGAAGCTCTGCGCGCTACGCCGACGCCCCTGCCAGAATTGAGCGTCCGCCTGTCGGATTACGTGCTGCCCGGCGGCCACTATTCCCCGGATGTAACTGGTGGTGAAGGTGCGTTCAACCTGGAGGAGCTGCCTGCCAGCATTCGCCCGGTGGCCATGGCTCAGCTCACCGCGCCCAGAGCCGAGCGCGTCACGCCGCAGCCGAGCAACCCCGTGCGCATTGTCATCAACACGCCGCGCGTGCAGGTAGACGCCTCGATCTACGGCGGCGACGACTGGTATAGCCTGCAAAAGGGCGTCGGGCATTTCCTGGGCAGCGCCAATCCCGGCGAAGACGGTAACATGGTCTTGACCGCGCACAACGACATCTACGGCGAAATCTTCCGCGACATCCAATATCTGGAACCGGGCGACGAAATTCGCGTGCAGGCCAACAACGGGCGCTGGTATACTTACGTTGTCTTCCAGAAGGAAGTGGTCGCACCGACCGAAGTGCGCGTCCTGGAACGGGGTAACGAGCCGATCGTCACGCTGATCACCTGCCATCCCTACCGGGTGGACAATATGCGCATGGTAGTCTTCGGGCGGCTGACAGATAGCGGACGCTAGCGGCTGTTTGTGGTACACTGGGGGTCGCCTGAACAGGTGATCTTGGCAAAGGAGACTGGCAACGTAAATGGCGAAGAAAGTACGCCGACCCCATCTGCCCGATGAAACGCTGGAGCGCGCGCGGCGTGAATTGCAGCGCGCTGGTCAATTGCCGGAGCAGCCGCAGCCCGTCGCGCAGGCGCAGGCTGCGCACGTGGCCGAAGCAGTAGCTCGCCCGGCAACCAGGACGCGCGGTCCGGCGGACCTGCGCAGCGAGTATGCGTATGTGCTGGCCGACCTGAAGAACATGGCTACGGTGGCCGCTGCCTTCATGGTTGTGCTGGTGATATTGTCGTTTTTCCTGTAAGGCGGTTGCTCTTGCGCCACGCCCAGGGGCCAGCTAGGGCCCCTTTTCTGTGTCGGCATCGGGCGAGGGCGGCTGCTGAGGTCTGGGGATGCCAGTTCTGCTACGCGGCGGTAAGGGGCGCAGTGGCCCGTTGATGGGTTTGCGCGGCGTCTCCGCGCCCTTGCGCTGCGCGGGCAACGGCTTGATGCCCCGCCCCGGCGTGCGGTGAACCGTGCGCTGACTCTGCAATTCCAGCGGCGGGGCGGCGTCCTGTTCCTCACCGGAATCGGCGCTCGCTTTCAGGGGCACCAGCACGCGGATGCGCGTACCCTTGCCGGGGGCGCTGTCAATGTGCAGGGTGCCCTGGATCAGTTCGGCGCGTTCGCGCATGTTGACCATGCCCAGGCTGCCGCGTTGCTCGTAGCCCGTCCCCATGGCCTGCAGGTCGAAGCCCACCCCATCGTCTTCGATCTCAACAGCTACGGCCCCGTTTTCAGCCAGCAGCCGTACCCAGATATGGTTGGACTGCGCGTGCTTGCGGGCATTGTTGACGGCTTCTTCGGCGATGTAGAAGAGCACGCCCTGCGCATTGGCGTCCAGCAGGCGCTCGACTTCGGGTGAGCCTTCGACCAGCACTGTCGTGTCGTAAGTGTCGCGCATTTTCTCGGCTAGTTGTTCCAGCGCGGCCAGCAGACCCTTGCTTTCCAGGGCCAGCGGGCGCAGCGTGAAGAGCATATGACGGATCTCTTTGGTGGTGCGGCGCGCCAGTTCTTCGATCTTCCACAGCTCTTCCAGCGCCTGCTGAGGCTGCCGCTCTACCAGGCGGCGGATGTAGTTGATGCGCATGGCGATCGCGGCGACGGTCTGTGTGGGGCCGTCGTGCAGGTCGCGGGCAAGCTTCTTGCGGGCGTCCTCTTCAACCTCGACGATGCGCTCTTTTTCCAGCAACAGGTTCTGGTAGAGCACGGCGTTTTGCAGCGCCAGCGCCGACTGTGTGCCAATCGCCGTCATCAGTTCCAAATGTTCGTCGGAGAAGGCGTTGGGGCGATCCGCCCCGAAGACCATCACGCCGTACACGTCAATGCCCGCCCGCAGCGGGATCGCCAGCACCGATTTGGCCTCTTGAAAGGCGACGAAATAGCTCAGTTCCGGGTCGCGGTTGCCGTCGCCGCCGAAAACAGGGGTGGCGCTGTTGAGTGCCAGGCCCAGCACGCCCTGTCTGCCTGGCACGGCGACTGTGGCATCGGCGCGGGTGAGGCCCTGCGCTGTGATCACGCGCAACAGATGATCCTCCCCCTGGAAGAGCAGCACGGCGCTGATCAGACGCACGTTGGGGCCCAGTTCGTCGCGCAGGGCCAGCGTGCCAATGCCCTGGGCCGCTTCGAGTACGCGGCGGTGATCCAGGGACGCGCTCAGCGCATTGGCCATCTCGTAGATGGCGCGCGCCCTTTCGCGGGCGGCGCGCAGGCGCTGCGCCTCGTCCAGCCGCTCCGCCCAGCTCATCTCGCGCAGGCTGCGCCGTGTGGCCCAGCCCAACGCGCCCACACTACCCAGCAGGAGCAGATTGAGCACCCAATGAGCAAGCGACTCCCCGGTGAGCGGGTCGAGCAGCGCGCCAGGCAGGCTGGCCAGCGTCACCAGCAGCAGCGCCAGCAGCATACCCCCCAGACCAGCGCGGAAGGCCGCGGGTAAGATGGCCACCGCGCCCAGTGCCAGCAATGGTGTGCCCGCGCCCCGGTAGGCCCAATAGAACGCTCCTGCCAGCGCTCCGTCCAGCAGAGTGCTCAGCGCAGCGAGCAGGCGCGGGGGAGCGGCCAGGCTCAGCACGCCCAGCAACAAGTTGGCGACTGAGCCTGCTGCCAGCACCAGCAATACCCGCTCATCGCGATAGCCTGGAGCGATTCCCAGCGCGTCACCGGTCAGGGGGCCAGGCAAGGCTACCCCTGCCAGCAATAGCCAGCGCAGCCAAAACAGGATGCGATCCAGATGCCGACCCGGTCTCATTCAGTCAGTCCGTTGCCCCAAAACAAAAAACCGCCCTACAAAATACGGCGGCTTCTGAAAAATCGGAGTGGGCGCGAAGGGACTCGAACCCCTGACCTCACGGATGTGAACCGTGCGCTCTAACCAGCTGAGCTACGCGCCCACGATTGCGCGCATTATAGCATCGTTGCCGGGCGCTGACAAGGCCATCGTTCCGATTTTTCTTCCCCGCCACCTGCGATTATACCGCGAACTGCCAGGGTAAAGCGATGGTTGGGTGCGCGCGCAAAACGTGTCAGGCTGTGTGCTGGGATGGGGGTGAGGTAAAGCGGCAAGCGGTTTGAGGCAATCCCCCTGTGTCCTCATTGCCGGACGAAGGCAGAACCGGTATGATCTGCGCATGACTGACCCGTCTCAGGCTCTTGTCAGGCGAGGGCCGGATCAACATACCTGGTATGTCGTGGCCCGCGCGCCCGATCTCACCGCCGCCGCCATCCCCGCCGGATTGTTGCGCAGTGCGGGGATTCCTGTGTTCCTGCTGCGCGAGGCGGCGGGCAGCGCTATCCCGCTGACAGTGGGGCGGCTGGGCGGCGTAGAGGTCATCGTGCCCGAAGCATACTACCTGGAAGCAAGAGCCTTACTGGACGCCGAACCGCTTTCTTGGGACGAGCTTTCCTCCGGCGATGAGGAATCCTGACTGGCATGGACAATGTGCATCTGGTTTCTGGCCAAGCTCACGAGCGCTCTCACAGCGATAGGGCGGCTGTAGCAGACAGCCTGGTGGTGCCGCCCCTGCGCCGACGCCGACGCGCCCATCCGTGGCATGTGTTGCTGGCACCGGCCTTTGGGCTGGTGTTGCTGGCGATCTGGACCTTGGTGGCGCGCTCCGGCCTGTACGCTTCCTTCATCGTACCCTCGCCAGCGAGCGTGGCCGAGCGCTGGTGGGGATTGGCGTCGAGCGGCGCGCTGGCCCGTCATACAGCGGTGACGCTGCGCGAAGTGCTCACCGGCCTGTTGGTGGGCGTGTGGACGGCGTTCTGGCTGGGCTACCTGATTGCGCGAAGTCGCCCGGTCGCCTATATGCTGACCCCCTATCTGGTGGCCCTGCAGGCGGTGCCCATCGTGGCCATTGCCCCGTTGCTGATCATCTGGTTCGGCGCGGATGTGACCAGCAAGGTAATCATCTGCGCGCTGATCGTGTTCTTCCCCATGCTGGTCAACACGGTGATCGGGATGCGCAGCATTCCGCCGGAACTGCGCGACCTGATGCGCGCGCTGGAAGCCACGCCGCTGCAAACCTTCTGGCATCTGGAATTGCCCGCCGCCCTGCCCATTGTCATCGGCGGGCTGAAGGTCAGCGCCACGCTCTCGGTGATCGGGGCCGTGGTCGGCGAATTCGTCAGTGCCAGCGCGGGATTGGGCTACCTGATCAACTTCGGGCGTGGCACCTACGACACGCCGCTGGTCATCGCCGCCGTCTTCACCCTGACCGCCCTGGCGCTGATCCTCTATGGCCTGGCGGCCTGGCTGGAGCGTATCCTGCTCGGCTGGCAACGTGTCAACGAGCACCCCTAGCCAACGTCGCCATCCTCGCTAAACTTGAGCGCGCAATCGCCCGTCTAATGAGTAGAAAGGGAGTGTCTGTATGCCTGACCAAGCCTCACGCTTTCGCCAACGCGCGCTGTTGCTGGCCGGCGTCGCCTTGGCCCTGGCTGTCTTGCTCATCGTCGCCTATGCGCTCTCGCGCGAAGACGAAGAGCCCGACGGCAAGACCAAAGTCACCCTGTTCATGAGTTACATTCCCAGTGTGCAGTTCGCCCCCGTCTATGTGGCGGCGGAGCGCGGCTACTTCGCCGAAGAGGGGATCGATATCGCTTTCGAGAACAGCTTCAACGAAGCGGATGGCGTGGAGCGCATCGCCAACAACGACCTGCAGTTCGGGCTGATCAGTGGTGAGCAGGTCATTCTGGCACGCGCGAATGATCGCCCGGTGGTGTACGTCTTCGAATGGTATCACCGCTTCCCGGTGGGGATTGTCTCGCCTGCCGACCTGAACATCACCAAACCCGAAGACCTCAAAGGCCGGGTGGTGGGCATCCCCGGCCCGCAGGGGGCCAGCTACATGGGGCTGCGCGCGCTGCTCAACGCCGCCGGCATGAGCGAAGATGACCTGGGCGAACTACGCTCGATTGGCTTCGCTGCGCCGGAGAACATTTGCGAGGGCAAGGTAGAAGCTTCGGTGGTGTACATCGCCAACGAACCGCTGACCATTCAGCAACAGTGCACCGAAGTCAACGTGATCGAAGTCTCCGACTACGCGGCGCTGGTCTCCAACGGGCTGGTCACCAACGAGCAGACCATCCGCGACAAACCGGAGCTGGTGCGGGGCATGGTGCGCGCGTTGCAGCGCGGGATCGCCAATGTCATCGCCGATCCCGACGCCGCTTTCGAAATCGCGGTGGCGGAGTACGTCAAGGACCTGCCCGAAGACCAGTACGACACACAACGCCAGGTCTTGCTCAACTCGATTGAGTTGTGGCGTTCCGACGAATTGGGGCGCACCGATCCCGATTCCTGGCAGACCACGCAGGACATTCTCATCCAGGCGGGGCTGCTCGACGCGCCCCTGGATGACCTGAGTGCCTGCTACAACATGGACTTCCTGCCTCAGTGAGGCGTGCTGCAGGGACAGGGCGCATGATCAGCACCGCCATACTGGCCGCCGAGCATATCACTCACATCTACCGCGCCCCCGAAGGAGACGTCCCCGCCCTGGATGACGTGTCCTTCCGCCTGGCGCGCGAATCCTTCACCTGCCTGGTGGGGCCGAGCGGGTGCGGCAAGAGCACGTTGCTGCGCATCATGGCTGGTCTGCTGACGCCCACCAGCGGGCGGGTGCTGCTCGACGGGCAACCCCTCACGCGGGCACAACGCCGCGTGGGGATCGTCTTCCAGAAAGCGAACCTGATGCCATGGCGCACCGTGGCGGGCAACCTGTCGCTGCCGCTGGAACTGGCTGGCCTGCCGCCCGCTGAACGGCTGGAACGCACCCGCGCCATGCTGGAGCTGACCGGCCTGGAAGGGTTCGCTGGGACGTATCCGGCGGCGCTCTCCGGCGGCATGGCGCAGCGTGTGGCGATCGGGCGGGCGCTGATCCACGATCCGGAAGTGCTGCTGCTCGACGAGCCGTTCGGCTCATTGGACGCTCTGACGCGCGAACAGATGAGCGAGGAACTGCTGCGCATTTGGGCGCACCATCGTAAGACAGTGCTGATGGTCACACACAGCATTTCGGAGGCGGTGCTGCTCGCCGACCGTGTGCTGGTGATGGGGCCGCGCCCGGCGCGCTTGGTGGCCGATGTGCCCATTCCCCTGCAACGCCCGCGCAGCCTGGAACTGCTCCATCAACCCGACTTTGTCGCCCTCACCGAGCGCGTCCGCCGCGCCATCCGCCTGGCCTGAGGGCGGTGCCCCTCATCCCCCAGCCCCTTCTCCCGCGCTGCGGGAGAAGGGGAGCGCTCGTGCGAGAGACAGTAAGTCCCCTCGCCCCGCGACGCAGTCGCGAGGGAGAGGGGATTGAGGGGTGAGGGGCGGCAGACTGCTGCAAACAGCCCGTCACATTTGCGCGCACCCGTCCAGCTTCTGCCTGGGGTGCATTTCAGTTGAGTTCACGAGTGCCAGCGAACTGAGGCGAATTTCCGAAACCGTGCTTTTGTGAAATGCACCCCTCAAACTGAGTGCGAGCAAAGCTTCTCAGCGATGTGCCCGGTGCGGAGGCGTTTACCTCACCCCCGCTCAGCACTCGCGCGAGGCTGGGAGTGAGGTAAAGCGTCAAGCGGTTTGATGCAATCCCCCTGGTCGGCTGGCTGTCACTTTTTGTTGACGCCCGCCGCGTTTCGTGCTATGCTGCACCTGTGCCTTACCAAGTGCATTGTCCGTAGTGGTAGAGGTGCTCGCCGCCCCGGATGGCAGAGCTTAAAGGCGAAGCTGGTGCGAGTCCAGCGCTGTCCCGCAACTGTGATCCGGTGACGCTCCCTTAAAGGAGACGCGCCGGAAAGCCAGGTCGCCCGCCTCTATCCGCTTTCATCGTCTCGCGGAGGGAGATGGAAGCACGGCGCCCGCCTCCCTGTTGTGACCAGCGCACGGGCGCTGGCCAACGCCTGCGTGCTCCCGAACCCGACCTTCGCGTCGGGTTTTTTTGTTGTCACAGGGCGGCTGGTTATGACGCTTGCCGGCGGCGTCAGGGCAGTTCCGGCGTCTTGATCTTCTGTATTCCGCGCGACGGACGGGCATGGGCACTGGTGCGGACTTGCAGGGTTGGTCACAGTAGCAGTGGAGGAACAGACCCTATGAATGCGCGCCGTTTGCTTGTCGTCTTGCTCGTGCTGAGCCTGGCCGGGCCAGTGCTTCCGGCCAGCGCGCAGGGACCGGCCACCAACCTGACCGCTGGTTGCGTGGACACCTACGACCCGTCCGTAGACTATTTTCCGCAGAAAGCTATCGTCGAATACGCTCAGAACTTCTCCGTCGAATACGCCAATCACTATAAGGTGGTCACCGTCAACCAGACCTGGCCCGGCTCTGATCCGGCTCGCTACGTGCTGGTGCAGTGCGGCACGCCCGCGCCGGAGGATGTGGACGCGGACGCTGTGATCGAAGTGCCCGCGGGATCACTGGTGACCATGGCCACCACGTACCTGCCCTTCGTCGTAGACCTGGGGCTGCTCGACTATCTGATCGGGCACGATGAGTTCGACTATGTGAATACGCCCGAAGTGCGCAGCCGCATCGAAGCGGGCGAGATGACCGAAGTAGGCAGTGGCTCAGGCGTCAGCGTGGAGACCGTCATTGACCTGGAGCCGAGCCTGATCCTCACCTCTGGTTCTGGGTTGGCCGAGTACGACGCCCATCCGGCGCTGATCGCTGCCGGACTGCCCGTCGTGTTGGCCGGTGACTGGCTGGAAATGACTCCCCTGGGGCGCGCCGAGTGGGTGAAGTTCGTCGCCCTGTTCTACAACGCCGAAACCAAAGCCGACGAAATCTTCGGTCAGATCGTCGAGAACTATCAGGCGCTTAGTGAACTGGCCGCCTCCGTTGAGGAACGTCCCACCGTCTTCGTGGACGCGCCCTGGGAAGGCACCTGGTACATGGCCGGTGGCGGTAGTTACACTGCCCATCTGCTGGCCGACGCTGGGGCGGAGTATCTGTGGGCCGACGACGAGTCCACGGGTAGCATGGCCCTCGATTTTGAGACGGTGCTGGAGCGCGCCGCCGACGCTGACTTCTGGGTCAACGCGGGCGGCTACTGGTTCACCAAAGACGATATGCTCGCCGCCGACGAGCGCTTCGCTGAGTTCGCCGCCGTCCAAAACGGCAATGTCTGGAGTAACAATCTGTATCTGAACGACTTCGGTGGCAACTACTACTACGAAGGCGGCATCGCGCATCCGGACTGGATTCTGGCCGATCTGATTGCCATCTTCCACCCGGAACTGCTGCCCGATCACGAGTTCGTGTTCTATCGGCAGTTGCAGTGAGCAAGGAGTAGGCAGTCGGGAGTAGGGGGTTGAGAGCGGCGAGAGCGCGATCGCCAATCAGCGGCTTGTGCCCTTTCGCCCACTCTGTTTCTCCCTACTCCCTACTCTCCAAGGAGCTTGCTATGGCCGAGATCACCCTTCGCCCCATCCCGCAGACACCGGCGGCGGAGGTGGCCCGTTCCGCCGAATGGCCCCGGCTAGGCATTCGCTGGCTGGCATTGCTGGGGCTGCTGGGGACGTTGATCGGCGTGTTTGTGCTCAGCCTGACGCTGGGATCGGTGGATATTCCCCTGGGCGACGTGCTCAAAATCCTGGCGGGCGAGGAACCGGCCCGCAAGACCTGGACGACCATCGTGCTCAAGTTTCGCCTGCCCAAAGCGATCACGGCGACGCTGGCCGGGTCGGCGCTGGCGGTGGCTGGCCTGCAGATGCAGACGCTCTTCCGCAACCCGTTGGCCGATCCGTTCGTGCTGGGGATCAACTCCGGCGCAAGCCTGGGCGTGGCGTTGGTGGTGCTTTCGGTCGGCGTGGCCGGCGTCTCCGCGACTTCCATGCTGGCCGGGTTGGGCCTGTTGGGTAACTTCGGCCTGGTGACGGCGGCTAGCCTGGGCGCGGGCGCAGTGCTGACGCTGATGCTGCTGGTGGCGCGGCGTGTACACAGCAGCACCACTCTGCTCATCCTGGGCCTGATGGTCGGCTATGGGGCGGCAGCGCTGGTGAGCTTGCTGCTCTATTTCAGCATCACCGAGCGCATTCAGGCGTACATCAACTGGACTTTCGGCAGCTTTGGCGGGGTGACCTGGAGTCAGCTACACGTCTTCGCGCCGGTGATCCTGGTCGCGCTGATGCTGGGGCTGGCGCTGGTCAAGCCGCTCAACGCCCTGCTGCTGGGTGAAACCTACGCGCAGACGATGGGCGTCAACGTGCGTTGGGTGCGACTGGCCGTCATCCTCAGCGCGGCAGTGCTGGCCGGAGCAGTCACCGCCTTCTGCGGGCCGATTGGCTTCGTGGGCGTGGCCGTGCCGCACCTGGCCCGTCATCTGTTCCGCTCGTCCGATCACCGGCTGCTGCTGCCCGCCTGCGCCCTGTTGGGGGCGCTGCTGGCGCTGGTGGCCGACATCATCGCGCAGATGCCCGGCACACAGACCGTGCTGCCGCTCAACGCGGTGACGGCGCTGCTGGGGGCACCAGTGGTCGCCTGGGTGATCTTGCGCCGCGGCAGTGCCCGCCCGGCTTACTCTGGCTGAGAATCGTAATGAGTGTTTCAGCGGTTCCTGTCCTCAGTGCCCGCGACCTGACCATCGGCTACACGCGGAAGCACGGCACGCCGGTAGTAGTAGCCGAGCGCCTATCGCTGCGACTGGCCGCTGGCGAACTGGTGTGCCTGGTGGGGCCAAACGGCGCGGGCAAGTCTACTCTGCTGCGCACGCTCGCCGCCATGCAACCGGCGCTGGCGGGCACGGTTCGGCTGGGAGACGACGACATCGTCGCGCTCGACCCGCGCGAGCGCGCCCGCCGTATGAGCGTCGTGCTGACCGAGAGGGTGGAGGCGGGGCACCTCACGGCTTACGCGCTGGTGGCGCTGGGCCGTCACCCCTACACTGACTGGACGGGTCGCCTGGGCGAACACGACGAGGCCGTTGTACGATGGGCCATCGAGACGGTCGGTGCCAAGCCGCTGGCCGCCCGCCTGGTGGAGGAGCTGAGCGACGGCGAGCGCCAGAAGATCATGATCGCGCGGGCGCTGGCTCAGGAACCACTGGTGATGTTGCTCGACGAGCCGACCGCCTTCCTCGATGTGCCCAACCGCGTGGAAATCATGCGCGTGCTGCGCGCCCTGACTCGCCTGACGGGCCGCGCGATTCTACTCTCCACCCACGATCTCGATCTCGCCCTGCGCACCGCCGACCGATTGTGGTTGCTGCCGCGCGGCGGCCCGCTCTTCTGCGGCGCGCCCGAAGACCTGGTGCTCAGTGGAGCGCTGGCGGCCACTTTCCAGGCCGAAGGACTGGCCTTCGACCCCAGCACGGGCAGCTTCACCCTCACCAGACTGCGCACAGAATACGTGGCGCTGGCAGGCGAGGGCCTGGCCGCGTTGTGGACGCGGCGCGCCCTGGAACGTGAGGGCTATCAGGTGGTCGAGAACGGCACGCCGTCGCTGTATCAGGTGACTGTGCTACCAGGCGACCCGCCCCGCTGGCGTATTGACCGGGGCGAACACAGCCAGGAACACGAGTCCATCGCCGCGCTGATCGCCGCGCTGCGTCAGCCGCATCCCCGCGAGACTGTTTGAAAACCTCACTCCCGGCTCCCTCAGCCACGCACGTCTGAGCAGATGGTAAGTGCATAATCAAGCCCCCTCTTTGCACGCGACTATGCATTATCTACAAGTTTCCCCTCACCCCTCAATCCCCTCTCCCAACGCTGTGGGCAAGGGGACTTACTATCTCTTGTGCAAGTGCTTCCCTTCTCCCGCAGCGCGGGCGAAGGAGCCGGGGGTTGAGGGGGCTTTTCAAACGGTCTCTAACCAGACGCTACCTTTCTGGCGTGCGCCGGGTGAGCGCTGCCAGTTGCGCTTCGAGCTCGGCGCGGCGCTGCCCGGCGGCGATCTCTCCGGCCTGTAACGCTCGCCGGTAACGGGCGCGCAGCCGTGCCGGAATGCTCCGCTCCGACGAGGGCGCGAACAACAGCGCCAGCGCCGTCCCGATGGCGCTCCCGCTCAAGACTCCCCCGACAAAGGCCAGCAGCCGACGCATTGCCTCACCTCACTTCTGGCACGACCAGATATCTTGTCTGGCAGGTTCCGGGCACAACAACCCGGAGCACAGTCACAGCAGCGCGCTCAGCAGGCCGCCCGCTGCACCCAGGATCACCAGGGCAGCCGCGCTGACCTGGTAGCGCCACAGCAGCAACGCCGCCGATCCCCCTAGCAGTATAGCATAGACATCCACAAACGCCGCGCGCCCCAGTTCCCAGGTCACTGCGGCCATCAGACCCAGCGCTGCCACATTGACCCCGTCCAGCACGCTGGAGACTGACCTTGAATTGCGAATGCGCGGGATGAGAGGATTACTGAGGGCGACCACCACGAACGCGGGCAGGTAGAAAGCGCCGGTAGCGATCAACGCGCCCGGCACGCCCGCCAGCAGATAGCCCACAAAAGTCGCCGTAGTAGAAAGCGGGCCGGGCGTCATCTGTCCTGCAGCGATGGCGTCAATGAGCACCTGTTCGCTCAGCCAGCGGTGTCGTTCGACCAGTTCCGCCTGCATGAAGGCGAACAGCACATAGCCGGAGCCATAGAGCAACGCGCCGATCTTGAAAAAAGCCCAGGCCAGGGCCAACAGGTTGAAGCTGCCTGTGACGGCGGCAGCGGGCAGTCCCACGCCTGCCAGGGGCAGCGGGAACAGCGCCCGCGCCCGCACACCCCGGCGACCCAGAGCAACCGCCAGGCCGCCCATCACCAGCACCAGCACGAAATTGACGCCCAGGAAGTACAACGCCAGGGCCAGCCCTCCGACCAGCGCCGTCAACGGGCCGGTGACAGCTTTGCGCCCCAGACTCCACAGGGCCGCGACGATGAGGGGGATGATGACCGGTTTGATGCCATACAACAGCCAGCCCGCCGCAGGGGTCGTCCCATAACGGGTGTAGACCCAGGCCAGGGCCAGGGTGATCACCATCCCCGGCAGCACGAAAGCGATCCCGCCCGCCAGCAAACCGGCCAGCCCTGCCCGCACGTAGCCGATGTGCATGGTCATCTCGCTGGAGTTGGGGCCGGGGATCAGGTTGGTTGCGCCGAGCAGATCGAGGAAATGTTGTTCGGAAATCCACTTGCGCCGCTCGACCAGTTCGTGACGCATGATGGCAATGTGCGCCGCCGGGCCGCCGAACGCTGTCGCGCCGATATACAGAAAGGCGCTCCAGACGCGGGCGATCTCGCGCCAGTCGCCCCGCCGGGGAGCGGGCGCATCCGTCACGGTTTGCGGAAGAGACATGGCGGTTCCTGTCCGCTGCTGACGACGTTGTCCTGAGCGGGCGTCGCCTGGCGGGTCAGCTTCATAACAGAGTACTCAGCAGACCCATCGCCGCGCCGAAGATCACCAGCGCCGCCGCGCTGATCTTGAAGCGCCACAGCAGCACGGCGGCCAACCCGCCCAGCAGCACGGCGTAGGCGTCGCTGAAGGCCACGCGCCCCAGGTCCCATAGCACCCCTCCGATCAGGCCGAGCGCAGCGGCATTGACGCCGTCCAGCAGGCTGCTCGCCCAACGGGACTGACGCAACCGCACGATCGCGCTGGCGCTCAGCGCGACGATGGTGAAGGCGGGTAGATAGATACCGACGATCGCCAGAAAAGTGCCCGGCACACCATGAAGCAGATAGCCGATGAACGCCGCCGAACTGGACAGCGGGCCGGGCATCATCTGGCCCAGGGCGATGGCATCTACCAGTTGTTGCTCGCTCAGCCAGGCATAGCGCTTCACCAGGTCGTCGTGCAGAAAGGCGAACAGCACATACCCCGATCCGTAGAGAATGGCCCCCGTTTTCAGGAAGACCAGGAATAGCGCTGCCGGGCTGAAGCCAGTTGAGGTCGAGGCTGCCAGCAACCCTGCCCCGATCAGGGGAACGGGTAACATTCCCCGGCGGCGCACCCAGTCGCTTACCTGGGCTGCGTTCTGCACCCCCCATACTAGCAGACCACCCCCGATCAGCAGGCTGAGCGGGCTGAAGTCGGCGAATGTCAGCGCGAAAACGCCTGCACTCACCGCGGCAGTGAGGCGGTTGTGGATCGCTTTGCGGCCTAGTCCCCACAGCGCCAGGGCAATCAGGGGGACGATCACCGGCTTAATGCCATAGAGCAGCCATCCAACGGTAGGCGTGGTCTGGTAGCGCGCATAGGCCCAGGCCAGGATCGTCATCACCAGCACTGCCGGGGCCATGAACCCCAGTCCGGCCAACACCAGCCCCAGCAGACCGGCGCGCGCCTGTCCCACGTACATGGCGACCTTGCTGGCCGTCGGGCCGGGGGTCAGATTGGCCGCCCCCACCATATCCAGGAACTGCTGCTCGCTGACCCAGCGCCGTCGCACGACCACTTCGTCGCGAATCAGGGCAATGGAAGCGGCTGGCCCGCCAAAGGCCGTCGTGCCGATGCGCAGAAAGAGGCGCGCGACGGCCCATGCCTCGCGCACCCTGGACGAAGCCCCAACAACAGGAACCGGAGCGGACATGGGCTGCTATTGCTCCAGGCGCTCCACGCCACTGCCCGCAGCGGCCTGGCAGACGTACAGATGCGGCGTCAGGCCAGTCCTGGCCATGTAGGCCGGGCCTACTGCCGCGACGAAGTCCTCGACCGCGTCGACGGCTACCACTGCCACCGCGCACCCCCCGAAGCCCGCGCCGGTCATGCGCGCGCCATAGCAACC
Organism: uncultured Anaerolineales bacterium; assembly: GCA_937135955.1. GTDB lineage: Bacteria > Chloroflexota > Anaerolineae > Aggregatilineales > Aggregatilineaceae > UBA2029. The sequence goes on along the minus strand of CAKZOB010000070.1, from coordinate 24,457 downwards.
GGGCTGGGCGTTAGCGATCTCGACGATGGCGTCCAGTTCGGTGCAGCTCACTTCATAGTCGTCGCGCAGGCTGACATGACTCTCGCGCAGGGCCTGCCCGACGGTCTTGAGCGTGTTGCCACGCAACGACATCACCGCGATCTGCACGCGCATATTCTCGCTGACGACGTGTCTGGCCCGCCGGTAGAGCACTGCGCCGAGCTTCTGCCTGGCCGTTTCCACCTGATCCAGCGTAGCGTCGCGCAGCGCTTCCACGCCCAGCATCTCCGCGGCGGCCTCGCACTGTTCGCGGCGGGCAGCGTATTCCGAATCCACCAGGCCGCGGCGCTTGGCCGTATCCATGATCACGATGCTCGCTCCCTGCGGCACGGGGACGGGCTTCGTCTCCAGGCTGCGGCAGTCAATCAGCAGCGCGTGCCCGGCCTGTCCCAGCGCCGAAGCCATCTGATCCATCACACCGCAGGGCATCCCGATGAACTGATGCTCGACTTCGACGCCGCCCAGCGCCTTGTCAAGCTGCGCCATCGTACCACCGGCCAGCGCCAGCCCCAGTTCGATCATCACCACTTCCACGGCTGCCGACGACGACAGTCCTGCGCCGATCGGGATGTCGCCGCCAATGACCGCATCGAAGCCCGGCACGGTGTAGCCCTGGTTTTCCAGCCACCACAGCGACCCGCGCGGATATTTGCTCCAGGCAGGCAGGTCGGGATCGTCCAGGTTGTAGAGCGAGAAAGTGGTCTCGGCGTGAAAATCTATCGAGATGAGGTGCACGGTGCGGTCGGGGCGCGGGCGGGCAGCGACGTAGACGGCCCGGTCAATGGCGGCGGGCAGCACAAAACCATCGTTGTAGTCGGTGTGCTCGCCGATGAGGTTGACGCGCCCCGGTGCGCGCGCCAGCAGGGTGGGCTGGCCCCCGAAGCGCTCGGCGAAAGTCTTGAGAACGGAGTCTTTGACAGTCATGGCTCTCTATCCAGCGGTACGGCCTGATACGGGCGGGAGTATACCGCAGCGCGCGCCCGGCGGGGTTACTGCGCGCGGGTGAGCTGATCGGCTTCGGCCCCGGTATCTACCAGGAACAGAGCCAGCCCGTTGAACAGCTTTTGATCCAGCAGACGATCATGACGGGCGCGCACCCACTGCGGCACATACTTCTGCGGCACCGGCCCCTCAGCGGCGCGGGTCAGGGTGATCTCGTTCTGGTGTCCGGTTTCGTCCGCGGCAGTGCGCACCGCGATCCACACGCGCGTCACTGGCACCTCGAAGGGTCTTTCTATCTGCGGCCCAGTCTCGTTCAGCCAAGCATAGGGGAACTCCTCATCGCCGGCGTAGCGCTTGAAGGCGATGAACTCCACCGGGTTAGCGGCCAGGATGCCGTCGCCGGGCTGCCGATGCTGCACCACATAGCGGGCCACGCCGCGCCAGTCTTCCTTGTAGTGATCACCTTTGTCGAACACGTCCAGCGCGATCGCGACGCCCGTCAGGCAGACCAGCACAACAGCCCCAGCGGCCAAGTAGGGGCGACGCGGCCCGGCCAGCCATATCCAGCCGCGCAACATCAAGACGAGCAGCGCGGGCAGGATGACCACGAAGTAGCGATCCACATAGAGCGGTTGCACCAGGTGCGAGATGACGAAGACCAGCGCCAGCGTCCCCACGACCAGCCAGAACCAGTACCACAGGTCCGCTTCAGTCCGGTAATGCCGCGCGGCGTAGAGCATCCCCGCGCCGAGGCCGGTCAGCGCGACCAGCGTCGCTGGCAAAGCCAGCGCGGGGATGGTGTTGCCCGTGCCCACCGTCATGGCGCCGAGGGTGAGCAGCACGTCCTGGGGCTTCGGCTTGAGAATCCAGCCCAGGCCAGCCGCGATGGTCTCTGCCTGGAGCATATAGACGATCCAGGCGAACAGAGGGATCGCGGCGATAAACTGCGCCCCGATCCAGCGCCGGAAGAGCGCCCGTTTGCGCCGCAGCAGAAAGCCAAACACCACATATTGGGCGAAGGACAGCCCCGCCGCGAAGTAGTGCGTGATGTAACCGGCCATGGTCGCCAGCACAAAGACCGCCCAGTGCACCCGCGCGCGTTCGCCACGCAAAAGCTTGAGGAAGGCGTAGGAGGCCAGCAGCGCCAGCACAAAGGCCAGCGCATACACCCGCGCCGTGCGCGACAGCCAGATGTGATAGGGGTTGAAAGCCAGCAGTGCGCCCGCCGCCAGAGCCAGCCAGGGCGAGCGATACAGCCGCGCGACCGCCCAGATCGTGCCCACGATCCCCAGCACGCCCAGCAGCGCCGAAAACGAGCGCAGCGCAAATTCCGAGTCGGTCGGCCAGGCGTGCAGCAGCATGTAATAAAGGGGAGCCTGGTTGCCCAGATCGCGCACGATCAGCAGAGTATCTTCCAGCGAGGCATGGGCCAGGATGTCGGTATACACCTCGTCTATCCACAGGCTCGGCCCGCCCAGGTCGTAGAAGCGCAGCGCCGCCCCGGCCAGCACGATCAGCGCGGCCCCAATCCACACCAGGCGGGAGCGATGAAGGGTGTCGGCAACCATACGCACGCTCCTTTCAGGCTTTGGTATAGTGCACGTCCGATTGCTGGCGCAGGCGATCAGCGGCCTGCTCGGCGGTGATGTCGCGCTGTGGCGTGCCCAGCATCTCATAGCCGACCATATGCTTTTTGATCGTCGCGCTGCGCAGCAACGGCGGATAGAAGTGCGCATGCAGATGCCAGAAGGGATAGGTCGCGCCGTCGGTCGGTTGCTGGTGAAAGCCCATGCTGTAGGGGAAGGGAGTGCGAAAGACGTTGTCGTAACGCACGGTGATCTGATGCAGTGCGTCGGCCAGGGCGTGCCGTTCGGCGTTGTCCAGCGCGGGAATGCTGGGGACAGGTCGGTTGCTGATCAGCAGCGTCTCGAACGGCCAGATGGCCCAGAAGGGTACCAATACCGTCCAGTGCTCGTTGGCGTAGACGATGCGCACCCCGCGACGACGCTCTTCGGCCAGATATTCGGCCAGCAGGGTGATGCCATAGGCATTGTAGTAATCGCGCTGCGCCACCAATTCCTTGTCAATCTCGCGCGGCAGGCGCATGGTAGACCAGATTTGACCGTGCGGATGTGGATTGGAGGCTCCCATCATCTCGCCCCGGTTCTCGAAAATCTGCACATAGCCGATGAAATCGCGCATCCCCAGGTCGAGCGTTTGCTCGGCCCAGGTGTCTACCACACGGCAGATGTCGGTGACCTCCATCTGCGCCAGGGTGAGGTCGTGCCGCGGGCTGAAGCAGATCACCCGGCAGATGCCCCGTTCGCCCTGCACACGAAAGAGGGGGTGATCGGTCGGTTCGTCGGTGGGCGTGTCGGGCAGCAGCGCCGGAAAGTCGTTGTCGAAGACGAACGTGCCCGTGTAGGGCGGGTTGACGTTCCCTCCGGCGCGCGCATTGCCGGGGCACAGGTAACAGGTCGGGTCGTAGATCGGGCGCGTCTCCGGCGGCGGGCTGGCGACTTCGCCCAGCCAGGGTCGTTTGGCGCGGTGCGGTGAGACGAGAATCCATTCATTGGTGAGGGGATTGAAACGCCGGTGCGGATGTTCCGTTGGGTCGAACATGAGCAGTCCTTCGCGAGCACATTCCGGGCAAGGTTGACCTGCGAAAAGTGTACTGAGCCGCGTTCGTTTGTGCTACCTGCTGTGCGCCCGGGGTGCGCGCAAAATGCGACAGGCAGCTTGCAGTAGTCTGCTGCCCCTCACCCCTCAATCCCCTCTCCCAACGCTGTAGGCGAGGGGACTTACTGTCTCTTGTGCGAGTGCTTCCCTTCGCCCGCGCTGCGGGCGAAGGAGCCGGGGGTTGAGGGCCATCGGGCGAGGCAAAGTCGCTGACAACTTTGTACGCACCCGCGACGAGCCATGAGGAAGCGCCGTCGGGCATTGTCCGCTGCGCCCCCGCGTGCTATAACCGGGAGCCGTTGACTCAGGGGATAGCGTGGGAGGAGCGATCATGCCGCTGGTATTCGAGCGGACCTTTCGGGTGCGGCACTACGAGTGCGATCCCTACGGGCACGTCAATCACGTTAACTATCTGCGCTATATGCAGCAGGCGGCCATGGAAGCCTCCGCGGCGGCGGGCTACGATGTGACCCGCTACCGGGAGATGGGACGGCTATGGTTCGTCCGCGAGACGGATATCGAGTACCTGCATCCGCTGGTCTACGGCGACACGGTGATCGTCAAGACTTGGGTGCAGGACTTCCGGCGGGTGCGCTCGCGCCGGGCCTACGAGTTGCGCCGCGCCAGCGACGATCTGCTGGTCGCCCAGGCCAGCACCGACTGGGTCTTCCTGGATGCGCGCACACAGCGCCCGGTCACCGTGCCGCCGGAGATGATCGCCGCCTTCGCTCCCGACGGACTGCCCGACCAGGGCGCGCGGCGCGACCCCTTCCCCACGCCTCCACCCCCGCCACCCCATGTCTTCACCACGCGCGTCCGCGTGCCCTGGCACGACCTGGACGCCGCCGGACACGTCAACAACGCCAACTACATGGTCTATCTGGAAGAATGTGGGATTCAGGTGGCAGCCGCTTATGGCTGGCCACCGGAGCGCATGTTTGCGGCAGGTTTCGGCATCGTCGCCCGTCATTATCGCATCGAATATCAACAAGCGGCACGCTACGGCGACGAACTGATCCTGGCCACCTGGTATTCGCACCCCAGGCGCAGCAGCGCCGTGCGACACTACACCATCACGCGCGCCAGCGACGGGGCGCTGATCGCCCGTGCCAGCGTCACCTGGGTATGGATCGATCTGACGACCGGCCAGCCGATCCGCATTCCGCCAGACTTCGCCGCCGACTTCGCCGCCAACCGCGCCCTGGAAAGCTGACGACGTCACAGCAGGATTTCCTTGAGCGCGGTCAACGTCACGTAGACTTGATCGGCGACCTCCGGCGAGGCTGTCCCCAGGCCACAGCTCGGAGTAAGCAGGCAGCGCCCCAGCAAGTCTTCCGCCGCAATGGACACGCCACGACCGGCGGCGCGTTCGCTGAGCTGACGCAGCCCGTCCCAGAGGCGCTCGGCCAGATCGCCAGCGCTCACACTGTGGATCGTCTCGTTGTTGGGCACGATACCCCAGGCGACGATGCCGCCGCGATCCAGGAAGGCGCGTAACTCTGCCGGATAGAGCGACAGCGCCTCCAGATAGCCGAAAGCGTCCAGGTTGAGCACGTCTACTGACGTATCGAGCAGCAATGACCAGTCGGTGTTGCCGCAACAATGTACCCCGGCCAGCGCCCCTTCGCTGTGAATGGCGGCGAAGACTTCGTTGAGCATGGCGATGACAGCGTCGCGCTCCAGGCTCACATAGGCGGAGCCGAACGAGGCCAGGTAGGGTTCGTCTACGAAGATGAGCACTTGCGGACGCACAGCGCGTAATTGCCGCACCTGCCAGCGCGCGTTCATGGCCAGCGTTTTCACCACCACATCGCCCAGCAGGTCGTGGTAGAGGATGGCGTAGCGATCCTGATCGGTCACGCTCAGCCCCAGGCTGACCGGCCCGGTCACCTGCCCCTTGGCCCACGTCCCCGGCATCACAGTGAGCACGTCCAGCATGGCGAAGAAGCCCGCCGCGTAGTCCGGTGTCAGGGCGAAGGCGTCCACGTAGTCTTCCAGATAGAGCGCGTAGAAGGCTTCCAGGTCGGGCGTCAGGTCGCCTGTGGTGTTGACCCAGATGCGCTCGCGAGTGGGATCGATCATCACGCGCGGCAGCGCGGCGCTGAATTGCACGTACATGTTCTCGCGGAACGAACGCCGCGAGAACTGTGCCCAGGCCGGAATGTCGAGTATGACAGCCAGGCGTTCGCTCACGCTATGCGGGTCGGCATAGGGGACGCTGCCCAGGTGCGTCGTCCCCAGGCGCGGCCAGTCGGTCATCGCAAATACTCCTTGTCAGTCTGCAGCGATTTCGTGCCCTTGGAGCACACCACACTCAACCAGAAACGCGCGCAGGGCCTCGCGCTGTGTCTCGTCAAGGGGCAGGATGGGCCGTCGCGCGGGGCCAGCGGGCAGGCCCATGATCGCCAGCGCTTCCTTGACCCCCACCGGGTACGAGCCGAAGCGCCCCAGCCCTTCGCGCAAAGCCGTCACGCGCTCCTGCCAGGCGCGCGCGCCCGCGTGATCACCAGCGCGAAAAGCGTCATAGAGGGCTACCGACCACGCCGGAGCGACATTCATCGTCAGGCCCACGGCCCCCGCCGCCCCATAGCACAGCGAGGCGTAGATCAACGTATCACGACCAGTGAAGACCCGGAAACCCGGCGGACAGGCGCGAATCATCGCCGCAGTGACCGTCAGGTCGCCGCTGGACTCCTTGACTCCGACGAAGTGTGGGATGTCCGCAGCCAGGCGCGCCAGTGTCTCCGGCTCGATGCGCACGCCGCCCGTGCGCCCAGGGTTGGAGTAGGCGAAGATAGGCAGCGACACTGCCGCCGCGATGTCGGCGTAGTGCGCGTAGAGTTCCCCCTGCGTCGGGCTGATATAGTAGGGCGTGATGATGGCGACGGCGTCCGCGCCGGCCCGCTCTGCCGCGCGTGCATAGGCGATGGCATCGCGGGTGGCGATGGCGCCCGCTCCGGCAATGACTGGCACGCGCCCGTTCACTGCCGCCAATACCGCGTCGAGCACTGCCGCGCGTTCGTCGGCGTGCAGAGCGTAAGCCTCGCCCTGACTGCCCGGCGCGAAGATGCCATGCACGCCAGCGCTCAGCACATGTTCTACCAGCGCGGGCACTGCGGCCAGGTTCAGCGACCCGTCTGCGTGCATCGGCGTCGCTAGGGGAGGGATCATACCATGAAAGCGGGATGCGTCCATCATCGCCTCATTTCGTAGCGTGCGCGAGAGCGGGTTTCACTGATCAGTTGACAGCGATCGGGCGGGCGCGGCAGACTTCGCCAGCGTTGCAGGGTGCAGACAGCACCGATTCTCTATCGGCGTACCCTGCCCCTTCAGCGCGCCGAAAGCCGATCACTGACAACTGTTCACTAAAAACTGAGCGCTCTATCTCTTGTACGTGCCCATCAACTGGCCCTGCGCCAGGATATGCCCTTCCATCGCCTGCAACAGCGCTTCTTTAGTTGCGCCAGGAGCCAGGTCAAGAGCGGTGTCGAGCGCATAGAGCTTGAAGAAGTAGCGGTGCGTGCCGCTGGGCGGGCAGGGGCCGCCGTAGTCGTTGCGCCGCCAGCTATTCTGCCCATGAACCGCCCCGCCCGGCAAATCGCGGTCGGAGCGGATCGCTTCGGGCAGCGCGGTGACGCTGGCGGGCAGGTTATAGACGACCCAGTGCACCCACGTTCCGCGCGGTGCGTCGGGATCGTCCATGATCAGCGCGAAGCTTTGCGTGCCCGCAGGCGCGTCGCGCCATGTCAGCGGCGGTGAAATGTCTTCTCCCGAACAGGTGTAGCGGGCGGGAATCGGCTGGCCTTCGGCAAAGGCCGAGCTGCTCAGTTCGAGCGTCATGGCCGGACTCTCCTCCGGGGTCGGCGGGGCGCTTTGCTCTTTGTCCCCGCAGGCCCCCAGTATTATAGAGAACAAGGCCCCGATCAGCCACAGACTGCGCCAGGCGTGCATCGCCTCATCCTCACAGTTGCTTTAGTTCTATTGTAGCGCCTAACCGCCTGCCATATGCAGCCGTTCGCGGGTTTGGGGTGCATCTCACAAAAGTTCAAGGTCGGCTGACAATGCATCAGACCTGACTTGAGGGGGGCGAGCAAACTGTGACAGGCTGTTTGCTGCGCTTTGGTTGACCTCACCCCCGCTCGGCGCTCGCGCGAGGCTGGGGGTGAGGTCAACGCCCTCCGCAGCGGGCACATCGCTAAATTCCTGGCGCGCAGCAAGCAGCGCCCCTACAGAACCGAATTCACAGATAGATACTAAAATACCCGCCGGTTTGCACACGCCGCACGGTCGCAAGCGACCGCAAACAGGTGAACATCCTGGCCGCCCAGGCCGGTGCCCGCGCGCAGACCTAATAGCCGATGAGTGGAGCGAAAGGCTGGCATAGGATTCCCTAGTTGTCTGCGACCGCGTAACCTGGGCAATGCCCCCAGGTGGGGCGAAAAATGCTCTTGTCAAGCTCCCGGCGCTATGCTATGATACGCGCACAACTGACCAGTGCCTGTAGCTCAGTGGATAGAGCGCTTGCCTACGGAGCAAGATGTCGGGGGTTCGAATCCCTCCAGGCACGCCAGGTCTGACCGCCAGCGAGATGATCGCTGGCGGTCGCTTTTTATGACCCCGCTGCCATCGCCCGGCTTGCCTCAGGCAACACGATGAACCCCTCTGCCACCGCCTGACGCGCCTCAGCGTAAGCGACGAGGACTTCGTCGCCCGCCAACAGCGAAGCGTCCGGCGGATCGATCTGCAGATCGGCCACGAACAGCGTCCCCGCCTCGTCATTGAGCAGCGTCAGCAGCCCGCTGTGCAAATCGCCGGCCAGGTCGCGGAAGCGATAGGCCACCAGGTAGCCTGTCCCTGCCTCGCGCTGAATGGCCTCTGCCCCCAACACTTCTTCTGCCGCCAGCAACTCGCTGTTCTCCGCCCAGGCCCGTGCTGCCTCCGCCGACTCTAGCGGTATCTGCGCTTCCGTCCACACGCGGACGCGCTCGTCGTTGTTCCCCGTGCCCAGCAGGAAGGTCATCGGGCGGCCAGGGCTACCGGCGACCTGCGACCACCCCGTGGGGTGCTTGAGCACCCACCCAGCCTGCTGATCAATCGCGGCAGGCCATGCAGCGGGCAGCGCCAGCAGCGTCTTGAAGCCGGAGAAGGCGGGCACGACCAGCGCCTGCAACCTGTCTAGCAAGACAGCGTTGTTGGCGGGCACAACCAGCCGCGTGACGAAGAGCCAGTCGTCGAAGAGGCGGGCGATGCTACGGCCCAGATAGTCGTGCCCCTGCGACACCAGCGCAAAGTTCACCACCACGCCCTCATCGGTCACCTGCCGCCCTGTCTCCTGCCAGCTATCGTAATCCTGCCAGGCTCCGGCAAAGTGTTGCCCGGTGAGGAAGTTCTCGCTCAGCGCCGCCAGACTTTCGTACTGCACGCCAGGTTGGATATAGTTATGGATGACGGCCAGCCGCTGCGGGCTGGAGATGACCACGCGAGCCGCAGCACTGGCCCCCACTGACTCGCCTTCGTCCACATACCAATCGGAGCCAGCGGGCATGAACGTCTGGAACAGCCCGCTGCTGTGAATGTAGACAGGCCGCCCTTCCAGTTGGGGGTTGGGGTCTGGGGTGGGGATGATCAGTTCGGTGGGGCGCGGCGTGGCAAAGGGATCGATCTCGCTGCTGGAAGAGCGGCTGCCCAGGTCGGGCGCAACCAGGGTCAGCACAAAGGTGACGATGATGATCACTCCAAGCGAAGCGCCCAGCAGAGTGGCCCGACGCTGGCCACGTCGTTTAGACTTGTTCATACCAGTACTCCCGTCAACGAATTTGGCCTGAGCGGTGATGCTGGCCGATCAGTCTTGCGACCCCAGACTATACCGCATCCAGGCCCGGAGGGTGAACCTATGTTGCCCGAAAACCATACCGAGCTTACCGAAAACCGCACCCCGCCGCCCGAAATCGAACCCATCGGGCTGGAACAGGCCCAGGCCATCCTGCAACGCGCTCTAGCCCCTTACCTGGCCGACGGCTGGCGAGTGCTGGAGCGCAACCCGACCATGGCTCGCCTGACGCGCGGCGATCGCAACCTGGATGTGCGGGTAGATCTGCTGGGCGAAGTGGAGGTCAAGGAAGTGACGCTGACCCCGTTGCAAGATAGCGGGCGATTGGTCGCCTGGATGTTGCTGCTGACATCGCTCTTGCTGGCACTGGCCATTGCCGCAGCGTTGGGCATCCTGTAAGAGACCATTCGAGAGATCGTGAGCGCAGGTTTCCCTTGGCTCTGAATCCTCTTTCCACGCGCGGAGGGTAGGGGTGAGGTAACCCAGCCGATCAAGCCTTCTCATACGGTCTCTGAACGATCCGCTAGCTGCTTTGTTTCGTGTTAAGATAAAAGCAGATCACCCTTGTTGAATCGTGAATCTGGCCGGCGGAGCTGCCTTCATGTCTGAGATGTCCGAAACCTCCGATATAGATAGCCTGCTACAGCGCAATCAGCAGCTCTCGCAAGAGATTCGTCGCCGCGTGGATCAGCTCTCGGCCCTGAACACTGTAGCAGCGGCGGTGAGTCAGTCGCTGGACTTGCAGATCACACTCCAGACAGCGTTGAAGGCCATTCTCAAGGTGATCCCGGTAGATTCGGCGGGTATCAGTCTGGTAGATGAGGCAGCGGGCGAACTCGTTTTGCGGGCGCAGCATGGCTGGCGGCGCGACTTCGTCACACAGCCGATGCGTATTCCCCTGGGCAAGGGCATGTCCGGCTATGTGGTGGCCAACGACGAGGTGCTTGTCACCGGTGATCTCGCCGGTGACCCGCGCCTGGCCGTGCCAGAGTTCGCCGACGAGGGGGTGCAGGCCATGGCGTTGGTCCCCATGCACGCGCGCGGGCGCGTGGTGGGCATTCTCAGTGTCATGAATCATCAGCCCTATCATTTCGGCGACGACGAGATCAGCGTGCTGCGCGTCATCGCCGACCAGGTGGGGGTGGCGCTGGACAACGCCCGTCTCTACGAAAGCGTCAAAGAACAGTCCAGTCGCCTGGAAGCGATCCTCAATTCCACAGGCGACGCCATCATCGCCACCGACAATCACGGCATCATCAACCTGGTCAATGCCACTGCCGAACATCTCTTCGGCCTGCGCCGCGCCGAACTGGTCGGCCTGCCGCTGCGCCAGGCCCCGCTGCATCCCAAGCTACGGGCAGGTCTGCGCCGGGCCATGAGCGAGAGCAGAGAAGCCAATACAGTCTTCGAGGTGCCCTTGGACGATGGCCGTTTCCTGTCGGCTATTGTCTCGCCAGTGTATTCATATCAGGAACCGGCGAGCGATCGGCAGGCCGAAGGCTGGGTGATGGTGGTGCAGGACGTGACGCATCTGCGTCAGGCTGAACAAACGCGCGTCAATTTCATCCGCGACGCTGCGCACGACCTGCGCAATCCCCTGGGCGTGACCATGAACGCGCTGACCATGCTCAGGGAAGAGTTCGGCGAGCAGAAAGGTTGTGCCGAGATCGTGAACATCGGTCTGCAGGGTATACACCGTATGCAGACGTTGATTGACAGCCTGCTCAATCTGGAACACATCGAAAGCGGCGTGGGGCTGCAATACAAAGAAGTGGACGTGCGCGACCTGGTGGAACGCTGCGTGGCCGATATCCGGCCAGCCGTTCAGCAGCGCCAGCAGACGCTTGTCTGCGAAGTGCCGGAGTCGTTGCCGCTGATTCAAGGGGACATGAACCGGCTGTACCGCGCGCTGATGAATTTGTTGAGCAATGCGCACAAATACACCCAGGAGGGCGGGGTGATCACCGTGCGGGCATACGTGCGGGACGAAGACCTGTTCATCGAGGTGTGCGACAACGGGCCGGGCATCCCCACCGAAGCCCAACCGCGCCTGTTCGAGCGCTTCTACCGCGTGCCGACTCTAGATCAGGAAGTCAAAGGATCGGGACTGGGGTTGGCCATTGTCAAGTCGGTGGTCGAGCAGCACGGGGGGCGCGTGTTCGTGCAAAGCCGGGTAGGACAGGGTAGCGTCTTCGGCATGGCCTTTCCGCTGAGCGCTCAGCAGGGCCAGTCCTCGGCGCAGACCTCATAAGCAGAGCAACCAGGCGCTGCGAAAAAAATCAGGGGGCACTTGCACGCAAGCGCCCCCTGTTTTGCTAGAGGACAGGCTTACTCGGACGCAGGCGGGTTGAGGAAACCGCCGAACAGGCCAGCGAAGTAAGTGAAGCTGCCATCGCGCCCGACATGCAGCGGATGCGCCGCGTCCCACTGCACGACATAGGACATCACCACATCGTTGGCGTCCAGCGATGAGCCATCGTGGAAGGTGACGCCAGGCCGCAGGTAGAACGTCCACTCGGTCAGGTCGTCGTTGACCTCATAGCGCTCGGCCAGACCCGGCTCGACATTCGTGCCGCCGACTTCGAAGGAGAGCAGCGACTCAAAGATTTGCTCGCCGGCGCGCAGCGATTCTCCGTCGGTCTCGTCCGCCAGATAGAGGCCAATCGGCTCGGCGTTCTGCATCCACACCAACGTGTCCTGGCCGGGGATTTGCATCACGGCGAAGTATTCGTTGCCCAGCGGGCTGGCGTGCGCTCCCTCGACAGTGGCCTTGAAGGCAGTCGCAGAGGCACCGTGCGCCACCGGGATCATGGGCACCAGGTCCTTGATGGCCTGGTTGGCCTGGCGGTAGTACACCAGACGCTCCGCCGGATCGGCGATCGAGGCGGCCTTCTGCAGTGGCTCGGTGATTTCGGGGAACTTCTCACCGAACTGCTCCGACGCGCCCGCGCCAAAGTGATAGTCCAGGAAGTTGGTGGCGTCCGGGTAGTCGGCGTTCCAGCCCAGCAGGTGCACGGGCAATTCGCCACGGTCAGCCGCGTCAATGAACGCGCCAGATTCCATGACGGTGATGTTGACCGTCACATTCAGGTTCTCCTTGAGCTGAGCCTGAATGTCCTCGGCCACGCGCCCCGGCTCCGGCAGGTAGGAGCGGAACACATCGCGGTAGTAGAGATCCATGGTGAAGCCATCCGGATAGCCCGCTTCGGCCAGCAGAGCGCGTGCCGCTTCGGGGTCGAAGTCATACCACGTCACTTCGGGCGTGTAGCCGAAGATGGTGGGCGGCATGAACTGCGTGGCCACAATGGTGCCCGCCGGATAGAAGTTGTCCACGATGCGCTGCCGGTCAATGGCCATGGCCAGGGCCTGACGCACGCGCACGTCGTCCAGCGGCGGATAGCGGTTGTTGAAACCGATGTAGAAAATGTTGGTGCCAGGACGATCATAGAGCACCAGGTTGGCATCGTTGCGAATCTTCTCGTAGTCGTCCGGGCTGGGGTTGTCAATGCCGTCCACCGTGCCCGCCTGCAGCTCGGTCAGACGGGCCGCGCCTTCGGAGTTCCAGCGGAAGACGACGCGCTCGGTCTTGGCTGGCTCGCCCCAGTAGTTGTCGTAGCGCTTGAGCACCAGGCTGTCGCCGCGCTTCCACTCTTCCAGGACATACGGGCCGGTGCCGATGGGCTTGTCAACCAGGTCACCGCCGCCGCCGGTCGCTTCCAGGTACTCGGCGCTGTTGATGGAGAAGGCGGAGAAAGCCACCTTGGAGGGGAAGGCCGGGTCTGGATAGCACAGCGTGAACTTGACGGTCAGCTCGTCGATCGCTTCGATCTTGTAGAATTCGCCCCCGTAACTGCAGTCCGGCGCGGAATAGGACATTGGCTGAAAGCCCTGGGCCTTCGCCCCGCCGGGCACCGCCACGATCGAGAGGGCCATCACCACGGCGATGAGCAATGAAAAAGCGGCATAACGCTTGCGGGTAAACATCTTGTCTCCCTTCTACTCTCCGTACAAACGTGCTAGGAACAAACGGGCCGAACAGATCGTGGGAATCATATGGCGTCGCGGCGATACTCTCTCCTTTCCAACTGTCGAGGGTAACGTGCCGGGCGCAAACCTGGCCTAAGAGGGATTATCCATGCTGTTTGAGAATCGTATCGGCACTAACAACCATACCCTATAAGTAAGCCTTAAGCAAGAAAAGATGAAATGAGTCTGGCAATGGGCGATGTCTGCTGCGGTATGATGCTCCTTGCTCCCCCGCGACCGAACACGCCCGCGGCGCTCAGGGCAGGTCTGCTGGAGAGCAAGCTGCCAATGGGTGACAGACAGCACCTGTGCTCAACGGCCACTGCTTTTATTATACGGATAAATTCTCTCATAAGGCAATCTGTCGCAGTAGCAGCCCAGGGGGATTGCATCAAACCGCTTGCCGCTTTACCTCACACCTAGCCTCCTTCGCTCGGCTTGCCCCCTCTCCGCGTCGGCTTATCATTACCCACATCTTGAGCCGATGGCCCTCAACCCCCGGCCCCTTCTCCCGCGCTGCGGGCTGTACACGGGCGAAGGGGAGCGCCTGAGCGACAGAAAGTGAGTCCCCTCGCCCCGCGACGCAGTCGCGAGGGCGAGGGGATTGAGGGGTGAGGGGCAGCAGACTGCTGCAAATGGCCTGTCACATCCTGCACGCGACCCGTTTCCTGCCCAGTTTGACAAACCACCTGCCCTGCGGTAGCACTACTACGCTTGCAAGTTGTTACCCGGGCAGTCCACAGAAAGAGGTAAGCGCGGCAGGCTGTGCGCCGTGCTGTCAGAAGCCATGAAACGACCACTGGTTGAGTGCATCCCCAATTTCAGCGAGGGCCGCCGTCCGGAAGTGATCGAGGCCATTGTCCGCGCCATGCGCTCGGCAGGCGGCGTATACATCCTGGACATCACCAGCGACCCCGATCACAATCGCTCGGTGGTGACGTTCGCGGGCACGCCTGCCGCGGTCGAAGCGGCCATGTTCGCCGCCATCCGGCAGGCCGCCGAACTGATTGACATGACACAGCACCAGGGCGAGCACCCGCGCCTGGGCGCGACCGACGTAGTGCCCTTCGTGCCGCTGCGCGACGTGACCATGGACGAGTGCGTGGCCATCGCGCGCCGCCTGGGTCAGCGCGTGGGCGAGGAACTGGGCCTCCCCGTCTACCTCTACGAATACGCCGCCACCCGTCCCGACCGGCAAAACCTGGCCGACCTGCGCAACGCCAGCTTTCAGTACGAGCAGCTTAAGGAGGTCATTTCCACCGACCCGGCGCGGATGCCCGACTTCGGCCCGGCAGAACTGGGCAAGGCGGGGGCGACGATCATCGGTGCGCGGGCACCCCTGGTGGCCTTCAACGTGTTCCTGAGCACGCCCGACGTGCGCATCGCCGATCAGATCGCCCGCGCAGTGCGCCATTCCAACGGTGGTCTGCGCTATGTCAAGGCGGCAGGCTTCCTGGTGGAAGGGCAGGCGCAGGTCTCTATGAACCTCACCGACTATCGCCGCACGCCCGTCGCCCGCGTGATGGAGATGATCCGCCGCGAAGCTGCGCGTTACGGCGTGACAGTGACCTGTAGCGAGTTGATCGGCCTGGCCCCGCAAGACTTCTTCGTCGAGGCGGCGCGCTGGTACCTGCAACTGGACAAGTTCGTCCCCGATCAGATTCTCGAAATGCGCATTCAACGTGCCGAAGCCGCCGAAGCCGAACTGATCGCCGCCGAGCCACCCGTGCCGGAGGACGCCGCCCGTCCCATGCCCGCCGTGGAGCCAGTGCCCCCCGCGCCGGCGGCTTTCGTAGAGGCTGTCGCCGCGGGCACGCCCACGCCTGGCGGCGGAGCGGTGTCGGCGCTGGCGGGGGCGCTGAGCGCAGCGCTGGCCGAGATGGTGGCCCGTCTGACGGTGGGCAAAAAGCGCTACGCGGAAGTTGAGCAGACCATGCAGGCAGTCGCTGCGGCTGCCGCCGACCTGCGCGCGCGCCTGCTGGCAGCCATAGACGAGGACGTGGCCGCCTTCGAAAAAGTCCTGGCTGCCTCCCGTCTGCCGAAAGACGATCCCCACCGTTCGCAAGCCCTCCAGGAGGCGACGATTCGCGCGGCGGACGTGCCGCTGGAAGTGGCGCGGCTGGCCCTGGAAGCCATGCGCCTGGCGGGGCAGGTCGCCGCGCAGGGCAACGTCAACGCGGCCAGTGACGCGGCGACGGCGGTATTTATGGGGCTGGCGGCAGTAGAGGGCGCGGCGCTGAACGTGCGCATCAACGCCGCCGGGCTGGACGATCCGCAGTTGGCCGCGCGTTATCGCCGCGACGTAGCGACGCTGGTAGAGACCGCGCGCGCCCTGCGCGAGTCCATCTTGCAGACCGTCGAAGCGCGCGCGGCCCTGGCCTGACGCCGCTGGCAGGTTCTAAGGCTTTTGAACCGCCGAGATGCCCAGGGCGCGGCGCAGAAAAACAGGCACCGCGCGAGACAGAGTGAAAAGGAAACAACTGTTGGCCGTGATGACACGCAGAGGGCCGCTGCTGATGATCGCCGCGCTGTTGAGCCTGGCGACCGCCTGCCAGGCAGGGAATGGCGCAGCCCCTACCCCCATCCCCTCACCGACGACCGACACGCTGGGCACGGCCATTGCGTTCCAGGCGCAGGCGACGCGCGTCCCCACGGCGACGCCCTGGCCCACAGCGACACTCCCCCCGTCCCCTTCCGCTACGCCGACCCCGACCGCTTCAACGACCGTCGCGCCGACCTTGGCAGTGCTTCTGGTCAGCGCGCAGGCGACGCCCACCGCTTACCCCACCAACACGCCGCGCCCGACGCAGGCCCTTTTGCAGGCCGCCGGGGACAACGCACCCATCGCCGACACATTCGAGCAGACGGGCGAACTGCGCGATCACTACTGGCTGGGGCGACCGTTCCCCCGCGACCCCAGCAACCATATCCGCGACTACGCCAGCCGCAATTACCCCTACGGCTCGACCGGCGGCGGGCAGTTCCAGACGCATCACGGCATTGATATTCAGAATCCGCTGGGCACGGCGATTCTGGCCGTGGCCAGTGGGTGGGTGATCTACGCGGGCAGCGACTCGGTGATGCAGTTCGGGCCGAGCACCGACTTCTACGGCAACCTGGTGGTGATCGAGCACGATCAGAAAGCGCCGACCGGTGAGCCGCTCTACACGCTCTACGGGCACATGTTGCGGGTGGACGTACAGGCGGGGCAGCGTGTCGAGCAGGGGCAGAAGATCGGGCAGGTGGGCGCGACAGGGGTGGCCCTGGGAGCACACCTGCACCTGGAAGTGCGCCTGGGCAATCCCTACGACTATGGCCGCACCTACAACCCCGACCTGTGGATTCGCCCCTGGCCCACCCATGGCACGCTGGCCGGGCGTATCACGGACGCGCATGGCCATCGCCTGTACGACGTGGCGATCACCATTCAGTCGGACGGCGGACCCAGCCGCACCGCTTATTCTTACGCCGACGACACGGTCAACCCCGATCCGTATTACGGCGAGCATTTCACCTACGCCGATCTACCTGCGGGGGAATACCAGGTGATCGTGCGCAAGAACGACGTGCTGCGCTTCAAGGGCACAGTGACGGTTGAAGCAGGGCGCACCAACTGGATTGACATCCGCCTGAACTGAAGGCAAAGAGGGTTCGGGGAGCTGGAAAGAAGAGCGCCCCGCTGCGGCGAACGCAGGGGGCGCTTCCTGTTTGGTATGGCCTCTACTGGGGCAGCGCTATGCTTTCGCCAGGGCGCGGTAGGCGCGGATGTAGCCCATGCCCCACTCGTCGCGCCCCAGCATCAGGTCAATGGCGCGGATGGCCAGCCCGTTGGTGAGGGGGTTGCAGATGGGCGCGTTGACTCCCTCGTGCGCCAGTAGCGCCAGGAAGACGGTATTGAGCACCTCGCGTTCGGGCATCCCGTGCGATACATTGCTCGCGCCCGCGGTCATGTTGCAGCCCAGGGTCTGCCGGATCAGGCGGGCAGTGGCCAGCGTCACCGCGCCGGCGGTGTGATCGGCGCTGATGGCCATCACCAGCGGATCGAAGAGGATGTCTTCCGGTTTGATGTTCAGCTTAGCCGCCTCATTGAGGATATTCTCGGCCACGCGCAGCCGCGCCTCCGGCGTAGTCGGGATGCCGTTGTCGTCCATGCACAGGGCGATCACCGCCGCGCCATACTCGGCCACGATGGGCAACACGGCTTTGAGCTTGGCCGCCTCCCCGTTGACCGAGTTGACCAGGGCGCGTCCGCGGGCGGCTTTCAGTCCGGCTTCGAGCGCCGCGGGATTGGCCGAGTCAATGCACACGGGCAGGTCTACCGTCTCCTGCACCAGTCGCACAGCCTGCGGCAACAGCGCTACTTCGTCCACGCTGGCCGCGCCGACGTTGACATCCAGCACGCGCGCGCCCGCGTCCGCCTGAGCCTGGGCATCGCGCGGGATGCGGCTGAGGTCGCCCGCCTGGAGTTCGGCGCTGAAGACCTTGCGTCCGGTGGGGTTGATGCGCTCGCCGATCATCACGATCGGCAGATCGGGGCCGATGATGACCTCGGTCGAAGGGCCTTTGAGCACAGTCTGCATGAAAAGTCTTCACTCCTGCTACTTATAACGTTCGAGGGTTTTGAGCCGAAGAGTTCGATGCTGCGAACACGCTGACGCCCAGCGCCTCGTTGCGAGAGGCAGAGAACGCTGCGGGCGGAGTGTACTGCACTGCTGCGCCCCTGGCAAGAGCGAGGCGGGCCTAAGCAGGAGGAGTGCATTCAAACCGGCCAGCAGAACCATGGGCAGAAGTAAGCTCAGGTGTGATCTTTTGGTTGACCTCACCCCCGCTCGGCGCTGGCGCGCCTCGCTGCCCCCTCCCCGCGTCGGAGCTGAGGGGGCAGCGCGCGGTCAGAGAGGTCGTCAGTGCGTCCTGTCCATCGCGCACCCGCTCACCAGGACAGCGCCACTTCGGCCCGCAGGTCGTTGGAACGCGCCGCTGCCAGCACCAGGTCGAGCGTTTTGGCCCCTTCGCGGATGGGTGTGCGCGTTTGTCCATCGGTGCGGATGGCCCGCAACAGGTCTTGCATTTGCGCCTGGCGGAAGTCCCGCTCGGAGGTGATCAGCAGCGGTTCCCGTTGCGGGTCGTCGGTGAAGTAGAAAGTCGCCTGGTTGGCATTGCTGAACTCCGCCGTCAGGCGCTGCGCTACCACGCGGTAATCGCCGATCCATTTGCCGGGGATCGCCCCGTTGGTGGCATAGATCACTCCCAGCGCGCCATTGGGGAAGCTGATCACCGTCGCGCTCACGTCTTCGGCAGTGTAGCCGGGCACGTCGCGGTGAAAGACGTTCTCCTGGCGGCTGTAGACGCAGACCGGATCGCCAAAGAAATAGCGCAACAGATCGAAAATATGGATGGCCTGTTCCACCAGTTGCCCGCCGGACTTCTGTTTGTCGCGCCACCAGTCGGCGTGCAGGGCATTGCAGAAGTAGCGCCCGCTCATCAGGCCGGGCCGCCCGGCTTCGCCAGAGACCAGCAGTGCTTTCAGGCGCTCCACCGCCTCGCCGAAGCGGAACATAAAGCCCACCTGTGTCTTGATGCCGGCGCGTTCCGCCGCCTCGACCATGCGCCAGGCGTGTTCCGAGTGCAGGGCGATGGGTTTTTCGATCAACAGGTGAATGCCCCGTTCGGCAGCCAGGTCTACCTCGTTGCTGTGCCCGTAAGGTGGCAGGCAGATGACCAGCAAATCGAGGGCGGCGCGGTCGAAGAGGGTGTGATGGTCGGTGAACACCTGGCCGCGCCCAGGGGCGTACTGGTCGGCGAACGCCTGGGCTTTCCACTCGTTGCGGTCACAGAAGGCGATCAACTCCACCTGCTCGGTTTCTGCCAGGGCTGTCAGAATCTGCGCGTGCCGGTGCGCGAAGTTGCCACAGCCCAGAATGCCCGCTCGTAGCGTGTTCATCGGCGTCTCCTCGCTCAGTGAGCCGGGAATTCCAACACGGCCTGCATGACCTGATCGGGCGTCTGATCCAGCAGGCTGAAGAGTTCGCCCGCGCGGTCGAAGGGGGCGGTGTGCGTGATCAGCGGGCGCAGGTTGAGCAAGCCGTCCGCCTGAAGCTGAATCGCCGCCTGCCACAGCCGCAGCTTGTCCCAGCGATAGCGCAGTTCGGGATCGGTGCCGCCAATCTGCGAGCAGACGATGTTGATGCGGTTGTGATGGAACTCCTCGCCCAGGTACAGCCCGCGCGCCTCGCCCTGGAAGAAGCCCATTGCCACCACCCGCGCCGAATAAGCCGCCGCGCGGATGGCCTCTTGCAGCGCTGCCGTCGAACCGGCTACTTCGAAGCACACATCCGCGCCGCGCCCGCCCGTCAGGTCTTTGATCGCTTCGGCGACGCGCTCGCGGCTGGGGTTGAGCGTCACATGTGCGCCGAGCGCCCTGGCCGTCTCCAGCCGCGCATCGAGCAAATCCACAGCGATCACCCGCGCACCCGATTGGCGCGCCGCCTGCGCGACAATCTGCCCCAACACGCCCAGCCCGAAGACGGCCACCGTCTCGCCAATGCGCACGCGCCCATCGTGCACGCCGTTGAGCGCCACCGCGCCGATGTGCGAGAAGATGCCCAGCACTGGCTCCAGGCCGGCAGGCATCAGATGCGCCCGCGCGTATTCTGCCGTCGCCACGTGATGGGTGCGGTGTCCCCAGGTGCCGAAGATAAATGCTCCCAGCGGGATATCTTCCACCGCCGCGCCACGCTCGATGACCTGTCCCACTTCCTCGTAACCCAGGGTGCGGATGGGATAGGTCAGCGTCGTCTCTTCGCCGGGCAAAAACAGACGTGTGTTGGCATCCCAACGCTTGTGCAGATAGGGGTTAGTGCCGCGATATTGCGTCAGTTCTGTGCCCGCGCTGATGCCCGAAAACAGGGTCTTGATGCGCACGCCGTCCGGTGGCAGGAGATCGTCGGGATAATCTTCATAGTCCACGGTGCGGGGAGCACTGAAAACGAGCGCTCTTGCCATGATATAATGACCTCTTTCCGGTAAGTGACTTGTCCCAAGACAACGCGCCAAGTATAACGTATATTTCTGGGCGGGGATCAGCCTGGCGGCACGCATTCCCCTCAGCGAGGGTGTATTTCAGTTGAGTTCACTAGTGCAAGCGAACTGAGGCGGATTTCTGAAGCCGCGCTCTGGGGTGAACTGTTGTGAAGTGCCCCCTCAAACTGAGTGCGAGCAGAGGTTCTCAGCGGTTTGCCCGGTGCGGAGGCGTTGACCTCACCCCCGCTCGGCGCTGGCGCGCCTCGCGCCTCCTGCCCGCGTCGGCAAGCCGAGCGTAGCGAGGCTGGGGGTGAGGTCAACCACAGCCCAGCAAACAGCCTGTCACAGTTTGCGCGCACCTCTCAAAGTGGGTGCATTTCAGGTTAGTTCCAGTACCCGACAAATCCGAACGGGTCTGAGGCCTTATCAGCCGACCGTGAACTTTCGTCAAACGCACCCCTCAGCGAATCATCCTTGACAGCCCCCCCGCCTGATGCTAAGATGAGCCTGCTTTTCACTCAGGCGGCGCTAACCCTGCTCGGTTCAGGGCGCTGGCGACCGAATTTGATGTGTTCTCGATCGTGAGGCCACCCGTGCCGTTAGTTGTTTGGATGGCCTCGCGTTCTGCCAGCAGGACGGGCGCGTCAGAGAGTGAGCGCCCGTCGTCGCGCCTAACGTAGCGAAGAAGCCAGGGCTACTGACCGGTCAAGGCCCTGGCCTAGAGATGGAGGCAGGTATGCCGACTATCAATCAATTGATCCGCAAGGGTCGTCAGCCGAAGCGCAAGAAGAGCAAGGCACCGGCGCTGCAGTACACCTTTAACTCGTTCACGCAGCGGCGCACGCGCCAGCCCAAAGGCTCTCCGCAGAAGCGTGGCGTCTGCACGCAGGTCAAGACGATGACCCCTAAGAAGCCGAACTCGGCGCTGCGTAAAGTCGCGCGCGTGCGCCTGACCAACGGCATCGAGGTGACGGCGTACATCCCCGGCGAAGGGCACAGCCTGCAGGAGCACAGCGTGGTGCTGGTGCGCGGGGGCCGCGTGAAGGACCTGCCCGGCGTGCGCTATCACATTGTGCGCGGCACGCTGGATGCCGATGGCGTGGCCAAGCGCGAGCAGGGCCGCAGCAAGTACGGTGCCAAGCGGCCTAAGGCGAAGACCCAGGCCAAGAAATAGGCTTTCTGGAGAGATAGAGGATGCCAAGACGGTCTACACCTCCCAGACGACCCGTGGCACCGGACGTGAAATACAACAACGTCCATGTCGCCATGTTCATCAACCGCATGATGCGCGGCGGCAAGAAGAGCGTCGCCCAGCGGATGCTCTACGAAGCCTTCGAGCTGATCGAGCAGCGCGCCAAGCGCGACCCGATCGAAATCTTCGAGCTGGCCATCCGCAACGCCACCCCCGCCCTGGAAGTCAAGCCGCGCCGCGTGGGCGGCTCGACCTATCAGGTGCCCGTGGAAGTGGAACCCGGTCGCGCTCTGTCGCTGGCCATGCGCTGGTTGTTGCAGGCGGCGCGTGCCCGTAGCGGTCGCAACATTGCCGAAAAGCTGGCCGCCGAGTTCATGGACGCGGCTGCCGAGCAGGGCAATGCCATCAAGAAGAAGCTAGACACGCACCGTATGGCCGAAGCCAACCGGGCGTTCGCACACTATCGCTGGTAATTGAGAGAAACGTCGTAGAAGTCATGGCCAAGAAAGCCGCCGGTCCTGCTCTGGACCTGGCCCGTGTCCGCAACATCGGCATCATCGCCCATATTGACGCTGGCAAGACAACCACCACCGAGCGTGTGTTGTACTATGCCGGGCGCATTCATCGCATGGGCGAGGTGCACGACGGCGCGGCGACCACCGACTACATGGAGCAGGAGAAGGAACGCGGTATCACCATCACGGCAGCCGCCGTCACC
Organism: uncultured Anaerolineales bacterium; assembly: GCA_937135955.1. Classification (GTDB taxonomy): domain Bacteria; phylum Chloroflexota; class Anaerolineae; order Aggregatilineales; family Aggregatilineaceae; genus UBA2029. Next base: position 2,011 of record CAKZOB010000070.1, on the reverse strand, counting down.
GCCTTCTGGCGCGATCATCAGATCAACCTGATTGACACGCCAGGTCATGTGGACTTCACCGCCGAAGTGCAGCGCAGCCTGCGCGTGCTCGACGGCGGCGTGGTGGTCTTCGACGGTGTGGCGGGCGTTGAGCCGCAGTCCGAAACAGTGTGGCGGCAGGCCAATCAGTATCATGTGCCCCGCATCTGCTTCGTCAACAAGATGGATCGCGTGGGGGCGGACTTCCGGCGCTGTGTCAAGATGATCGCCGAGCGGCTGAACGCCAACCCTGTGCCCATTCAGATTCCCTATGGCGAAGGGCCATCGTTCAGCGGCATTGTGGACCTGCTGAATATGCAACTGGTCACCTATGGCGACGACCTGGGCACCGCCATTGAGCGTCGCTCTATCCCCACCGACATTCTGCCGGAAGCTGAAGCCGCGCGGGAGCACATGGTCGAGCTGATCGTCGAGACCGACGAGACGCTGACCGAGAAATATCTCAGCGAAGAGCCGATCAGCACCGAGGAATTGCTGGCCGCGTTGCGTGCCGCGACTATCTCCGGCGCGGTGCACCCTGTGTTGTGCGGTTCGGCGCTGCGCAACAAGGGTGTGCAGTTGCTGCTCGATGCAGTGGTAGACCTGTTGCCCTCGCCGCTGGATATTCCGCCCATCCGGGGCACCAACCCCAAGACCGGCGCCATCGAGGAACGTCAGGCTTCGGACGACGAGCCGTTGGCCGCGCTGGTCTTCAAGATCGTCACCGATCCCTTTGTGGGGCGGTTGGCGTTCTTCCGCGTCTATTCGGGCGTGATCCAGGCCGGGACGATGGTGCTCAACTCCACCAAGGGGCGCAAAGAGCGCATCGGGCGCGTAGTGCGCATGTTCGCCGACCGTCGCGAAGACATAGATGCCGTATACGCAGGCGACATCGCCGCCACGCTGGGCCTGAAGGACACCTTCACCGGCGAGACGCTGTCGGCGGAGAATCACCCCATCGTGCTGGAGAAGATCGAGTTCCCCGAACCGGTCATCTCGGTCGCCATCGAGCCGAAGACCAAGGCCGACCAGGACAAGATGGGCGTGGCCCTGGGCAAGCTGGCTGAGGAAGACCCGACCTTCGTGGTGCGCACCAACGAACAGACCGGGCAGACGTTGATCTCCGGCATGGGCGAGCTGCACCTGGAAGTGTTGGTGGATCGGCTGTTCCGCGAGTTCAACGTAGATGCCCGTGTGGGCAAGCCGCGCGTCTCGTACCGCGAGACGATCACGCAGCGGGCGCGGGGCGAAGGTCGCTTCGTCCGGCAGACGGGCGGCAGTGGGCAGTATGGTCATGCCATCATCGAGATCGAACCCCTGCCCGAAGACGCCCAAGACGATGTGATCATCGAGAACAAAGTCATCGGGGGCGCTATTCCCAAAGAGTTCATCCGCTCGGTGGAAGAAGGTATCCGCGAGGCGGCACAGAGCGGCATCATCGCGGGCTACCCCCTGGTGCGCTTCAAGGTCTCGATCGTGGACGGATCGTATCACGAGGTGGACTCGTCCGATCTGGCCTTTAAGATCGCCGGTTCGATGGCCCTCAAAGACGCTGTGCAGCGCGCGGGTGGCATCCTGCTGGAGCCGTACATGCGCGTGGAGGTGGTCGTGCCGGAGCAGTACGCAGGCGATGTGCTGGGCGATCTATCCGCCCGCCGCGCCAACATCGGCGGCGTGGAAACACGCGCCGACGGCCTGTCGGCCATCAAAGCCGAAGCCCCTCTGGGCGAGATGTTCGGCTACGCGACCAGCCTGCGCAACCTGTCGCAGGGGCGCGGTAGCTTCACCATGGAGTTCGAGAAGTACGTGCCGGTGCCGGATGCGTTGATGGAACAGATCATCCGCGGCGGGCGCTGAGCGCTCACTGGCACTTGCTTGCAGCACGCCGATGAGGCGGTTACTGGATAGGAGGCATCATGTCCAAAGGCAAATTTGAGCGCAAGAAGCCCCATGTGAATGTGGGGACGATCGGCCACATTGACCATGGCAAGAC
>CAKZOB010000069.1 GCA_937135955.1 uncultured Anaerolineales bacterium | reverse complement strand
GGGCGAGGGGACTTACTGTCTGTCGCGCGAGCGCTCCCCTTCGCCCGCAGCGCGGGCGAAGGGGCCGGGGGATGAGGGCCATCGGGCGCAGCGAAGTCGCTGTCAACCTTTGCACACACCCTCTGCTGAAGGGACATCTAGATGCGGGAGCGCAATGCGCCTCGGGGTTGCTCGTGATGCTGGCGCAGTGCAGCCCAAAGGACAAAACATAGAATGAATTCAGGTCGAGGGCGGGGCGCCCTGCCTTCGTTATATCTTCCAGCAGAGCAAGGGTTTTGAAATTGCCGAGACGCAGGAGCGCAGAGTTTTCCCAGGGGCACTTTTCTCTATGCTCGCTGAGTCTCGGCAGGCCGTCTTGCGGCACTGTGGGCGGATGCTCAACCTGCAATCCAGGCGCTCACTCGCCTGGGATGAGCGCTTCGTAGTCCTCCAGACGCCCACCGTCCAGGCAACATTCGATGATCTGCCGCCCCAGAGGGTGCAGGTCAGTTTGCAGGTAGGGCACCAGGCATTGGCGAAAGAAGTTGTAGAGAATCTGCGCCCCCTGATCGTAGGCCTCTTCGCCGACTTCAGGTTGCGTGTCCACCTGCAGGAACCAGCGGGCGACCATGCGCCCTTCGACGTGCAGTTGGTGCAGGGTATAGCCCAGTAGAGGACAGCGGGCCTGACGAATCTGATCCGGCTTGAACTTGGCTCCGCCACGGCGGGCCAGATATTCGCGAGCGATCCATTGGGGCATGAAGCCCACACGCCAGGCCCCAATGTGTTGATTGGGAATCAAGACATGACGGGTGCGCTTGTAAGTGGCGAACTGTTCCAGCAACAGGTTGGCCTGGGGGACCTGCCGCCCCACCAGGAACGGCCCGTAAGAACCGACTCCTTCGCTGCTCAGGCCGACCGTGTCCACGATGCTGGGGCTTTCGTGGCCGCGCGGCGCGACCAGTCGCCACAGCCAGGCCAGTGCGGGCGGTAGCAGATGAAACAGGCCGATGATGCCATAGCTGGGCTTCTCGCGGGTGCAGGGAGGCGTGCGCACCCCGAAACTGCGCACGTCTACGCTCACCGGCCCGTTGATCACATTGGGGACGATATGCCGGGGGACGATGACGCGCGGGTTGGGACAAGGCTTGCCGGGCGCGTCCTGAGTGTGTTCCCAGATCAGAGCGCGTCCGCCAGGCACGGCATCAATGTTGAGGAAGAGCAGTGGCGCGGCAGGTTGCGCGGTCAGGCGTTCCAGGGGCATATGCGCGCCATAGTAGTTGATGTGATTGACGCGCACAAACCACGCTTCTTCAGCGTCCATCAGCCACAGTTTGCTATTGTTGCCCTGCACGGCGGGGTGACACAGCGCCATGTCGTCGCAGACAGGTATCAGCTCGCAACTGCGCGGAATTTCCAGATAGCGCTTCTCGCCAGTGACCAGGTTTTCGCCCAGCAGCAGGCGTCCGTCGGGTTCGCGGTGCACCTGTTCGAGCATCTCGCTCTTGCCGCCGCCGCTGGCCCCTTCGTGCATGATGGTCACCACGTTGTCATAAGGCGTGATCACCTGTACCGTCGAGCAATGTGCAGTCACCCATCCTTCACGCTCGCCCAGGTCGAGCAACATACCATAGACGCCCTTCTTGGCGCTCGGCCCCGGATAGAGGTTGAAGGAGAACATCTCGTGCAGTCCCGACACCCGGTTGTGCACCACCACCTGCCTGCCTGCAAAATGCGTGTGCCGGAAGGGCGGCACGACATAGATGATCGCCCGCGGCGAGAAATCCGCCGGGAGCTGGTCGAGGGGGAGGATGCCTTGCAGCAACGCCAGCCCAAAGGCGAAGAAGCCCGCGTTGGCGGGTGCGATCGCCAGGGCATGCAGGCCCATGCCCGCCTTGCCCGCCACGAAGGCGAAGACCACCAGTTCCTGGCCCTTGAGCCAGTCGAAGGCTTCCTGGCGCACAGTGGCGAAATCGCGCCCGAAGCGCCGCTGAAAGGTGTCCTTGTCGGTAGGGCAGTCGTCACCTACTACCAGACAATCGGGATCGCGCCGCCGCATGTAGGGATCGGTGTAGTTGACGGCGATCCCGTTACGCACCCGCATGACCGTAGCCTCGACATACCGTCCCAGGCCGGGTATGTCGTGGGCCACTTCGTAGGAGTCGCTATTCGGCCCACCGCAGGCCAGTTCGAGCAATTCATCCGCGCTGTTGACAGGGATGACGCGCGGGCAGGCGTCCAGAATAGCCGCTACGTCGAGCGGCGGCTGGTAACGGTGCCAGTCCAAAGTCAGTCTCTCCTCTCGGCCAAGAAAAAGGAACGTGCCGATACTCCACTGTAACGAATCGAGCCGAAGGGGAGTTAGTCTATTTTGCCCAATTGCGTTGCCACGCCAGGGGGCTTGCCGTGTCCGTGCCTCACTCCCCCAGGGCCGCTTTGAGGTTTTCGGCAATCTGGCGAATGATGCCAGGTTTAAGACAGAGGGTAGTCGCCCAGCCAGTGAATGTAAGGCAACTGATCCTGGACAGCAGCGAATAAACGGCGGTCGGCAGTCCAGAGATCACATTGAAGATGCTCAGCTACAGCTATATACTGCGAGTCATAAGCCGTAGGAAAACCAAAATGAGTGGCCAGTTCATAGCCCCGACGTATCAGCACGTCGCTTGCAAGCAGCCGCACGGGATAGGCCAACAGCAGTTCGCAAGCCCGTTGGCCCTGTTCAGGAGACAACGTTCCTCGGTGAACATGTTTGCGGATCACAGCGACTATCTCGTACTGCAGAAGCGCTGGCGCTGCGGGCATCACACTTTGCTCAATCCAGTCTTGTAGCAATGCGTCGGCCTGGTGACTCAGCGACTCGTTCACTAGAACGGTTGCCAGAAGAACGCCTGCGTCAACGACTGCCCAGGATGTCATCGAGTCGCTCCTGACGGACTTCATCCAGGCTACCCTGGACCTCAACGCCAGAAATACCCTGCGCCCGCAACTGTCCGCGGAAGACTCTGGCCTGTTCCAACCAACTTGACAACTTCGATTGCGCTCTCAATCTCAACACGTATTCGAGCACCTGGCGTTGTTGCTGGGGATCAAGCTCGCGTATCTCGTCGGTGATTTGCCGCTCCAGCGATTTTTCACCCATAGCGCCCTCCCGCATCTGGCTGAGAGACTCAATTGAAAACTTCTGCTCGGCAGGTTTACCCCCTAAATTCCCTCTCCACACGCGTAGAAGGAGCTTAATTCTGTGCTCATTCCCCTTCTCTATGCATGAAGAGAAGGCCGAAGGTGAGGCTTTCAAACGGTCTGTGAGTCCATTATACGCTCTGTTTCACTCCCCCAGGGCCGCTTTGAGGTTTTCGGCAATCTGGCGGGTGATGCCGGGCACGGCAGTCAGTTCCTCGATGCTGGCCCGCCGGATGGCCTCGATGTCGCGGTTGAACACCTTCAGCAACGCCTTGCGTCGCTGCGGGCCGATCCCCGGCACTTCCTCAAGCTGACTGGCCAAGCCCGCTTTGTTGCGCCGCTGCCGGTGACTGGTAATGGCGAAGCGGTGTGCCTCGTCGCGCACGCGCTGGAGCAGGTACAGCCCCTCGCTGCGGCGCGGCAGCAAGATGGACTCGGCGCGGCCCGGCACGAATATTTCCTCAAATTGCTTGGCCAGCGCACACACCGGCACGCGCTCTGTCAGCCCGAACTGGGCCAGCACCTCCACCGCCACGCTCAGTTGCCCTTTGCCGCCGTCCACGATCAGCAGGTCGGGCAGCAAGCGCCACGTCTCGTCGTGATCCTGCTTGCCCGGCTCGACCGGCAGGGGATTCGCCACGGCATCGGTGTAGCGCTGGAAGCGGCGGGTGAGCGCCTCGCGCATAGACTGATAGTCATCCGACCCTTCGTGTGCCACCGTGCGGATATTGAAACGGCGATATTCGCTCTTGCGCGGTACTCCCTGGGCGAAGACCACCCGGCTGGCGACAATGGCTGTGCCCTGCGTGGTGCTGATGTCGAAGCACTCGATGCGGTTGGGCGGGCGGGGCAGACTCAGCGCCTCCTGGATTTCGCGCAGCGCCGTCTCCTGTTTGACGGTGTCGGATTCCCACTGCGCGCGCAGGATTTGCAGCTTTTCGGCGGCGGTCTGCGCGGCGAGCTGCACCAGTTCGCGCTTGTTGCCGCGTCGGGGCACGATCAGCTTCACCTTCTTGCCGCCGCGCCTGTCGCGCAGCCACTGCTCGATGATGCGGGCCTCGCTCACCTCCGCGGGCAGCACCACCTCGCGCGGGATGTCGGTGGCCTCCTGATAGAACTGTGTCAGGAAGCTGGCGACGATGTCTTCTGCGGCGGTGTCTTCGGAACCGGTGAGGGCGAAGTATTCGCTGCCGATCAGGCGTCCATTGCGGATGAGGAACATCTGCACGACGGCGTCGCTGCCCTGCTGGGCGAAGGCGATCACGTCCTGGTCGGCGTCTATGTCTGCCACCAGCCGCTGACGCTGCGCGATCTGCGCCACGACCTTCACCCGATCGCGCAGGATTGCCGCCCGCTCGAAGTCGAGCGCTTCCGCCGCCGCTTCCATCTGTGCTCGCAGGTCGGCCAGCACTTCTTCGGCGTGACCGGAGAGCACACGCATCAGCCCGTTGATGTTCTCCCAATACTCCTCGCGGGTCTGCGCACCAATGCACGGCGCACCGCACAGCTTGATGTCGTAATAGAGGCAGGCGCGTTTGTCCTGGCCGGTGATCTCGCGGTCACAGGTCAGGTAGGGAAAAGCGCGGCGCAGCACGTCGAGCGTCTCGCGCACGCCCCCCGCCGAGGTAAAGGGGCCGAAGTAGCGATGCCCGTCGCTGCGGTCTATGCGGCGCGTCATCTCGACCGTGGGGAAGGCGTCACCGGTCGTCACGCGGATATAGGGATAGCGCTTGTCGTCCTTGAGCAGGACGTTGTAGCGCGGCTTGTGCACGCGGATTAGCTCTGCCTCGGTGATGAGCGCTTTCAACTCGTCGCCGGTGAGGATGAACTGAATGTCGGCGGTGTCGTGCCGAATGCGCAGCACCTTGGGGTCGTGATTGCTCGGCTGAAAGTAGCTGCGCACGCGGTTGCGCAAACTCTTGGCCTTGCCCACATAGATGATCGCCCCGTTGGGATCGATCATCTGGTAGACGCCTGGCTCGGCGGGCAGGTTGTCGAGAATGCTCTGGATATGTTCGGAGGGCGTGTATTCGGCCATGGCGGGTTAGGAGTCAGGAATCTAGAGACTGGAGGCTGCTGCTATGGACTTCGCGCACTTCTTTTTCTCCCTCTTGCCTCTGTTCCCACGCCACTGCATCGTGGGACAAGGAGACCTGTCTTCGGTCGCGCGCGTTCTTCTTCGCCCACAGTGCGGGGTTGAGGGCAGGAAGTGCATAGCACGCTCTGGAATTCGACCAGCAACATCGCAGAACGGCAGCAAACATGATTGTAGCGCATTTGGGCATAGAGAAGGAGACTCGTGAGTCCGATTGACCAGCCCCGTCTGTCTGCGGTATGCTCAGGGCGTCTGTGCCTGGCTGTCGAGTGGAACGCGAAGGCTGTGCGATGGATCCCAATATCCTGATTACCTGGCTGGTGGGGTTGATCTTCCTGCTCCTGTTGCTGGCTGGCCTGTAGCGCCTGTTCATGGCGGATCATGACTGACGACGAACGCCTGTATGTGCTGGAGATGGTGGCACAAGGTCGCCTGACGGTTGAGGAGGCCGAGCGGCTGCTGGACATTCTGGTGCGCCCCGGTCCCGTGCGCGACATAGCGCCGCCGATGGCGCGCTTTCGCCGTTACTGGGAAATCCCTTTCCTGGCTGGGGTGATTCTGCTGGTGCTGGCCACCCTGTGCATCTCAACGGTGAGCAGCCCCTGGCTGATGATCCTGGCCTGGGTTGCCCTGGTCATGGCGGTGTTGCTGGTCGCGGTGGGGTGGCTGAGCCAGTGGTCGCCGTGGTTGCACCTGCGCTTTATCCCCCGCCATGGGCCGAAGATCGTGTTCAGCCTGCCCCTGCCCACGCAGTTGGCCGCGTGGGGGTTGGCGCTTGCCCATCCTCTGGTGGATCGCCTGGCCGGGCGCGAGGCTGCCGAGTATCTGGCCCTGACCAGAAGCCTGCTCGGAGCGCTGCACGACCATCCTCCCTCTGAACCTATTGCGATTCACGTAGACGACGAAGACGGCGATGCCATTCACATTTACCTCGGTTGACGGCACCCTGCGCGAGCATCCCCGCATGGTGGCTTTGCTGACAGGGCTGGCGCTGGCGTTGGTGGGCTACGCTTGGCAGGTCGAAACGCGCTGGTTGCGCATCACCCGCCTGACAGTGCGCATCCCCGGCTTGCCCACCGAGTTTGCAGGATACCGCATCGTTCATCTGTCGGACCTTCACCTGGGCGTGCGCATGAACGAGGCGCGCCTGCCGTGGGTCATTGCCGCAGCCAACCGCGAGCGCCCCGATCTGATCGTCATCACCGGCGATTTTGTTACCGGCGGACGCGATAGTCTGCGCACTGGCAGCGAGTTGCTGGGGGGGCTATGTGCGCCGGATGGTGTGTGGGGCGTGCTGGGCAATCACGACTATATGGTCGGGGCGGGGCGGGTGGCGGCCATGCTGGACAGGGCGGGCATCGGCCTGCTCGTCAACGCGGCGCACACGTTGCCGCGGGGTTCGGCGGCGCTGTCTCTGGCGGGGATAGACGACATGATTCACGGCGCGCCCAGCCTGCAGATGGCGCTGCGCGATGTGCCGCCTGGCCGGGCGACGATCCTGCTCTCTCATGCGCCGGACTTTGCGCCGCGTGCTGCCGCTGATCCGCGCGTGGTGTTGCAACTCTCCGGGCATTCGCACGGCGGACAGGTGCGGCTGCCGGGGCTACGACCGCCGGTGTTGCCGCGCGGTGGCAAAGCCTATCCGCAAGGGCTGTACACCATCGGCGGGCTGCAGCTCTTTGTCACCGTGGGCACGGGGACAGGCTGGCTGGCGTTGCGCTTCGGCTGCCGTCCGGAGATCGCTGTCCTGACGCTGCAACCTGCGCTCTGATGAGTGGTTGGATTCTCAGCCCCGGTGAGGGAGAGGGAACTCCCTGTCTCTCGCGCACGAGTGCTCCCCTTCGCCCGCAGCGCGGGCGAAGGGGCCGGGGGATGAGGGCCATCGGGCCGGGCAAAGTCGCTGACAACTTTTGCCTGCACCCTGCGCATATCTGTGACCCATCCCCCGCCACTTTTCTGGTATAATGCGCGCCATGCGCCGTCATATTTGCCTGAACGCGCACTTGCTCTCTGCCCAGGCCGGTTACCGCAGCGCGGGGATCAGCGGCTATATCGCTAACTTGCTGCGCGCCCTGCCCGATGCCGTGCCTGATTTTTCCTATACAGTATTCGTTGGCGCACAGGCACAGCTAGCTGACCAGGAACGGCTGACGATCCGGCGGGCGGCCTGGAACACCGAACACCCCTTGCGCCGCATCCTGTGGGAACAGTTCATTCAGCCCTTCGCGCTGCGGGCTGCACAACCGGACCTGACACATGCCCTGGCTTTCGTCACGCCCGTGCTCAGCCATGTGCCGTCGGTCGTGACGGTCTATGACCTGAGCTTTGTGCACTATCCCGACCGGCTGCCAGCGGCGCGGCGCTGGTACTTGCGGCTGTTCGTGCGGCGATCGTGCTGGCGGGCGCGGCGCGTCATCGCCATCTCGCACAGCACCGCCCGCGACCTGGTGCAGACCTTCGGCTTGCCCGCCGAACACATTGACGTAGCCGCGCCGGGCGTCGGAGAGCAGTTCAGACCGCTGCCGCGGGCCGAGGTAGAGGCCTTCCGGACGCGCAAGGGCCTACCCCAGCGTTTCCTGTTATTTGTCGGCACGCTCGAACCGCGTAAAAATCTACCCGTACTGCTGCGCGCCTATGCGCAGTTGCCCGCTTCGCAGCACCAGGCAGTGCCATTGGTGTTGGCCGGAGCCAGGGGCTGGATGGACAGCGCCCTTGACGCAACCATCGCGGCGCACAATCTGGCGGATGCGGTGTTGCTGCCCGGCTACGTACCGGCGGACGAGTTACCCTGGTGGTACAATGCCGCCGAGGCTCTGGTCTACCCCTCCGTCTATGAGGGGTTCGGGCTACCCGTGCTGGAAGCGCTGGCCTGCGGGACGCCCGCCCTGGTATCTGACGTGTCGTCGCTGCCGGAGGCCGTCGGCGAGGGGGGGCTACGCCTGCCGCCCGATGATGTGAACGCCTGGGCGGCGGCTCTGGAGCGCGTCCTGGCCGATCCTGGCTGGCGGGTGGAGGCGAGCGCGCGCGGTCTGGCGCACGCCGCCCGCTTCACCTGGGCGCAGACGGCGGCGCAGACGGTTGCCAGTTATCGCCGTGCTTTAGGAGAGAAGGGTGATCAGTGATCGGCGCGCAGAGAACAGTTTTCAGTGGGCGATGTTCGCTGCGCGCAGGGCTGATGGATGAGGATAGAGGCGATCTGCTCTACGTCAGACGAACGCTGGAAACCGAACGCTGATCGCTGAAAACTCCAAACTCAAGACTGATGACTCGTATGGATGACACGCCTTTCAAATGGCCTCGTTGGTTACTCCCCCTTGGCGACGCCCTGCTGGTGACGGCGGCGTTCCTGTTCTCGTACTATCTACGCTACGAGGTACAGTTCCTGCAGCCGGTGGACGAAGCCAACGACGCGCCATTCTCCCCGTACTGGCCCTACACGCTGATCTTTGTGGCGCTGATCCTGGCTTTCAATCACAGCGCCAGGCTCTACCGCGAGCGGCGCACGCGCACCTGGTGGGACGAGGTCTTCGCCATCGCCAACAGCGCCACCAACGCCGCGGTGATCGTGATGGCGATCAGCTTTCTGCTGCGCCCGCTGGTGTTCTCCCGTCTGCTGATCATCCAGGCGGCGGCCCTGGTGGTGTTGCTGCTGGGGGCATGGCGGCTGGCCCTGCGCCTGCTGCGCGATCATCTGCGTCGGCGCGGTATTGGGGTGGAGCGCGTGTTGATTGTCGGCGCGGGGAGCGTGGGCCTGTCGGTGCTGCAGACTCTGGTCGCCCGGCCCGACCTGGGTTATAAGGTCGTCGGCTTTGTGGACGACGATCCGGAGCGCGGCGCGAACGACCTGGGGCGCGTGCCCGCCCTGGGCGGCCTGGACAACCTGCCGCGCTTGATTGACGAACACAAAGTAGACCTGGTGATCATCACCCTGCCGTGGCATGTGCAGCGCAAGATTCTGAGCATCGTGCGCGAATGCGAACGCAAGCACGTCAAGGTGCGCACCGTGCCCGACCTGTTCGAACTGAGCCTGAGCCAGGTGCAGGTCGAGATGTTGGGCGGCATTCCCCTGCTGGGCCTCAATGGCGAAGCGCGTTTCAGCCCCGGCAACCGTATCGCCAAGCGCGCGCTCGACCTTATCCTGGTGCTGCTCGCGCTACCGCTGGCGCTGCTCATCACGGTGGTCATTGCCCTGGCCATCCGGCTCGACACACCGGGGCCGATCTTCTTCACCCAGGAACGGGTTGGCCTGAACGGAAAGCCCTTCAAGGTATACAAGTTCCGCTCGATGGTGGTGGACGCGGAGAAGATGCACGCCGACCTGATCCGGCAGACAGGCGAAGACCCGCGCCATCCCAAACTGGTCAATGACCCGCGGGTGACGCGCGTCGGGCGCTGGATTCGCCGCTTCAGCATAGATGAAGTCCCGCAAATCTGGAACATCCTGCGCGGTGAAATGAGCTGGGTGGGGCCGCGTCCGGCGGTGCCGCAGGAAGTGGCGCTCTACGAACCCTGGCACCGGCAGCGCCTGCGCGTCCTGCCCGGCCTGACCGGCCTGTGGCAGGTCAGCGGGCGCAGCGAAGTGCCCTTCGAAGAAATGTGTCTGCTCGATATCTACTATATTGAGAACTGGTCATTGGGGCTGGACTTGCAGATCATCCTGCGCACCATCCCCAAGGTACTCTTTGCCCATGGAGCAGCCTAGCCTTGAACAGCTTTGGTGAACGTATTCGCGACCTGGCCCTGGAATGGGTAACCGCGCAGGAACTCTACGCTTTCGCTCAGCAGTTGGTGCAGACTCCCAGCCTCTCCACGCAGGAAGGCGACCTGGCGGCGCTGCTGGTGGAGCATTTGCGCGCACTGGGTTTCAGCGATGTGCGCGTCAACGCGATGGGCAGCGTGATCGTCACGCTGGGCGGGGGCGACGGCCCCACCCTGCTCTACAACGCGCACATGGACACGGTGGCCCCCGGCGCGCCCGAAAGCTGGCCCTATCCCCCCTATGCAGGCACGATCGCTGATGGGGCGCTGCACGGGCTGGGCGCAGTGGATATGAAGGGTGCGCTGGCCAGCATGGTCTATGGGGCGCGGCAGTTGCTGCCCTTCGCCGACCAATTGCAAGGGCGGCTGGTGCTGGCCTTCGTGGTGCAGGAAGAACCCTGCGAAGGGCTGGCCATGCGCTATATTGTCGAAGAAGACGGCCTGCGGCCCGACTATGTGGTGCTGGGCGAGCCAACTAACCTGCACATCAGCCGCGGGCAGCGCGGGCGGGTGATGTTCAAGGTGGTAGTGAGCGGGCGCTCGTCGCACGGCAGTCAGCCGCACCTGGGCCAGAACGCCATCTACGCTGCCGCCCGCCTGGTCTTCGCCGTGCAGTTGCTGGCCGATAGCCTGCCCAAAGACCCCTTCCTGGGGCCGGGGACGGTCGCTGTCACCGCCATTCACAGCGAGGGGCCAAGCCTGAATGCCATCCCCAATCAGTGCAAGGTCTATCTGGATCGCCGCCTGACCCTGGGCGAGACGGTGCTGGGCGCGCGCGCCCAACTGGAAAGCCTGATCAGCCGCGAGGATATCCCCGCGACGGTGCAGATCACCACCTACGACGAGGCTTCTTATACAGGGGTGGTGCGCACCGCTCAGGAGGCCCATCCCGCCTGGGTGTTGGATCGCGCGCATCCATTGGTGGAAGCGCTCTACCAGACCATCCAGACAGCGCGAGGGAGTGCGCCGGAGGTCGGGCACTGGCCGTTTTCTACTGACGGCGTCTATACCATGGGGCAGGCGGGCATCCCGACGGTGGGCTTCGGGCCGGGCGACCCCAACCTGGCGCACACCCCGCGCGAGGCCGTGCGCCTGGACGATCTCAAGACTGCCGCGCACGTCTACGCGGGCCTGGCCGCACGCCTGTTGCTGCCGGGCTGACCCGCGCTCACAAACAAACGGGCGGCCTGTGTCTGTATCAGGTCGCCCGCGTTTTGCCCCGCCAGAGCGCAGCGCTCAGTAACCGCGCGTCAGTTGTTCCAGGAATTCCTCGTTGGAATCGGTGTGACGTAGCTGGTTGAGCAGCGCTTCGGTCGCCGAGATAATGTCGTAGTTGGCCGGAGGCTGCGTCATCTGCACCAGCATCCGGCGCATCATCCACACGCGCTGCAGAATATCCGGCCCCAGCAACAGCTCTTCGCGTCGCGTGGACGATTGCAGGATGTCGAAGGCCGGGAAGATGCGCCGCTCCTGCAATTCGCGCGACAGGTGCAGTTCCATGTTGCCCGTGCCCTTGAATTCTTCGTAGATCACGTCGTCCATGCGGCTGCCAGTCTTCACCAGGCAAGTGGCGACGATGGTCAGGCTGCCGCCTTCCTCGACGTTACGCGCTGCCCCAAAGAACCGCTTGGGCGGGTAGAGCGCCGACGGATCGAGACCGCCGGTGAGGGTGCGCCCGCTGGGCGGCACCACCAGGTTGTAGGCGCGAGCCAGGCGCGTGATGCTGTCCAGCAGGATCACCACATGCTGGCCCGACTCAACCAGGCGCTTGGCCCGTTCCAGCGCCATCTCCGCCACGCGCACATGATAGGTCACCGGCTCGTCGAAGGTGCTGCTGATCACCTCGGCATCTACCGAGCGATCCATGTCGGTGACTTCTTCCGGGCGCTCGCCGATCAGCACCACCATCAGATGCACTTCGGGGTAGTTCTCGCTGATGGCGTTGGCCACTTCCTTGAGCACGGTGGTCTTGCCCGCTTTGGGCGGGCTGACGATCAGGCCGCGCTGCCCACGCCCGATAGGCGCGATCAGGTTGAGCAGGCGCGTGGAGAGGATGCGCGGGTTGGTTTCCAGGTTGTAGCGTTCGTTGGGGAAGATGGCAGTCAGATCATCAAAGCGGGGACGGCGTTTGGCCTGTTCGGGGTCGAGGCCATTGACGGCTTCCACGCGCAGCAGCCCGTAGTACTTCTCTGAGTCCTTGGGCGGGCGCACCTGCCCGATGACCATGTCGCCCGTGCGCAGCCCGAAGCGGCGAATCTGAGTCTGGCTGACGTAGATGTCGTCGGGGCCGGGCAGATAATGGTCGGAGCGCAGGAAGCCAATGCCGTCGTCAATGATCTCCAGGATGCCACCGCGCAACTCATGACCCTGGCGTTCGGCTTTGTCGCGCAACAGCCGCAGGATCAGGTCTTGCTTTTTCAGGCGGCTATAGCCCTGGATGTTGGCTTCGCGCGCCATTTCGCGCAGGGTCTGCAGCGTTTGTCTTTCGAGTTCTGCGATATCCATGTTCCGGGATCTCCGAGCGGGGTTAATGGAGTGACACGTGTCACTGCAATGTCATGCTGATAGATTGATCTGACTAAGCAGGCAACAATCCCTTCTGAGCGCGCTGGCACGCTAGGACCAACCTTACGCCCAGTCATTACAACAGATCGTCTGAGGACAGGAAAGTGTCACGAACTGTGGGCACGCAAATCAGGAGTAGAGTGCATTAGAACAGCGAGCACTGCCAAATATAGCACAGTGCAGGCCCTCGGTCAATTGCCCGTGCTCTGCGAGTCTTTCAGGTGCCGGGCGCTTGGGCACTATAACGGGTCGAAGGCATTGGACGAAATAGGGACGCCGTTTCTGACCTCGATCGCGCTCCTGCACCTGAAACGCCCCCTGTCTTTATTATATGCGCTAAAACACAAACCAAACAAGATAGTAGTAGCCAATGACCGCCGACACCAGTACCGAATCGGTGCGATCCAGGATGCCGCCGTGACCGGGGATCAGGTTGCTGGAGTCCTTGGCTCCCACCTGCCGCTTGATGGCCGAAATGCCCAGGTCGCCCAGCGTGCCCAGCGCGCCGATGAGCAGTCCGATGAGCGCGCCGTGTCCCCAGGTGAGCACCTGTGTATCCGGCAGACCGCCCGCCAGCGCCCCGAAGATCGCCCCGCCGATCACGCTGCCGAGGTAGCCTTCCCATGTCTTCTTGGGGCTGACGTGAGGCGACAGGCGGTGACGCCCCCAGGCGCGCCCCACGAAGTACGCCGCGCTATCGGAAAAGGCCACGCAGCCGTAGAGCATCAGGGTCAGGTATGCGCCTTCTTCCAGTTTGCGCACGGCGATCAGGTAGCTGCCCAGCCAGCCCAGGTAAATGCCGCCGAAGACGGCCAGCGCCAACGCTACCAGAGGGGCCGGACGCCCGCGCTCGACGCCCCAGATGTCGTAGGCGGTGCCCAGTATCAGCAGCAGGGCCAGCCCTGGCACGCGCCATTCAGCGTGATCGAACCACACTGCCAGCACGGGCAGCGCGATCAGCGCTAGCACCAGCCAGGCGGGTGCCTGATAGTCGCGCTGCCGCAGCAGGTGCACATATTCCAGTCCGCCAATGAGCAGCGCGGCCAGCACGACACCGGCAAACACCCAGCCGCCGATGATAATGGCCGCGATCAGAGGAGGCAGCGCCACAACTGCGGTGAGCACACGCGTCTTGAGCATCTGTATTCCCCGCTGCAAAGCGTGAGGCAGGCGCTCCGGTTACGGTTGTGGTACCAGCCCAAACCGGCGTTCGCGCCGCGCAAAGTAAAACAGGGCCTTCAGCAACTCCTCGCGATCGAAGTCGGGCCAGTACGTCGGCGTGGCGTAGTATTCGGCGTAGGACGCCTGCCACAGCAAGAAGTTGCTCAGCCGCATTTCACCCGCCGTGCGGATGACCAGGTCGGGGTCGGGCTGCCCCGCCGTGTACAGGTAATAATTTACCAGCATCTCGTCAATTTCTTCGACGGGCACGCCATCCGCCACGATGCGGCGGATCGCCTGAATGATGTCTTGCCGCCCGCCGTAATTGAACGCCACGTTGAGGATGAGCTTGTCGTTATTGCGCGTCAGTTCGATGGCGCGGCGCACTTTCTCTTGCAGTGGTTCGGACAACCCGGCCAGGTCACCGATGTGACGCAACTGCACCCCATTGGCGTGCAGTTGTTTGAGTTCGCGATCAATGACCGTTTCCAGGATGTTCATCAGCCCACGTACTTCGGCTTCGGGGCGGCCCCAGTTCTCGGTCGAAAAGGCGTAGATGGTGAGGATTTTGATGCCGAATTCGCTGCAGGCGCGCAGAATGCGCCGCAGGTTTTCCACCCCGGCACGGTGACCGGCCAGGCGCGGCAGACCGCGCGCCTTGGCCCAGCGCCCGTTTCCATCCATGATGATGGCCAGATGATGGGGGATTTTCTCCGGCAGGGTCACGACCTCGTTGGCCATTGGCTCGCTGTGCTCCGCGCTCACCGCGCCGGGCGGATGTTGCGCTCTACAGTTCCATAATTTCGGCTTCTTTGCGTTTGCCGGCCTCTTCGATGAGCTGAATGTAGCGGTCGGTCAGCTTCTGGACTTCTTCCTGCCCGCGTTTGCTCTCGTCTTCGGAGATCAGCTTTTCCTTCTCGAACTCGCGCAGATCGTCAATGGCGCTGCGCCGCACATTGCGCACGGCTACGCGCGCTTCTTCCACGCGCCGACCCACCAGCTTTTGCAGTTCAAGACGGCGTTCCTGCGTCAGCGGTGGGATATTCAGGCGGATCACCGTGCCGTCATTGTTGGGCGTCAGGCCCAGGTCGGAGGCCAGGATCGCGCGTTCGATGGTCTTGAGCGAGGACTTATCGAACGGGCGGATCATGATCATCTGCGGTTCCGGTACAGACAGCGTCGCCAGTTGATAGAGCGGCGTCGGCGTGCCGTAGTATTCGACTTCCAGCTTTTCGACCAGCCCCGTCGAAGCGCGGCCCGTGCGCATCCCGCGCAGATCGTCTTCCAGCACTGCCAGAGCGCTTTTCATGCGCTCCTCGGCGTCTTTCAAAACCTCTTTTATCATCGCGTCACGCTCCACACAGGAGTCCAGCTATCGAGCGAGTGCGACAGAATTGTCGCTGATTCAACCGTGCTTGTCAAACCCGTTTCGGCATAAGTAGGACACTTCTAATACACACTCCACCCGGCAATCCCGCACTGCATCATGCATCCTTTGCGCGGTTGCTGCATCTAATTCCCTGGAAAGCAGTGTATCGTCCGCACTCACATACACAACACAAAAGGGTCTGCAACCTATGGAAATGGAAATCGTCTTCCCCGGTGGCCTGCGCGTAGATGCCATCGCCGGCGACATGGTGATCCCCACCAATCAGGACGGCTCGGCCCCGGCCCCGTTTGGCCTGTTCCTGGCCTCTATCGGCACCTGCGCGGGCATCTATGTGCTCAGCTTCTGCCAGCAACGCGGCCTGCCCACCGACAACATGCGCATCATCCAGCGGATGCATTCCAACCCCTTCACACGCATGATCGAGAAGATCGAGCTGGATATTCAGCTTCCGCCCGGTTTCCCGGAGAAGTACAAGGAAGCTGTCATTCGCGCCGCTGAACTGTGCGCCGTCAAGAAGCACCTGGAACAGCCGCCCGCGTTCGAGGTCTATACCTCGGTGGTGACGCCGGAGCACTCCAACTGAGACCGCGATTGTGCGGAAAGGCGAGTCGGGGCCGGGACGCTCTCTGGGGAGGGCGGCCCGGTTCTATAATGTCATTGGAGACAATGGCCCTCACGAGGATAGCTCTATGACCAGGACCACCCGCCACAAGCGCCGCGCTCATGATCGCCCGTTCGACCCCCGCCTGATCGTCGCCGGTTCAGTGCTGATCGTCGCCATCGCCTTTGTCGTCATCGTGCTGACCGCCGACGACGGCAGCACGGGCACTGCCAATGCTGGTCAGACCGCCGCGGACTTCACCTTGCCGGGCCTGTCCGGCGAGATTTCGCTGGCGGACTTCCGGGGCAAATACGTGCTGGTCAATTTCTGGGCGTCGTGGTGTCCGCCGTGTAAGGCCGAGATGCCCGATCTCTACGCCTATCATCGCCAGTATCAGGCGCGGGGCTTCACCCTGTTGGGGGTGAACGTCGGCGAAGATGCGGGCACAGTGCGGGCGTTCCTGAGCGCCTACGGCTTCGACTTTCCGGTGGCGCTCGACCTCACAGGGGCTGTCTACAACCGGTACGGCGGTGACGGCTTGCCCTCGTCTTTCCTCATCGGGCCGGACGGCACACTGGTCAAGGCGTGGCGGCCCGGCGCGATCACCCGCGCCATGCTCGATCGCGACGTGACACCGCTGCTCTTCCAGGGATAAGCGGGACAAACAGGCTGACTATCCAGCGCCGGGGCACGCCAGGACGTGCCCCCGTTTTTTGCGGCCAGACGATTGTTTTCGCCCCACCTTCCTTGTGATACTCTTATACCAGCGTATCGGGCTTATCACGGCTCTGGCCGTTTTTGCGAGGAGTTTTAAAGATGAATTACAGCGATGAAGTCCAGACCAAACTAGCGCGCGCTCGCGCGCTGATGGCCGAACAGGGTCTCAGCGCGTTGTGGCTGCGCACAGTCAACAGCGTTGCCTGGATCACTGGCGGCGTGGACGTGGCCGTCAATCACGCCGACACGATCGGCGTCGCCAGCGTGGTGATCACCCCCGACTCGGCTACCGTCTACACCAACGCCATCGAGGGGCCGCGCCTGCGCGGTGAAGACGGCGTCGAAGCGCGCGGCTTTGCGCTGAAGGTGAGTCCCTGGGAAGGCGAACAGCCGCCAGAACTGGGCAGCGCGCCAGGTGTAGACGTGCCTACAGAGGGAGCCAAAGACCTTAGCCGCGCCGTCAAGATCGTGCGGTCGCGGCTGCTGCCCGTCGAGGTCGAGCGCTTCCGCTCGCTGGGGCACGCCTGCGGAGCCGCCATGAACGCTGCCATTCAGCGCGTGCGCCCCGGCATGACCGAATGGCAACTGGCTGGCGTGCTGGCCGAAGAGACTTACGCGCAGGGCGTCACACCCATCGTGGTGCTGATCGCCACCGACGAGCGCATTTTCCGCTACCGTCATCCCCTGCCGACGGGCAAGACGCTAGACAAATACGCCATGCTGGTGCTATGTGGGCGGCGTGAGGGGCTGGTCTGTTCGGTCACCCGCCTGATCCATTTCGGCCCGCTGCCCGACGAGATTCGCCGCAAGATGGACGCCTGCGCACAGGTGGACGCGGCGATCATCGCCGCCTCGCAGCCGGGCGCGTCGCTGGATGCGCTGTTCAAGACGCTGCAGGATGCCTACGCCCGCGCCGGTTTCGCCGACGAATGGAAACTGCACCATCAGGGTGGCACGGCGGGGTACGCCGCGCGCGAGTTCATCGCTGTGCCCGGCGAGACAGAGACCCTGGAGCCGGGCATGGTCTGCGCCTGGAATCCTTCGATCACCGGCGTCAAGTCGGAAGACTCCATCCTGGTGCCGCAGGCGGGCGGTGTGCCGGAAGTCGTCACGGCCATCGAAGGCTGGCCGACGCAGCCGGTCACCGTCAACGGGCGCACCATCCCGCGGCCTCTGATCCTGGAAGTGAGTTGAAGGGGGCCTGAACGGGAGTTGATGAGCTTCCGCGCAGTGTCTTTCCCTCGCCCCTGAATCCCCTCGCCCTCGCGACGGCATCGCAGGGCGAGGGGACTTGTTTCACTGCCGCGGAAGTGCGCCCTTTCGCCCGCCGCGCGGCAGAAAAAAGCCGGAGACCGAGGGCAAGAAAGCGCACAAACACGCTCCAGGGGCGCATCGGTCGAGCCGCTCTTCAACGGTTCTCTGTCCCCGTCCGTCTCTGAAACTCGTCGGACGGGCAGTGCTCCATACAACTTTTCGTCCCGACCTGCGTATATACTTGTTGGCAGGAAGTCCCCGCCCCCGCAATCTGTGAACTGAAAAGGGAGAAATGTAAGCATGGCTGAAGCCACTACCAACCATTACGTCGTGCGCACCGAACACCTGCGCAAAGACCTGAAGATGGGCGAAGTTGTCGTGCACGCTGTGCGCGGTGTCTCGCTGACTGTCGCGCCGGGCGAGTTTCTGGGCATCATCGGCCCGTCGGGCAGTGGCAAGTCCACGCTGCTGGGTCTGATCGGTGGGCTGGATACACCTACCAGCGGGCGCATCTACATTGATGGGATTGACATCACCGACCTCGACGAGCGCGCCCTCACCCGCGTGCGCAACGAGAAGATCGGGTTCGTCTTCCAGTTCTTCAACCTGATCCCCACTCTGACGGCCCTGGAAAATGTGGCGCTGCCCATTCAGTTCGCCCGCAAGCGCAAGTACAACCCCACCAAACGCGCCAAAGAGTTGCTCGAACTGCTGGGGCTGGGCGACCGGCTGCATCACCGGCCCACGCAGCTTTCCGGCGGGCAGCAACAGCGCGTGGCGCTGGCCCGCGCTCTGGCCAACGAGCCACCGCTGCTGCTATGCGACGAGCCGACCGGCAACCTGGATACCGAGTCCAGCGAGGTGGTGCTGAAGGCACTGCGCGACGTGCAGCAGAAGCTCGGCACAACCATCATCGTCGTCACGCACGATATGGACGTGGCGTCGCAGTGCGACCGCGTGGTGGCGCTGGTGGACGGCAGGATCGCCCAGGATGTGGACGCGCGCTCTACCGCGCAGATGGAAGCGATCCGCCTGCTCAAAGACAAGCGTTCCACCGGCGAACTCAAGCCAGTGACGATCAACGGGCGCTAGCAAGGACACGGCCATGATCGAAAAACTCAAGTTCTACACGCGCCATTCGCTCAACGACCTGCGCGTGAACAAGCAACGCACGCTGTTTGCGCTGCTGTGCATCGCGGCGGGCGTGGCGGCCATCGTCAGCCTGCAGACGCTCGGCGTGATGATCGAAGATACGCTGACCGGCAGCCTGCAAGAGAGCAACCGCGGCGACATCCGCCTCATCGTCAGCAGCAGCGAATCCGCCCGCGTGCAGCGCGCCCGCGACGACGGCCTGATTGCGCCGGCGGGCGGTTTTGGCGGCAACCTCTTCACGCCTCAGGGCATCCAGGCCATCGGCGAGTGGCTCAGCGAGGACTACCCTGGCAGCACCATCACCTATCGGCAGGCGCTGACTTCGATCACGGCGGGCATGGTGGTCAGCAACCCGCGCAATGACACCGAGCAGACCTTCGTCACGCCCTATATCGTGGAGGTCGCCGCCTACCCGCTCTATGGCGAGCGCCGCACCGAAGACGGGCGACTCCTGCGCGAGGTGATGCAGGCTCCGACGGACATCGTGATCAGCCGCAACCTGGCCGACACGCTCGACGCTCAGATCGGCGATACGCTGTTGCTGAGCGGGGCCAAGGACGAATTCATCCTGCGTGGCATTGTGCCCACCTCGGAGGAAGCCGGTTACGAGAACTTCTCCGGCAACCTGATCGGCTACTACTACCTCGACGTGTCCGCTGTGCCACTGTTCAACGGGGCCATGGCCGCGGGCGCTGATCAGATTTATGTGCGCCTGGGCGACCCGGCGCAGGTGGAAGAGGCCACGCGGGCCATCCGGCAGCGCTTCGACTTCGTGGAGACGATCAACACTGTTGATCTGCAGGAGCAAAATAGCGAAGTTGCCGACGCCATCAACCAACTGGTGGTGATCATGGGGCTGGTGTCGCTGCTCATCGGTGGCATTGGCATCGTCAATACCATGCTGGTCATCGTCAGCCGCCGCACGACGGAAGTGGCCGTGCTGAAGACCATCGGCCTGGAAGCGGAGCAGGTGACCGCTCTGTTCCTGACCGAAGCGGTGCTGATGGGCATTTTCGGCAGCGTAGTAGGTATCGTCCTGGGCTGGGTGGCCGCCTATACCATCAAGGGGGTGGCGGAAGGCTTCCTGGCGCAGTCGCTCTCTTTTCGCATCACGCCCACACCGGCCCTCACCGGCTTCGTCGTCGGCGTGATTGTCACCACCATCTTCGGTTTCCTGCCGACGCTGGCCGCCGGGCAGGTGCGCCCCAACCTGGTGCTGCGCCCATCGGACACGGTGATCCCTCGCGCGGGGCGCGCCCGTTCCTTCGCGGCGCTGCTGTTCGTCATGCTGGCGATCAGCCTGGTCGCCCAACCGCTGATCAACGACCTGCTTTCGGCGCAGTCTATCCGCGCGGCGGCGATGGGCGCAGGCGGGTTCCTGGGACTGCTGATGGGCATCACCCTGCTGGGCGGGGGAATCTTCGCCGGCTGGACGCGGCGCAAGCTGTGGCGACGGATGATCCGCTGGGTGATGATGATCCCCGGCCTGCCGCTGCTGGGCGCGGCCTTCGGCTATGCCGTGCCCGCCCTGCTGATCCTGTTTGGCACATTCATCACTGTCGGCGTGCTCTACGCTGTGCTGTGGGTGATCATCTGGCTGGTGGGGCACTTCCTGCCTGCCTGGCGGCTGGTTGACCTCAAGCTCGTGTTGCGCTCGATGCTAGCGGCCAAAGGACGCGCAGCGTCCACCCTGCTGGCGTTGGTGGTGGGTGTCTTCACGCTCAGCCTGATCACCATGCTGGCCACGGCCATCACCAACCGCTTCGCCCAGATTCTGGAAAACGAAGTGGGCGGCAACGTGATCGTCTTCGCCGCAGGGACGGGCGACACGCTGCGCCTGGTTGAGGAACGGCTGGCGACCGTCGAGGGCGTGCGCAGCTATTCCGCGATGGCCACCTACAACGTGACGCTCGTCTCGGCCACCGATGTCAGCGAGAATCGTATCCTCACCGCCAACCAACTGGTGAATCTGGCCCGCCAGGAGGCCGAAGAAGAAGCCGATGCCTTTCACTGGCTGTTCAACAGCGTTGACGCGCGCGGCGTGACCTCCAACCTGCCCGACGTGACCTTCTACCAGGGGCGTCAGTTGCTGCCCACCGACACTGGCCCCTGGGACCCCGAGGCAGGTCAGTATCCGCCCATCGTCATCTCGGCCACGCGGGGCGTGGTCGCCACCGGCCTGGAGGTGGGCGATCAGTTGCTGTTCGAATTCACCACGCCTGGCGAGGGTGCCACAGGGACAGAGCGCAAGCTGGTACGCTTCGAAATCGTGGGCATGATAGATCGGCGCACGCCTGGCGTGCAGGTGAACTTCGGCTCGACCAACTACGCGCCGCTCAACGCCTTTCCGCCGGATGTGCGCCCGGCCAGCGTCAGCGCCATCGTGGACGTAGAGGAGAGCCAGATTCGGGCGCTGCGGCGGGCCATGAACGAAATCCCGCTGACCTTCGTGATGGAGACGAAACTGCTCAACGATCTGCTCAACCGTATCATTGATCAGTTCACCTCGTTCCCCATCCTGGTGGCGGCCCTGGCGCTGGTGGTGGGCGGGATCGTCATCGCCAACTCAGTGGCGCTGGCCACCCTGGAACGGCGACGCGAGATCGCCATCATGAAGGCGGTGGGCCTGCAGCGCGAGCGCGTGCTGGGCATGTTACTGCTCGAATACGGCCTGCTGGGGCTGGTCGGCGGTTTGATCGGCGTGGGGCTGGGCGGCATAGGGCTGCTGTTCCTGCTCATTCAGTCCTTCGGCGGCGAACTGGGGCGCTCCATCCCCTACGTCACCGCGCTGGAACTGATGGGGCTGTGCGTGTTGATCGCGCTGGCGGCGGCTATCCTCACCGCCTGGCGCGCCTCCGGCGAAAAGCCGCTCAACGTGCTGCGCTACGAATAGTCGGGCGCAGTCTTTCAGCAAGTTCAAAGGGGGGCGTGCCAGGGTCATCGCATCAAAACCAGCCAGCAGAACCATGGGCAGAAGTAAGCTCAGGTGTGATCTTCTGGTTGACCTCACCTCCACTCGGCGCTGGCGCGCCTCGTTGCCCCCTCCCGCATCGGGGAGGGGGCAAGCCGAGCGAAGCGAGGCTGGGGGGAGGTAAAGCGGCAAGCAGTTTGATGCAATCCCCCTGGGGGTCGTGCGGGCAGCACGGCCCCTTTGCGATCCCGGTTGCTCAGTCGCGGGGGATGCGCAGGTCGGTCAACAGGCGACGCGCTTTGTCAATGAGCAGGTTCAACAGGTCGAACACTTCGTTGAGGGCGGCACCAGCCAGGTCTATACGACCATCGCGCGCGTGCGTGAGCTGAATCAGGCTTTGCCAGGGTTTTTCGCCGGGCAACAGCACCCGTCCGTGCAGGGCCACGCCCACCAGCACCAGCGGGACGTAGATATGCTCCAGCCGGATGGCCGCACGACCTTCCAGCGCAGCGACCAGGCGAGTCGCGTACTCGGTGCGCTCCGCCTGATCGCCAAAGTCGGCGTCGGTGAAGCTGCTCACCACATAGAAGCCGAGCATGGTCGCGTCGTAGATCACCGCCGGGTAGAGCAGGCTGATCAGCCGATCAATGTCGTGGGCTGCGTCCGGGTCGGTGGCCAGCAAGCGGCACAGCCGTTTGAACCAGGCGCTTTCTTCGCGAGAAAAGCCCTGTTCCAGGTCCAGCCCTTCCTGCAACACGTACATCAGCCCCCGCACGATGAACAGCGCTTCTGCCGGGTGAAGGGGCATCCCCGCCTCGGCAAAGACGGCGTTGGTGTGTTCCAGCAAGGGGACATAGAGCAACGCCGGAGAGAGCGTGCGGGCCACCTTCAGCGCGTCGGCGCAGCTTGCCGCTACCTGCTGCTCCTCCTGCCGGAAGTCGTTCAACGTCCACAGCGCCTCATAGCGCGGTTGCGGCGGCTCGTCGGGGGAGGGGAGCCGTCCGGGATAGACATCCAGCATGACGCCCAGTTGTTGGGGGGCCACCTGCCGGGCGCTGAAGGAGATGTCGCGCAGCACCGCCAGGCGGGTGGGAGAGATCGTCAGCAGGCTGGGGGGCGGTCCGCCCGACGGCGGTCGGACGACCTGATAGCGATCCGGCGCGGTGGCCTCGATAGCCACCATCACGGGGTAACCTGGGGCGGGACGGGTGGGGGCCTGAGGGGTGATGGGGATGTGCACCAGCCCACATTCTGCTGGCGGCAGGGTCAGCGCCAGGCGTGGACGCGGGGTGAAGAAGAGCGCCGGTTGTCCCGTCGCGTCGCGCACGGGCGTCTTCACCAGCAGACGTACTGCCAGGGGACGGTTGGTCATGTTTTGCAGCAGCACCAGCGCTTCGACCGGACGATCGAGCGCGGTCACTGCCGGAAAGATGCCCAGCGCGCATTGCACCAGGTCACCGATGGTCAGACGGTGGTCGCTCAACTGCCCCAGCACATCGGGGTACATCCCTCTATCGTCCACACCGCCCCCCTTTGCAGTCTCTCCACCCCCTGCAGCGTCGGGAATCTGCCAATGCTCCCCTCATTGTATGCTATTCGGCAGATTTTGCATCTGCGCCCCACAAAGCGTTTGATTATTGGCTTGCCTGTGTGTATAATGCCCCTGCACTCGTGAGTACCGGAGAACGAAACTTCCATGGAGTCCTACAAGCCCAATCCTGACCCTGACATGGGGGCAGAAGAAACCATGCCAGCGGTCGAGCACACTCTTTCCGAAGCCCTGTCTGTCCCAGAGCTTGCGGACGAAGCCCTACCTGAGCAGTCCTCTGAGCGCGATTCGTTCGAGGATGCGGTCGCTGCGGTGGACCGCGACGAAGACGAAGAAGACGAACAGGCCGAAGAGAGCGCCGAAGGCCAGGCCGACGAGACGACCGGCGTTCAGCGGGGCAAGATCGTCGAAGGCGCGGTCCTTTCCACCAGCCCCACCGAGGTACTGGTAGACCTGGGCGAGGGCGTGGTCGGCGTGATCGCCAGCCGCGAGCTGGATCGTATGGATCGCGAGGCGCTGGAAGCGCTCAGACCGGGTAGCCCGGTGAGCGCCTACGTGCTCAAGGCCAAAGGCTCCGATGGGCGACCCGTGCTGTCCCTGGCCCGCGCCGAAGAAGAGCGCAACTGGAGCCTGGCCGAGCAGCATTACCAGACCAAGCAGGCGTACTACAGCAAGATCGCTGGCTACAACAAAGGCGGCCTGATCGTGCGCTTCGGCACGGTGCGCGGGTTCGTGCCCGCCAGTCAGGTCAGCCGCGACCGTTTGCAGCGCGCCGTCGGCAACAGCCCCGAAGAACGCTGGGGCAGGATGGTGGGCGAGGACATCGCCGTCAAGGTGGTGGAGATCGACCGCGCCCGTAACCGCCTGATCCTGTCCGAACGGGCGGCCATGCGCGAATGGCGCGAGATGCAGAAAGGCCGCCTGCTGGAAACGCTGCGCGAAGGCGAGGTGCGCAAGGGCCGCGTGATCAGCATTGCCGACTTCGGCGCGTTCGTTGACCTGGGCGGGGCCGATGGCCTGGTGCACCTGACTGAACTCTCCTGGAAGCACATCACGCACCCGCGCGAGGTGCTGGAAGTGGGTCAGGAAGTCGAAGTCGAGGTCATCAGCGTTGATCCGCAGCGCAAGCGCATCGGGCTGAGCATGAAGCGCCTGGAGCGCGACCCCTGGCAGGAAGTGATCGCCAATTACGCGGTCGGACAACTGGTGCAGGCTACGGTGACCAAGCTGACCAAGTTCGGCGCTTTCGCCCGCCTGGTAGACCGGCCAGAGATCGAAGGGCTGATCCACATTTCCGAACTGGCCGACTATCGTGTATCGCACCCGCGCGAAGTCGTGCTGGTGGGCGACGTGTTGACGCTGCGCATTGTCAAGATTGATGCCAACGAGCGCCGTCTGGGGCTATCGCTGCGGCAGGTGGACTCGGCCAAGTACATCGATCAGGACTGGCAGGCGCTCGCCTCGGAAATCGGCGAAGAACCTCTCGCCGAGCAGGAAGAGTCTCCGGACGAAGCAACGCCCGACCAGGCGGAATAAATCGCCCGCGGGTTGGCGCAGCCGCCTGATGGGTTGATGCGAAGGTCCTTCCCCGCTGCGAACGCCAGGGGAAAGGGCCTTTTATCATCGGTTGCGCTCGCTTACCAGACGTTTCCGGCGTTTGCCCTACTTCTTGGGGCAAGGGGTTGCTTTCGCTGGGGGCGGTCGTGTTACAATAGATATAGAAAGCGCCTCAGTCGGGAGCAGAGGCAATCAGTCAGGCTCCCCGCGCTTTCCACCCACTATGCCTTCGCTGAACGGCACTGTTGTCAGAATCGTCTTGCTTCGTACTGCGGTCGGTTAGCATTCCAGATCAGGCTGAGAGTCTGCTGAGAATCGCAGCAATCCGGCGTCCATTTGATGTAAATATGATGAAAATCATTGGGAATTCGGACACAGAGTTATCTAAAATAGGGTGAGGGTTGCAGAGATCATACGTCTGACGACCCTCAAACTACCGCAAAAACGCTCTTGTGCCGCGCTGCACCGCACCGTCGGAAACGGGGCTAGGAGAGACTGACACGATGTCGAACAAGATGGAGCGCTTTACGCAGCGTGCTCGTCGCGTCCTGAGCCTGGCTCAGGAAGAGGCCGAGCGTATGCAGCATAGCTATATAGGCACCGAGCACCTGCTCTTGGGCTTGATGCGCGAAGAAGGCGGCGTGGCCGGTAAGGTCTTGCGTGAGATGGGCCTGCACCCCGACCGCGTCGAACAGATCATCGAGCGGCTGACCGCTGCCAACAAGCGCCCCGGTGTCACCCGGATGGATCTGGCACCGGCCACCAAGAAGGTGCTCGAACTGGCCGTAGACGAAGCCCGGCGCATGGGGCATCACTATATCGGCACCGAGCATCTGCTGCTGGGTCTGGTGCGCACCACCGATGGCGTGGCGGTAGATGTCTTGCGTGAGTTGAACATCAGCCCGGACGAGGTGCGCCGGCATACCCGCCGCGTGTTGCAGGAGAATCCTTTGCAGACGCCGCGTCGCACTCCAGAAGCTACCCCCGATCGCACGCCGCGCTCTGCCGTCAAGACGCCCATGGTGGATCAATTGGCCACCGACCTGACCGCGCTGGCCGAGCAGGGCAAACTCGATCCCGTCATCGGGCGGCAGATGGAGATCGAGCGCGTCATCCAGATTCTCAGCCGCCGTCAGAAGAACAATCCCGCCCTGATCGGCGAACCGGGCGTGGGCAAGACGGCCATCGTCGAGGGCCTGGCCCAGCGCATCGTAGACCGCGACGCCCCCGCGCCGCTGCTGGGGAAGCGCGTGTTGCAGCTCGACGTGGGGTCGCTGGTGGCCGGGACGATGTATCGCGGGCAGTTCGAGGAACGCCTGAAGCGCGTCATCGAAGAACTCAAGCAGTCCGATAGCATCCTCTTCATTGACGAAGTGCACATGCTGGTCGGGGCTGGGTCGGCGGGCAGCAGCGTGGATGCGGCCAACATCCTCAAACCGGCGCTGGCGCGCGGCGAACTGCAGTGCATCGGCGCGACCACGCTCGACGAGTACCGCCGCCACATCGAAAGCGACGCCGCCCTGGAACGCCGCTTCCAGAAGGTGATGGTCGAGGAGCCGACCATCGAAGAGACGATCGAGATTCTGCACGGCATCCGCAAGCCGTATGAGGAGCATCATAACCTTGACATCACCGACGAGGCGATCGTGGCCGCAGCGACGCTCTCGGCGCGTTACGTGCCCGACCGCTTCCTGCCGGACAAAGCCATTGACCTGATCGACGAAGGGGCCAGCCGCGTGCGCATGTACAAGTCGCCCGAATCCTCGCGCGTCAAGCGCCTGGAGAGCGAATTGCGCATCGCCCGCGAAGACCTGGAGATCATGGCCGACGAATTGTCGGACGAAGAACGCGCCAGCATTCAGGAACGCATCGCCGAACTGGAAGCCGAACTGGAAAGCTACCGCGCTCACTGGGACCCGGTGACGCAACGCGCGCGCCTGACCGCTGAAGATGTGGCCGAGGTGGTGGGTATGTGGACGGGCATCCCCGTCACCACCATCGCTCAGGAAGAATCCGAGCGCCTGCTGCACATGGAAGAAGAACTGCACAAGCGCATCGTCGGCCAGGACGAGGCCATCGAAGCTATCAGCAAGGCTGTGCGCCGCGCCCGCGCCGGCCTGAAGGACCCGCGCCGGCCCATTGGTTCGTTCATCTTCCTGGGGCCGACCGGCGTCGGCAAGACTGAGCTAACCAAAGCGCTGGCCGAGTTCATGTTCGGCAGCGAAGATGCTCTCATTCAGCTCGACATGAGCGAGTTCATGGAGCGGCACAACGTCGCCCGCCTGACGGGTGCGCCGCCCGGCTATGTGGGGTACGAGGATGCCGGTCAACTCACCGAAGCGCTGCGCCGTCGTCCCTATAGCATCGTCGTCTTCGACGAGATTGAGAAGGCGCATCCGGAAACCTTCAACATGCTGCTGCAGATCATGGAAGAAGGGCATCTGTCGGATGCGCGCGGTCGGCGCGTGGACTTTCGCAACGCCATCATCATCATGACCAGCAACATCGGCGCTGACCTGATCAAGCGGGGTACGGCACTGGGCTTCGGCCTGCCGGAGACCACGGAGACGCAGCAGCAGAGCTACGAAGAGATGCGCAAGACGCTGATGGACAGCCTGCGCCGCGCCTTCCGCCCGGAATTCCTCAACCGTGTGGACGCGACGATCGTCTTCCGCGCCCTCAGCAAGGATGAGATCGCGCAGATCGTTGACCTGGAGATCAAGAAGGTCAACGAGCGCCTGGCCGAACGGGCCATGTCGGTCACGCTGTCCGAAGCAGCCCGGCAATATCTGGCCGATAAGGGCTACGACCCGGACTACGGCGCGCGCCCGCTGCGCCGCCTGATCACCAACCTGGTGGAGGATCGCCTATCCGACGTGATCCTGGCGGGCGATATCAAGCTGGGCAGCACCGTGCTGGTGGACTACGACGCCGAGAAGGATGAATTGACTTTCAGCGAAATGCAGCCGGGGCAGCCCGAACAGCCTGAAAAGCCGGTGGGCGAGACCGCCTGAGGCTGCCCCAACTCCCGATGGCAGGAATGGCTCCCCGATGAGGGAGCCTTTTCTTTACAACCTATCCGTAAATTCCTGTCGCGCAGCAAGCAGCGCCCCTACAGAACCGAATTTACGGACTTAGATTCCCTTGGGGGCATCTGAATGCGCCCCGTTTTCTCCACAGGCTAGGCATACAACGCCCTTCGCTGCTATACTGCTGCACAGCGATGACCTGAGCGAAAGAGTGTATTCCTATGATCCGCGCGCTCGCCCTGACAGGGTTGATCCTGGTGCTTCTGGTTGCGCCGGTGCAGGCTCAGGAAGGGGCTTTTCCCCTGCCCGCGCCGCTGTATATCCTCACCTCGCAGCAGGAATTAATCTACGTTGATCCGGTCAACGGCGGCCAGACGGTGATCTCTCAGCCAGGGCAGCCGATTGCCGATTTCGACATCGCGCCGGACGGTGAATGGTACGTCTACCGCAGCCCGGCCAACAACGCGGTGATCGTGGCGCGGCTGGACGGTGGCAGCGGCTATGTGCTGGAATTCCTGGATGCTCCCCCGCCCGCCAGTGGCCCCGCGCAGACGATCGCCTGGTCACCTGACGCCGGACGCATCGCCTATATTGTGCCCGCTGGTGTGCGCATCGCCGAACTTGGCGCGGGAGAATTCGGCACAGCGTTGTTCGACACGGTGCAGGGCGCGTGGGTCGAACTCTACTGGGAAGACCCCAGCACTCTGTCTGTCAGCGACGCGGCGGGCAAAGTCACGCGCATCAGCGGTGCGCGCGGGAAGTGGTCGCTGGTCGCTGCGCCCGAAGCGCCGGCCCGT
Organism: uncultured Anaerolineales bacterium; assembly: GCA_937135955.1. Taxonomy (GTDB): domain Bacteria; phylum Chloroflexota; class Anaerolineae; order Aggregatilineales; family Aggregatilineaceae; genus UBA2029. Next base: position 61,365 of record CAKZOB010000069.1, on the reverse strand, counting down.
CCCCAACTGCCGGTGCCCTCCTATCTGTCGGTGCAAGGAGTCGTGCGCGAAGGCAACCTGGTGGTGCCCGGCACGACGGGTGCGCTGGCCTTCGACTGGGGGCCGCTCCCGCTCCCGCTGGTAGACGCGCCGGGCAGCGCCCTGGCCCTGCCTGCCGACCTGCTCTATGTGGCTCCGGACGCGGGGGGCACGCCGCAGGTCTGGCGTATTGCGCAGGCGGGGGGCGCGCCGGTGATGCTCACCGCTGAGGCTGTGCCTGTCCTGCGCTACGATCTCGCGCCGGATGGCGCGTGGATCGCCTACACCATTTCCGATGCCCTGATCGTCGCCCGCGTCGGTGGTGATGAGCGGCGCGCGCTGGCGACCTTGCAGACCGGTACCTGGCCCGCGCGCCCCGCCTGGAGTCCAGACGGCACGCGCCTGGCCTATCACGATGGGCGCGGACTGTGGGTAGTGCCGCTGGACGGCAGCAGTCCGCCCCGCCTGATTGTGCAGAACACCCCCTTTGCCGAAAACGTCGCACCGGCGGATGTGCGCGTCTACTTCGACCCGCGCTGGAGTTCGGACGGGCGCTATCTGCTGGCCGGAATCGGCTACTGGGAAGGCACCGGCTTGGGCATCCTCGACGCGCAGAGCGGGGCTGAGTTGTTCCAGTCGGGCCTGCCAGCCAGTGCCAGCGCCTGGGCAGGGGACGGGCGTGTGCTCACCTGGGGGTGGTTTTGGGGATATGCTGTGCCGGGGCTGTTCGTGATCGATCCGGCGCAGGGAGCACAGGCCGCGCCGACGCCCCTGTTGCCGGAGGGCACGCCAGTGCTCGACGTGACCGCCGACAGCGGCGGTGTATGGTATGTGTTGGTCACCTCGACGCCGGAAATGGGGCCGCAGTACCTGCGGGCCATGGCTGCGCCTGCGTTGAGCGGGCCGTATGCGCCGCTGGCGGGAGGGGCGGGGGGCTTTGCCAGTGCTCCGACGCTGGGGGTGAGCATCCCCGGCGGGCCGGTGCTGGTAGCCGGTCTGCGCAACATGACTTACGACGAAAACGGACGTCCGATTGGCACGCTGATCCTGATTGACATGCGCACCGGGCACACGGTGCAGGTGCGGACGTTCGGGCCGGTCGGCGAGGTGCACTGGCTGCGCCGGTGAGGTTGGGGCAGTGGTGGGGATGGGTGGACAGCACGGTTGTGTGGCTGAAAGAGGGGCAGGACTATGGGCGAACGCATTCTGATCATCGAAGATGAGGAGCGCATCGCACAGTTTCTCAAACGCGGCCTGATCTACGAGGGGTACCGCGTGGACGTTGCCTATGACGGGCCGAGCGGCCTGCAGATGGCCCGCGAACAACCGCCCGACCTGGTGATCCTCGACTGGATGCTGCCAGGTCTGGACGGGTTGGAAGTATGCCGTCGGCTGCGGGCGGCGGGGGATGTGCCCATCCTGATGCTCACCGCCAAAGAAGATGTGCAGGATCGCGTGACCGGCCTGGACGCAGGGGCCGATGATTACCTGGTCAAGCCGTTCGACTTCGACGAGTTGCTGGCCCGCATTCGCGCGCTGTTCCGCCGCGCTCAGCCGTCTTCGCGCCCGGAAGTGCTCAAGTTCGCCGATCTGACGCTCGACACGGGCACACATCGGGCGCAGCGCGGTGACCGCTACATTGATCTGACGGCGAAAGAATACGAACTGCTGGAACTATTCATGCGCAATCCCCGCCGTGTGCTGACGCGCGAGATGATCTTCGACCGCGTGTGGGGCTACGACTTCGGCGGCGAAAGTAATATCATCGAGGTCTATGTGCGCTACCTGCGCCAGAAGACCGAGGAGAAGGGCGAGCCTCGTCTGATCCACACCGTGCGCGGCGTCGGCTACGTGCTCCGCGAAGACGAATGATTTCCGACTCCCGGCTGGCTGACGGCTGATCGCTGACCCGCTATAATCTTGGGCGTTGCCATCCACACAGGAGGTGCGCCCATGTACATTGTTCACGTCTTCTGCCACGTCAAACCGGAGTTCGTCGAACAGTTCAAGGCGGCTTGCATTGACAACGCCAGCCACAGCGTGCAGGAGCCGGGCATCGCCCGCTTCGACGTGATCCAGCAGGCCGACGATCCCACGCGCTTTGTGCTGGTGGAAGTCTACCGCACGCCCGACGATCCCGCCCGTCACCGCGAGACGGCGCACTACGCCCGCTGGGCGCAGACCGTCGCGGACTGGCTGGCCGAGCCGCGCAGCAAAATCGTCTACAGCAACGTCTTCCCTGGCGACGAGGGGTGGGGGTAGCCCATGCGCTTTGAATTCGCCACCGCCGGACGCATTCTCTTCGGCGAAGGGATGCTGGCCGAAGTCGGGACACTGGCCGCCGGACTGGGTCGCCGTGCGCTCGTGGTGACCGGACAATCGGTCGAACGCGCCACATCGCTGCTCGCTCGCCTGGACGAGGCGGGCGTCGCTCACGAGACTTTCACTGTCGCCCACGAGCCGACTGTCGGCCTGGCCCTGGAAGGCACGCGCCGCGCCCGCGACCTGGGCTGCGACCTGGTGATCGGCTTCGGCGGCGGCAGCGCCCTGGACACGGCCAAAGCCATCGCCGCCCTGCTGACCAACCCCGGCGATCCGTATGACTACCTGGAGATAATCGGGCGGGGTGCCGCCCTGACCTGCCCCGCCGCGCCGACGATCGCCATCCCCACCACCGCCGGCACGGGGAGCGAGGTCACGCGCAACGCAGTACTCGCCAGCCCGGAATATCGCGTCAAGGTCAGCCTGCGTAGCCCGCTGATGCTGCCTGCCATCGCGCTGATCGATCCCGAACTGACCTATAGCCTGCCGCCGGACATCACCGCCTACACTGGCCTGGACGCGCTGACGCAGGTGATCGAGCCGTTCGTCTCGTCTGCCGCCAACCCGCTGACCGACGCCATCTGTCGCGAGGGCATCCGGCGGGCGGGGCGCTCGCTGCGCCGCGCTTTTCAGCAGGGCGACGATGCCGAGGCCCGCGCGGATATGGCTTTCGCGGCGCTGTGCGGCGGGCTGGCCCTGGCCAACGCTCGCCTGGGCGTAGTGCACGGCTTCGCCGGGCCATTCGGCGGCATGTTCGATGCACCGCACGGCGCGGTTTGCGCAGCCCTGTTGCCGCACGTAATGGCCGCCAACGTCGCCGCGCTGCGGGAACGCGCCCCGGATCATCCCGCCCTGAGCCGCTATGACGAGGTGGCGCAGTTGCTCACCGGCGACGCAGAAGCGACTGCCGACCAGGGCGTGGCCTGGGTGTGCGATCTGGTGACGGAGCTAGGCGTACCCGGCCTGGCGACCTATGGGCTGGACGAAACGGCTTTCGATGCGTTGATCCCAGCGGCGCAGCGCTCCAGTTCCATGAAGGGCAACCCCATTGCCCTGAGCGACGACGAACTGCGCGCCATTCTCGAAAGGGCGCTGTGAGGGCCATGAAGCGCTGGCAGGCTGACCTCACCCTGGGTGGCGTGGCGCTGATCTGGGGTTCGACGTTCGTCGTCGTGCAGAACGCCCTGGACGATGTCGCTCCGCTGACTTTTGTAGGCTTTCGTTTCACTTTTGCGACGCTGGTGCTGAGCGGGCTGTTCTGGCCGCGCCTGCGGCAATTGACGCGCCGCGAAGCCCTGGCGGGCATGTTGATCGGCGTGTGGCTGGCCGGAGGCTATATTTTCCAGACTATTGGCCTGCAGAGCACTACCACCGCCAAAGCGGGCTTCATCACCGGTCTCAGCGTGGTGATCGTCCCGCTGCTGGCGACCGTGTTGCTGCGCCGCCCGCCGGGGCGTGGCCCGACGGTGGGCATCCTGGCCGCGACGGTCGGGCTGGCCTTCCTCTCGCTTGACCGTAACCTGCGCGTGCAGTCCGGCGATCTGTGGGTGCTGGCCTGTGCGCTGATGTTCGCGCTGCACATCGTCAGCGTGGCGCATTTCTCGCCGCACAGCGACGCGGTGCGCCTCACGACGGCACAGATCGCCACCGTCGCCGCGCTGGCGCTGAGCGGTAGCCTCGCTTTCGAGACACCTCGCCTGACGCTGCCCCTGGCGGCCTGGGCGGCCATTGGCTTCACCGGCGTGGTGGCGACGGCGCTGGTCTTCACTCTGCAGGTCTATGTGCAGCGCTTCACCACGCCTACGCATACCGCGCTGCTCTTCAGCCTGGAGCCGGTCTTCGCAGCGTTCTTCGGTTGGTGGTGGGCGGGCGAGACCCTCGGCCCCAGGGAATTGCTGGGCTGTGGGCTGATTCTGGCGGGGATGATCGTCGCCGAGCTGGGCGATGGGCACGCCCCAGAGCCGGACACCGAGAGGCGCGTTCCGGCCCAAGCTTGCGAAGTCCACGAGACCTCAGAAGCCCTGTAGCCGGGCGCAACGCTGTGCGTACCGACAACGAACGAGGCCGGGTCATTGCCCGGCCTCTGCATGTGATGCGATGCGGTTGTCAGCTTACTCAGCAGCGGGCGGCAGGATGACGCCGTCAATCACGTGGATGATACCGTTGTCGGCCATCACGTCTGCCGTCGCTACTTTGGCCTGGCCCTCGTTCAGGGTCACGCCCATGTCATCGGCCATGACCTTGATCGTCGCGCCATTCAACGTGCCGATCTCTTCCATCTGCACCACCGCCGCAGCGGGGAAGCGGCCCGGCGCAACATGGTAGAGCAGGATGCTGGTCAGGGTCTCAGTGTCGGCCAGCAGGTCCTCAGCGGTGATGCCCAGGGCTTCCAGCGCTGCCGCGAAGGCATCGTTGGTGGGGGCGAAGACCGTGTAGGGGCCAGCCGCGCTCAGCGCGTCCACCAGACCGGCTGCCTGCACTGCGGCGACCAGCGTGCCGAAGGCCTCGTTACCGGCGGCGATGTCCACGATGGTGCCCATTGGCTCGGCCTCTTCTTCAGCGGCGGGCGGCAGGATGACGCCGTCAATCACGTGAATGACGCCGTTGTCGGCCATGATGTCCACCGCGGCAACCTTGGCCTGGCCGTCGTTCAGAGTCACGCCCATGTCGTCGGCCTTGATGGCGATCGGAGCACCGTTGAGAGTCGTGGCCTCTTCCAGACCCGCCACGATGTCAGAGGTCACCGCGCCGGGGACAACATGGTACAGCAGGATGCTGGTCAGCGTGGCCGTGTCGGCCAGCAGGTCTTCGGGAGCAATGCCGAGCGCCTCAAAAGCGGCCTCAAAAGCGGCGTTGGTGGGGGCGAAGACAGTGATGGGCTTGGTGCTGGCGAAGAAGTCTACCAAACCAGCGGCTTCTACCGCAGCGACGAGCGTGCTGAAGTCCTCGTTACCAGCGGCGATCTCGACGATCGAGGGCTTCTTCTCGTCTTCACCGGCCATGACCGGGAAGGCACCAGCGATGAACAGGGCAATAGCGACCAAGAGCACAGAGAACTTGCGCATGACAGGTTTTCCTCCAGGTTGTTCGATAGCTTCGGCTAGTGGATTCTTGCGATGTCTGCGCGCATGACATCTGCATTACAACGATACGTAGAATGAAGATAGAGGTCTGGGATTAGTAAAAAGCGAGATATAAATAAGAAAAAGATGAAAGAAATAAAGGGCGACGGCGTATATCCGTCACCCTTTTCGATAGATGTTTCCTTCAAGTCCTGGTATCAATAGCGCGGGGGTGCTGCCGGCTCCGCTGCGCGGCGGCACCCCCTGGAGAGCGGTCAGTGCGCTGTAGAGCGGGCCTGCACAGCGGCAGATCCGCCGGGCGGCACACCAACCTGGCACATCATTATAGGGTGTTTTGTTTTTGCGCACCACTCGCTATTCGGGTTTCGGGGGCGCGCGCAAAATGGGGCAGGCGGGTTGCTGCGGACTGTTGCCCCTCACCCCAGCCTCCCCTCTCCCTCGCGACTGCGTCGCGGGGCGAGGGGACTTATTGCTCTCGCGCGAGCGCTTCCCTTCGCCCGCAGCGCGGGAGAAGGGGCCGGGGGATGAGGGCCATCAGGCGAAGCGCAGAGGACACAGAGTCTCTGTGTCCTCTGCGCTCTCTATCATGTCCCAGAGATGGGGTGTTCGCTACTCCATCACCCGCAGCGTCGAGGGGATGTCCATGCGGCGCATCCGGCGCACGCTCAGCAGGGGCGTCAGCCCGACGACGAGCACGCCCAACACTGCTGCCAGCAAGATCGTTCCCGGCTCGATGGTGATCGCCAGGCGCATATCGGCCAGTTCCTGTTCGGCCCGCGTGGTGAAAACACTCTGCAGGGTACCCCAACCAGCCGCCAGGCCGAGCAACGTTCCCATCACCCCCATGACGGCGTTCTCTGCCATCTGCATGCGGGTGACTGTGCGCATGGGTAGCCCGAAGGCGAACATGGTGGCAATTTCGCGGGCGCGTTCGTCCACGCTGATGCTGGTGGTGTTGAAAGCGATCAGAAAGGCCAGGATCACCACCACCACCTGCACAACGGCCAGCATCTGCGTGATCAAGGCCACCAGGTCTTCCACAGCTTCGGAGAATTCGATGATGGAACTCACCGAGGCCACGCCAGGTTGCGCGAGCAGAACCTCTTTGATCGTCTCGCGCGTCATGCCCGCCGCCGGTGCCAGGATCACCTGGTTGGCGACGCCTTCCAGGCCCATCAGCGCCGCGCCCTGCAGAGGCATGTAGGTCAGGGGGCGGATCGGGTTATCGTGAATGCCGATCACCGGCAATTCCGTCTGCACCATGCGAAACGAGAACAACCCTTCGCGGCGCGGATGTTCGAGCGTGACCGTGTCGCCTACCGCTACACCCAGGTCGGCGGCGGCCTTCTCCGACAGGATCAGCCCTGGCTGTTCTGCCGTCAGCGCACCCTCCAGCAGATGGGGAACCCACAGCGCACGATCCATGTCGTGTAGTTCCAGGACGGTGTCAATCTCCTGATCGCCCCTGATCAGCGTGCCGCCCAATCGCAAAGCCGCCTCGCTGGCCGTGAAGAGCGGTTGCCCATTCGCGCCGGTGAGCTGGGCCAGATCGGTGATCTCCTGGTTGGTCAGCGGGTAGAAGAAGTTGAGATCAACCAGGATGCGGTCGGGACTCATGTAGCGGTAGGCATCGTCGGCGCGCTGCAAAGTGCTCGTGTAGCTATCCATCGCTCCCACGATGAAGGTCATGACGGTGATGGCGATGGCAATGCCCAGCACGGTCAACGCCGTGCGCCAGGGCGAGCGCAACACGTTGCGCAAGGGCATCTGCGTAAAGCTCTTGCCGGGCAGGGGCAGATGCGCAATGGCGCGGCTGAGACCCCCTCCTTTGGCGACCAGATACCCGCTGCGGATGGCATCTATCGGCGCGACACGCACGGCCCGCCATACTGGTATCAGCGTGGCCAGGAAGGGCAAAGTCACGCCGAGCGCAGTTGCCCGCACATAGCCGGGCAGATAGAAACTCAGGTCCCAGTAGGGGAGCGGCACCAGGTCGCGCAGGGTGCGCGCGAAAAACTGACTGAGCAGCCAGCCGATCAGCAACCCGAAAATAGTGCCCAGCAGCGCGATCTGCACACCTATCAGCATGGGCCGGAAGGCGATCCAGCGGCGAGGCAACCCCAGCGCCATGCCGATCCCGATCTCGCGGCGCTGCGCCTCGACGATGCGCCCGGCCAGGTTGAACGCGCCCATGGCCGCGCCGAAGAGAAACAGCAAGGCAACCATGTTCCACACCCACTGATCGCCTTCGGCGTCGTTGTAGAGGGCAGGATATACCGGGTCGTCTTCTTTATCGAGCAGCTTGAAGCCGGTTGCTGGCAGCGCGGCGGCCATGCGCTGTTCGATTTCAGCGCGCACAGTTTCGCGGTCGGCTCCTTCGGCCAGCAGAAAGACCACGTCGTTGACCAGCCCTTCATGCTCGGTCAGCCGTTGCACTGTCTCCAACGGGACGAAGAGCACGGCAAAGCTGGCCTCGCCCAGCAGAAAGGTGCCGGTTTCGGGGACGATCAGGAAGTATTCGGGTGAGTGCCCGGCTCCGACGAAGTCCAGCGTCACATCGCCGCTGACGTGCAAGGGGTCGCCGGGCTGCAGGCCGTAGTGACGGGCAAACTTGTACTCCACCACCGCCACTGCCTGACCGGCATCGGTGTTAGTCAGGGTGCGCCCGCTGTCTTCGTCCACATAGACGCTGTTGATGTGCGGGCCGCCGTCGGACACGTCTACGCCTACCATTCGCCCGCGAACAACCACCTGTTTCTCACCATGCTGAGCCTGCACCAGGGTCGGCACGATCAGACGTGTTTCCAGGTGCGCCACGCCGGGAATACCTTCCAGAGTGGCCAGCACCTTGTCCTGGCTGACAAAACTCCCTTCGGCCAGCGACAGCTTGAGATCGTACATGTGCAGGCGGTTGTAGCTCAGGTCATAGGAGTTGAGCCGCCAGGTCTTTTGTCCGCCCAAACCGGCGAAAACACCTGTGCCCAGGGCGATGATCAGCCCGATCGCCAGCACCTGTAGCCAACGCTTGCGCAGATCGCGCCACGACCAGCGCAGCCAGAGTCGCCAGTTCTTCATCGCGCCCTCCTCACCACTGCAGATCGCTGATGGCGGCCTTGCCATCGCGAGGCGGGCCGTCGCGCACGATGCGCCCGCTGCTCAGCTCGATGACCCGGTCGGCGATGCGCGAAATCTCGCGGTTGTGCGTCACCACCAGCACAGTTTTGCCCGCTGCGGCCTGTGCCTGCAACAGCCCCAAAATCTGAATGCCGGTTTGGAAATCCAGCTCGCCGGTCGGCTCGTCGGCCAGCAGCACCGGGTTGCCTGTTGCCAGGGCGCGGGCGATGGCCACGCGCTGTTGCTCACCGCCGGACAGTTCGTGCGGGAAGTGATGAAGCCGCTCGCCCAAGCCCACGCTGGTCAGTACTTCGGCGGCGCGCTCGCGGTTGCGGGGGGCGTTGGCCATGTCCAGCACGAATTGCACGTTCTCCAACGCGGTCAGGCCGGGGAAGAGGTTGAAGGTCTGGAAGATGAAGCTGACCGTCTCGCGGCGGAACTTGAAGCGATCGGCGGCGCGGTGCAACAGCAGGTCGTTGCCGTTGATGCGCACTGTGCCCGTGCTGGGCGTATCGAGGGCGCCGATGATATTGAGCAGCGTGGTTTTGCCGCTGCCCGACGGGCCTAACACGACGACGAACTCGCCCTGGTCAATGGTGAGCGACACATCGTCGAGCGCGGTCACGCGCACCGCGCCCATCTGGTAGTGCTTGGAGACATGTTCCAGATGGATCATCATGGTTGCCTTCCTGTGTGGTACAAAGACGCTCAAGAGCCCGATCTATCTGAGAGACCGTTTGAGAGGTCTTGCTCGGCAGGGATACCTCACCTCGAAATCCCCTCCGCACACATACGAAGAGAGGACTTAGTCCTTCGCTTACCTCCTTGTCTATGCATGGAAAGAGCCGGGGGGTGAGGTTTTCAAACGGTCTTTGAAGCGCCACTATCCAGTGTAAGGGACAGTCAGCGAGCCGCATCCCCTAATAATTAGGTCTTTTGCTATTTTATCAGATATATCATTGATAAATCAGACTCTCATTGCCAGGGGAAAGAGCTTCGGACCTGGATAGTTGTTTCATTATAAACAACTATCGGGCTGCAGACAAGTTGCGATGGGGGGTGCACGGTTGCATGGAGGCTGCGCAGCTACACGCGGAGAGGGGCCTTGATGTTGTGCTTTCTCTGTGCGAGAGGGCTGGGTAGTGAGGTTTTCCAGCGGTTTCTGAAGCCCGCTGTCCTCTGATGCAATTTCTATGGGCGGCGACGCGCTTTTGTCTCTACAATCTGGGGCAGGGTTGATTACGACGGGTCTTTGCAGCCTATTCGACGTATGAGGAAAAAGGGCCGATGTACCGCTTGCCGTTGTTTCCGCTCCATACCGTATTGTTCCCTGGTGCGCCCATTACGCTGCACATCTTCGAGCCGCGCTATCGGCTGATGATCGAGGAATGTCTGGAGACAGGACAACCGTTCGGCGTGGTTTTGATTCGCGAGGGGCGCGAGGCGCTCGGCCCGCTCGCCCAGCCGCATCCTGTGGGCTGCACGGCGGAGATCACCGATGTCGAGCGCCTGCCCAACGGTCACATGAATATTGTGGCGGTGGGCCGCGAACGGTTTCAGATCGTGGGACTCTCGTATGATCGGCCCTATCTGGTAGGCACGGTCGAGCCTTTCCCCGTCGTTGACCTGGATCAGCCGGAAACGCAGCGGGCGGCGCAACAGCTCCGCCCCTGGGTGGAACGCTACCTGACGGTGCTGGCCCGCGTCCTGCCAAGCAACAGTCTCGACCCGACGGCGTTGCCTGCCGATCCGCTGGCGTTGGGCTATTTCGCCGCTGCGCTGGCACAGGTTTCTACCGACCAGAAGCAGGCATTGCTGGCAACCAGCCAGGCGGCGCAGTTCCTCAGCGACATGCGCGATGTGTACCGCCGCGAGGTCGCTCTGCTGGATGTCATTCTGGAGCGCGATCGGATGGCGGCGCGCGGACAGGGCTTCTTTTCCGCCAACTGAGCGGCGGGAAAGGAAAAACTCACCGCCGAGGCGCGGAGATCGCAGAGAAGAACGCAGAGCCATTTGAGTTTTCTCGCTCTGCACTTTCTGCATCTCCGCGTTTAGAGGTCATTTGATACCCCCTCACCCCGGCGCTGTGCGCCACCCCTTTCCCTCAACGGGGCGAGGGGAAAGCCTGGCCCGTCTCCCCTTCGCCCCTCAGAAGGAGAAGGGGTCGGGGGTTGAGGGGGCTTTTCAAACGGACTCTTTTGTCTCTGGGATCGCGCCTCACTCGGTCAGCAGGCGACGCACGGTCTGCGCTGCTTCGGCGCGCGGCACCGCTATTTCCAGGCCATCGCGCAGCCGTTTGAATTTGACCACGCCCGCCTTGATCTCGTCTTCGCCCAGAAAAGCGACCACGCGCGCGCCTTTACGGTCGGCGTACTGTACCTGCTTGCCGATGGCGCGGTTGGGGATCATGTACGCTTCGGTGCGGATGCCTGCTGTCCGTAGCTCGTTGGCCAGGGCCAGCGATGCCGCCTGCGTTGCCTCGCCGAAGACCGTCACCAGCACCTGCACCACTGTGCTGCTCAGTTCCGGCGGATACAGGTTGAGCAGATCCATCAGGTCAATGATGCGCTCGATGCCCAGGCTCGACCCCGTTGTAGGCAGGCTTTCCTTACGGAACATCCCCACCAAGCCGTCGTAGCGCCCGCCGCCGGTCACGCTGCCGAGATTGTCGGGCCTGGTGATGACGGTCTCGAACACGGGGCCGGTATAGTAGCCCAGCCCACGCACCATCGCCAGGTCAATGGTCACCTTGTCGGCGGGCACGTTCAATGCGCCCAGGTAATCGGCCAGTTGTTCCAGCTCAGTGATGCCTTCCTGCGCGATCGCAATATCGCGCAGCGGTTCGCGCACCCGGCTGAGCGTTGCCAGGCCGCCCTCGCGCCACTGCAGCAAATCCATCATGCGCCCGATGGCGTCGTCGGCAATGCCACTTTCGACCAGTTCGCGCCGCACGCCGTCCAGCCCGATCTTGTCCAGCTTGTCAATGCTGCGGTAGAGGTCGCCTAGTTGCGCGTCGGGCACGCCCGCGTAGACGCCGATGCCCGTTAGAATCTTGCGGTTGTTAATATGCACGGTGAAGTCGGCAAAACCCAGGCGTCCCAGCGCTGTGACCAGCAGGCTGATGATCTCGGCGTCAGCGGCCATGCTGGCCACGCCCACGATGTCCACGTCGCACTGATAGAACTCGCGGTAACGCCCCTTCTGCGGGCGGTCGCCGCGCCAGACCGGTGCGATGTGATAGCGCCGGAAGGGGAAGGTCAGGTCGTGCTCGTGCATGGCCACGTAGCGCGCCAGCGGCACTGTGAGATCGTAGCGCAGGGCGAGCGCCTCTTTGCCGCCGGGGTGCTGCGCGTGGAAGATCAGCTTGTCTGCCTCCTCACCGCCCTTGCCCAGCAACGTTTCGAGCAATTCCAGGGTGGGGGTGTAGATCGGCTCGAAGCCGAAGGTCTGGAAGACCTCGGTGATCACACCGATCACATACTCGCGCCGGATCACTTCCTGCGGCAGAAAGTCGCGCATCCCTTTGGGGAGGCGGGCGTCAAGTTGAGCCATGCTGTTCATCCCTCTGACATGTTATATCCAGTCTGACGAGCCAGCGTCCTGGTGCCCTACGGCTCCAGGTTGAAAAGCTCGGTGAACCACGCGGCGATCTCGTCGCGCACGCAGCGGAAGACTTCCAGTTGTTGCTCCGGCGGATATTTCGCCGGATCGGTGAAGTTGCGGTGATAGCGTTTGCCTGGACCTGGAAAGATGGGGCAATTCTCGGCGGCGTTGTCGCACACGGTGATCACGTAGTCGAAAGGCTGGCCGAGAAACTCCGCCATGCTCTTGGAACGCGCCTCGCTGATGTCTATGCCGATCTCAGCCAACACCTGGATCGCCCCCGGCAGCACTTTGCCCGATGGGTTGCTGCCCGCGCTATACACTTCGAAGCGGTCGCCCGCTTTGGCGCGCAGCCATCCTTCGGCGACCTGTGAACGAGCCGAATTGCCGGTGCACAGGATCAACACCCGCTCTTTTTGCGCAGCCATGCATTGCCTCCGAGTTCGTCTATGTAGCGGATAGGTGCCCATCCCCGGCGGTGCCCAAGTATAACATGTCCAGGGGGCCTGTAAAGCGCGAAGGAAGCGCAGGGGGGCGCGCAAGATGTGACAGGCGATTTACAGCAGTCCGCTGCCCCTCACCCCTACATCCCCTCGCCCTCGCGACTGCGTCGCGGGGCGAGGGGACTTATTGTCTGTCGCGCGAGTGCTCCCCTTCGCCCGCAGCGCGGGCGAAGGGGCCGGGGGATGAGGGCCATCAGACGTGCGCGAACTGTGACAGGCCGTGTGCTGGACTGTGATTGACCTCACCCCCAGCCTCGCTGCGCTCGGCTTGGAGGCGCGCCAGCGCCGAGCGGGGGTGAGGTCAACCAGAAGATCACACGGAGCTTCTCTGAGCTTACTTCTGCCCATGGTTCTGCTGGCTGGGTTTGATGCGATTACCTCCCTCGCTGTGCTGGACGAATGCGCGATTTCGCACTACACTTACGGCAGTCGCTAAGCCAGCTACAAACCCCTTTGAGGGAACCTGAACAGGATAGAGTCAGGAGAAAACTGTGATGGCCATCTGGCCTTTGCCCAAGATAACTTTCCGTGAGCTAAGCGCTGTTCAGGAAACCCGCCGGGTGGCACTGCTCACCAGCGAGGAGACATGGGCCGCGCTGAGCGCTAGCCTGTCGCTGCCCCTGGTCATCCAGGCTGAGCCGTCCCGCTATGACCGCGACCTGTTTGAATACCTGGCGCAACACCTGCCCAGCACTGTCGAAGTGATCTATGCTGTGGGCAGCGGTGCGCCCGTCGAGGCGGCCAAAGTGGTGGCAGGACACAATCATCTGCCGTTGGTCGTTGTCCCCGCCGCGCTCGACAGCGCCGCCATGCTCACGCCCTACGCCATCACCGACGAGCCGGTCGGCGAGCGCAAACGGCGGGTGCGCCTGGAAACTGGCCCCGCCGCTGAGGTGATTCTCGACTGGGACGTGATCGCCGATGCCCTGCCAGCGCAACGCGGAGCGGGCATCGCTGACATGCTGGCGATCGTCACTGGTCTGCTGGACTGGCGCTACGCAGCACAGCGCGGCAAGAATCCCCGCGCCGAACGCTTCCAGCCCTGGGCGGCGGGCGTGACCACCGACCTGGCCAAGCAGGCTATCAAGAGCGCTCCGGCGATCGGGCAGGGCGACCGTGAAGCGCTGCAAACCCTGCTCAGCTTGATGATGGTGGCGGTGCAGCTCAATAATCTGTTGGGCCATGCGCGCGCTCAGCAGGGTAGTGAACACTATCTGGCCGACATCCTGGCGGTGACCAGTAACAGTGGCACGCCGTCTGCCGAACGACTCGGCCCCTGCATTCTGTTCTGTGCGGCCCTGCACGGTCAGGACCCGGCTCCCCTGCGCGAGGCCCTCAGCGCGGCCAACGTCCCTCTCGACCACATCCGCGCCACCGACTTCCGCCTGCTGCTCGATCATCTGGCGGAGCATCTGGCCGATCACCGCTTCCCCTACAGCATTCTCAACGATCTCGACCCGGCGTCGGAGCAAGTGAGCCGGGCGCTGGAGCAGGCGGGGTTGGCCTTGCGCGGCGATGCCTGGACGGCTCCCGCCGCGCCCCAACCTGCCGCGCCTGTCGCTCAACCGCCTGCCGAAGAAGAAGCGGAGGTCGCCGCTGCTGAGGCTGTGGCCGAAGACGAAACGCCCGCCGAACAGCCGACCGCTCCCGCGCCGCCTCCCGATACTGAATCGCACGACACAGCCATGGAATGAGAGACTGTTCGGAGATTTCACCCCTATGCATGGCTAGTGAGCGCTGATGCCGTTGCCTTCTTTGTCGCTCCGCCGGGCTGCATCTCTGCAGTCCGCTTTTTGTGTCAGGCCCCTGTCTCCGCCGTGCTGTTAACATTCACTCAACTCTTTAGCGGCTCATGACAGGCGTTCCTCGCCCTATCCCAGCCCGCATCTTTACGGAAAATTCACGAAATTCTCACAAGTCCATACTGTATCAATGCTGAATCTGTTCTATCTTAATGATAGAGCATACGGACGCATTCATTGCCCAGGCAATCTGGGCGGCCTGAGCCGGTCGTGGGCCAAAGGACCAGGCTCGGCTTTTCTGTTTGCTGTGGTATGGTGGAGGTCAACATCATGAACAAACCCCTTCTCGTTGCGATGGTACGCAGCCTGGTCACCGGAGTGGTGCTGATCACCCTCCTGGTCACGGCCATGCTGCCCGGCTGGGCCACGCACGCCCAGGCAGCGGCGGGGGGCGCGCTCCCGTCAGCCAGCGTGTCGGCCCTGGAAGTTCCCGCGGGAATTCCGGCCCTGCCCTCTACGGCGCGCGCCGAAGCTGCTGCCCCCGACCCGGCTGTTCCACTCAACACGCTGATCCTGGCCGACGAGGCAACGCTCGATACGGTGGCGCGCACCATTGCCCGCGCGGGTGGCACACTCTACGTCCGCTCTGGCAACGCGCTCTTCGCGGGCGTGGAAGGCCTGGACGAAGCCGCGCTGATCAAGGCGGGCGCGCGCGCGGCCTATCGTGGGCCGGTGCCCGCGACGGCGTTCACTGTGCTCTCCGGTGATGCGCGGGCGGCAGCATTGGTGTGGAATGCGATCACCGCTCCCGACGACGATCCGGCAGATGCCGTGCCAGTGCAGAGCGACGTTCGCACGACAGCGTTGGTCAGCCCTCAGCCGCCCTTCTCACCGCGTACCTCCGCCTCTTATGCTCCCGAGTCGGAGCAGACCAGCGCTTACATGGTGGGGGATGTGGCGGTGAAGGTGCTCTTTGTGGAGAGCACCTCCGGGCCGGAAACCTGGACAGCCACCGAAGTGGACAAGGTGAAGACGGAGATCACTCAGGCGCTGACCTGGTGGACGATGGTTTCCACTGCCCCGGCCACTCCCGGCGGCCAGCCGCGCCCCAACGCGCGCCTGACCTGGAACGTCAGCTACGTCTCGCCCTTCGATGGTCCGACGGCTGACCGCGCCAAAATTCGGGTCGCCGAAGAGCCGATCCAGGGCAGTGTCGCCAGCGCCTCGGAGCTGACCACAGGCTGGATTCATCAGGTTGCTGCTGCCTTCTACGACCAGCCCGCCAACGGTAGCTCGGTGTTACGACTGGCGCACGATGCGCGCGTCAGCGGCGGTGCAGACTGGGGCCTGGTGCTCTATGTGGTGGATAGCAGCAGCGACGCCGATGGCCTGTTCGACGGCGATGGCCTGGCAGCGGGCGCAGCCATCGGCGGGCCGTGGGCTGTTGTCACCTACGACGGCGGCGACCTGGGCATCAGCAACCTGGAGGTGTTGATCGCCAAGATGGTCGGTCACGTCTTCGGTGCGGGCGACGAATCCAGCGGCTGCCGTCCGGAAGAAATTTACGGCTACCTGCGCATCGCGCACACCAACTGTGAGGATGGCAATCCCTCGCCGGTTCCCTCGCTGATGCGCAGCGGTGAAGACATGGTCGCCGCCTATCGCGCGCACGCGCTTTCGGAAGCAGCCCGTCAGCAGGTGGGCTGGCGCGATGCCGACAACAGCGGCATTTACGACGTGCTGGAGACGCTCAAAGACTCTTTCGAGGGCTTCGAGACAGCGCCGGTATGCCCGGTGTTGCACCTGACACAGGTGCCCATCGAAGTCGTCCCCGCCCGACCGTTGCAGTTCGGCAGCGGCGATACCCAGGATAGCTGGTCTACCTACGTGTGGGATCGCGGGGCTCAGCAATTCGTGGCAGGCCCTCATTATCGAGCGGCGGCCATCAATCGCGCGCGCTATGTGTGGGGGCGCGTCAATGACAGCGACTGGGAGCGCGCCGACCCCGCCGATGGGGAATGGAACAGCCTGGACGAAGCCTACACCCTGCAACTGTTCGCTCAGCCGGGGACGGCCAACACTGTCGAAGTCGCTATCTTCGACCGCTGGGAACAGCAGGTATACTACTCACCCGATCCGGTCGAAGTGTGGGTGGCCTCGTCCATCACAGCCAGCGGCGATCCCGATGTGGATCTGTATCAGAGCAACGACGACGGCTACGTGGCGCTCTACGATGCCAGCGGCGCACCCGGTGGCTGGACGCTCTCTGTAACCGACGACGGCTATTCGCCTGGCGGCCCTGGCAGCACGACCCTGATCGCCAACGGCGTGGGCAGTGAGGCGTGCTTCTCCTTCACTGGCACCGAGGTGACCCTGCTCTACAGTCAGGAATCCGAAGGCACAGCCAATGTCTACGTGGATGGGAAGCTACACTCGGTCATTGACTATGACAACACAGGCCAGAAGCAGGCTGAACACTTCATTTCCAACCTGGCCTTCGGCCCGCACACCGTGACGCTGGTGGCGACGGCGGGCGTGGTGGACTTCGACGCCTTCCGGCTTTCGACCGGCTTCGGGGGCGGCATCGTTGACGCCGGCCCCGGGGGCGACCTCAGACCAGACTTTGAGGGCTTCTGGGAAGAGGGGCGGCCCAAGATCACCTACGTGGGAAGCTGGCAGAGCGTCCGCCTGGCCGCGCCCGATCGCCCTGGCACGCCCGACGGCACCGGTCGCCAGGCCGCGCGCCCCTACGATCGCGTCTATGTGCACTTCACTCGTGCCGATACGGTCGCCATCTACCGGGCTGTCTTCCCCGGTGGTGGCACGGCGGATGTCTACGTAGATGGTGAACTGCGCGGGACGATGAACAACGACGCGACTGTGGCGCGGGTCGTCCCGTTCTACATCAGCGGCCTCGATGTCAACAGCACGCATACGGTGGAAGTGCGCGTCAACCCCGGCAGTGCGGCCTTCACGCTGGACGCCTTCCGTTTTCTGACGCTGGCCACGTCCCCGGCCTTGCAGCGGGCTGACGTGCCCGGCACGCCGCTGAAAGTGCCCTATAACGGGGCGCAGGAGTCCTACGGCTGGCAGCCGCAGCCAGCCTACAGCTACGTGCGCACCAGAGAAACCGGCGCAGTGTTGACGCTGTTCTTCAAGGGGTCGGGTGTCGCCGTCAACGTCAAGACCAGCAGCGCCAATGGCCCGATCGAGCTGTATGTGGACGGGCGACTGGAACGCACCGTCAATCTGAAGGAAGAAGGGGCAAAGAACGTCCCCATCGCCGTCATTGGCCTCAATCCTGACGTGCCGCATGTGTTGCAGGTGCGTCATCTCAACGTCAACCCGGCCAGCCCGAAGTACAACGAGGTCTACGGCTACCAGGTGTACTACACCGCTCCCGTGGGGCCAGGTGAGTATGAGGAAGCAACCTACGACGCTGCGGGCAAGCCCACCTCCTCGGTCTTCATCTACGAGCAGAGCTGGGTCTACCGCTACACGACCACCCCTGGCCCGTCAGGCAAGCGTTTCATCGAGTCCAAGCATGACCAGGCGCGCGCCTATCTGTCATTTATGGGCGCGGACACGGTGACGCTCTATGGTGTCAGTAAGTCCAGCTACGGCGCAGCCGATATCTACGTGGATAACCGCTTCTACGGCACACTCTACCTCAAAGGTGCGACTTACACCCCCGCTCCCTATACTGTCACCGGCCTGGACGCCAGCGCCTTCCACACCCTGGAAGTGCGCATCCGCAACGAGAAGGGCTTCAGCGCGACGATTTCAATTGACAAGGTCGTGCTCTACAACAAGCCCGTGCTGCAGCCTGGCCGTTACGAGAACGATCAGGTGATCGGCGGTGGCGCATTCCCGCCTCCGGCCATTCAGTTCTCTGGCCAGTGGAAGAAAGCCGATGACTCGCGGGCGTCGGGCGGCAACATGCACGTTTCGCAGGAGATGACGTGGAAATCATCCCAGAGTGCGCCGGTGGCCGAGGCGGTCTTCGAGGTAAGCGGTGCCAGTTCGGTAGTCGTCTACCATCGCATGTACCAATCGTATGGCATGGTAGATGTCTACGTGGACGGTAACTATCACTCCTCGTTCGATAGCTACGCCGCGTCGCCTGCTTCTGGCTCGTTCCAGCAGACCTACATCATCGGCGGACTGGACGCGGGCACCAATCACGTCATCGCCCTCAGGCCACAGCCAGTGGGTAAGCTGCGGAACAAGTACAAACCGTTCGACGTAGACGCTATCCTGGTGCGTAGCGGCGATGTCAGCGGCAGACACTACCTGGAAGCCGGTTACTACCAGAACAACGATCCGGCGGCGCTGGAAGGGGGCGCGATCAGCTACGTGGGCACGTCGTGGACGCATAGCGCTGTCTCGCGCGGCAGTGGCAAGGGCAACCGGGCGCTGGTGTACTTCTATGGAAATGCTTTCACCGTCTACTTCAAGCAGGCTTCCGACGGCGGCAAGGCCAGCGTCCTGGTGGACGGCAAGCTCTACGGCACCTACTCCACCCTCAGCACCACGCCAACCATCGTGCCTTTCTCGGTCGTCAACCTGGACGATCAGTTGCACACGGCTGAGATCGTTGTCGCTTCTGGATACGTCAACATTGACGCCTTCCAGGTCTACGACCGCGCACCGGACAGCAGCCCAACAACCTACGACCTGTCCTCCACCGACGAGCGTGTCATCCTCTCCGGCAAATGGACGGTGGAGGGCGACGCGCTCAAGACCAGCGAGAAAGACGCGCGTATCTACCTCTACGCCACCGATGGCGACTCGCTGTGGGTGAACAGCGAGGTCTATAGCAAGACCGGCTCGATCGAGGTGTGGGTCAACGGGGTGCTGCACAGCACCATCGAGGCCGCGTGGATCAAGGCACAGCCTGCGGCTGAGGGTGCTCGCTATCTGGTCAGCGGCCTGGCCGGGATGCCCGGCGGAGCCTGGATCGAAATCCGCAATCCGGCCCAGAAGACGATCATGCTACGGGGGATCCAGGTCTTCGACATCTCGCCTACCCTGGGGGCAGGCTGGCGTGTAGAAGCCGAGGGCACGCAGATTGTGCGCGCCGCCGGCACCTGGGCAGTTAAACCCGGCACGCCCGACGCCAGGCACAGCGATGGCCGCTACCTGGAAAGCGTCGGTGCGCTGGGGCACTTCTACATCCCCGTGCAGGGCATCAGCTACCTGACCATCTACCGCCCGATCGGGAGCTTCGGCGACGCCAACATCTACATTGACGGCGAGCTATGGGGCGTTATGCCCAACAGCTCCGCCACGACGCGCTTCCAGGTACCCTTCTCCGTCGGGCCGATCCCCGATCCCTTCAAGACGCACGTCGTCGAGTTACGCCCGGCCAGCAGCAAGAAGTTCGGCATTGACTGGCTGGAAGGCTACGGCTTGCCGCTGCTCAGCCCCGGTTACTACGAAGACAACGACGTGGTCTTCGTGGGTGGCACCGATCCCGTCACGCAGATGATCTATCCGCGGGCCTACACTGGCTCCTGGACTCAGATCAACGATAGTGGCGCATCGGGCGGCTCGGTCCACGAAGCGGCCTCGCGCGGCAACCGTCTGGTGGCCACCTTCGAAGGCAACGTGGTCACCATCTACCGGCAGAAGTGGTCTTATGGGCGCTACATGACCGTCTACATTGATGGCGATCCCTATCCGATCGACAGCAAGGCAGACGTAAAGGCCAATCAGATCGCCCATACCATCCTGCTGCCGAACGATGGCCCGCACTCGCTGGAACTGGTGCTGGACAGTGGCAAGGTGCGCTTCGACGCCATCGAGTTCCGCACCATCGCTCCGGCCACCTATGGGGCTTATCAGCCCGATAGTAGTCCGTACGTCGCCGTCAACGACAGCAGCACCTGGCAGGTCGTGACGACCGATCAGCACTCCGGCGGCTCGTACCTGATGACCGACGATAAGTACGCCAGCGCCTTCCTGTTCTTCGACGGGCAGCGGGCTACTGTGTACATGCACACCGGGCGCGACTGGGGCATGGCCAGTATCTATGTGGACGGCAAGCTGCATGGCAGGGCCAATCAGTACGCCCCTGATCCCGGTGAGCTGTACGTCGCCTACGATGTCAGCGGCCTGGAGCGCGGTCGGCACGTTCTGGAGGTGCGCTTCGAGCGCCAGAAGGACAAGAAGGCCCGTAAGTACCAGTTTAACCTGGACGCCTTCACCGTAAATGGTGCGCCGCTGCCCAAGCCTGGCGATATCCCGCTGCCGAGCAAACCAGATGGTAGCGGCGGCGGGATCGAACTGCCCAAGGCCGGCTGCTTCGAAGACGCCAATGACAACTGGAAGTACTTCGGGCCGATCGAGACGAGCTGGGTCACCCTGTTCCCGGAGAGCGCGTCCGGCGGTAGCGTCCGGAAAGGCTCCGGCGAACCTGGCGAGGCCATCTTTGCTGAATTCACCTTCGAAGCAGAAGGGTTCGCCTTGCTCTATCACAAGAATCGCTTCGGCGGCTACGCTGATCTGTACGTGGATAGGGTGTTCGTAAAGCGCCTGGATATGTACGACCCGGACAAGAATGGGCAGTGGCTTGAAAATGCTCTGTACGAAATGAGCGGCCTGCCGCCCGGCGAGCACACGCTGCGGGTGGTGTTCACCGGCGCGGCGAATCCGGAGTCGCAGGCGCTGAACATCTACGTAGACCGTCTGGACCTGCCGGCCTACCAACCGGAGTGCAATCCGGATCCCAATCCCTAGTTGATAAGTGGGGGAAGTGTGCCCACCGCTTCTCCCGCTACTGCCCCCCACCACGGCATATGTTTCCGCCAGGGTCCCCACCCTGGCGGAAACATTTGGCTTCGTGCCCAGAAAAAACGCCGCCCGCGGATGGGCGGCGACACCAAGTACCAGTTGCCAGGCGCTACGTCTATTCTTCGCTGGCGGGCGTGACGGCTGCGTTGCCGCGCTCAACAACCGGTGCGCGCACTTCTTCGGCCAGCCGCAGCAGAGCGCTGTAGACCTGCGGGCTGTTCTCTTCCTGCACGATCAGCAACCGACCGGAGACGAAAATGCGCGACACGTCTAGGTCGTTCACCAGGGCGGCAGCGGTGCGCGCATCGCTCGCCGAGCCAAAGGTGAACACCCCCACCCGGTAGCCGCGCGTGGTGAGTTCGAGCAACACCCCCTCGGCGTTCAGCCCCTCGTAACGGGCGACCTCGTCCTCTACCCGCACCACGTCCAGATTTTCTTGCTCCTGCAGCGCAGCGATGAGCGCTTCCACGGAGTCCACCCTGCCGACCTGTTCGCACAGGATCACGCGGTTGCCGGTCGCATCGGAGTGATATTCGTAGTTCAGGCCGCCCACCGTGTACACGATCAGGTAGCCCTCAATGAGGGCTGGAACGGGCGTGGCGTCGGCCCCTGGCGGGCAACCGAGCGCTTCATCCGTCCAGGCCATGGGGCGCACTGTGCTGAAGCGCCCGGTGTTGGGGTCTACACCGCGTTTTTCCAGGTCGAAGCGCACCGCATCGAGCACAGCGGCGCGGGCATCGGGCGTCGGCACGTAGAGCACTTCTTCGTCTACCAGCACGTCGTCGCAGCGCTCGACGACCGGCTCCTGCCCGCCGCTCACTTCGTACACCTGGTAGGGGTAGATGAAGCGCCCGTGTTGCAGGTAGATCACGTAGGGCACGACGTTCTCACCTTCCAGGTCGGGGCAGGCCAGCGGCTCGCTCAGCAGCAGGGCTGTATCCGGCTCCAAGACGGTGACATCGGTCACGCTCACGTCGAGGTAAGCCGCCAGGTCTACCTGGGCCAGCCCGCTGGCGTCGGTGAAAAGCGCTTGCGGAGGCACAGGTTGCGGCGTGACCGCAGGCGCGGCGGGTTCTTCTCCCTCCGGTTCGGCTTCGACAACCGGTTCGGCGGTGAGTATTGCGGTGGGGGGCACGGACGGCTCTTCTTTGTCCTCCCCTCCGCAGCTAGCCAGCATCAGAGCCAGGGCTATCACCGCCAGCCCCAGGGCCGCCCATATCTGTCTGTCTCCTGCACGTGTCCGTCTCATCAACCGCCCTCCGCTTTCGTCGGCAGCGCTCGCCAACGACGTGGGCCAGTACGCCCTGGCCCATCGGCAATCATGACCCGTTGTCCTCGTATTCGACGATCTCGACGTACTCGTCGGTGCCGCCGCGCTCCCAGTAGATGCGCGGCACAATCGAATGGTAGATGATGCGGTCGCGGTATTGTACAACCCGCTTGATCACCTGCTCCACCAGCGTATCGTCGAGCAAATGCGGTTTGAGGCCCAGGTGATAGAGTTCGTTGTGATCGGGATTGTAGTAGTGTTCTTCGGCCTCCACACGCGGGTTGACGTAGTGCGCGATCTTGACCTCGATGCCCACTTCGCGAGCAGCCTTGCGCACTGCCCGCGCCAGGTCGAGCACCGAGAACGTCTCCACCCACTGGTTGAAGACACGCATGCGGCCCGGCTCTGGCGGGTGAAGCGCGGTCAGTTCCACGCATTGCAGCGTATCGAGGATATTGAGATAGCCGCGCGTCTGTTCGCCCTTGCCGAAGACGGTTAGCGGGATGCCCGCCACAGCCTGCACGCAGAAGCGGTTGAGCGCCGTCCCGAACGATTCGTCATAGTCGAAGCGTGTCAACAGGCGGTCGTCGAGATTAGACTCTTCCGTCTCAATGCCGTAGACCACCCCCTGGTTGAGGTCGGTTGCCCGCAGGTTCCAGATTTTGCAGGCGAACATGATGTTGTGGCTGTCGTGCACTTTGGTCAGATGATAGAAAGAGCCTGCCTGTTTGGGGAAGGGCAGCACGTCCTTGCGCCCGCGATACTCGACTTCGAAGTATCCTTCGGGGATGTCAATGTTGGGCGTGCCATATTCGCCCATTGTGCCCAGCTTGATCAGGTGCGCCTGCGGGGCGAACTCGTGCATGGCCCACAGCACATTGAGCGTGCCGTTGACGTTGTTCTCGTGCACGCGCACCGCATGATGCACATCAATCATGGAGTAGGGCGCGCTGGGAATCTCACCATAGTGAACGATGGCGTCGGGCTGGAATTCACGGATGACACGGCTGATGAAGTACCAGTCTTTGATGTCACCAATGTGCATCTCAATAGTGCGGCCAGTGACTTCGCGCCACGCCTGGACGCGCTCGTGCAGGGAACGGATTGGCGTCAGGCTGTCGGTGCCGCGCTCGGCGTGCATCATCCGCCGCAAGAAGTTGTCTACAACGGCTACCGTGTGCTCACGCCTGCTGAAGTACATGGCGGTCGGCCAGCCCAGATAGCCGTCGCCACCCAAGATGAGAATACGCATAGTCTGGCTCACTCCTCCTACGTCTGCCCGCGTGTCCGCCTGGGTACGACAACAGCCGCCCACACCAGGTCGGCCAACATCATCGGCGATTATACCGCGTCCCCACCCGCTGGCGAGGATCGTGGGAAACCGGGTCAGGGGGATTGCATCAAACCGCTTGCTGCTTTACCTCACCCCCAGCCTCGCTTCGCTCGGCTTGCCCCCTCTCCGCGTCGGAGCTTATCATTACCCACAAGTTTCCCCTCACCCCTCAATCCCCTCTCCCTCGCGACTGCGTCGCGGGGCGAGGGGACTTACTTTCTCTCGCCCAGGCACCCGCAGCGCGGGAGAAGGGGCCGGGGGTTGAGGGGCAGCAGACGGCTGCAAATAGCCTGTCACAGTTTGCGCGCACTCCCTGAAACTGAACAATGCGCGATTCGTCGGCAATGGTTACAATGGGCGCGGTAGACAAAGGCCTGCGTAAGAGTGTGTTCTCGGTGATGGCCTGCAGGGCTATAATTGCGTCTGCATCAGTAGCGCCTGTTGCTGGGCGCTGACTTTCGGCAAGCAAGACGGGATACTGAAATCATGTCTACAGCGGTACAGTCGTCTTCTCCTCCCATGGCCGCTCCTCATCGCTTCTCACGTCTGCGTTCCGCGCTCTGGCCTGTGTTGCAAAGCCTGTTGATCCCCGCCCTGTCGGTGATCACGGCGGTGCTGCTGGGATCGATCCTGATCCTGTTCGATGGGCGCGATCCGATCACCGCGTTCGAGGGGCTGATCGAAGGGGCTTTCGTCGAGCCGCGCGGGTTGTTGGCCACTTTCCGCAACATGACCCCCCTGGTGCTCTCCGGCCTGGCGGTAGCTTTCGCCTTCAAGAGCGGCCTGTTCAACATTGGCGTCCAGGGCCAACTGATCATGGGATCGGTAGTGGCGGCCTGGGTGGGTTTCGCGGTCGAGGGACTGCCTCCTTTGCTGCACGTCTCGCTGGCGTTGCTGGCGGCGATGGCCATTGGCGGGCTGTGGGCGGCGATCGCCGGTGCGCTCAAAGCGTTCGCCGATGCGCACGAGGTGATCACTACCATCATGCTCAACTACATTGCCGCGCAGTTCGCCGGCTGGTTGATCTCCACTGGCAGCGATGGCTCGCGTCCCGGCCCGCTCGCCAGCCCGGAGTCAGTGCGGGATGCGATAGCGCGCACGCCGCGCATCCTGCCCAGCGCCGAACTGCCGACCATTTACAGCGTGCCGCCCAATTTCACCCTGCACGCGGGCATTTTCCTGGCGATCATCGCCTCGGTGGTGGTCATGTTCCTGCTGCAGCGCACCACGTTCGGCTTTCAATTGCGCATGACCGGCTACAGCCCCACCGCCGCCCGCTATGCAGGGGTCAACGTGCGGCAGGTCACCATTCTGACTATGCTCATCGCGGGGGCGCTGGCTGGTCTGGCGGGGGGGATTCAGACCCTGGGCGTCCATTACGATTACGAGGGCAACCAGAGCCTGGGCCTGGGCTTCGAAGGCATCACCGTGGCCTTTCTGGCGGGCAACAATCCGCTGGCCATCAATTTCTCGGCCTTTCTGTTCGGGGCCATGGACGCGGGCACCACGCGCATGGCACTGGCAGCGAACGTGGCCAAAGAACTGATCCAGGTGATCCAGGCGCTGATTCTGATGTTCGTGGCGGCGGATCAGATCATCCGACGTATCTACCGCATCCGCGCCGCCGGACCGGGCGCGCGGTTGCGCATCGGAGGAAAGGACTGAGCGCGTGGGCGAGGCAGAACTGGGGCTGGCGCTCATTGCCACCATCAACTTCACTATACGCTATTCGGTGCCGATCACGCTGGGCGCGTTGAGCGGCATCATGTGCGAGCGATCAGGTATCGTCAACATCGGCATCGAGGGCATGATGCTGATGTCGGCCTTCACCGGCTTCATGACCAATGTGACGCTCAGCAAGCCGGGCGTTGATCCGGACTTGCAGTCGGCAGGGGTGCGCCTGGGCCTGTCCATCCTGGCCGCCTTGCTGACAGGGGGCGCGCTGGGATTGTTGCACGGTCTGCTTTCCATTCAGTACAAGGTGGATCAGATCATCAGCGGCACGGTGATCAACATCCTGGCGGTGGGGCTGACCGGTTATTTCTATCAGCTCAAAGCGCCGACCAAGGGTAAATTGCCCGCGCTGATCAATAACCCCTGGACACAGGCTGGCTCGGTCGAGCTGAAACTGGCCGACAACTTCGTGCTCTACCTGCCCTACGATCTGGGGCGCATCCTGTTCGACAAAGACCTGATCACCTACCTGACTCTGATCCTGGTCTTCCTGCTCGGCTGGGCGCTGTTTCACACGACCTGGGGGCTGCGCACCCGCTCGATTGGGGAGAATCCGCGCGCCGCTGATACGCTGGGCATCAACGTCTACCGGCTGCAATACACGAACCTGTTTCTGGGTGGCATGTTGGCCGGGCTGGGAGGGTGCTTCCTGACCCTGGCTGCGGTGGGCATTTTCGAGCAGAACATGACCGCCGGACGTGGCTTCATCGCGCTGGCGGTGATGATCTTTGGCAACTGGCGACCATCGCGTGCGCTGGCGGGGGCGTTGTTGTTCGGCTTTGCTACCGCCCTGCAAGGGCAACTGCAGCAGTTCGGCATAGACTTCCCGCACCAACTGGTGGGTATGTTGCCCTACATCCTCACCATCGTGGTGCTGGCCGGTTTCGTCGGGCGCGCCCGTCCTCCGGCGCACTCCGGCAAGGTGTATGAGGTGGAGTGAGCAGTGATCAGTTTTCGGTGTTTGATGGATGAATCCCTTGCTGGTCTCATCCAGGAATTGACTCGAACTGGCGAGCCGCCAACGCGATCAGCGTGGCAAAGATCAAACTGATCACTGAAGACTGATCACCCTGATAGAGATACACGATGACCGATCCGAACCTTTCCTCCTCCAACGACATCGTCCTCGAAGTCGAGGGCGTGACCAAACAGTTTCCCGGCGTGCTGGCCAACGACAACGTCAGCCTGAAGCTGCGGCGTGGCGAAATCCTGGCGCTGCTGGGAGAAAACGGCGCGGGCAAAACGACCCTGATGAACATCATCTACGGCCTGTACCATGCCGATAGCGGCACGATCCGCCTGAAGGGGCACGAGGTGCGCTTCGCCAGCCCGCGCGAAGCGATCCGCAGCGGCATTGGCATGGTGCATCAGCACTTCCAACTGGTCAACGTGATGACCGTGGCCGAAAACGTTGTGCTGGGCGAGGAGGGCACGGTCGCCTACCGGGGCGGCAACAACCCCCTGCTACGACGCCTGCTGCGCTGGCTGCCCAGTCTGGTGGTTGTGGTGCTGGGCCTGCTCGTCGGCCTGGCGCTCGGCGAGCTGCGCTACGCGATCGGCGGGGCGGTGGCCGGGCTGGTGGTCGGGGCCGCCGTGGCCGTGCCGCCCGCTGCCCGGTTGGGTTGGGGTCTCCTCTGGCGGGCGGTGCTGGCGCTGGTGGCGCTGAGCATCGCGTCACAGGTGGCGCAGATCACGCGCGTGGGCCTCACCGATATTGCGCTGCGCCAGCAGGTGGAAATGGTGCGCGAGCGCAAGCCACAGGAAATGGACGGCGGCTACACGGTCAAGAGCGCGCTGATCCGGCGTCAGCGCATCGAGTTCGACTGGGCCAAGGAATACCGCAACGCCAACAGCGCTGGCACAGGGGTTGATGGTGTCATTGCCAGCGCCAGAGCGCAGATGGAAGAATACCGCGATAACGGCATCCCCGGTTGGTTGCTGGATGGCATAGATAAGGCCCCGCCTGTCGCCCAAGCGCTCAGCGTGGTCATCTTGCTCGCCCTGATCGGCGGGCACAGCGTGCGCTCCTGGCGTGGGACGGCGCGTGCGCCGGGGCGCTGGCAGCGCCTCGATCTGATCATCGTGGGCGGCCTGCTGGTGCTCTATGTGGGGGCCGGAGCGCTGAACCTGGATATGGTCAGCGCGCCCGCCCAGGTCGCGCTGACTGTGGCGCTAATCGTGGCTCTGGCTGTCATCGCCTGGCGCGCTTACCAGCACAGGCAAGCAGTGGCCGATGAGGCTATCCTGCACCCCTCGCCGCTCGATGGGGCGCTCGATGCGTTCCTGGTGGCTCTGCACGACGTCACCGAGATTCGCAGTGTGCGGGCTGCAGCGGAGCGCGTGCGCGAACTGTCGCGCCAGTATGGGCTGGAAGTAGACCCCGACGCGGTGATCGAGAAGTTGCCGGTGGGGATGCAGCAGCGCGTCGAGATCATCAAGGCGCTCTACCGTCAGGCTGACATTCTGATCCTGGACGAGCCAACCGCCGTGCTGACGCCGCAAGAAAGCCGCGAACTCTTCAAGATCATGCGCGAACTGGCGGCGCAGGGGGTCTCGATCATCTTCATCACGCACAAGCTCAAAGAGGTTTTCGAGGTCGCCACGAACATTGTGGTCATGCGCGACGGGCGCGTGGTGGGCACCACCACCCCCGACCAGGCTACCGAAACCTCGCTGGCGGCGATGATGGTCGGGCGCGAGGTCATCCTGCAGGTCGAGAAGGGGGAGGCGCATCCCACCGAGCCGGTGCTGGAAGTGGAGCATCTGAGCGCCTTCGACGACCGGGGTGCACAGGCATTGCGCGGCGTCAGCTTCACGGTGCGCGCGGGCGAAGTGCTGGGCATCGCCGGTGTCCAGGGCAACGGGCAGACCGAACTGGTGGAAGTGCTCACCGGCCTGCGCGAACCGGCAGGCGGCACGGTGAAACTGTTGGGACGGTCGCTCCAGCCAGAACGTCAGCCGGCGGCCCGTCTGGGAGCGCGTGCGGTGGCCCTGGCGATCGATCTGCTGATGGTGCTGGCCGCGACCTATTTCTTCGGCTACTTCGTCGCCTATTTCCGCGATCAGTCGCTCGATTTCGCCCTGGCCGCGCCGGTAGCCCTGGTGCTTGACGCGCTCTACTTTCTGGGCGGCTGGGTCTGGACGGGGACGACGCTGGGGATGGCGCTCTTCGGCCTGGAAGTGGTAGATCAGCACGACCGGCAATCGTCCGCGTTCCGGCTGGTGCAGCGCTACCTGCTCTTCCTGTTGCTGCGCCTGCCTCTGCTGATCCCTCTGATCCTCAGCGCCTGGGTTGCCCGCCGCGACGCTGATCGTCAGAGCTGGTTCGACCATGCGCTGGGGTTGCGCGTCATTCACCGCGAGCGCATTACGCCGCGCCGTATCAAGGACGCGGGCACCAGCCATGTCCCCGAAGACCGGCAGCGGTATGGGCTGGTCAAGCTGTATACTGTGGCGGACAACCTGGTGCTCAACGATTACTACAAGCGCCCCTTCGCCAAACCGCCGAACCTGGCGCAACTGCCCGGTGCGTTGCTGCGCTACCTGGTGGTGGTGGGCGCGACCGTGGCTGTGTTGACGGTGATCGCGCTGTATGTGTGGGATCGCTGGCTGTGGACGGCGCTGCTCGACCTGTATCGCGTCCCGCCAGACCTGCGCATCATCGGCCCGTCGCTCAGCAGCGCTCAGAAGGCCGTTCTGCAATACCCGCTCAATATCGGGGCTGTCTCGTTGCTGCTGGCCGAGCTGATCTTCGGCGCGATCGGGCATTTGGTGGCCACTCAACTGCTCGGCGCGCCAGCGGCGCTGGCCGCGCTGAATCAGCTTGCTGCCCCCTGGCGACGGCTGGTCTGGCGCGCGCGCGGCGGGACAGCCGACCCGCCAGAGGCGGAAGGAGGGCTGTTGCGCGACGAGGGGGCCATTACACAGCACGCTGTCCGCCTGATCGAGGAGTTCGATATCCGCACCCCGTCGCCTTTCGTCAACGGGGGCAACCTGTCCGGCGGCAATCAGCAGAAGCTGATCGTCGCCCGCGAGTTCAGCCGGCGCCCGCGCCTGCTGATCGCTTCGCAACCGACGCGCGGCATTGACGTTGGCTCGATCGAGTTCATTCACAATCACATTGTGCACCAACGGGACGAAGGCGCGGCGGTGTTGCTGGTCTCGGCGGAACTGGACGAGATCATGGCCCTGTCCGACCGGATCGCGGTACTCTACAAGGGCGAGATCATTGACACCCTGCCCGCCAGGGAGGCCACGCGCGAGCAACTCGGTTTGCTGATGGCTGGCATCAAGAATAGCGAGCGTGCAAGGGCCTGAGCGCTTCATTGACCAGAGGAGGCCTGGCCATGTCTGTTCCCAGCACACCGGCGACGACCGAACGCATGGGCGTGCGCTCGCTGCCGCGCAACGTATGGGTCGTTACCTTCACCAGTTTTCTCACCGACATCTCCAGCGAGATGGTATTCAACCTGTTGCCGCTGTTCCTGGCCAGCGCGTTGGGCGTGCGTACCAGCGTGATCGGCGTCATCGAAGGGGTTGCCGACACGACCGCCAGCCTGATCAAGGTCTTTTCCGGCTGGTGGTCGGATCGCCTGGGCAGCCGCAAGTGGCTGGCCGTGGCGGGCTATGCCCTGTCTACGGTCGCCAAACCTTTCCTGTATCTGGCGTCGTCCTGGGGCGGGGTGCTGATCGTGCGCTTCGCCGACCGTGTCGGCAAGGGCATTCGCACTGCTCCCCGCGACGCGCTGGTTGCGACTACTGTGGACGAAGGGCGGCGCGGACTGGCATTTGGGTTGCATCGCGCGGGAGACACGGCGGGAGCCGCGGTGGGGCTGGTGCTGGCGTTGATCGTGGTGCTGGCCGCGCAGGGCAATCAGGTGGCCCTAACCCGCGACACCTTCCAGACGGTGGTGCTGCTCAGCGTGATTCCGGCGGTGCTGGCGGTGTTGGTGCTGGCCTTCGGCGCGCACGAGGTGCGCGTCAGGGAGAAGCACGCCCCTGTGCGGTTAACGCTGCGCGGCCTCGACCGGCGCTATCGCCTGTTCCTGCTGGTGATCGTCCTCTTCACCCTGGGCAATTCCGCCGACGCCTTCCTCATCTTGCGCGCTAACACCCTGGGGCTGAGCGTGGCCGGCGTGATGGGCCTGTTGATCGTCTTCAACGTCGTCTACGCCCTGATCTCCGAACCGGCGGGGGCGCTCTCCGACCGGCTGGGGCGGCAACGGCTGTTGCTGAGCGGCTGGTTGCTCTATGTGGCGGTCTACCTGGGCTTTGCTCTGGTCAACGCGGCCTGGCAGGTCTGGCTGCTCTACGCGCTCTATGGGGTGTACTATGGCCTGACCTACGGGGTGAGCAAGGCCCTGATCGCCGATCTGGTGCCACGCTCTCAACTGGGCACTGCCTACGGCGTCTACGACGCCGCTGTGGGTCTTATGGCGCTACCGGCCTCGCTGATCGCAGGTGTGCTGTGGCAGGGCGTGGGCGGTTGGGATGGGCTGGGCGCGAGCGCACCCTTCACCTTCGGCGCGATCATGGCGCTGCTGGCGGCGGCGTTGTTGCCGCTGGCGCTGCGTCAGCCAGCACCGGCCCGCTGAGAGACCCACCCGTCCTCTCTCGATCAGCCGACTATGCATGACCCACAAGCCCCCTCATCCCTACATCCCCTCGCCCTCGCGACTGCGTCGCGGGGCGAGGGGATTTACTTTCTCTCGTCCAGGGGCCGGGGGATGGGGGCCATCGGCTCAAGATGTGGGTAATGGTAAGGGTGCCTGGCGGAGAGGGTAGCCCATGACGACAAGACTGCCGCCCGGCGCAGCCTGGGTAATACCGGGAATGTTGCTGGCCGGGCCGTACCCATTCGCTCACGACGACGAACGCGGGCGCGCTGTTCTGCGGGCCTTGCTCGACGCTGGAGTGACGGCCTTCGTTGACCTGACCGAAGCGGGCGAATGCCCACCCTATGATGCAGCGTTGCAGGCCGAGGCGACACGGCGCGGGCAGTTAGTGACTCATCAGCGCCTGCCGATCCCCGACTTCGGCGTGCCGGACGACGCGCACATGGCCGCCATCCTGACGGCGATTGATGAGGCGCTGTCCGCCGGTCGTGTCGTCTACGTACACTGTCGCGGCGGGATAGGGCGCACGGGCACTGTGGTGGGGTGCTGGTTGGTGCAGCAGGGCCACGATGGCGCAGAAGCGTTGCGCCAGGTGAATGCTCTGCTCGGCCCTGGTTCGCCGGAAACGGACGAACAGCGCCGGTTGGTGCGCCGCTGGGGGCAGTGAGGCGCGTGCAGAGGTTTAGTATCTATCCGTAAAATTCGGTTCTGTAGGGGCGCTGCTTGCTGCGCGCCAGGAATTTGTCGTAAGGGCTGAGGGGCACCAGACCGCGGCAGGAACCGCCCCGGAGATCATTCCAGCGAGACGAGTGACCGGGCCGGATTCGTGCGCAGCACGGCAGGGCCGGCGGTCGTGATGTTGTATTCGGCCAGATCAACCATGTGAATTTCCGGCAGGATCGTCATACGGCCAGCGCGGTGATCGTAGTGCAGGATGACAATATCTTCGTTCGGGTGTGTGCTCCCTACCGCCCAGCGGCTGGCATGTATCACGTGCCAGTCGAGGCACATCCCGGCGGGGGCCTCGCCCAGGACGGTGTCGCAGGTGCCGGGGAAAGTGCGAAACTCGTCCTCGATGCTCTCGTTGCCCGCCTTCAGAATGTCCAGCGTGGCGTCACCGCCGCGCTGCCATAGCTGCTGCTGCACCTCGTGAATGACCACATCGTGCGCATCGGGAAAGCGCGCGCCGACCCAGTCCGGTTCGGTGACGATCACCAGGTGCACGGGCGCGGTCATCACGGGCCGGATGTCCAGGATCGCTTCCGTGATACGCCCGATCTCGCGGCGCATTTGCTGAGCG
This sequence comes from uncultured Anaerolineales bacterium, assembly GCA_937135955.1. Classification (GTDB taxonomy): domain Bacteria; phylum Chloroflexota; class Anaerolineae; order Aggregatilineales; family Aggregatilineaceae; genus UBA2029. Next base: position 28,933 of record CAKZOB010000069.1, on the reverse strand, counting down.
TAGTCCTGATAGACCAGCAGCCAGGCGAAACCGGGGCCGAAGAGCAGGATCGCTGTGACAATCCCCCGCGCGGCGATCCGTCGCGGGAGCACCAGGCGCTCTATCCCGTAGATCGCCGTTACGTACAACAGGGTGATCCCCACCGCTCGCCCAAAAGTGATGCGGTCGGTATAGACCTGGTTCAGGTTGCGGCTGCTTGCCCCTACCAGCACGCTGCACAGCAGCATGACTCCGGCCAGGGCCACCAGCAAGACGAAATCTCGCGCAAATGGCGCGTCGTCCCATTCTGAAGAAATGAGCTGCGACAAACTCCCCATCCCTGCTCCGGCGAGCAGAGTCGCCAGGGCGATCCACCCCAGATAGCCGTCGGCGACGGTGACGCGGAGTCGTTGCCAGTACAGCCAGGGGAAACTAACCGCTGTGCCAAGCCGTTCGGCCAGCCGTTCCAGCAACGGCGTGCCGGAGGATGGGGCCAGATCGTCCCATGGTTCGAAGACGAACAGAACGGCGACAGCCAGAGCGATCCCGACAACCAGGGCAGGCAGTACATCGCGCAGCACCAGCCACCAGCGCGCCCGCCAAGGCATACCCTGGCGGGCGACCCAGCCGACAAACATGTTGACGCCAATCCAAGGCAGGCCGGATTCGTAGATCAGCACCGACACCACATAACAGGCGATGGAAAGGCCAAATAATAGTCGGCGCGGCTCGGTGCGTTGCAGGCTGAGCAGATAGGTATAGGTGGAGGCCAGCAGCAACGGTAGCGTCAGTTCGATGTACCAGTTGATGCCCTGGTATAGCTCGGCCAGGCGGATCGGGGTCAGCATCAGCGCCAGGCCAGCGCTCACGGCCAGCAGCCGACGGCGGGTGAGCCGGAACACTATCCCCGCCAGGAAGGCCCCTTCCAGCACACGGCTGGCCTGGAAAATGAAGTGATAGGGAGCATCGTGTTCCCCGAAGACCGCATAGGCCAGGGTGTTGAGCGGGCCGACGAGCAAGTGGCGCTGATTGCGCTCGAAATAACGCGCGCTGAAGCCCGCGATCCCTACTTCGTCGAACCAGGCGCGGTGAATGATCACGTCGGTGTGCAGCGGCCCGATATCCAGCCCGTGCAGCAAGAGGATAATCAGCACGCCGCTGCCGATCAGGAGCACGATCCAGACCGGCGAGTCGGCCACACGCCGCGCGCTCTTATGGGCGGAGGGGCGCTTGCTATTCGTCCCCCAATACCAACGCCAACCCCTCATTGACATCGTCCACCAGGTGATCGGCCACTGTGGCCAGCGCCGCGCGCTTATCGGGCTGTGGCGAGACGCCGATCGCGCTCAGCGACGCGGCGACGCCCGCCCGCTGCAACAGGTCTACTGCGCCTCGCACTGCGCGGATGCCACCCGCCGAATCCTCGCAGATGACGATATGCAGGGGGCCATCGCGCAGCGCAGACAGCGGCCCGCTGAGTTCGCCCCGTTCGGACAGGCGAGCCGCGGCGTGCAGGGACTCGGTCTCTGCGCCGGAGGCAGCGGCGGCAATAGCCGAGAGCGCCTGCACCGGCGACGGTTTGATGTAGTCGGCAGCGTCCCGCCCGTGACGCAGGGCCAGCCAGCCCACGCGCCCCTGCCCGATCAAGGGGACGCTCCCGGCCAGCCCTATCAGTTCGGCGGCCAGTTCCGCTTCGGGCGGGTAGCCGGCGGGCGGCTCGCCGACCGGCTCGTCTGGCGGCAGATCGGCGGGCGGACGGCTGGGGCGCGCCGTGTAGATGGCAACGCCGTGTCCGGGCCGCGCCGCCCAATCGAGCAGGCGGGCGCGCGTGGGCGCGTCGAGCAGGGGGATGTCGTGGGTGGTCAGGTAGCTCGCGCTGACAAACTCGGCGGGCAGACCATAGGTGGCGTGGAAACGCTCGCTGCCCAGCACGAAGGTTTGGAAAGTGCGCGTGGTGGGCGTCTCGCGCACGGCGTAGACGTTGCCCAGCAAGGTTCGCAGCAGCGGCAGGTTGGCGGGGTCGGTGCGGGCGCTCAGCAGCTCCAGGTAACGCGCTGCCGGATAGCGCCCGTCGGCGTCGTGATGGGCGATCTGCCGGGCCTCGGCGGTGAAGTCCGGGCGGGGCACGGCGGGCACGGCGGCGCGGAGCGCGTCGAAGGTGGCTTCCAGCGTCGGGCGGCGGGCGTCGGGTGCGCGTTCCAGGGCCGTCAGCAGCAGCGCGCTGACGCACATCGCGCCGGAGTCCCACTCGTTGGTCAGCCCGCACGCCTCGAAGACGGCGATCTCGTCGTCGGTGGGGCCGGGCAGGGCCAGGCCCATGCGCCCAGCGAAATGTTCGACCAGCGCCCGCAAGGCGGTCTTATAGCCGACGGGATGCACCAGCACGCCGTCCACGTCGAGCAGAATTAGAGTGCGGCCAGGGGTGCTCAATGGCGCTGACTATCCGGAAGATGATTGCTGCGCCTGCGCGGCGAGATAGGCTTCGTAGTCTTCGCGCTCGACCAACTCACCGCCGGTCACCTCACCGCTGACGAAACGGCGATTGCGGTCGAATTCGAAATAGGCTTCCAGCCGGTCGAAGCTCTTCTGACCGACCACGATCTTGCGGGCGAAGTAGCCTTGCAGGTCATCCGTCTGTGATAGATCGTTTTGGCGGTGCAGCCGCACGCGGATCACCTCGCCGGTCTTGTGCGCCCGAATGTAGAAATACATCCCTTCCGGGTCGCTTGACTTGCTACCGCCGCCAAACAGTCTCTTGAGAAAACTCACTGTCAACCTCCTCAGTTGATGCTGAGGCAAGGATACCACAAACCCGCCTCGCCGACGATGCCTGTGCTCAGGAACGAGCGCCGTCGCTTGCAGGCCCAGCACGCACCACGCAGAGCGCGGAGGTCACGGAGATAAACGCGGAGGTTTGGATTTGTCTCGCTCCTCTGTGCTTTTCGTGTCTTTGCAGCCCAAAACGGCTGCCCGAAAACGAAGACGCCCGCTCAGGAGGCGCGCCCCGGCCAACAGCACGCCCGCTCGCGGCGGGCGCAGGACGAAGAGATGAGATGCGGGCAGAACGCCCGACATGGGCCACGTGCCAGGGCACGCAGAGGATGTCGCTTCAGCGATCGATCTCGATGTAGCGCTTCCAGGTCTCTGGGCCGTTGCCCATCTCGATCACCAGGTAACTGGTGCGCGGGGTCTTCGGTTCCCAGAGCAGCTTCATGCCCGCCTCGCCGGGCAGCCGGTTGCCCTTGCGATGGTTGCAGGCGAAGCAGGCGCAGGCTGTGTTCGACCAGGTATTTTTGCCCCCGCGCGAGAGCGGGACAATATGGTCAACGGTCAGGTCGTGCCGCGTCAGTGTCCTACCCTGCACAATGTTTCCTAGCGTTGCGCCGCAGTAGATGCAGGTGAAGTGGTCGCGTGCCAGCACGCCCTGCCTGCTCCAGTGCGCGTGACGACGCGGCACGTTGATGTACTGGCGCAGCGCGATCACCGAGGGGATGGGGAAATGTGCCCGCACCGTGCGCAGAAAACGACCGCTTTCTTCGACGACGATCGCCTTGCCGGATAAGAGAAGGTTGATGGCTCTGGGAATGCTGATCACTGTCAGCGGTTCCCACGTGCCTCCATTGAGCAGTAAGACTCGCCCTTCGACCATAGTCGTGCGCCTGCCCCCTTCCGGGCAAGCGTCCGTATCACTGAACCGATGTTATCATTATACCGTGTTTCACAAGCTTTGCTCACGTACCCGTTCAGGGGGATTGCACCAACCCGCTTGCCGCTTTACCTCACCCCCAGCCTCGCTACGCTCGGCTTGGAGGCACGCAAGTGCCGAGCGGGGGTGAGGTCAACGCCTCCGCGCCGAGCAAACTGCTTCTCACTTCTCTTCCCCTGCATGGTTGGCAGTGTCGCGGTTCAACCTGTGCCAGGGACAGGGCTACGTCTCACAGGATAGGGTAACATAGAGAGGTAAAGTGCACTTGAGGATGCCGTAAAGCTGGCTTTACGGGCGCTCGCTGCCCGTTCCCCGGCGGCCAGGGCATCAGCGAAGGAGATATTCTCATGCGCCTCACCGACCTGTTCACCCGTACGCTGCGCGATGCACCAGCAGACGCCGAGTTGATCAGTCACCGGCTAGCAGTGCGCGCCGGGCTGATACGCCCTGTCGCGGCAGGGAGCCTGGCGCTGATGCCGCTCGGCTGGCGGGTGATGGGGCGCTTGATGACGATCCTGCGCCAGGAAATGGACGCGCTCGGCGCGCAGGAAGTACGCCTGCCGCTGGTGCAGCCCGCCGAAGTCTGGCAGGCCAGCGGGCGCTGGGACTCATTCGGGCCGGTGTTGCAGTGCTTCGAAAGCGAATCCGGGCGCGCTTTTGTGCTTGGCCCCACGCACGAGGAATTGGTCGCCATGCTGGCGGCTCGCGAAATAGACAGCTACCGACAGCTTCCCCAACTTCTCTATCAGATTCAGATCAAATACCGTAACGAGCCGCGTCCGCGCGGCGGGCTAATCCGGCTGCGCGAGTTCACCTCGAAGGACGCCTATTCGCTGGATGCTGACGCTGTGGGGATGAGGGCGCAGTACGAGCGCATGGTGGCGGCGTATCGGCGTATCTTCGCCCGTGTCGGGCTGGATGTGGTGGTGGCCGAAGCCGATAGCGGTGCCATGGGCGGGGGCATCAACCAGGAATTCCTGTTGCCACACCCGCAGGGCGAAGATAGCTTTGTCGCCTGTCCGGCCTGCGGCTATGCTGCCAACCTGGAAGCGGCTACCTTTCGCCTGTCTACCCCTGAACTGGCTCCGCTGGAGCCAGTGCGCAAAGTCGCCACGCCCGGCTGCACGACCATTCAGCAGGTCGCGACCTTCCTGGGCGTGCCAGAGGCGCAGACGTTGAAGGCGGTGTTCTTCATGCACACGCCCTCTGGCGGCGCAGAGCGCTTCGTCTTCGTGATCATCCGCGGTGACCTGGAGGTGAACGAGATCAAATTGCTGCGGGCGCTCGGCGGCGGGGCGTTGCGTCCGGCGGAGGATGCCGAGATTCGCGCGACCGGCGCAGTGCCGGGGTATGCCAGTCCGCTGGGCCTGCGAGGGGGCGTGCTGGTGGTGGCCGATCGCTCGGTGGAGGCGGGCGCGAACTTCGTCACTGGCGCGAACGATGAGGGGTATCACCTGACCGGCGTGAACATCCCGCGCGACTTCGCCCCCGCCCTGCTGACCGATATTGCGCTGGCCTTCGACGGGGCGGGCTGTCCGCGCTGCGCAGAGGGGACTCTGCGGCTGGAACGCGCTATTGAATTGGGGCATTGTTTCGCGCTGGGCACTTTCTATAGCGAAGCCCTGGGCGTGCACCACCAGGACGAACACGGGGCGACACAACCGGTATGGATGGGCAGTTACAGCATTGGCCTGGAACGGATGATGGCGGCCATCATCGAGACCCATCACGACGATCATGGCATCTGCTGGCCTGCCGCCGTCGCTCCCTTCGATGCCCATATCGTGACCATCGGCGGAGATAAGGAGACGCTGACGACGGCCCAAGAGGTTTACCAGGGCCTGCGCGAAGCGGGCTTCGCCGTCTTGCTGGACGACCGCAACGAGTCCGCCGGAGTCAAGTTTGCCGATGCCGACCTGATCGGCGCGCCGGTGCGGCTGACCGTCAGCAAAAAGGCGTTGGCGGCAGGGGGCGTGGAGGCGAAGCGACGCACTGCGCCAGAGCGCGCCGTCGTGCCGCTGACCGCGCTACCCGACTGGCTGCGTGGTGCGCTCGCCTGAACAGTGCGCGGGAGTCGCCTGGCTGCTGCGAAGCGAGAAGGCGCGGGTGACTCCCGCTCACTCTCTCATTGCACCGGCTCGACCCCATAGGCGGTGCCCTGACCCTCGCCCGTCCAGCCGACCAGGCCGTTGTAATTCACCTGCCACCAGGCGATCCCTGCCGGATCGCAGAGCGGCCCAGCCAGCACCGTGAAGACTGCCCCGCCGGGTATTTGCCCAATGAGCGGCCCATTTATAGATGGCTGGCTGCGCAGGTTGTTCGGCAACCCCGGCGTCACGCGCCCCATACCTCCCACCCGCAGGCGAGACGGAAGGAAGCCGGGGCAGGTCACGACCTGGGCAGGGGGTGGTAAGGCATTGGAAGGCGGCAGGGTGGCGGTCGGCGTGATCGGGAAGAGCGGCTGTATGGGCGTCACGACAGCCGGCGCGGGTAGCAGGGTAGGCGTCGATCCGACGATGGCCAGCAGGCCAGGGTTGATCTAAATGGCACCCAGCAGCGACGGATCAATAGTGGCCATGGCTCCGCAACGCGATTGGTAGGCCGCGGTGCCCTGCCAGTTGACGTTGACGGGCCAGGAAGTGACCGTCTGTGGCGAGAAGTACTCGTAAACGACACGGTCGAAGGCGACCTGTACGCCGTCCACCCAGATTTCGAACTCGCGGATGTCCCAGGGATCGTCGCCCAGGCCGACGCTGGCCGGTTTGCGCAGATTAAACTGCACGATGTCGCAAAAGCCCACCGGCACAGTGAACTCGTAGCTGTTGGTCTGGCCCGGTTGCAGGTCGCCCGGCCCTTCTGCCACCAGCACCCGCCAGAAAGGTGTCTCCAGATCGGACGGACCGAACAGCTCGACCAGCAGAGGATTGTTCGTCCCGTCGCTGCCGGTCACCAGCACCAGGCGGACGGTGGCTGTTGGCGGCTGCGCGGTCGCTGGAAAGGCCGAGAACAGGCCGGCCACGCTCAACACTGCGCCCAGGAGCAAACCAAGTCCGATTCGCCTGTACATTTCACCCTCCTTTGCCTGAAGCGGTTACTCATTGACGGGCTTTCCGCTTAAGAAAATGGCACTACTTGCCCGGGACAGAGAGGAGAGTGGTGAAGGGAATAATAGTTTGCCCCAGGGGTCAGTTAACCCAAATTATACACCTATTGTGCTCGATATTTCAGCTCTGCTTACGGCAAGGGCGCATTCGCATTTGGGGGCGGAATTCACCACAGAGATGGAGAGACAGGTTTATCGGCCCCACCCCCGCTCGGCGCTCACACGTTGTCGAGCTTGGGAAAGCAGCAGGGGCGCAGCACGCGCCCCTGGGAATTTCTATGCCTGGGAATGCCTGGCAGCGTCACTGGTAGATTTTGTTGAGGAACTCCATGGTGTACGCTTTCTCGACCTCCACGGGTTCGCTGAGCGTGCCCTGATCCAGCAACATCTGCTGCGTGAACTCCCATACTTCCGCCTGCATCATGCCGATCTTGCTGCCCGCCGGACTCAGCAGAGGCAGCGAAACCTGCATGGCGTCTTTCTGTATCTCTTTGACCGTCTCTGGGAGCTGATCGCCAAAGCGCTGCACCACCAGTTCTGCGGCCTGGTCGGGATTCGCCACGGCCCATTCCGCGCCACGCAGCGTCGCCCGCAGGAACGCTTCGACCAGATCGGGCTTGTTTTTGATCATATCCTCGGTGGTGAAGATGACGTTGACGTAGGTGTCCACCCCGTAATCGCTGAGGAAGAGATCGTTCACTTCACCCTGAGCGCGGCGCTTCACCTGCAGCGACTCGTTGGTGATGAAGCCCAGGTAAGCGTCTACCTCGCCGTTCAGGAGTGGGTCTACTACGTGCCCTTTGTTGATCGCCTCATTGATGTCTGAGCGCTCGATGCCCTCTGAGGCCAGGAAGGCCAAGTAGAGCGCAGTGAGATTGGTGCCGAATTCCACCATCACACGCTTGCCCTTCAAGTCAGCGGGCTGCGTGATATTGCTCTCGGCCAGTGAGACAATGCTGGCCGGGCTGCGCTGATAGATGGACGCAATGGCGACAAGCGGTTTGCCTTCGGCGCGGGCGGCCAGAATATCCGCCGCGGCCTTGACGCCAAACTGTACCTCACCATTGAGCACGCGCGTGATCGGGTCAATGTACTGCCCGTTCTCGTCAAAGCCGCCGCGGTAGGTCGTCACGTCGAGTCCGGCTTCGTCATAGTAACCCTGGGCATCCGCCGCATAGAAATTGATGAACTCGATGGTATCAATCCACGAGAGCTGCACTCCGATTGGCGTTTTCTCCTGCGGTTCGCTTTTTTTCTCTTCCTCCTTCTTTTCGCCGCAGGCGCTTAAGACCAGTGAACTGAACAGCACGCCTAGCAGCAGGATGATGAATGGTTTTCTGAGCATGGCGAAGTCCTTTTCTCCTTGGGTAGAGCGGTGATCAGATACGGCGCAAGAAATAATCACGCCGCTCCCCACTATAGCATAAAATGAATTAAGCATTGTCAAAAAATTGATAAATTGTGTTTCTCGCTCGATTTATTAAGATGATTGAAAGCGCCTGCGGGCGATGGCCCTCAACCCCCGGCCCCTTCTCCCGCGCTGCGGGCGAAGGGGAGCGCTCGCGCGAGAGACAGTGAGTCCCCTCGCCCCGCGATGCAGTCGCGAGGGAGAGGGGATGCAGGGGTGAGGGGCAGCAGACTGCTGCAAACTGCCTGACACCTTTCGCACGCACCCTGCCGCGGATAGAGTTTGTCAAGGATACCGATCTCTATTATTATCTGAGCGTGTTTTGAAGTTCTAACCATCCTAACCCGCTGTTTTCGTTCCCGGCGAGATTTGTTTCCTGCCGCTGCTGCGAAGCGTATCGTCAAGCAGACTTGGCCCGCATCTGCAACTTTTGCTCTGGTGCGGCGTATGGTAACTGGCGATTGACAAATCCCGACACCTGAACGTCCCGCCGTCCCGTGCGGTAATCATCCCAAAGGAGAGACTCCTATGGCAGAACCCTTCGTCCAGGTCAGCAATCTGGTCAAGACATTCGACACGCCCGCCGGGCCACTCAATGTCTTGCGCGGCATTGACCTGGAAGTTCATCGCGGCGACTTTGTGGCCATTGTCGGGCCGTCGGGCAGCGGCAAGACGACTTTCCTGAACATGCTCACGGCAGTAGATGCACCCACCTCCGGCGAGATTGTTGTCGGCGGTGTGCCGATTACGCAGATTCCGCAGCGCAAACTCACCAAGTGGCGCGCTCGCAACGTGGGCATTGTCTTCCAGTTTTTCCAGCTTCTGCCGACGCTCACTGTGCTGGAAAACGTGATGGCCCCCATGGACTTCGCCAACGTCTGGAAGCCGCGCGAGCGCAAAGAGATCGCGCTCAGGTTGCTGGAGCGATTCGGCATTGCCGATCAGGCCTATAAGACGCCCGACATGCTCTCCGGCGGGCAGCAACAGCGCGTGGCCATTGCCCGTGCCCTGGCCAACAATCCGCCGCTGATAGTGGGCGACGAACCCACCGGTAACCTCGACCGCATGAGTGCGGCCAACGTCTTCGACCTGTTCCAGCAACTGGCGGATCGCGGCACGACGGTGATCGTGGTGACGCACGACCGCGAGATCATCCGCAATGTGCCCAAGGTTTACGAACTGGTGGATGGCACCATCGGACGCACCACGCTCGAAGCGGCGGCGTTGCGCCGCACGGCAGAACTGCGCGCCACGCGCTCGCGTCTGGCGACGCGCGGCTAGCGGGCAGGGGGACACAGTATCATGATCATCAAGACGCGAGGTAGAAAGATCATGCGCGACATCCTGTCGCGCAAGGGGCGCACCGCGCTGGTAGCGATCAGCATCATGATCGGCGTGTTCGGCGCGGTGACGCTGATCTCCGCCAATGATTTGCTGGTGCGTCAGATTCGTCAGGACATCAACCCCGACGAAGTCGCCATGACTCGGCTGTACGTGACCGTCCCCGCTGCGGGCACGGATGTCAGCACCGAGACAGGCGAAGATCAGGTGCTCGACCTGATCCGCAACCGCAGAGTGATCGCAGGGGTGACGCGCATCGAAGGCCAGGTGACAGTGCCGGTCTTCTGGCAGCGAGAGGGGGAGGAGCGCTTCCGCGAAGCCAACCTGATGGCCTTCTCCGAGCCATTCGGCGCGATTCAGCTTGAGCCGATGCGCCTGGTCGAGGGGGAATGGCCACAGCCTGGCCAGAATCAGATCGCCCTGGAACGGCGCATGGCGGACGAATATGGCCTGAGCGTAGGCGATACGCTCGTCTTCCGCACCCCCGGTACGCAAGGAGCCAGCGACCCCTGGACGGTCTCGGCTATCGTTTTCCATCCCTACTGGGTCACAGTGGGCGATAACCAGAATCAGCCCGAACGCCGTCTTTACGCCAACCTGGACGATGCGCGGCACATTGTGCCTTTCTCTGGCTTCAACTCCTTCTACCTGCGCTATATTGACACCGAGACCAGCGAGAAACAGGCCGATCGCCTGATGGAAGTGGTCGCCGAGCAGACCAACTACATCCCGCAGCTCTACTGGCTGGACGACCCCGACAACTACTTTCTGATCGGCGAAGTGGCCGAAGTGACCAACGTGCTCAACATGCTGGCTGTGGTGGCCCTGGTGGTATCCGGCTTCCTGGTCATGAATGTGGTCAACACCATCGTCGTGGAGCAGAAGCGGCAGATCGGCGTGATGAAGTCGCTGGGGGCCACCCAGTTGGACAATTTCGTCATGTACGCGGGCATTGCCCTGGTCTATGGCGCACTTGGCACGGTGCCTGGCCTCATCCTGGGGGTCATCGTGGGCGCGTTGATGGCGCAGAGCGTGGCTCCTTTCGCCTTCACTCTCATCGAGGGGTTCAAGGTTTCGCCGCTGGGCATCATCCTGGGCGCAGTGATGGGGTTGCTGGTGCCGGTTGCCGCTGCGTTCGTGCCTGTCTTCAACGGGACGCGCGTGACGATCATGGACGCCATGACCGACCTGGGCATCGCGGGCACGTGGGGGCGTGGCCTGAGCGCCCGCGTGATCAAAGCGCTGCCGCTGCCCATCACCATTCGCCAGGCGCTGAGCAACGTGATGCAAAAGAAAGGTCGCCTGGCGTTGACGGTGATCACGCTGACGCTGGCTGCGGCGGCTTTCATGGGCGTCTTCGCCATGTTCACCGTCATCAATGCGGAGATCGCCAGCCTGTTCGACACGTTCAATTATCAGATCATGGTCATCCCCAGCGAGGCGCAGGACTTCGAGCAAGTGTCGCAGCGCATCTCCAGTGTGGAAGGCGTCGCCGGTGTCTACCCTGGGGCGGGCTTCCTGGTGCGTCTGTTCGACCTGAGCGGAACGGAGATCAGCATTGGCGCGGGGTTCGAGGGTAGCGACGAGTTGCAGGCCATCGGCTACGATCCGCGCACGCCCGCCGTTGACCTGACTTTCGAGAGCGGCACCGGCTGGGATGAAGACCCAACCCGCGCCGGGGTGGTGCTCACCACTCCTGCGGCCAAATCCACTGGCAAAAGCACGGGCGACCATGTGGTGGTGTCGGCGGGTGGGCGCACGGCGGAATACGAGATCATCGGTGTGGCATCCTATCCCTTCCCCTTCGTGCTGATGAGGTGGGAAGACCTGGCGCGCCAAGCGGGCTTCGTGCTGGGCGATGCGGGCACGCCCGACGATCCGTCGGACGACCCGCCGCTGCCCACCTCTTACCTGGTGACGCTGACGGCGGAAGACCCCAGCGCTGCCGCTGTGGATGATACCATTGCCCAGGTCTCGGAAGCGCTGCTGGCAGACGGGGTGACGGCCAGCTTTGCCAACATGGTCGAACAGCAAGAACAGATCGCCGAAGGTATCCTGGTCTTCAACATGATTTTCCAGATCACCTCAGCGGTGATGGCCGCGGTGGGCGCGATCGGCCTGCTGACCACGCTCTCTATGGCGGTCTTCGAGCGCCAGAAAGAGATCGGCGTGATGCGCTCGATTGGCGCAGGATCGAGCACCATTGTGTTACAGTTCCTGGTGGAGGGCCTGTTGATCGGCGTGCTGGCCTGGATCATCGCCATTCCGCTCAGCTACGGGCTGGCGATCAGCTTGCTGGATGGACTGGGCTTCGCCGAGTTCATCGAGTTCAGCTACCCGTTGTGGGTGCTGGGACTGGGTCTGGTGGGCATGTTGATCATCGCGACGGTCGCCAGCCTGTGGCCGTCCATTTCCGCCGCCCGCCGCACGGTGTCGGACATTCTACGCTACCAATAGGCGCGAACAGCTTCGGGAGAAAACAAGATGAGCAACGCGCAGACCGAATCGGTGATTTCGCTGCAAAACGTCGAGAAAATCTACAAGACCAAGGCTGGCCCACTCCGCGTGCTGAAGGGCGTCAACCTGGAGATCAAGGAAGGCGAATTCGTCGCCATTGTGGGGCCTTCGGGCAGCGGCAAGAGCACGCTGATCAACATGATCACCGGCATAGACCGGCCCACATCGGGCGAAGTCTATGTGGCGGGGCAGCGCCTGACCAAACTCAGCGAGAACCAGGTAGCCAAGTGGCGCGGGCGTAATATTGGCGTCGTCTTCCAGTTCTTCCAGTTGCTGCCCACCCTGACGGTGTTGGAGAATGTGATGATGCCTATGCACTACGCGGGCACCTACCGGGGGCGGCGCAAAGAGCGGGCCATGGAGTTGCTGGAGATGGTAGACCTGCCCGATGTAGCGAACAAATACCCCAGCCAGATTTCCGGTGGGCAGCAGCAACGCGCTGCTATCGCCCGCGCGCTGGCCAACAACCCCAAGGTGCTGGTTGGCGACGAACCCACGGGCAACCTGGATGCGGTGTCGGCGGGCCTGGTCTTCGCCATGTTCGAAGACCTGGTGTCGCAGGGCATGACCATCGTGATGGTCACGCACGACCGCGACCTGGCCGGGCAGATTCCCCGTGTGGAAGAGGTGCGCGACGGGCAGTTGGTGCCGCAGGAAGAGATCGATCAGCGTCTGGTCGCCGGGCGCGGCTGAGAGGCACGCCCCGCAGAGGGAGTGAAGTGGGATGCAGATCACAAAACGCGAGCACGGTGGGGCGCTGGTCTTCGTGCTCGAAGGACGTGTAGATAGCGAGGGGGCCGGGGAACTCGACAGCGTCTTGCAGGATGCGCTGGCCGCCGGGCAATACCGCCTGGTGCTGGACATGGCGGGAGTCTCCTATATCAACAGCGCCGGGTTGCGCACCCTGGCCGACGTGTTGACGCGCAGCCGTGCCAACAGCGGCGACCTGCGCCTGGTGGCACTCAGCCCGCGCGTGCAGCGCATCTTCGCCATCATCGGCTTCGACCGTTTCTTCGACTCCTACGACTCCGTCGAGGCGGCGTTGGCTGGCTGGTGAGGAGACGCTCCCCGATAGGGTGATCAGGCAGGAGCTGACCGGAACACTCGGGTACAGGGCAGCTCCTGCTTTTTTGTTGGGTCGCATGACTTCGGTATAGCAGGCCAGCGGACTTCGCGACCCAATTGCGCGGATCGCAGCGACATAATAGGGGGAGCACCATGAGCACGGATGAGGCTCTGGCTAGGCGGGCACAACAAGGGGATCGGGAGGCTTTCCTGGCGCTCTATGACCGTTATGTGGACCGCGTCTACCGCCGGATATGCAGCCGGGTGCCACCCCAATACGCCGAAGACGTGACCCAAGAAGTCTTCCTGGCCGTGTTTCGTTCTTTGCAGCACTTCGAGCATCATGCCCGCTTTAGCACCTGGCTGTATACCATTGTCAACCGGCAGATCGCCGATTTCTACCGGCGGCGTACCCGGCACAGCGATCCAACGGCTATCTCGCTGACGGAGGTGGAAAGCGAACTCCTGGTAATGCCGGAGGCACACGAACGCAACGACGAACGTGCCCTACTGCAGGGGATTTTCGCGGCATTGCCGGAGCATTACCAGGAAATCATCCTGATGCGCTTCGCGGATGGGCTGACCTTCAACGAAATTGCCGGGGCGCGCGGGCAGTCGCTTGAGGCGGTGAAATCGCTTTATCGGAGGGCTATTCAGGCCATCCGCGACGCGATAGGGGATTGAGAATGGACGAGCATACGGGTATCACTGAGGAACTGGCAGCCTACACCGATGAGGTGCTGGCGGGCGCTGATCCTGCGCCACCGCCCAGCATCGAGGGCGAGGCCAGGATCGTGCGGGCGCTAAACCGGCTGATCGGGCCTGCCACCAGGCCGGACGCTGCCTTTCGCCAACGCCTGCGCCGGCAACTGGTTGTACAATGGGAGAAGGAGCATACGGCTGAAGTCTCCCGATCTGCGCGCGGGCGCTGGCGTATGTGGGCGCTGGTTGCTGGCGTGGCCGCCGTCATGCTGGTGATCGTCGTGAGCACCTCGGCCCGCGGCGACTTTGGCGCGGACGTGCGCGGCACCGCCCTGGGTGCGGGAGTATGGGTCACCTTCCTGGCGCTGGGAGCGCTGGTCGGCGGGGTGCTGTGGTGGCGTGGGCGGCGTCGCTGAAAGCCCCGCACGGCGCTATATGATTGACGACCGACGAATGCACCGCGCGTGCATAGAAAATAAGGAGACAGCCCATGAATCGCCGCAATAGCTTCGTCATCCTGTTCACGTTCTTGGTTGGGCTGCTGGTCGGCGTGGTGCTGGTAAGCGTTGACCCGGACCTGGGCGATGCACTGCTGGGCACCGCTGGAGACGGCAAAAAAGACCGCGAACTCTTCGCCTATTACCAGGTGCCGCTGGATGAGGTGCAGACATGGCTGGCCGAAACTTATCCGGACGCCGTCGAAGACCTTCAGGTGCCGCTGGACACCATGGCCAAGTTCATAGACGAGGCAACCCTGTTCGACCGCGACTTCTCGGTGATGGAAGAAGACATCAGCACGCTGTTGCCCTATGCCTATGGGGCGTTGATGGGGCTGGACGAAAAGGAATTGGCCGAGCCGGAGAGCCTGAAGATTGATGAAGAGAGCGGTCTGTCGGTGTGCGTGGCGCTGGACGACGATCCCTACCTGGGCGCTTCGCTCTATCTGTACCTGACCGTGCCCAAGGCTCAGCTCGAAGAGCTCAACATCCCTGAGGAGTGGAAACCGCTCAAAGACCCCAAGACCAACGCCCTCTACTGGACATTGCTGGGGTGCCTGCCGGAACTGGAAAAGCCGGAGAAGAGCGTCAAGGCGACTTCCACGCCCAGCCGCAAGTGATGCGGGAGTAGAATCCGCCACAGAGCGAAGTCGCAGGCAACCTTTGCGCGCACCCGTAGCGTCCCCGCTTGCAATTCCCCTGGCCGCGCGCTAAGCTGTACATACGCTAATCGCCGGGGGGCATGTGTGATCGGTTCGCTACGCAAGCGTCGTCTACGCCTGACACCGCTGGGTTGCGCTATGCTCAGCGTAGAGATACTTGTGCTCGTCTTTGCCGTCTGGCGGTTGAGCACGGCGAAAGCTCCCTCTGCGGCTACGCCGGTGCGCACCCCGCCCCCTCAGGGGCTGCGCCGCGATGACTTCCTGCCCACCCCCACGACCGATACGTCCATCCCCCCGCGCCTGATTAGCTTCCCTGCCGCGGAGGTCAGCGCGCCGATCATCCCTGCCGGGCGCGTACAGGGCACCTGGGAAACCCGTCATCTGGGGGATTCGGTGGGGCATCTGGTGGGCACGGCCTGGCTGGGCGATCCCGGCGGCAACATCGTGCTGGCTGGGCACGTCGAGAGCTACACCGGTGCGCCCGGCCCATTCGCCTATCTCTTCGAAGCGCACCTGGGCGACCTGGTGGTGCTGCGCGACGGCTCGCGCGAGGAGCGTTATCGCGTCACCCGTATTGAGCGGGTGGATCCCTACGATCTGTCGTGGTTGGCCCAGGACGGCGTCCCGCGCGTCACGCTGATCACCTGTACAGACTGGGACACACAGGCCCGGACATATCTGGGGCGGCTGGTGGTGGTGGCCGAGCCGGTCTCGCTGGCAGTCAGTCAGCCGAGTCCGTGAGCTACAGAATGGGGGGCAGGGGGCACACGCCGCAAAGGGTGATGCTATCGGGGCGCTTACAAGAAGGGTTCGTGCTTGACCTGCCTCTGCCCATGCGCTATACTTGCCCTTCGCATGTTGCGGCCTGGACGCTACATGCCAGCGAGTGTAGACGGTTGAAAGCGCGCTTTCCGCGCGTTTTTTGAAAGAGGTCATCCATGCCCAAGCGTACCTACCAACCCAAGATTCGTCGCCGGCTGCGTGTACACGGCTTCCGTCAACGCATGCGCACCAAGGACGGACGCCAGGTGCTGAAGTCGCGCCGCGCCAAGGGCCGTCATGTATTGACGCCCAAGATGAACAATCACGTCAAACGCATCAACTGGAAGGCACATTAGGCCTGCGCCCGACCATGCAGCGCCATTTGCGCCTGCGCCGGAAGCAGGACTTCGCCCGTTTGCGCCAGCAAGGGCGCGCTTGGCGACATCCTTTCGTGATCATGAGCGTCACGCCGAACGAGTTGCCCCACAATCGCTACGGGTTTGTCACCGGCAAAAGCCTGGGCAGGGCGGTAGTGCGCAACTATATCCGGCGCATTCTGCGCGAGATTGTGCGCGAGGCGCACGCACACCTGCGGCAGGGCTACGACATCGCCTTCATCGCACGCCCGGCCATCGTCGGGCAGCCTTTCCAGGCGGTGCGCCAGGCGGTGCACACCCTGTTGCAGAGCGCAGGGCTGTGGCAGTCGTCAGCAGAGGATTTGCCGTCATGAAGTACGTGGGACTGGCCCTCATCCGGCTCTATCAGCTCACCTTCTCGCGTCTTCTGCCGCCAAGCTGCCGCTACGATCCGAGCTGCTCGCATTACACCTACGAAGCCATCGCTCGCTATGGCCTGCTGAAGGGCGGTTGGCTGGGCCTGAAGCGTATCGGGCGCTGCCATCCTTTCAGTCCGGGCGGCTACGATCCCGTGCCCTGAAGCCGGACGCGACTGGCTGAGCATTCCCAAGGAGTTCCCTTGAATACGTCGCGCGTTTCCCTCTCTAAACCCTCGGCCCTGATGTTGGGCGTGTTGTTGCTGGTCACGCTGGCTTTGGCGGCCTGCGGCGGCCCCACCAGCGAAAGCTGGGCGGGCCTGGCGACCGATTCCCAGGCCAGCGCGATCTATGTCGCCAACGCCAAACATGTGGTGGCCCTCAACCCGACCAGCGGGGCTGTCCTGTGGGAATATAAGAACGGCGACGCGGCCTTCTACGCACAGCCCGTGATAGCCGATGGCGTGATCTACGTGGGCGACTACAGCGGACGCCTGCACGCCATCAACAGCGATGGCACGGTCTTGTGGCGCTATACGCCCGGCAAACAGGCGATCCTTGGCCCGCTGGAAATCACCCCGAAAGATCGCGTCATCGGCAGCGTTGCGGTAGACTCGGACACGGTGTACTTCGGCCTGGGCAGCCGCAATGTGGTGGCGGTCTCGCGGCAAAACGGGGCGGAAAGGTGGACGTTCCGCACCGGTCACGGCGTATGGTCGCGCCCGCTCTACCTGCCCGAAGACCCGTCCGAAGAACGCGCAGGGCCGGTGGTCTATGTCGTCTCGCTGGATCATCATCTGTATGCTCTGGATGCTGAGACGGGCAAAGAGCTATGGCGCAGGAATGTAGGCGGCGCAGCGCCCGGCACGCCGGTCTATGACGCGGGGCGTCAGGTGCTCTATGTGGGCACGTTTGCCTCCGAACTGGTGGCCGTCAGCCTGGTAGATGGGGCGATTGTGGATCGCTTCGAAACAGACGGCTGGCTGTGGGGTAGCCCGGCCTTCGACGTAGACAGCGGCGTGCTCTATTTTGGCGACCTGTCCGGCGCATTGTATGCGGTACGCCTGGACGCAGACGGGAGCTTCCAGCAGGTGTGGAAGAAACCGTTGGCCGAAGATGGCATCCGCGCCACGCCCATCCTCACCGACGGGTTGGTGATCGTGGCCTCCAAAGACCATCATCTCTATGCGGTGACCAAAGAGGATGGCGCGCTTAACTGGGATAGGGATGTGAAAGGCGAAGTGCTGGCCGACCTGGTCTTTGTACCCGGCGTAGACGATGACGCCGCCGACCTGGTCGTCGCCAGTACGATGGATAACGATCGGCTGGTCGTCGCCCTGAACGCCGAGACCGGCGAAGAAGCCTGGACGTATTCGGACTAGACCCGGCGCTGGCACGGCGCGAGACAAAGGCACAGCTTCATGCTCGATATCATCATCAACCCCTTCATCACCATCCTGCTGTTCCTGTACCAGATTCTGGGCGGGAACGTGGTGCTGGCCATTGTGGTCTTCACCATTTTAATCCGCATGGCCACCTACCCGCTGACCATCAAACAGCAGCGTTCCACCAAGGCCATGCAGGAATTGCAGCCAGAACTGAAGAAGCTACAGGAGAAGTACAAGAACGACCGCGAACGGCTGGCCCAGGAGCAATGGGAACTCTACCGTAAGCATGGGGTGAATCCTCTGGCTGGTTGCCTGCCGCTGCTCATTCAGTTGCCGATCATGCTGGCGCTCTACCACGCTATCGTTGCCACGCTGGCTGCCACCCCCACGCAATTACTCGACCTGGCCAACCGGTTGTGGGTGCCTGCCCTGTCGTCGCAGGTGCCGCTGAGCAACAAGTTCCTCTGGCTCAACCTGGCCGTGCCCGATCCGCTCTACATCCTGCCGGTCCTGGTCGTGGTGACTACCTGGCTGCAGCAAAAGCTGCTCATGCCCGCTACGCCCTCTGGTGGCACGGGCGACCGTCAGGCCGACCAGACGGCGCGGATCAGCCGACAGATGATGCTGATCATGCCGCTGATGTTTGGCTTCTTCTCGCTCTCATTTGCTTCGGGACTGTCAATCTACTTCATCGCCTCCAACCTGATCGGCATCGGGCAGTATGGGCTGACGGGGCGTCTCAACATCAACGTCGGGCGGCTGATCGGACTGAAGCCCAAAGAAGCAGCGCCCGCCAACGGCCCGACGACCGGCACCCCTGCCGCGCCCGCACCGTCTGCGCCTGCGCCCCGGCCCAAGCGCGAAGCGACGCCGGTTGTCGCGCCCGTGACTCCCGCTGAGCCAAAGCTCAAGCGTCAGCGCGAGGTAGGCAGTCGCAAGAAGGGCAGCGGCGTTTATGACAGTCGCGCCAGCCGCGCCCGTGCCAAAGGGAAGGCAAAAGGATAGGGATCACCATGAGCGAAACGCGCTCCGTAGAGACTACTGCGCCGGACATCGAGTCCGCTATTGAACAGGGTTTGCAGCAACTGGGCGTCGCCCGCGAAAGCGTGATCGTCGAGATTCTCGAAGAACCCAGCCGGGGCCTGCTGGGCATTGGCGCGCGACAGGCGCGGGTGCGCCTGACAACGGCTGCCCCGCCACGCCCCGTCGCTCCGCCAACGCCGCCCGCGCCACAGCCCGCCGTCGAGCTGGCGGAAGAAGAAGCGCCCGAAGAAGTGGCCTCCCTGGCCGAAGCGCAGCCGGTAGACGAAGCGGAACTGGACGACGACGCTCGCGTCGGGCGTGAGACGTTGCAGGAATTGCTGGAGCGAATGCGTGTCAAGGCCACGGTGAGCGTCTATCGCGCTCAGGCCGCCGACAATGAGGTCGCGCCCTGGGTGTTGCAGATCGAAGGGACGGACCTGGGGGCGCTCATCGGCAAACGGGGCGAGACCCTGGCCGCGCTGCAATATATCACCCGCCTGATCGCCAGCCGCGAATTGCAACGCCGCGCCAATATCATCGTAGATGTAGAAGGGTATAAGGTGCGCCGCGAGAAGCAGTTGCGCCGCCTGGCGCAGCGCATGGCCGAACAGGCCATTCAATTGGGGCGCACGGTAGCGCTGGAGCCGATGCCCCCCTATGAGCGGCGTGTGGTGCATCTGGCCTTGCGCGATCATCCCCAGGTGACCACGCAGAGCGTCGGCGAGGGCGACCGCCGCAAGGTGACCATCATCCCCAAGCGGCGTTGAGGACGCAGCTTCGGAGTAGCCGCCTGCCGCGACTCGGCCCAGTCGCGGCAGTTGTTTATCAGACGCGCGCGTTGGCGCTAGCAGCAAAGCGACAGGATCATGCTCAAACGGTCAACTTCCATTCCCGACTATTTGCTCATCGGCAACATCACCTGTGATATCACGCCGCACGGGCCGCGCCTGGGCGGGACAGTGTCCTTTGGCGCACACACGGCAGCGGCTTTCGGGCTGCGCGTGGCGGTGCTCACCAGCGCACGCCCCGATGACCCTCTGCTGGAAGACCTGCCCCCCAATGCCGAGGTCGTGGTGATTCCGGCGGAGCACACTACCACGTTCGAGAATCGCTATTCGGCCAGCGGGCGCACCCAATACCTGTATCATCGCGCGCACACGCTCTACCCGGACATGCTGCCGGAAGCCTGGCGCAAAGCCGGCCTGGTGCACCTGGCACCGATCGCCTATGAAGTTGACCCATCTTTCGTCTCCGCCTTCGACAACAGCCCCATCTGCGTGACTCCGCAGGGGTTCATGCGTCGCCGCGAGGCCGACGGCCTGGTGACGCCGATCCTCTGGGAGAGCGCGCCGCAGGTATTGCCTCATGCCACTGTCACTGTGCTGAGCGAAGAGGATATTCGGCACGCGCCACATCTTGAGCAGGAATTTGCCGCGCTGGGGCCGCTGGTAGTGGTCACCCGCGCCGAGCGCGGCGGGACAGTCTATCAGCATGGTACCCGTTTCGACTACGACGCCTGGCCAGTCGTTCAGGTCAACCCCACCGGCGCGGGTGACGTGTTTGCGGTAGCCCTGCACATTGCGCTGCACCAACTGGGCGACTTGCGGCAGGCTATCAAGATCGCGTCGTACCTGGGCGCTCAGGCGGTCACGCGCGAAGGTTTCGCCAGCGCCCCGCTGACAGCCGAGATCGCCGCCGCCTGGCGGCTGGCAGGCGCTGCAGAGTATGTGCCGAAGGAGGGCCGATGACACCTCGTTCATCTTCTGGCCGCGAGAGCGAGTCCGGCCCCGATCCCGAAGCGGCCAACCCCAACGGATTGGCCGCCTTTGCCACGCTGGGCGAGTTTCTGGAAAAAGACGGCTGGTATCCCCAGCGCCTGGAAGGACGCACCATCTACCGCGCCATGTTCAGCGGCCAGAACGGTCAGTTCCCCTGCTTTGCGCAGATCGTGGTGCCGCTGGAACAGTTCGTCTTCTACTGTGTGGCAACGGTGCACGTCCCCGAAGAACTGCGGCTATCCGTGGCCGAATACATCACCCGCGCCAACTATGGGCTGCGCATTGGCAACTTCGAGATGGATTACGGCGATGGCGAAGTGCGCTACAAGAGCAGCCTGGATTTCGAGGGGGTGGCGCTGACACCCACGCTGATCCGCAACACCATCTATCCGGCGGTGACAACCATGGATCGCTACCTGCCGGGCCTGATGAAGGTGATCTATGGCGGGCGCACGCCTTATGAAGCGATCGTCGAGATCGAGGCGGAAGGCGACCAGTGAGAGAATGGCGGATTGGGGATTGCGCATTGCGGATTGCCAATTGAACGCTTTTCTGGATGGCCCTGACCATGATTGACCGTATTCTGCTCAACGCGCGCATCTACACCCTGCATCCGGCGCAGCCGCGCGCCTCGGCGCTGGCCATTGCTCGCGATCGCATCGTAGCCCTGGGCGATGACGACGCTATCCGCGCCCTGGCCGGGCCGCACACCGCCGTTGACCGGCTGGACGGGCAGGTGATATTCCCCGGCCTGACCGACGCGCATATTCACTGGGAAGGTGTGGCACGCGCCCTGCACGACGTTGACCTGTTCGACGTGCCCACCAAAGAAGAGGCGCTGCGCCGCGTGGCTGGGCGCGCCCGTCAGACACCGCCCGGTGAGTGGATCGTCGGGCGCGGCTGGTCGCAGGCGCTGTGGCCGGGCGGGGCCTTCCCCACCGCTGCCGACCTGGACACCGTCGCGCCGGATCATCCCGTTTACCTGGCCGCGCGCAGCGGTCACGCGGCCTGGGTCAACAGTCTGGCGTTGCGGTGGGCACACATCAGCGCCAGCACGCCCGATCCGCACGGCGGCGCGATCCAGCGCGACGCACGCGGCGAGCCGACCGGCATTCTGCTGGAAGACCCGGCCATGAAGCTGGTCGCGCGGCTCATCCCCGACCCCACACCCGATCAACTGGCCGACTGGATGGCCGAGGCGCAACGGCGAGCCTGGGCCGCCGGCCTGACCGCCCTGCACGACTACGACAACCCCAGTTGTCTGGTAGCTTTGCAGGTGCTGCGCGAGCGCGGCGAACTGGGGCTGCGCGTGCTCAAGCAGATCAACGATCCCTGGATCGAGCACGCGCACGCGCTGGGTCTGCGCTTTGGCTTTGGTGATGTGTGGTTGCGGCTGGGCGCGCTGAAAATTTTCGCCGACGGAGCGCTTGGCCCGCGCACCGCGCACATGATCGAGCCATACGAGGGCGAACCGGACAACTACGGGCTGGTGGTCACCGACAAAGAGCAGATGTACGAACTGGTCAGCCGGGCCAGCGCGGCAGGCATCCCCGCGACCATTCACGCCATCGGCGACCGCGCCGTGCACGACGTGCTGGATGTGTACGAAGCGGTGCGCGCCGAAGAAGCGGCTCGCGGCATCCCTCGCACGGCCCGGCGACACCGCATCGAGCACGTGCAACTGATCCACCCCGACGACGCGGGGCGGCTGGGCGCGCTGGGTATCATCGCTTCCATGCAACCTATTCACGCTACGTCCGATTACGAGATGGCCGATCGCTACTGGGGTGCGCGCGCCCGCTGGAGCTACAACTGGCGGCTGCAACTGGAGGCGGGCGCGGTGTTGGCCTTTGGCTCGGACGCGCCGGTCGAGCCATTCGCGCCGTTGCCGGGCATCTTCGCCGCAGTGACGCGCCGTCGCGCCGACGGATCGCCAGGGCCGGAGGGCTGGTACCCGGAAGGGCGGCTGGATATGGAGACGACGCTGCGCGCTTTCACGCAAGGCCCGGCCTATGCCGCAGGTTGGGAGCACGACCTGGGGATGCTCGCGCCCGGCTACCTGGCCGACCTGATCGTGCTCGACCGCGACCTCTACACTATTTCGCCGGACGAAATCTTGGAAACGCGCGTGCTGGGTACGATGGTCGGCGGGGAGTGGAAGCACCGCCTTTTCGAGTGAGTGACCTTCATCTCTATAACGCGGGCGAAGGGGAGTGCTGGCGCAGGGACTGGCAAGCCCCTCGTCCCGCGACACGATCGTATGAGAGAGAAAACAGGAGGTGAGGGGAATAGCAGCCTCCGCGCGTTTGCCGCGAGCGGAATTTGGGAGTAGAGATTCCGGACACTTATTGACTGTTCACTGAAAACTGATTCGGAGCAAGAGCCTATGCAAGAGTTTGACTTTTATGCAGCAAATACGCTCGACGAGTTGCTGCGGCTGCTGGCGCAGAGCGGCGGGCGGGTGATCGCAGGCGGCACGGACGTGCTCGTGCAGGCGCAACGCGGCGTGTTTCCGGCGTCTGTCCTGGTGGACGCGAGTCGCGTGCGCGAATTGCGCTTTATCGGCCAGGACGGAGAGACCATCCGCATCGGCGCGTTGACCACCTACGCCGATATCCTGGCGTCGCCCCTGCTGCGCGAGACTGCGCCCGCCCTGGTGATGGCAGCAGCGACGGTCGGCGCACCGCAGACGCGCGCACGGGGCACGCTGGGCGGCAACATCGCCAATGCGTCGCCCGCCGGCGATACACTGCCGCCCCTGCTGACGCTCGACGCGACGGTGCGCCTGGTCAAACGGGGCGGCGAGCGCGTCCTGCCGCTGGCAGAGGTGCTGTGCGGCCCCCGGCAAACCTGCCTGGAGCCGGGCGAGATCATCCACTCGGTGGCCTTCCGGCGACCGTCTCAGCCGACGGGCGCGGCGTTCCTCAAGCTGGGCAACCGGCAGGGGATGGCCATCGCCGTGGTCAATGTGGCAGTGAGCCTGCCCCTGGACGACGACGGGCGCATTGCTGGGGCGCGGGTGGCGCTGGGCGCAGTCGCCCCGACGCCGGTGCGCAGTCCGCGCGCTGAGGCGGTGCTGTACGGACAATCCCTGAACGACGACGTATTGGAGAGGGCGGCGCAGGCGGTGCTCTACGACATTGCGCCAATCACTGATGTGCGCGGCAGCGCGGACTACCGGCGCAAGGCGGCGGTCCGCCTGACGGCGCGCGCGTTGCGGCTGGCAGCGCAGCAGATCAGAGAGGGAGCGCAGGCATGAAACCGATCACCGTGACCCTGACCGTGAACGGACAGACGCGCACGATCACCACCCTGCCCAACAAGACACTGCTCTACGCCCTGCGCGAAGACCTGGGCCTGACCGGCGTCAAAGACGCCTGCGGCGGCGAGGGCGAATGCGGCGCGTGCACAGTGATTCTGGACGGCGAGGCGGTCAACGCCTGCCTGGTGTTGATCGGACAGGCCGATGGGCGCAGCGTGGAGACGATCGAAGGGCTGGCGCAGGACGGGGAATTGCACCCCTTGCAATGCGCCTTCGTGGAGACGGGGGCGGTACAGTGCGGCTTCTGCACCCCTGGCGCGATTCTGGCCGCCAAAGCCCTGCTCGACCGCGATCCTTCCCCTACGGACGACGCTATCCGCGAGGCGCTCTCCGGCAACCTGTGTCGCTGCACCGGGTACAGCAAGATGATCGCGGCGGTGCGCCGCGCGGCGGAGGAGATGAGCCATGCCCGCTGAACTGAAAACAGTCGGTAAAGCCGAACTGCGCAAAGATGCCTGGGACAAGGTGACGGGTCGCGCGGCTTACGTGGATGACCTGCCGCGAGAAGGGGTGTTGGTCGGGGCAGTGGTGCGCTCACCACACCATCACGCGCGCATCGTCGCCATCGAGACGGCGGCGGCGCGCAACGTGCCGGGCGTGGTGGCCGTGCTCACCGCCGCCGACGTGCCCGGTAGCAAGACCTTCGGCCCGCTGGTTCAGGATCAACCTGCGCTGGCCTTCGACGTAGTGCGGCACATGGGCGAGCCGGTAGCGCTGGTGATCGCGCAGAGCAAAGAAGCGGCCCGACATGGCGTCGCCGCCGTGCAGGTGACCTACGAGCCGCTGCCCGCCGTGCACGATCCGGTCGCGGCGCTGGAACCGGACGCGCCGCGCGTGCACTCCGGCGGCAACCTGCTCACCCGCTACGAGATCAGCGAGGGCGACGTGGCGACAGGGTTGGCCGCGGCGGACGTGGTGATCGAGGCGACGTTCACCGTGCCGCGCATCTCGCCCGCCTATATGGAGCCGGAGAGCAGCATGGCTCGCTGGAACGACGACGGCACCCTGACCGTCTGGGTCAGCTCGCAGAAGCCATTCGAAGATCGCCATGCCATCGCGGGCGTGCTGGGACTGCCCGAAGACGCCGTACAGGTGTGTAGCGCGGTCATCGGTGGCGCGTTCGGCGGCAAAGAGGATTCCGGTCTGCCAGTGTTGGCGGCGCTGGGAGCCTGGGCGACGCGCGGGACGGTGCGCCTGATCAACAACCGGCACGAATCCTTCCTGGCGCATCCCAAGCGCCATCCGGCGCGGTTGCACTACACGCTTGGCGCGACGCGCGAGGGCGAGTTGATCGCGCTCAAGGCGGTCGTACACCTGGACACGGGGGCCTATGCGTCCTACGGGCCAGCGGTCGGCGGCCTGCTGACCGAGATGCTGGCCGGAGCCTACCGCATCCCCCATGTGCAGGTAGAGACTAACGTCGTCTACACGCACAGTCCCTTCTCCGGCGCGATGCGTGGTTTCGGCAGCCCGCAGGCGCACTTCGCCATCGAAAGCATGATGGACATGCTGGCGCACGAGCTGAGCCTGGACCCGCTCGAACTGCGGCGCAAGAATGCCCTGCGCCCCGGTGACCGACTCCTGACCCGCGTGACGCTCGACCGCACCGCCGAGAGCCTGCCGCTGATCCTGGATCATCTGGCGGCGGCGCGCGCTCGGCTGGCGCAGAAGCCGCCCGCGCCAGGTCGGGTGGCGGGGGTGGGCATCGCCCTGGGAATGCAAAGCATGGGCCTGGGCTACCGCGTGCCCGACGATTCGACTAACCGCCTGGCGCTGGCTCCCGACGGCTCGGTGCTGCTCTACATCGGCTCGCCCGACCTGGGGCAGGGCCTGGCGACCGCCGCCGAGCAGATCGCGGCGGAAGCGCTGGGGTTGCCCTACGACGCGGTGCGCACCGTGGACGTGGATACGAGTGTCTCGCCCAACGGCGGCGTGACTTGCGCCTCGCGCATGACCTATCTGATCGGCAACTCGGTGATGCTGGCCGCGCAGGGGCTGATCGCAGCGCTGCTCGATTACGCGGCCCGCACGCTGAATGTCCCGCGCGATGCGCTGCGCTACGAAGCTGGCGCAGTGATCACCGCAGCCGGGGAGCGCGTGGCGCTGGGCGAGTTCGCCAGCCGCGCCGCCGACGAGGGCGTGCCGCTGGTGGCCGAAGCGACGTTCTCCTTCCCCTATCCAGAAGAGACGACGCCCAAACATCTGCCGATCGGGATGCCGCACGTCATGCTGGTGTTCGGCGGGCAGGCGGTGCGTGTGGAGGTAGACCCGGAACTGGGCACAGTGACGGTGACCGATGTGGTGGCTGTGCACGATGTGGGGCAGGTGGTCAACCGCGCGGGCGTCGAGGGGCAGATCGAGGGCGCGGTAGCCATGGGCATCGGCTACGCGCTCTACGAGAGCATGCGCCTGAAGGCGGACGGGCAGTGGGTGGATAGCTTCACCGAGTATCTGTTGCCTACTGCCGAAGATATGCCGCAGATCGAGAGCGTCATCCTGGAGATTCCGGAAGCCAGCGGGCCGTATGGCGTCAAGGGCGTCGGCGAAATGGGGCTGGTGCCCACCGCGCCCGCCATCGCCAACGCGGTCTTCCAGGCGACGGGTGTGCGCGCCCAGGCGATCCCGATCGCGCCGGAAGTCATCGCGCGGCCATTGGGGGGTTGAGCGAGCTTTCATCCTCCCCTCTGTTTTCTGTGCGACCTTCAGGGGCGGGCAGCGAAGATAGATAACGGTTAGCCCGCCCTGATTACTTCACCCCCGCTCGGCGTTGGCGCGCCTCGCCGCCTCTCTCCCATAAGTCTGGGAGTGAGGTAAACCAGCGCATAGCGGACTCCCTGACACACCTGCACGCCCTTCGGTTCGCCCTTACTCCCTTGTGGATGTATATTCTGCTCGCTGCAACATTTTGGGAGTATCCCGCGTATAACTACTGGCCGGGAATCGCCGTTTGGCAAAAACAGTAGAGCATGATAGACTGGTAGAACGTATGTTCGACCCGTCATCCTTCCGCTGGAGCGCAGATCATGATCACCAACGGTAAGAGCGAGTTCACCGTAGAGGGGACTTATCGGTACAACGAGAGCAGCCCGGCACGCTGGATCATCTCGCATATCTGGCGCTACAAATGGTTCTTCTTCGGCGCGCTGGTGTGCAGCGTGGTGGATTACCTGGCCTTTTCGCAGAATCCTGTGCTCGTCGGCAGAGTGGCCGACGAAATCCTCACCCCTACCGAAGATGGGGCGTTGCTGCGGCTGTCGCTGATGATCCTGGGCGTGCTCATGCTCAGTAGCGCGGCTTTCCTGACGGGCAGCCTGTTGATCGAGACGCTCGCGCAGCGCCTGGAGGCTGGCGCGCGGCACGAACTCTATATCAGCCTGCTGGGCAAAAGCCAGACCTTTCACGACCGGCAGCGTGTGGGCGACATCATGGCCCGCGCGACCGACGATGTGCGACAGCTCAACTTCATGATCAGCCCTGGCCTGCGCTTCGTCTATGAAATGGTGTTGGGCCTGGCTATCCCGATGTTCTACATCGCCATGATCCGGCTCGATCTGTTGCTGATGCCGTTGCTCTTTGTGATCGCCTACGCTATCGCTGTGCGCCGCTACCTGCATCAACTGAACCCGGTGATGAACTGGCAGCGCGAGCAGTTCGGCAAGCTCAATGCCGGTCTGGAAGAGGTGCTCTCCGGCATCGAAGTCGTCAAGGCCAGCGTGCAGGAGCCTTTCGAGCGGCTGCGCTTCCGGCGCAATGCGCGGCTATACCGCGACTATTTTGTGCAGCAGGGCGTCATCGAGGCGCGCTACCTGCCATTGCTGCTCTTCGGCATAGCGCTGGGCCTGACTTTCCTGCACTGCATGGTGCTCTACCGCCGCGGTGACCTGGCCGTCTCGCAGATCATCGCTGTGATGGGGTTGATGAACGTGCTGCGTTGGCCGGTCTTCAGTTCGATCTTCTCTTTCTCGCTGGTACAGTTGGGCCTGGCGGGAGCCGGGCGTCTGTTGCAGATCATCACCGCGGAGACCGAGCTAGACGAGAACGTCGGCGGCTATGCCGCGCCCATCCGCGGCGACATCACCTTCGAACACGTCAGCTTCTGCTATGAGGGCGACGGCTGTGAAGCGGCGGTGCTGGAAGACGTGTCGTTCGAGGTCAAGGCCGGGCAGACGGTGGCCGTGGTGGGGCAGACGGGGTCGGGCAAGAGCACGCTTTCTATGCTGATCAACCGCACCTACGACGTGTCGGCGGGGCGCGTGCTGATTGACGGGGTGGACGTGCGCGAATGGAATCTGGACGTGCTGCGCTCGCAAATCTCCAAGATCGAGCAAGACGTGTTTCTGTTCTCGCGCACCATCGCCGAGAACATCGCCTTCGGCGCACCCGGCACGCCGCAGGAGGAGATCGAACGGGCCGCCCGCGAAGCGCAGGCGCACGACTTCATCATGTCGTTCAAGGACGGCTACCAGACGAAGGTCGGCGAGCGGGGTGTGGCGCTCAGCGGCGGGCAGCGGCAGCGCATTGCCCTGGCGCGCGCTTTCCTCAGCGATCCGCGCATCCTGATTCTGGACGACTCGACCAGCGCCATTGACAGCGCCACCGAGGACGAGATTCAGAAGGCCATCCGGCGGGCGCAGCAGGGCCGCACGACCATTCTGATCACGCACCGTCTGTCGCAGATTCGCTGGGCCGATCTGATCCTGGTGCTGGATCGCGGGCGGCTGGTGGCCTCCGGCACGCATGAGGAACTGCTGCGCACCTCGCCGCACTACCGGCGCATCTTCGCCCGCTACGAGATCGAGCTACCGCCGTTGGAAGAGGTTAGCGCTCAGTGAGGGGTGATCAGAGACCGTTTGAAAAGCCCCCCTCAACCCCCGGCCCCTTCTCCCTCTGAGGGGCGAAGGGGAGACG
>CAKZOB010000068.1 GCA_937135955.1 uncultured Anaerolineales bacterium | reverse complement strand
CCAGCAGAACCATGGGCAGAAGTAAGCTCAGGTGGGATCTTCTGGTTGACCTCACCCCCACTCGGCGCTGGCGCGCCTCGTGCCCCCTCCCCGCGTCGGAGAGGGGGCAAGCCGAGCGTAGCGAGGCTGGGGGTGAGGTAAAGCGGCAAGCGGTTTGATGCAATCCCGCGCACCCTGCAGGCGAAAAACGCTCACATAGCCCGGAAATCAGGTTATAATGAACAGAATTCTACCCTGAAAGGACGGCAATCATGCAACACGTTGATACGCTTCTATTCGGCGGCACGGTGTTGACCATGAACCAACACCTGGATACCTTCGCACCCGGCGCGGTTGCCATACGCGGAGATAGCATCGTCGCGGTTGGGCCGCAGGAAGCCGTACGCGCGCAGTATCGGGCCGAGCACGAGGTGGATTGCCGGGGGCAGATCATCATGCCGGGCATGGTCAACGCGCATACGCACATGCCCATGTCGCTGCTGCGGGCCATGGCTGACGACCTGCGCCTGGACGTGTGGCTCATGGGCTACATGATGCCGGTCGAGCGCGAATTCGTCAGCCCGGAGTTCGTGCGGCTGGGCACGCAACTATCTTGCGCCGAGATGATTCGCGGCGGCACAACTCTTTTCGCCGACATGTACTATTACGAGGCGGACGTGGCAGCGGCGACGGCAGAAGCCGGTCTGCGAGGGGTATGCGGACAGACGGTGATGAAATTTCCTACCCCCGACGCTGAGAGTTATGAACAGAGCCTGGCCTATACCCGGCATTTCATCGAAGAGTGGCGCGATCATCCGCTGATCGTGCCCTCCGTTGCGCCGCACGCGCCGTATACCTGCACCGACGAGATTCTGCAGGCGTGTGCTGAGCTGGCCCTGTCCTACAACGTCCCGCTGCAGATTCACATCCTGGAGACCCGTCAGGAGGCCGAAGAAAGTTGGGCCGAGTTCGAGAAGAAGGTGGTCAGCCGCGTGGCTGAATTGGGAGTCTTCCGCGCCCGGACGATCGCCGCGCACTGCGCGCACGTTGATACTGAGCAGATTCGGCTGCTGGTCCAACACGGGGTGGCGGTCGCCCATAACCCCACTAGCAACCTGAAGCTGGCCAGCGGCATTGCGCCAGTCAAGGAAATGCTCGAACGGGGCGTGCGACTGAGCATCGGCACGGATGGCGCGGCCAGCAACAACGACCTGGATATGTTCGAGGAAATGCGGCTGGCGGCGCTGCTGGCAAAAGGCGCGACCTTCGACCCGGAGGTGCTGCCCGCCAGAGAAGCACTGTTGATGGCAACGCGCTGGGGAGCCGAGGCGCTGGGGCTGGGCAGCCTGACTGGCAGCCTGGAGCCGGGTAAGCGCGCCGACCTGATCGTGCTGGATCATCAGCCGGTGCACAATACGCCGCGTTTCGAGCGCGATCCCAACGCGATCTACTCGCAGATTGTGTATGCAGGGCAGGCGGCGGATGTGCAGCATGTGATGGTCAACGGGCGCTGGTTGATGCGCGACCGGGCGTTGCTCACGCTGGACGAGCTCGCTATCCAGCAGCAGGCTGAGGAATACGCGCGACGGATGGACGCTTTCCTGATCGCCCGCGAAGGCAATGTGCTCAATAAGCTGGTGGCGATCGGTGGCCTGCAGCAAGAAGAGAGTTTTGAAATCCAGGTGAAAGCTATTGTACAAGGCGACGGCGAGGCCCTGATCGCCCGTCTGCTGCAGAATCCAGCAGTGCAGGTGGTCAAGCACCATCATTACCGGCAGTACGATACTTATTTCCTGTTCGACGACGAAGATCAAGGCCGGGTGCGCTATCGCGAAGATGATTTCATTGGCGAAGGGGGCGAACCGGTCTCAGTGCGCACTCGCCTGACCTACACCATCCCCGACAAGGCGCGCGAGTTCGATGAGGCGGTGTTGCTCTCGCATTCGCGCTTCATCGCGCCAGCGGATCGCCCGCTGCGCTTCTATCGCGAGTATTTCAAAGCGCATCGAGAATGCGAGGTACACAAAGATCGCCTGCGCTGGCATGTGCTCTACAAGGGCGTGCTGTTTTACGTCAATCTAGATCAGATCATGATGCCCAAGGCCGAGCATCGGTATATCGAAATCAAGTCGCGCACCTGGTCGCAGCGCGACGCCGAATACAAGGCGGCGCTGACGGCGGAGATTCTCAACGAGGTGTTAGGCATCTCTCCGGCGGAGCGGGTGCGCATGGAATACGTTGATCTGTGCTAGAAGCGGATTGCTGACAAGAGAACCAGGGCACAAGGGCAAGTGCCTGACTCACCCTTGTGCCTGGCTTCCCCCCCGCCAGACTTATGAAGCGAGCGTAAGCGAGACGCCGCACAGGCTGGGATAGTTCTTAACCGGCAGCAGCTCTACCAGGAGCGTGCCGTCAGTGACTTCGGCGGTAGTGGTCACTGTGTAGGCGACGAAGGTCTGCCCTGCAAAAGGTGTGAAACGCTGCTGCACCATTTTCCTCTGCACCTTGATGTGGAAAGTGCTGGGGTGCTTTGCGTCGGCCTCCGTGAAGTGCAGCGTGACCGTATAGGTGCCGTTGGGTAGACCGGATGTCTGCCAGTCGAGCTGTTTGCTGGCATAGGCCATGCTCTGGTAGATGAAGTCCAGATCGGTACCTGCAATTTCCTGGCCGGCGAATGTCTTGCGGTATATCTTGCCTTTGGATGTCAGCCCATATTCGGCCAACCAAACACTGCCCTGACCATCCTTGAAGACGGTGGAACTGCCAATGTTGACGTAGTGGGTGAAATCGCACACATCGCCCGACCCGTCCAGGTCGGCGTCATGCTGGTCAGGATTGGCGCCCTTGGGGCAGTTGTCGGCGGTATCAGGGACCCCGTCGTTGTCGAGGTCTGTCCTCAGCGCTTTGCCGCTATCCTGGTCGTCAGGTATCTGTCCCTGCTCCACGATGGGCACGTCCCCATTCAGGGCGGTCACCACATTGTCGTAAGCTTCTTTGAGCGAAGTGCCAGTTGCAGTGAGCGCTATAGTGCCTGTCAGACCGACCAGCGCCAGCAGCAGTGCGTACTCAACCAGCCCCTGTCCTCTTTGCGAAGCCTTGTGACCCAGACGAACGAAGCGTGCCATTCTGACAACCCTCCAGCGTGACCTGATCTTTCATCCTGCATCATAACAAGGGCAAATTGAAGACGGATCAAAGGGGCGTGCGGAATTTGTGCAGGAATCATGACAGGCCGCAGCAGCCAACCTCGTACGCTGCAACCTGGCAGGCAGGGCTGGGGTGTGAAGGATGGGAATGAGATGGCGGCAACGAACGGATTGGCTCAGTCGAGCGGATTGTCCAGCCGAAAACCGTGCCCGCGCACCGTCACGATGTACTGATGATGCGGGTCAATTTCGGCCAGCCGGTCGCGCAGACGGCGCACCAGCGCGTCAATGGCCTGTTCGCTGACACCTTCGCCTACCGCATCGGGCCAGACGGCTTCGATCACTTCGTCGCGAGTGCGTACCGCTCCGGCGCTGTCGTAGAGCAGTTCGAGCAGCCGATACTGAGGCAGACTGAGAGGCGGGTCTACCTCGATGCCATTGATGAAGACTCGGCGGGAGTCGCGGTTGATCTGCAAGCGGCCCAGGGAGTGGGGCAATTCATCCATGAAGAGAGGGGCGGTTGCTTCTGAGCCGACGAAGGTGATCTTGACTACCAGGGCGATCTGTATTTCGTCGCCGTCCTTGAGGGGAACGCGGGTGTTCTTGATTTGCCGCCCATTGACCCAGGTGCCGTTCTTGCTATCCAGGTCTTCCAGATAGTAGGTGTCGCCTTCGCGGAAGATGCGGATATGTTCGCGCGAGACCTGGCGTTCTGGCAGGACCAGGTCGCATTCTGCGCCGCGCCCGATTACCAGTTCATCTTCGCGCATGACCCAGCGCTGGCCCGCGCGTTCACCCTCGTGAATGATCAGGACAGGCTTGTCGGTTGTGTTTGACATAACCCCTCACCTCGAAACATGTCTGGGTAATTGCGCGCCATTCAGGGGTACTCTGCTTCCTGCTCTTATCAGTGGAGTATAGCGGCTGTGCTGGCGCATCTCAAGCCCGGCCTGCCGCTGAGTACATTTGCATTTGGGGCAAAATTCATCACAGAATGCACACAGGTCACAGAGGGGGACACAGAGTCTTTCATTCTTCTTTTTTCTCCTCTGTGCCCCCGCGATTCCAGATCACTGCCCCAAAACGCGAACGCGCGCGTCGCTCAGTTGCGGCTGAGCGCTACGTTGATCTCGACCGGGCTGGCCGTGCTATCGGTAACAATAATCCCATCTGCGCTGAGGGGCAAGTAGCCTGCCGCACGAACCAGAATGCTGTACAGCGCAGGTTCTTCGGCTGTGCCACGTGGCAGCAAGGTGGCGATCTGGAAACGTCCCTCGTTGTCGGCCAGGGCCAGGTCAAGCACCTGCGCCTGGTTCCACGTAAAGTCTTCGACGCTGAATTCGGGTTTGAGCACGATAAACATCACGCCAGGGACGCCCGCGCCGGTCTCAGCGTCGGTGATGCGCCCGCTCATCAGCACCCCTTCGGCGCTGGCGAACACGCCGACTGGCAATTGTCCCAGCCCTACTTTGGCACTGGCTCTGCCCAGCACGATGTTGCCGACAAGCAACTCGACCTCATAGGTACCGTCGGGCAGGGTGGTCAGGCTGTCCAGGCCCAGATAGTAGTTCTCGCCATCAGGCGGAGCGCCCCAGGGTTCGGTGATCTCAAACAGGATGTCTCCGTCCACCAGCCAGCGGCGTGTCCAGGGCGTGCCCTGGGCCAGCAGACGCCAGTTGAAAAAGGCATAGAGCTGTGCGATCCCTGCCGGAAAGTCGGCACGGACCGGGCCGGTAGGCACGCCGTCTATCTGCTCTGTGGTGAAGCGAAATTCGCTGAAGACAAGGGGGCCGGTCGCCTGCGCGCCGCCTGCAACAATGAAGTCGGCGGTGGCGCTGAGGGCATTTTCGATGTAAAGCTCCAGCCGATACTGGCCGGGCAGGAACTCACCGGCGGCGGGCATCACCCATATACCCTGCGCTTCGCCCTGCCAGGGCTGCGTGTCGCGCAGGATTTCGGCTCCCTCGAAATACCAGATATAGCTCCAGGTGAGGCCGGGCGTCATGAAGCGGTAATTGAAACGCGCCTGCACCGCGCTGCCTTCTGGCAACACGTAGCTGGTGCCGGTCAGGTTGCCGTCTGCGTCGGGAAAGCCGAAGACGATGTCGCTGAACTGTGGCGTCTCGCGCGGGCCGCCGCCGATGATCAGGTTCTGGCTGGCTGCTTCGCGACCTTCGATGAAAAGGCGGAAGCTATACAGGCCGTTTTCCCAGGGGGTGCCCGAACTGCCGATGTACCAGGTGCCGCGTTCGCCACCGCTCCAGGCGGTGGGGGGCAGGCTGTGACTGGCGCTGGGCACGTCATCCACTGTCACGCGCAACTCATAGACCATGCCGTCTACCATGTTGTCGTAGTCGAATACCAGGTAGAGGCTGGTTGTGCCGGTGGGTACAGCGGTAACTACGTTGGCCGGAATGCCCGCCTCGTTGATGCGCGTGGTGAAGAACAGACGGCTGAAGCGCGGCGGGTCAGCAGGCAACGGCGGCAGGGTGCGCGGGTATTCCTGTCCCCGGCTGATGCCCAGCGTAGCCGCGCGCACCAGGCCGCGCGCCAGATGTGACGGACGCAAGGCGCTGATGAACCCCCCCACGGGGACGCACTGATCGTTGGCGTCGGCGCGCCCGTCACCGTTTGAGTCCTGGATGATGCGACAGTCTACAGTCACGCCTCCGACGCGGGCGGGGGCGATGGTGGGGATGCCGATCAGCCGTCCCTGGCGATTGTAAGCGCCGCCGCCGCTCATGGTGCCAGGGATGGTGGCGCTGGTGCGAATCCAGGCGCGGTTGCCTGCGCGTGCCTCGGCGGTGAAACCGCTCACTGTCCCGCGCGTCACCTCGACCGGCGCGTCGCCGAAGTCAGGATAGCCGACGACAGAGATCGTGTCGTCCAGGGAGACCTGTTGGGAATCGCCTAATTCGACGAAGGGCAGTTGCAGCGTGCCCGGCTCGATGATTCGCCCATCGAGATGCTGTGTGATGCGCAGCACAGCCAGGTCGAGGCCGCGGCTGGCCTCGACAATTTCCGCGGCATAGGTGGGGATGGGCGGTTCGTCGAGGCGCACGGTGATGGCGACGACGATGGTGTCGGAACGACAGGTCTCGCTGGGCAAGACATTGTGAGCGTTGGTGAGGATCAGCCCGTCGGCGCTGACCAGCGTGCCCGATCCAACGCACGAGATGACCGGCTGCCCGCGGCTCTGGTAGGTCTGCATGACGAAGACCGTGGCGCGTTTGATGACCTCCTCGTTGAGTTCGACGGGCGCGGGTGGGAGCGGTTCGTCGTCCTGCGCCTTCAGCAGCGCGATCTGTGAGACAATCAGCGTTGTCACCAGGGCTAGCACAACTGGCAGACGGAGCGACAGGCGGGACATCAGAAGATCTCCACGGTCTGCAGCAGGTTTTCGAAGTAATAGAGATGGTCGGTGAAGGCGCTGCGCTCTTCGCGATAGGTGATGATCACCGCCTGGCCGCGCCGCAGCACGACTACGTCCACGCCTTGAATCACCAATGAGACAGTCGCCTGGAAGGGATTGCGCTCGTCCTGGGTGTAGACATATTCCATGCGCTTGGCGGGTTCGCCGCGCACGGTCTGATCGGCGCGCAGCAGTTCGCGGTAGGCCGGGAAACGCGCCGCCCGTTCCATGGTGAGGAGATCGAGCACCTTGTTCGGCGTGGCGTCCGGCCCGATGGGCAGGACGGAGATTTGTAACAGGGTCTTGAAGGGCAGCGCGTCCGGGTCCTGGGCGCGGATGACGAAATCCGGCCCGGCGGTGTCAATCAGCCAGCCGCGGGGTACCTGGGCGCGCACCCCTGCTTCCAGGTTCTCAAAGGGCTGAGTGGCGGTCAGTGCGGTGTTGCGCATGGTCAGGCCCAGGCCGAGCACGATCACAGCGGTGACCAGGGCCAGATAGATATTCCAGCGCTGCACCCGGTTGAGCGGCGGCGACGGTTCAAAGGACGTGAAGTTGCTCATGGCAGGCGTCGGCTGAGCGCCAGGGCCGCGCGGGCGTCGGCGCTGGTGATGATGAAGGCGAAGAGCGCAAAGGTCGCTGCGGCGAAACCGGCGGCCAGCAGCAGGCCCAGCAGCGGAGAACTACCAGTGCTGCCAACCCCAGGGCTGCCGACGATGGCAATGGCCCGGAAAGCGTAATGCGCGCCGCTGATCAGGGCGGCCAGGATGAGTCCGGCGGGCAGCCATAAGATCGCCGTCCGCCCGATCCACAATTCGGCCAGGAAGAAGCCCACTATCACGCTACCGGCCAGGTGCGGCAGGGTGATGCTTGCCACGCGCAAGGCTGTGGCGGCCAGTGTGGCTTCAGTGAGCAGGGCATAGCGCAGTGACAGCACAGTGGCGAAACCCACCGCTACGGCTAGCCCGTAGGCGATGCCGTCCAGACGCTGGCCGATATGCTGGGGCCAGATCGCGTGGCGTAGCACCAGATATTTGAGGAACTCGGCGGTGAAACCGACTGTAGTAGCGTAGCCGAGCAGGCGACCAAAGAAATCCAGGCTGGGCAACCAGCGTTCTGGCTGGAAAAGGTGCTCTTCTAGCGGGAGGGCGACTCCGCTGGCAACCAGCGCGCCCAGCACCAGCACCGCGACCAGATGGGGGCGGGGCTGGCGGGTGCGGCGTTCGGCGCGGTAGGAGAGAAACAGCCACAGCAATGCGGGCAGGACGGCGATGCCCATGCGCCCGGACGTTGACGCGGGGCGAGTGGAGAGTACCCCCAAAATATCCGTCAGGGCATACAGGGCGAACGCGAGCAGAAAAAGCGCGATGGCCTCCAACCAGGCGGTGCGCCAGACACGTTGCCGGGGTCGGGGTTCGGCGATTTCTTCTTCGGCCCCGAACAGCATGGGTTCGAAGGACACGACTACGCTCCTCAGTTTTGGATTGCCACGCAGGGCAATGGTACACTCGTTGCGCCTGTGGTCAGGGTAATTGGGTGCGTGCAAAGGTTGTCAGCGACTGCTTGAAGAGAGGCATTTACCTCATCCCCGCTCGGCGTTAGGGCGCCTCGCTGCCTCTCCTAACATATACGTGGAGGGGGCGAGTCGAGCGAAGCAAGGCTGGGGGTGAGGTAAACCAAACTGCAGCAAACAGTCTGACGCATTTTGCACACACCCAGGCAATTCTATCTTGGCCTGGGCTTTATGCCTACTGCTCTCTGCTTGGAGAGTGCATTCGAGTCTGGGGGCAGAATTCACCCTGGAGAGCACAGAAGTCGCAGGGAGAGAGACAGCATTTTTGTGAGCCGTTTTTCTTCTCTGCGCTCTCTACGTCTTTGTGGTTCGAGACCGCTGCCCCAAGAGGTGAGTGCACTCTTGCTCAGAAGTTCGCGTGCAAAAGCTCTATGCGTATTACGACAGGAGGAGAGTGTACCGTGTTGACTCGTGCTCCGCTTCGTCGAGTCCCTGTCAGCGCTGGGGTGTTGGGGGTGTTACTATTGGTGCTGTGCTTGGCGGTCGCTGGGGTGGTAGTGATCGCCCTGCGCGGTGACCAGAACGAGGCCGACAACGGTAACCGCATCGTCTACGGCCTGACGCTGAATCCGTCTGGCTTCGACCCACATATTCATATCTCCAACGAACTGGGCATTCCCTTCTTTTCGGTCTATGACACGCTGGTTTACCGGCATCCGCAGACGATGGACTTCGTGCCCGGCCTGGCGGAGCGCTGGGAGATGTCGCCCGATGGGCTGAACTGGACGTTCACGCTCAAGCGGGGGGTCAAGTTTCATGACGGAACGCCCTTCAATGCCCAGGCAGTGGCGGCCAACCTGGATCGCATCACCAACCCGGAATTGGGGTCGGGCAAGGCGCGGGCACTCCTGGGGCCATACACCAACTATACCATCAGCGACGACTACACGATCACGCTCCACTTCTCCGAGCCGTATGCGCCGTTGCTGGACGGCCTGAGCCAGGTTTACCTGGGCATGGCCAGCCCCAAGGCGTTGCAAGAGCACTCCAAGAACACCTATCAGTGGCATCAGGTCGGCACTGGGCCGTACATGCTGCAAGAGGTTGTGCCCGGCGACCATATCATCCTGCGCCGCAACCCGGACTATGCCTGGGGGCCGGTGTTCTACGCGGAGGCGACCGCGCAGTCGGTGGACACAGTGGAATTCCGCTTCTATGAAGACCCGGCGACGCGCAGCCTGGCCCTGGAAAGCGGCGAAGTGCAGGTCATCGGCGAGTTGCTGCCCACTGACGCGGAACTGTTGCTGGGCAATACCCAATTGCGGATTCTCCGTGTCCCTATCGCCGGTCTGCCGCAACAGTTTTTCTTCAACCTGAAGCGCGCGCCAACCGACGATGTGGCGGTGCGCAAGGCGCTGCTGCACGCGACGAATCGCACGGCGATCGTGGATGCGGTGTTTCAGGGACAATCGCCAGTGGCCTATGGGCCGCTGACCTCGGTCACGTCGTACTACGATCCTGCTGTGGAAACGCTGTACCCGTTTGACCCGGCTTTTGCGCAGAGTCTGTTGCAAGGCGCAGGGTGGAGCGATGCCGACGAGGACGGCATCTGGGACAAAGACGGCGAGCCGTTGCGGTTGACGGTGGTCTTCGCGTCGTGGAATCAGACGCCGGAAGTGGCTCAGCTCATTCAGAGTCAGTGGCGCGACATCGGCATCGAGGTCGAGTTGGTCCGCGTCCCTGACTTTCCCACCCTGCTGCGCGACTACGCACAGCGGGGCGACTTCAACCTGATCGCTTTCTACGATTTCGGCGTGGATGCCAGCCTGCTCAACCGTTTCTACATGTCCGGCGCGTCCAGCAACTGGTCGGGCTTCAGCGACCCGGAACTGGATGGCTGGTTGCAGGAAGCTATGCGGCAGGTTGACGCGGAAACGCGGGCTGGTCTGTATATGTCGGTGCAGCAGCGAATCATGGAGCAGGCAGTAGTGCTGCCCATCCGCGAATATGTCAATCTGGTTGGCTCGACGGCGCGTCTGGATGGACTGATCTTCAGCGCGCAGGGCTGGTGGCCGCTGTTGCGCAATCTGCAGATGGTGCGTTAACCGACGGGTCTATGGCTACGTATGTGCTCCGTCGCCTGGGAGCGGCGCTGGTAGTGGCCTGGCTGGCCATGAGCGCCGCTTTTGTTGTGTTGCGCGGCCTGCCGGGAGACGCGGTAGACGCGACTCTGGCGCGCGCGGGCGCATCGGAGGCAGAGGTCGCTGCCCAACGGCAGAGGCTGGGTTTGGCTGATCCGT
The DNA here is from genome assembly GCA_937135955.1 of uncultured Anaerolineales bacterium. Classification (GTDB taxonomy): domain Bacteria; phylum Chloroflexota; class Anaerolineae; order Aggregatilineales; family Aggregatilineaceae; genus UBA2029. Next base: position 46,166 of record CAKZOB010000068.1, on the reverse strand, counting down.
TGTGGCAGCAGTATATACACTATGTGGGCGGGGTTGTGCGGGGCGACTTGGGGCGATCGCTGGTCAGCGGGCAGCCGGTGACGGAGATGATCGGGCAGCAGATGGGGGCAACGGCGGCCCTGGCACTGGGCGCATTGACAGTGGGCATCGCGCTGGGGCTGTCCCTGGGGCTGGCGGGCGGGCTGTGGCCCCGCAGCGCGGCGGGTGGGCTGGCCAAGGCCTTCGCCTCGCTGGCGCTCTCAACGCCGGTCTACTGGACGGCGACGCTGGCGATTTACCTGTTCACGGTTGTGCTGGGCCTGTTACCCGGCACAGGAGGCGATGGGCCGCGCCATCTGATCCTGCCGGTGATGGTGCTGGGATTTCACACGGCGGGCGCCATCGCGCAGGTGACGGCGCGCAGCATCCGCGAGGCAGCGACGCTGCCCTTTGTGCAGACAGCGCGCGCCAAAGGTCTGCCGGAAGCTGAGGTGGCCTATCATATTCTGCGGGTGGGTTTGCTGCCGGTCGTGGCGGTGATCGCGCTGCAACTGGGCTTCCTGCTGGGCGGCACCGTGATCACCGAGACGATCTTCGTGCGGCGGGGCCTGGGACGGTTGCTGTTGACTGCCATCAACACCCGCGATTTTCCCGTCATTCAAGGGGTGGTCACTCTAACAGCGTTGACCTATAGCCTGGTCAACGCCGTGGCCGATCTGTTGTACGCGCAGGTAGACCCGCGCGTACGCAGGGAAGGGTGAGCGCGATGAACGCCGGACATTCGCGCCTGGCGCTCGTCATACTGGCAGGGGCTGTCTTGCTGTCGGCACTGGCTCCGTGGCTGGCCACGCACGATCCGCGGCATGCTGTCCCCGCAGATCAACTAGCGCCGCCTTCCAGAGAGTATCTGTTCGGCACCGATTTGCTGGGGCGCGATGTATTCAGCCGCACGCTCTATGGCGGACGGCGTACCCTGGGGGTGGCCCTGCTGACCGTGTTGATTACGCTCTTGCCCGGTCTGGTTATTGGCCTGGTAGCGGGCTATGGCGGGCGTTGGCTGGACACGACCCTGATGATGGTGATGGACGCCCTGCTGGCCTTCCCCAACCTGATTCTGGCGTTGGCGCTGATCGCGGTGCTGGGCAATGGGGTGATGCAGGTAGCGCTGGCCGTCGGCGTGGCGGGCATTCCCGCCTACGCGCGGGTGACCCGCGCCGCCGTGCTGGAAGCGCGCGCCCTGCCGTTTGTGGAAGCAGCGCGCGCACTCGGTGCACGTCCGGCGGCGATTCTGTGGCGACATATCGTGCCGACCGTCGCTCCGCCGCTGTTGGCTTTCGCCGGGGTCACGCTCAGTTGGGCGGTGCTCAACGGGGCGGCGCTGATGTTCCTGGGCTTTGGAGGTGACATCTCCGCGCCCGACTGGGGCATCATGCTGGCTGACGCGCGGGCCTCGTTCCGTACGGCCCCGTGGACGGCGCTGGCCCCTGGCGTGGCGCTCAGCGCGACCGTATTTGCCATCAATCTGCTGGCCGGTGCCCTGGCCGAACACCCTGCCAACCGCTGACAGACCCTGATCATGGTCCGCCGATGGCGAAGCGTTCCTCGTTAGAGCGCGTTTCGCCGACCCACACTCCCTGAGAGGTGGCGTACTGGGGATAGGGGGTAGCGGTCGCATCAATGGGCTGGATGGGGCGCGGGTCGCCGGGACTGTCGTTGCGATAGCTGGCGCGGATGCGATACTCGCCCTCGGTCACGCCGATGGCTGCCAGGTCAGCAGGGCTGAAGGAATAGGTCTCGGTACAACGGGTGTGCGCGCCCAGCAGGTGCAGGGTATCCGGGTTGCTGAAGGTGACGGGCGCTTGATAGGTGCGAGGCTGATTGGCGATGGGCGCACCTGCTCCCACGCGCGTGATCTCAAAGGTGACGCCGTCCACGGTGGGATCACTGGTCAGGATCGGCCCTTCCAGGTTCAGATGTAGGATGATGGGGCCGCCGCCTTCGTTGATGAAGGTCAGGTGCAGCGTGAGTGGCTCACCGGCGCGGAACTGTTCCTTGTCCAGGCGCAGTTTGAGATCGAGCGCCCCCCGCTGATCGTTCTTGAAGGCGATCACCGAGCGGTTGTTACCGCCCAGGGGAGCGGCGAGATCGGAGCAATGTGGGCCATCGGTGAGGGGGGAATAAAAGCGTTGGAGGATGAACAGCCCTAGCGTGACTGCTACGGCTGCCACGAAAGCCAGCCCTGCGCGGGTGTTGGGCAGGCGGCTGCGAATCCCGCCTCCTTCTTCCACGTTGCTCAAGCTCCTTGGTCGCTCAACCAGCGACGGACTGTTTCTATCACCGTCTCCGGCGCGGTCTGGGACAGGTCGAACCAGCAGATACCCGTGTCGTGGCCCCGAAACCAGGTGTACTGGCGGCGGGCATAGGCGCGTGTCTCGCGCTGGATGGCCTGGATCACCTGTTCCAGGGTGATCTCGCCGGCAAGATAAGGTCGCCACTGAGCATAGCCCAGGCCGGACAGCGCCGGACACTCCCAAGTATAGCCTGCCTGAAGCAGAGCACGCACTTCGTCTTCCAGGCCCGCGGCGATCATCTCCTCGATGCGGGCATCAATGCGGGCGTACAGGTCGCTGCGGGGACGGGTGAGGCCGATCTGCAAGATACGATAGGCAGGGGGCGACTTACGCTGCAGCGCGCTGATCGGCGTGCCGGTGCGCAGCCAGACTTCCAGGGCGCGGATGACGCGGCGCACGTTGCGGTAGTCAATGCGGGCCGCGGCGGCGGGGTCGGCGGCGCGCAGACGGTCGTGCAGGGCGCGCGCGCCATGTGTGGCGGCGAAGTCTTCCAGTTCGGCGCGCAGGGTCGGGTCGGGCGGCACTTCGGGAATGCTCCAGCCTTCGATGATGGCTGTGAGGTACTGGCCGGTACCCCCTACCAGCAGGGGTATTTTATCGCGCGCCAGGATGTCAGCGATGGTCTGGTAGGCGGCGCGCTGGTATTCTGCCAGGGTGAAGTGACGATCGGGAGTGACGATGTCAATCAGATGGTGAGGGACAGTCGCCAGTTCCTGCGGGCTGGGCTTGGCGGTGCCGATGTCCATGTAGCGGTAGACCTGACGGCTGTCCGCGCTGACGATCTCCCCTTCAACGGCCAGCGCGATCTGAATGGCCAGGCTGGTCTTACCAACCGCTGTCGGCCCCAGGACGACCACCAGCGGGTCGCGCGCGGCAGATGGAGCAGGGGCCGGGGCGGGTTGGGGGGCGGGTCGGCGCGTCTGAGCGATGACCATCCTACCACTCCACAGCATCGGTCAGGAGGCATACGGTGATAGTCGAGCCGGTGCAGGCCACTGCAGCCACGTCAATGCGCCAAGGCGTATTTTGGAGGCCGTGTGCCTCCAGAAAAGCCTGGGCCAGGGCCAGCAGGCGGGCCTGTTTGGTCTCGTCTATGCTGGTGAGCGCCCGGTCAAGCGCCTGTCTGGCAGCGCCGTGCCGGGTGCGCACTTCCACAAAGACGATCTCGTCGCCGTGACGGGCCACAATGTCCAGTTCGCCCAACTGTGAATGGCGCCAGTTGCGGGCCAGGATTGTATAGCCTTCACGACGCAGGCGGGCCAATACCGCCCGTTCGCCGCGTATGCCCAGGGTGTGACGGGGATCGCTCATGATTGAGGACTCCGGCTGTTGGCTGGCGCTGTCAAGTTGACGTACCGTTCAGCGGCCTGCAAGCGTCTCCTATACGCGCACGGTTGTCCCGCAGTAGGCGCAGGTGAGTTCAGTCATGCCCCGCAGCAGAGGCGGCAAAGTCGCGCCACAGGTCGGGCAGATGGTTGGGGCCTGGCGGATAGCTTCGGCTTGTGCCTGATCCGCGGGAACAGCGCGCTCATTCTCGATGTCACCGCTGATGGCACGGTTAAGCTGGTGAGCGTAGGCTTTGCTATCAATTCCCTCTTTGATCTCCAGCGTTATGGCGGCGTAATCGCCCGCTTTGAGAGTGAGATGCACCAGGTCTTTGCCCCCGAAGACGCCTTTGTCTTCGGGACGGACTTGGGCAATCGCGCCCAACGGGACGGCCCATAGCTCTTGCTGAACCATCTCCCCGCCAAAACCAAAGCGTCCGCCGACCTTTTCCTTTTGCTCGAAGATCAGGCGCTGGTCGGTGAGAAAGAGTGCGCCTTCGGGCGTGTCTTTGTTGTCCTTGAGCCACCTGGCTTTGACGGCGCTGAACAGACGCTCGGTAGGCGTCCAGGCGACCTGCGCTTGCTGGGCCAGCTTCAGATACTCCTCGATCTGGCGAATCTGCTGCCCGGTTTGGGCAACGTTGGAGGGGACGTCGCCGTACATGGCTTCGATGCGCTGCCGCCCAGCCTTGACTTCTTCGTCCAGCGCGGCGATGGAGCGCTCGATCTGGGTCAGGAGGATGGCCCGGTTGCGATCGTGCGTCTGTTGTTCGAGGTTCTTCCATAGCTCGGTGAGGTCGTCGAACTGCTGCTGCGTGCGGGCGATCTCGTCGGAGATGGCGCTGCGCACCAACTGATCGATCTGTTCCCACTGGCTGGCCAGGGTACCTGCCTTGCGTTCCAGGTATCCGGCAAAGACGTAGCCGTTGCTCCGCAGCGCAGCGATCCGACCGGGCAAGCCCGCGATCTCGCTGGTCACAGAACTGAGCTTCCTGGTGACATCGTCCATCACAACGGCCTGACGGACGTCGTTGTAAGCACTGCGCAGCCGATCGATCTGCTGCTGCAGAGGAGGTGGCTGAATACCCATGGGGTATCTCCTATCTGGCGCGCGGCAGGATAATGGGTGATGCTGAAACCAAGTGTAGTCGCTTCCGCAGAGGATGCAACAGGGCGCGACACAGAAAACAGACGGCTCCCCTGTGCCAGGAAGCCGCCTGCCATTCCCTGCTGATTGGTTAGGATGCTCAGGAAGGTTGAGCGCTCACTGTCGCGGCCAGGTAGGCTTCCATGAAGGCGTCGAGGTCGCCATCCAACACGGCCTGCGTATTGCCAGTTTCGTAGCCGGTGCGCAGGTCCTTGACAAGCTGATAGGGGTGGAGCACGTAGGAGCGAATCTGATTGCCCCAGGCAGCGCTGACGTGCTCACCCTTTAGCTGGGCGAATTCTTCTTCCTGCTTCTGCCGTTCCAGGTCGAGCAGGCGCATCTTCAGCACCTGCAGAGCGCGCTCTTTGTTCTGCGTCTGGCTGCGCTCGTTCTGGCAACTGACGACCAGGCCGGTGGGCAGGTGAGTGATGCGCACGGCGGTCTCGTTTTTCTGGACGTTCTGGCCACCCGCGCTGCTGCTGCGGAAGGTTTCGATTTGCAGGTCTTTCTCGTCTATTTCCAGCTCGATCTCGTCCTGGACGTCTGGCCAGACCTCGACCAGACAGAAGGAGGTATGTCGCCGGTGATTGGAGTCGAAGGGGCTGAGGCGAACCAGGCGGTGTACGCCGCGCTCCGAGCGGAGATAGCCGTAGGCATAGTCTCCCTGGATGGAGACAGTGACGCTCTTGATCCCTGCTTCGTCGCCGGGCATTTCGGAGACGACCTCCGTCTTGAAGCCGCGCCGCTCGGCCCAGCGCAGGTACATACGCAGCAACATCTCGGCCCAGTCCTGGGCGTCGGTGCCGCCCGCGCCCGCGTGAATAGCCAGATAAGCGTCTTCGGCGTCGTATTTGCCGCTGAGCTTGGCGCGGAAGACCAGCCGATCTACTTCGCCTTGCAAGGCTTCGGCTTCGGCTTCCAGGTCGGCGGCGATGCTCTCGTCGCCGAGTTCGGCCAGTTCGAGCGCGTCGAGCAGGCGCTGATGGGTCGTCAGCCAGGGCGCAACAGCGGCGCGCAGTCGAGAGAGGCGGCGCATGGTCTGTTGGGCATTGTCGGGGTCGTTCCAAAAATCGGGCTGAGCGGTCTGCGCTTCGAGATCGGCCAGTTCGACCTGCTGTGCTGCTACCTCAAAGACGCTCCATGAGTTCTTCGATGGTCTGACGCATCTCGTTGAGGCGGCTGATCAAGGCTTCCATGGGGGGTTACTCCTCGTTTCCGTTTTCGAACAGACTATCAACAAACGCCGCCGGGTTGAAGAAGACCAGGTCGTGAATGGACTCCCCGATGCCGATGTAGTGCACCGGCAGCCCCAGTTCTCGCTGGATGGCGAACAACATGCCGCCCTTGGCGGTGCTATCGAGCTTGGTGACGATGACGCCGGTCACGTCTATGGCTTCCTGGAATTTCTTGGCCTGGGTGAGGGCGTTCTGGCCGGTAGTGCCATCGAGCACCAACAGTGTCTCGTGTGGCGCATCGGGCACAACCTTGCGCAACACGTCGCGCACCTTGACCAGTTCGGCCATCAGGTTGAAGTTGCTGTGCAGACGCCCGGCAGTGTCTACGATCAGCACTTCTGCGCCGCGCGCCCGTGCTGCACTGACGGCGTCGTACACTACAGCACCGGGGTCGCTACCCGGTTGCCCGGCAATAACTGGCACGCCGGCGCGCTCGCCCCATAGCTTGAGTTGATCAATAGCGGCAGCGCGGAAAGTGTCGCCCGCAGCCAGGATGACCTTGCGGTTGTTGAGGCGCATGCGGTGCGCCATCTTGCCGATCGAGGTCGTCTTGCCGGACCCGTTGACACCGGCAACCAGCACCACCGAGAGTTCGCGCCCGCTGAGATTGAGCGGTTTTGGTTCGATCAACAGCTTGCGCAATTCTTCCTTGAGCGCGGCGATCAGTTGTTCCTGGCGGGTCAACCCTTCGCGGCGGACGCGGCCCCGCATGGTCTCGATCAGTTGCGTGGTGGTGGCCACGCCGACGTCGGCTTGCAGCAACAGTGCCTCGACCTCGTCCCAGGTGTCGTCGTCAATCTCTGTCGCGCCGATCGCCTGAGCGATGCGCCCGAAGAACGATTGGCGCGTGCGTTTCAATCCTTCGCGTAGTGAAGCCACTGGTCCTACCCTTGTGCACGAAAGTACTCGTTTGGGCCACGCTGCGAAATCTCAGCGTGCAGGTGGCCGATGTATTATAGCGGATTGGCGTGGCCCAGACTATGCCGAACTGTGCATGGACAGGTGTTGGGCGAAAACGCCTGTCCAAGCAGAGTCAGATCGGCTATACTGGAGGGCAGGGGGCGCGTTTTTTTGTCCAATCAGCGCAGCAGCGCAACAACCCGGCTCATGGATAAATCGAAGATTCGCAACTTCTCGATCATCGCCCACATTGACCACGGCAAAAGCACGTTGGCAGATCGTATGCTCCAGTTGACGGGCACTATTTCTGAGCGCGAAATGCAAGAGCAGGTGCTCGACGACATGGAGCTGGAACGCGAGCGCGGCGTGACGATCAAGGCGTCGGCGGTACGCATGCTCTACACCGCCCAAGATGGCGAAGTCTATGAGATGAACCTGATTGATACACCAGGGCATGTAGACTTCTCTTATGAGGTCAGCCGGGCGCTACAGGCGTGCGAAGGGGCAGTGTTGGTGGTAGATGCCACGCAGGGTATCGAGGCGCAGACCCTGGCGAATCTGTATATGGCGCTGGAGCAAGACCTGGAGATCGTGGCCGTGGTCAACAAGATTGACCTGCCCGCGGCCCGTCCGGATGAAGTGGCGCAGGAGATCGAAGAGTTGATCGGCATAGACGCCGCGGATGTGCTGCAGGTCAGCGCCAAGACCGGGCAGAACGTCGAACAGGTGCTGGAAGCCATCGTGCAGTACGTTCCGCCGCCCAAAGGAGACGAACAGGCTCCCGTCCGCGCCCTGATCTTCGACAGCCATTACGACTCCTACAAGGGCGTGATCGCCTATGTGCGCCTGGTAGATGGAGTCATTCGCAAAACCGACATGTTGCGCCTGATGTCTACGGGGGCGCTGGTGGAGCCAGTGGAGATCGGAGTCTTCAGCCCTGGCATGAAGCCCGTCGAGACGCTCTCGGCGGGAGAGGTGGGGTATATCGCCACAGGGTTGAAGACGGTGCGCGAGTGCCGGGTGGGTGACACGATCACCCTGGCACAGGGTGGGGCGGAAGTCCCTCTGCCAGGGTACAAGCAGGCCAAGCCGATGGTCTTCGCCGGTTTCTATCCTTCGGACAACGATGACTACAACGACCTGCGCGAGGCTCTGGAAAAGCTGCAACTGAACGATGCCTCGCTGGTGTTTCAGCCGGAGACTTCGCAAGCGCTCAACTTTGGCTTTCGGGTGGGGTTTCTGGGGCTGTTCCATATGGAGATCGTGCAGGAGCGGCTCGAACGGGAATACGGTCTGGACATCGTGGCGACCTCGCCCAGTGTGGAATATCAGGTTGTGCTGCGCAATGGGGAGATGATCACCATTCACAGCCCCTCGGAGTTGCCAGACGAAAGCGCCATTGCTGAGATTCGCGAGCCGTGGATGTCCATTGAGATCTTCACGCCGGAAGAGTTCATCGGCCCGATCATGGATTTGGTCACCAGCAAGCGCGGTGAGTATGTGAGCATGGAGTATCTGGACTCCAAGCGCGTGCAACTGAAGTACAAGATACCTCTGGCCGAGTTGATCGTGGATTTCTACGATCGGTTGAAGTCCATCACGCGGGGCTATGCCAGCCTGGACTATCACTTCGACACCTACCGTCCGGAAAAACTGGTGAAGCTGGAGGTGCTGGTCAACAAGCAGCCAGTAGATGCATTGGCATTGATCGTTCACGAGACGGAGGCGTTTCACAAAGGGCAGCGACTTGTTTCCAAGCTCAAGCGGCTGATCCCGCGCCAACTGTACGAGGTGCCCATCCAGGCGGCGATCGGCAAGCGTGTGGTCAGCCGGGCCAACATCAAAGCGCTACGCAAGGATGTGCTGGCCAAGTGCTATGGAGGGGATGTCACGCGCAAGAAGAAGCTGCTGGAGAAGCAGAAGAAGGGCAAGAAACGCCTGAAGATGATCGGCAACGTCGAGGTTCCCCAGGAAGCGTTTATGGCTGTGCTGAGGCTAGACGACGATGATGATCAATGACAACTCTCTCCCCCCCGTACCGCAGAGGGTGCAGAGCCAACGACTGTTGATCCGCCCCTCCACACGCGCCGATGCACCCTACCTGAAAAAGTGGTGGAACGATCCCCAGGTGGCCGACCCAGGCGGAAACCAGGCCGGTATGCAATATGACGACGAGGACATGGAGAACTGGTTCCGCAGATATATTGATGGGCGGGAGTACACCACACATTTCATCATTTGTCTGCGCGAACCGGACGAGCGCCCTATCGGCGAGTTTTACATTGCCAGCGATGACCGGCCCGGCTGTGTGGGCTGTGCGCTGATCATTGGTGAGCCGTCCCTGTGGGGAAAGGGATACGGCAGCGAAGCACTGGCGGCATATGCCGAGGCCCTCTTTGCCACCGACACGTGCGAGGCCATTCGGATTGATATGCCAGTGGACAACATCCCTGCCCAGCGCATGGCCCGCAAGGTGGGCTTTGTGGTCGAGCATGTGTGGGCAAACGGACAGTTCCAGACGATGTTGCTTTCGCGCGCTGCCTTCGAGTTGCACAAAGTCCGCCAAGCAGAGATCGCCGCTGGCCTGCGCCGCTGAGTATCACCGAAGGACGCTCAGGGCTTCTCAGTTGCGAATTCCTGCGGATCGTCCAGCCAGCGGCGGAGCGCTGTACACAGTGAAGTTGTGATATGACCCCTTTCAGCGAGGGAGTCGAGTAGATCGGGCAGCGCCATAAGGCGTAAGACCCGATAGCCCTCCGCTTGCAGTTGCCTGTGTGCCCCCAGTCCCAGGTCGAGAGTCACCAGGACGCTGTGCACGTCAAGACCGACATGATGGGCCAGCCCGATCAGTTGTCGCGCGTGCTCTGCGTCGGTTAATACGTCAGACAGCAACACGGTGGGATGACCTACATCGTAGGCCCCTTCGATGGCCGGGCTGCGATCCGGCGCGCTCCAGCGGGCGTAGGTCATGGGCAGGCCAGTATGCAGGCTGAGCGCCGTGCCCAGCGGGATGGTCGTCGGCGTTGTCAGCAGACGATCGGCGGGCTGGCCGCCAAGCAGATCGGCCAGCGCGGCGGCCACGTCGCGCAGCAAGGCAGGGTAGGAAGGCAACCAGTCCAGGTGTACCTGCACCGGCCAGATCGAGCCGTCGGGCTGGGAGAAACGTCCAAACTGGATCAGGCCAGCGTCTGCCAACCTGAGGGCGAGAGTCAGCCAGGCGGGGATGGCAGGATCAGTCATGCCTGCTGCTCGCGCACCAATTGCCAGGCCATGCCAATCGCCCAGGTGCTGGCCCAGGCGGGTGCTTCAACAAGCGCGCCGCCAAACTTGTAGCGCCGGACACGCTCACCTTCGCCCATTACGGCGGCAATGCCAGTGCCCACGTCGGCAGTGACATAGGCAATGGTGACCTGCGCGCCGGTGCTCTGGAGCACGTGTCGCGCTTCCAGGCGGGCGAGTTGCCCGAAATCGAGCGTTTCGGGCGGGCTATCGGGATCGAGGCCCAGGCGAGTGAGTAGCTCGGACAAGGTGGGAGTGAAAAGACGGGCGCAGACGATGTCGCTGGCAGGGAAACGACGAGCGAAGGAATCGTCGGCGGGGCCAGTGTAGCTGACTGCCAGGGTCAGGCCGCGTTCGCGCAGCAGGGCCAGGAAGACATCTTCCAGTTGGTCGCGGTCGGTGCCGAAGATGTAGCGTCCCAGGCGCTCGCGAATGATTGCTTCCGCCTGGGCAATGAGCGCGTCGGCCTCGGCCTCGGTGTCGGCGCGGGCGGTGATGCGGATGTCGGTCTGTCCGGTGTGGGCGGCTAGGCCGACGGTGGGATTGCTCCAGGTTTCCAGGTCGGCGATCTGCGCGTCAATCATGCTTTCGCCAATGCCAGCGGTGCGCAGGACACGGGCCTTGATGATACCTTTGCCACCCGTGCGTTCGCGCAGGTAGGGGATCACTGACTGGGCGAGCATATCCTTCATCTCGCGGGGGACACCGGGCAGGCTGATCACTGTGCCTTGCTCTGTTTCGACGATGAAACACGGCGCGGTACCCAGGCGATTGGTGAGGGGGATCGCTCCGGCGGGGATATATGCCTGCACGCGGTTGTTTTCGCTCATCGGCGCGCCGAGTTGCTCGAAGCGCTCGCGGATTTGTTCAAACAGGTCGGGGCGAAATTCCAGCGGGCGGTTGGTGGCCAGGGCGACACCCTCGCGGGTCATGTCGTCTACCGTAGGGCCAAGCCCGCCGGTAGTGATGACCACATCGGAGCGCGACAGGGCGGTGCGGATGGCTGCCGCGATACGCTCTTTGTTGTCGCCTACTGTGGTAAGATAATAGACGTTGACACCGATGTCGCGTAGCTGACGGGTGATGTAGGCCGAATTCGTGTCAACGATTTCGCCAAGCAGCAACTCGGTGCCGATGGTGACGATCTCCGCGTTCATGGAACTGGCAGACTCCTCAGATGGGCATGGTGAATAGGGAGCGCAGGAAGTATAACTGCGGAAAAGGCATTGAACAAGCACGATAAGTCTGCTATAATTAGGCTTTGGCACGCGCCACAAGCGGTGCCTGAGGATCAGGCAGAGTATCACCGCGGCACGTTTCTCTGGTATATCTGACGTACAACAGGAAACCTGCTGCACTGACCCGCAGGTTGGGTAGAGCGGAACAGGTCGGCGAAGTGGATTTCACCCCAGCCTATGATGCGGGATAACATGGGGAAGCGCTGAAACAACCGTTTCATGCGCTGTTTTTGCTTGTTGCCGGAAAGGGCTGGCCGGCACATGACTGCACCCGGAATCTGCATGTGAGCGCACTCACGCCAGTTTAGGACCCGTAACCGAAGCGCACAGGAGGGCACGCCTTGGAGGCGAAAGACTTTAGCGCACTGCGTATCAGTTTGGCATCTCCCGAACAGATCCGCTCCTGGTCGTACGGCGAGGTTACCAAGCCGGAGACGATCAACTACCGCCGCCTGCGTCCCGAAAAGGATGGGTTGTTCTGCGAGGCCATCTTCGGCCCCACCAAGGACTACCAGTGTTATTGCGGCAAGTACAAGAACGTCCGCTACAAGGGCATTGTCTGCGATAAGTGCGGCGTCGAGGTGACGCGCTCTTCGGTGCGTCGCGAGCGGCTGGGACATATCGAGTTGGCCGCGCCAGTGGCGCACGTGTGGTATACGCGGCGCGTGCCAAGCTACCTGGGCATCCTGCTCGATGTGAGCCGCCGCAACCTGGATCGCGTGCTGTATTTCGCGCAGTACGTGATCACGCATGTGGACGAAGAAGCGCGGCAGAAGGCGCTCAAGCGTCTGGACGAGGAACTGGCGCTGCAAGAAGCGCAGATTCGCGCCGAGTTCGAAGGTCAACAGGCTGCGGTGCGGTCTGAGCGCGAAGAAGACCTGGTTGACCTGGAAGCCATGCGCGAGCGGGTCAACGCGCAGCTCGACGAGGAGCGTGCCCGCCTGACCGAGATGGTGATGAGCGAGGCGCAGCGCCTGCAGGAGCGCATCGAGGCGCAACTGGGCAAGGTGCTACAAAGCGATCTGGTCTTCGAGGCGGCGGATGTGCTCATCGCAGCCAAGGGTGACATCGTCACCAACAAGCTGCTGCCTGCCATCCAGGAGGCGGCCAAGGAACGGCTGAGTCAGATCGAAGAAGACATCGAGACTCGCCGTCAGGCCGAACTCGACCGGCTGGGCGCACAGGTAGACGAGCGCACCAGCGAAGCCGCAGAGGAAATTCAGGATATTCAGTCGCAGCTTGAGCGACGGTTGGCACGTCTGCACACGGCCTATGCGGAGGCGCGCGACGAGTTGCTGTCGCTGGAACCGCTGCAGTTCCTGGGCGAGCCGCGCTACCGCGAGTTGAAGCAGAAGTACGGTCAGGTCTTCAAGGCGGGGATGGGCGCTGAGGCGTTCCTGGAAATTCTCAAGCACATGGACCTGGAGAAGCTGCGCGAAGAACTGTGGCACGAAGTGCGCACGACGCGCAGCAAGCAGCGCCGTAAGAAAGCGACCAAGCGCCTGCGCGTGGTCGAAAGCCTGATCAAGAGCAACAACCGTCCCGAATGGATGATCCTGACGGTGTTGCCAGTGATCCCGCCCGATTTGCGCCCCATGGTGCAACTCGATGGTGGGCGTTTTGCCACGTCTGACCTCAACGACCTGTACCGGCGTGTGATCAACCGCAACAACCGTCTGAAGCGCTTGCTTGAACTGGGCGCGCCAGACGTGATCGTGCGCAACGAAAAGCGCATGTTGCAGGAGGCGGTGGATAGCCTGATTGACAACAGTCAGCGCGGCAAGGCGTTGAGCCGTCGTGGGCGGCGCGAACTGAAGTCGCTGAGCGATATGCTCAAGGGCAAGCAGGGCCGCTTCCGCCGCAATCTGTTGGGCAAGCGCGTGGACTATTCGGGCCGTTCGGTGATCGTCATCGGCCCCAAGCTCAAGCTGCATCAGTGCGGCCTGCCCAAGATCATGGCGCTGGAACTCTATCGCCCCTTCGTGATCAGCAAGCTGGTGCAATACAAGTACGCCAGCAACGTCAAGGGGGCCAAGCGCATCATCGAGCGCGAACGGCCAGAGGTCTGGGAAGTGCTCGAAGAAGTGATCAAAGAGCGGCCGGTGTTGCTCAACCGCGCGCCGACGCTGCACCGTCTGGGCATTCAGGCTTTCGAGCCGCTGCTGGTCGAGGGTAAGGCGATCCAGATTCACCCGCTGGTCTGCGCGGCCTTCAACGCTGACTTCGACGGTGACCAGATGGCGGTGCACGTCCCCCTGAGCGACAAGGCGGTGCAGGAAGCCCGTGAGTTGATGCTGAGCACCAAGAATCTGCTCAAGCCTGCCGATGGCTCGCCGGTCGTTGCACCCGCCAAGGATATGGTGCTGGGCAACTATTACCTGACGATGGATCCCTCGGCAGAGATCATTTGCCTGGCCGAACGGGCCGACGAGTTCCGCACGTGGGAAGCGCTGCAGCGCGGCGGGTACCGCATCGGCGTGGTGGACAATTCGGCGGGCTTGCGCCAGGTAGAGCGCCGTGAGATTGATCTACACAACGAGGTGGTGGTGCTCAAGAACATCACCGTAGATGGGCGGCAGCGCAAGGCGTTCGATCAGCTTGTCGAAGGGCTGCTCAACGGTGAGTTCGACGCAGCAGTGCACAACGGCTACGAGTTCTACCAGTTTTTGCGCAAGAACCCCGACCTGCCGCTGGTGCTGGCTAACCTGTACGAGCGGCGGCTGGTCGTGGACATGGACGAGGTGGAATACCTCTACGGCCTGGGCGTAGTTGACCTGCACACGCCGATCTTGCTGGGCAACTACTACGACGATCCCAATCACCCGCCGCAGCCGGAACCGGAGATCACGACGGTGGGGCGCGCGCTGTTCAACCGCATCCTGCCGGACGAAATGCGCTTCGTGCAGGAGACGCTCTCCAAGAAGAGCCTGCAAAAGCTGGTGGCGCGCGTCTATCAGCGCTATGGCCCGGATCGCACGACCGAGGTGGTGGACGCGATCAAGAACATCGGTTTCCACTATGCGACGGTGTCTGGCACGACGATCGCTGTGTCTGACCTGACCGTTCCCGCTGAGCGCGAGACGATCCTGGCCGAGGCACAGCAAACAGTAGAGACAGCACAGCGCGACTTCCGGCGCGGTCTGCTGACGGAAGAAGAGCGCTATCAGATCACCATTGATAGCTGGAACCGCGCCAAGTCTGAGCTGAAGAACGTCATCAGCGACACGCTCGATCCTTTCGGGCCAATCGCGGTGATGGCGCTGTCGGGGTCTACCAAAGGCGGTTTCGGCCCCATCACGCAGCTTGCCGGTATGCGCGGTCTGATGGCCGACCCGTCGGGGCGCATCATTGACCTGCCGATCAAGAGTCACTTCCGCATGGGCCTGACAGCGCTGGAATACTTCATCTCGACCCATGGCGCGCGTAAGGGTCTGGCGGACACGGCCTTGCGCACGGCAGACGCGGGGTATATGACGCGCCGTCTAGTGGATGTGGCGCAGGACGTGATCATCAACCGGCACGATTGCGGCACCAAGGCGGGCATTCGCATTCCTAACCCGGCGCACCCCAACAATCAGGACGCGCGCGGTGTCCCGCTGCCCGAAGTAGACGTGGCCGGGCAGTCCTTCAGCGAGCGCCTGGTAGGGCGTGTGGCGGCGCGACCTGTCTATCACCCGAAGACAGGGGAACTCATCGTTGACCGCAATCAGATGATTGACGAAGACATCGCCGATCTGATGGAGCGGGAGATGGTGGAATACGCCTACGTGCGCAGCCCGATGACCTGCGCGCTGGTGCATGGCATCTGCGCGATGTGCTATGGGCGCGACCTGGGACGCGGCGAAATGGTGGAAGTTGGCGCGGCGGTGGGTATTGTGGCGGCGCAGTCCATCGGTGAGCCGGGCACACAGCTTACCCTGCGTACCTTCCACACCGGTGGTGTGGCCTCCGGTGGCGGTGACATCACCAGCGGTCTGCCGCGCGTGGAAGAGCTATTCGAAGCGCGCAAGAAACCGAAGGGCGAAGCCGTCGTGGTGGACATCAGCGGCACGCTGCGCCTGCTGCGCAAGGAAGGCGTGCGCATTGCCCGCGTGATCAACAGCGAAGTGATCAGCCAGGCTTACGATGTGCCCGAAGGCTGGACGATCCTGGTACAGGACGGCGAGCGCGTGCGCGAAGGGCAGGCCCTGGCCGAGTCTCCCGAAGGCGAGGAGACCCTGGTCACCGAGATGGTCGGCGAGGTGTACTTCGAAGACGGGCGGCTGTACGTCCGCGACGAGATCGAGGACATCCGCGACTACGAAATCCCGCAGAACGCGCGTCTGCTGGAGGACGTGTACGATGGAATGCAGGTGTCGGCGGGGCAGCAGATCACCGAAGGCTCCAAGAACCCGCACCGTATCCTGCGTATCCAGGGTCAGGAAGCGGCACAGCACTACCTGCTGAACGAGTTGCAGAAAGTCTACCGCAACCAGGGCGTGAACATCGCCGATAAGCACTTCGAGATCATCATCCGCAAGATGATGAGCAAGGTGCAGATCACGCGCAGCGGTGACAGCGAGTTGCTGCCTGGCGAACTGGTGGACAAGCTGGACCTGCTGGCTATGAACGAGCGCCTGATCGCCGAAGGCAAGGAGCCGGCGTCGGCGGTGCCGGTGTTGCTTGGCGTCACCAAGGCGGCGCTTTCGACGGAGAGCTTCCTGTCGGCGTCGAGCTTCCAGCACACCATTAAAGTGCTGGCCGGAGCCGCCATCGAAGGCAAGGTAGACAAGCTCTACGGCCTGAAGGAAAACGTGATCATCGGCAAGCTCATTCCGGCGGGCACGGGTTTCCAGGCCTATCAGGAGCGGCAGATGGCCGTCAACAAGGACGAACTGGAGGCCAGGTTCGTGCTCAGCGGTGCCGCTGCCGAGGACGAGGACGAGGAAGACGACGAACTGCTGGACGAAGAGCGCGTGCCAGAGCTGGGTGAACTGGAAGAAGACGAGATCGCCGAAGACTACGAAGAGGAAGAAGTCGAGGAAGAAGAGGAAGACCTGGTCGAGGACGAGGAAGAAGACACCTTCCCGGTCGTTGATGACGAGGATGAAATATCGTCCCTGGAGGCGGTCGCAGACGAGGAAGAACTCGACGACTTTGACGAGGAGTAGTCATTGGCACGGCGTGCCACACTGAGCACAACTCCGGCGGTGAGCGGGCATCTCTCACCGCCGGATTGTTTTTTTGATGTTTGTCGGAGAGTTAGCGGACAACAGCCCTGCAAATATTGTCTACCTTCGACTTAATTGACTTTCTACCAAGAATCTCTACAATAGAAATCAGGTGGGAATTGGGTTTGATCAAAGTTCAAAAATGGTATGAACTCCTACCTGGTTGCTTGAGCAGCAGCGGGTCATTGGGGGACTTTTCCACATCCCACCACGAAGGGGCCAGAGCATCCTCAAGAGAGGCTGACCTAGCAGCCAGCGAAGGCGCTTCTCTGGTGGCGGGCACAGAATGCCGCAGGCGCATGTGCTGCCTGGGGATGTTTCAGTCGGTAAGCGGGTAGATGATTTGGTGGGGGGCCATATGGTTTTATTCCGTCGTCTCGCTACAGGACTTCTTTCAGAAGGCTCGGCTGCTTCGGCCAGAGAACGGCTGTTGCAGGATAGGGCCATGCGGGGTAGCCAGGGTCGACGTGTGGCTCTGGCTCACCGGAACACGTTGGAAACCGCGCCTGCGACAGATCAGCGTGCGCAGGCAGCCCCGGTGGAGGCTTCCTCTGCCTGTCTGTCGCCTCAGGAACAGCGGCGACGGGTGATCGATGTCGCCAGCGGTTTTGATGGGCATTACCTGGCGACCATTGATTTTTTCGCCGAACGAAACCTGACTGTGGGGATCGTCAAGCCAGTACGCGGCTCGTCCAAGACTACCGCTGGGGTGGTGCAGGTCTGTGTGGACGCGCGCGGGAACGTGAGCATCTGTCAAGCGGGCTGTCCACGTCGCGCTGTTGTGCCAGCAGCGGTAGGAGGATGGCTGGCGGCTCTGGCGATTCTGTGCGGTGCGCTCATTGCGCTGTTGGGATAGCGCCAGTGGCGAGGAGCGGTGCCAATGGATTCAGCAAGCCTGTTACCCAGCGATCCTCGTCGCAGGTCATCGGCCTGGCCGCCCTATGTGGCACGGGCTGATGAGGAGGAAGAGATTATCGAAGCCGACGACCTGGTAATACCTCCGGCGGAACATATGCCGGCATCTGATTGGACGGCCCGCGGCAACGGCGAGCGGACGCCCCCCTGGCGAGAAGAAGAGCGGACACGCAGTCCACATCGTGACGCAGCGGATGAGCGAGAGCGAGTCGTATACGATGGAGACGTGCTGTTTTCTTATGGCTCGCCTCCCGTGCGGGAGCCGCGGCACCGGCCCCTAATCGCGCTGACGGTCAATTCGTGGGGGTACCATCTCTTTGTCAGCCATGATGCCAAAAAAGTGCTGGTGCGGGTGGGGCTGATCCTGCTGGCGGTGTTGATGATGCTGCTGTGGGGAGATATCGCCCAGGCCGTAGAGTTGTTCTTCAGCATTTTCGTGCTCTAGCCCGATTTTCAGGTCTGTGCTACAGTGTGACAGGGGGACTCTGTAGCCGGCGCGCAACAGACTCGCAACGCAGCAGGCTCCGGTGTCGCCAGAGATAGAATGGAATGGTCAGCATGACAGAAGCGGCTACCGTGGTCTTCATCAATTATGCCAATGCGGACGAAGCTTTCGCGCTGCGTCTCTATGACGATCTGCACAAGCTCGGCGTGGGAGCGTGGATCGACCGGCGCGATATTGCCAACGGGCAACACTGGAACCAGGCGATCACTCGTGCGCTGGCTGGGGCTACACACATGGTCCTGGTCTGGTCGCGCTATGCTGAAGAGTCGCACGAAGTGGAGAGCGAGTGGATTCATTTCAGCAAGCTGAACAAACCGATCATCGTTGCCAGCCTGGACAACACGCCTGTGCCGTATCAACTGGAAAACGCGATGGTGGTGGACTTCAGCCGCGACTATGCCGGTGCGTTGCGTCAGTTGATGGCGCGGATCAAGGCTCCGCAGCGCGACCCACAGGCGGCTTTGCTGTTGTTCGAACAGGGCAACGCGGCTTTCGACAATTTCGACTATACCAACGCCATCAAGATGTATAGCCGGGCGCTCAGCCTCGACCCGACCAACGCCGCCATGTATTTCAGCCGGGGCATGTGTTATCACAAGCTCGGTCACTATGAGCGGGCGCTGGAAGACTACGCCGAGGCAATTCGCCTGGATGGTTCCAACTACGAGGCGCATTACAACCAGGGCTTGCTGTTGCGCATTCAGGGCAAACATGCCCATGCCCTGGTTGCATTTTCGGAAGCGATTCGTCACGCGCCGACTAAAGCCGCGGCCTATTATGACCGGGGCCTGACGTTCGAATTGCTGGGCAAGCCCGACGAAGCAGTGGCCGATTACACGCGCGCGATCGAGCTTGATCCCGATGGAACGCCGGCGCACGCCATGCGCGGCTCGATCTATTACAGCCAGGGCAAATACGAAGAAGCGCTCAAGGACCTGGATCGCGCCATACTGCTGAACCCCGCGGACGCCTGGAGTTACCTGCTGCGCGGGCAGACCTATCAGGCTCTGGGCCGCGAGCAGGACGCGCTGAAAGACTACATTCAGGCCATCCGCCTGGACGACTCGCTGGCCGAAGCGTATCGCGGGCGCGGGACGATTTACAGCGCGCTGGGCAGTTTCTCGCCTGCCATCGAAGACCTCAATCAGGCGTTGCGCCTGAACCCAGCGGATGGGTTGGCCTATCTGGCGCGGGCCGATACGTATTACGCCATGGGCAACTATGAGCGCGCGCTGTCCGATTATGACGAAGCAGTGCGTCTGTTGCCGGACAACCCGTCCGCATATCACAATCGCGGCGTTGCAAGGCACGCGTTGGGGCAACTGGAAGAGGCGATCGCTGACTACAATCGCGCTATTCAGCTCAAGCCTGATTTCGCGCTGGCCTTCTACAACCGGGGTAATGCGCACTCGGAATTGGGGCGGCTCAATGCAGCCCTGGCCGACTACGATCAGGCTATGAAGCTCGACCCCAACGACCCCGCCGTGTATCACAACCGCGGCATTGCCTACAAGCAACTGGGCATGTTCGACGAGGCCATTGCAGATTTCACTTATGCGCTGCACATAGACCCTTACTATGCTGAAGCGCATTTCAACCGACACCTGACCTATCTGCAGCGCGGCGCGCCGGGCGACGACCGGCTGGCACGGGACGATATGGATAGCTACCGCCGGTTGCGGCAACGACGGCTATCCAACGGAGGGGCCTTGTCTCCCATGGACAGAAGCGTTCCCCGCTGAAAAGGCACAGCCCCGCTCAAGATGAACGGGGCTGTGTGGCTTTATGCTGCAGAGAGGATCGGCTTACGGGTTAACGGTGACAGTGATGTAGCGGTTGTCCTCCACATTGTCCAGCCGGATGACGCGCAGGTGATAGGTGGTGGTGGCCTGCGGGCATTCCTGGCGGCTCTCGTGACCGGTCACCCCGACGCCCTGATAGTACACTTCCTTGATGCCCTCTACATCCCAGGCGATGGTCACGCACTGGCCCTTGTTGATCACCGTGGCGCTGGCGCGGAAGTCAATGTAGGTCTGCGGGACGGCTGGGACGGTGGCCGTTGGCGTGGCGGTGGGCGGCGGAGGGATGAACTGCACGTTGAGCACCGGCACTGTAGTCAGATCAATATTGATGGTGAGCAAAGGCCGATAGACCCAACCGACTGTGCCGTTGGGTAGTTGTACCTGGACCCAGGTATTGTCGAAGTAGCGTCCCAGAATACGTAGCTGCGTGCCCTGCGGAATCTTGGTGAGGATGGTTGCTCCTTCTCCAGGGTTGGCACGCACGTTGAGCGTGCTGGCGTTGACCACTGCGTCGGGCAGGATGGGCGTCGGCGTGACCGGCATTACGACGGTCGTCGGCGTGCCCACTGGCGGCAGGACGCCCGTTCCGGGTACGCCAGGCCCGCGCTCGTCAGCCGGATCGTTGGTGAGCTGACGGACGATGGTCCCGTCTGCCGAGACCATGTAAAGATCCCACTGGCCATTGACATCCGAGACATAGACAATGTTCTCGCCATCTGGCTGCCAGCGTGGCTGACGGTCTTCGGCCATGTTGTTGGTCAGCTTACGCAGGTCTTCGCCTTCGGCGGTTATCACGTACAGCTCGTAGTCGCCGTCGCGGTCGGAGGCAAAGACGATCAACGTCCCGTCAGGCGACCATTGCGGCTCGATATCGTTGCCGGGCTCGTTGGTCAATTGTGCGGTCAAGCCCGTCTGAGGATTGAGGACGTAAATCTCGTAGTTACCGGAACGATCTGAAGCGTATACGATCAGACCTGGCCCTGGGTCGCCCTGGGCCAGCACCGCGACTCCCTGCAGGGCAGCAAAGGCGACGCCAGCCAGACTGAGTGCCAGCGCCAGGGTCAGCGCCAGCCTTCCTGTTTTCATCATCGCTCCTCCCTTGAGTAGCTACTCCGTCTCGTTTGAGGTCGAACGTCGCGCCCGACCTGTTGTATGTACCTCGATTCTACTGCTGCCGAGCGGTGCTTGCATAGTACGCTGGTGACGGTTGCCCTGCTATTAGGCTACGCGCCTCAACTCTGGGCAGGAGTGCCGACGAAGACAGCCAGCAGATCGTTGACGTTGGTATTGGTGGGGCCGGTGATCAGCAGCGCCCCCGCCCGTTCCAGAAAATGATAGGCGTCATTGTCGCGCAGGGCGGCGAGGGGGTCTGCGCCTCGCCCCTGACCGCGGGCGATGGTGAGGCCGTCTACCAGGCCCCCGGCGGCGTCGGTGGGGCCATCGGTGCCGTCGGTGGCCAGGCTGGCGATCACTACTCCTGGCAAGTCCTGGATGGCCAGGGCAGCGGATAGAGCTACTTCCTGGTTGCGCCCGCCCGTACCCTGGCCGCGCACGGTGACCGTCGTCTCGCCGCCAGCGATGAGGCAGGCAGGTGGCGGCAAAGGATGCCCGCGCCAGGCGATTTCCTTCGCGAGCGCTGCCAATACCCGCCCGATCTCGCGCGCTTCGCCTTCCAGATAGGTGGTCAGCAGCAGGGCGTTGAAACCCAGGGCGGTCGCTTTGTCAACTGCAGCAGCGGCGGCATGGGCGTTGTCGGTGACGATGACGTTATGTACGCGCGCCAGGGCTGGGTCGCCGGGCTTGGGGGTGTCGGGAATCTCACCGGAGAGACCACGTTGCAGATGCTGATGGATCGGCGCGGAGATGTGTTCCAGCACGCCGTAGCGTTCTAATACCTGCCACGCCTGCTCGAAGGTGGACTCATCGGCGACGGTGGGGCCAGAGGCGATCACATCGAGCGGGCTGCCGACTACGTCGGATACGATCAACGCAACGACGGTGGCCGGATAGGCCAGCCGGGCCAGTTGTCCGCCGGCTACCTGGGACAGGTGCTTGCGGACAGTATTCAGCGCCTGAATGGGCGCGCCAGAACGCAACAGAGCTTCGGTGAGCGCCTGCAGATCGGTCAGCGAGACGCCCGGCACAGGCAAGGGCATGAGGGCCGAGCCGCCGCCAGAGATCAGGCACAGAACCAGGTCGTCAGCGGTGGTGTCGTGCAGGAGGTTCGCGATGGCTTGCGTGGCGG
Organism: uncultured Anaerolineales bacterium; assembly: GCA_937135955.1. Taxonomy (GTDB): domain Bacteria; phylum Chloroflexota; class Anaerolineae; order Aggregatilineales; family Aggregatilineaceae; genus UBA2029. The sequence goes on along the minus strand of CAKZOB010000068.1, from coordinate 24,035 downwards.
CGACGCCAGCTTCGTCGGGGATAGGATGACCGGCTTCGCGCACGGTAATCACCCTCGTGGGCGCGGTATAGCCATACTTGACTGTGACCGTGCCAGCGGTAATACGATCGCCCAGCAGACCTTCGACTGCATGGGCCATGGGAGCGGTCGCCTTGCCCGCGCCGACGACCAGGACGCGACGAAACTGTCGCAGATCGTAAGGGCGGTCGTCAACGAAGAGGATATCCCCTTCGCGATGCAGCGCCCGGTGGACGGCCTGCGCTGGATCGGCGGCGGCCAGGGCTGCTTCCAGCACGGCCAACGCCTGGGGGTAGAGCGGGCCTTGGGCGGGGTCTGGTTGTGAGAAGCGCATGATGTTCCCTTTCGCTGCGCGGAGATCAGATTGTCAGCCGAGCCTGTTATATGGTATCGTAATGACAAAATGTAGGGCGAACAGGAGCGACCTTGCCCATGAAGTTGATTATCGCTGTTGTGCAGGATCAGGACGCCGATCGCACCATCAACGCGCTGACTCAGGCTGGTTATCGGGTGACGCGCGTGGCCAGCACAGGTGGTTTCTTCAGAGTGGGCAACACCACTCTGTTGTGTGGGGTAGACGACACGGCAGTTGATGCAGTGATCGGCATTCTCAGGCAGACGTGTGAACGCCGTACCCGCCTGATCCCTGCTGGCCCTAACCTGGTCGAATCGGCGGCCATGATGGGCGCATTCGTGGAAGTCGAAGTGGGCGGCGCGACGGTATTCGTGCTCGACGTGGAGCATTTCGAGCAGACATGAGCACCAAGCTGATCGTCGTGGTGGTTCGCAGAGAACACGATGCACTGCTGCGCAGGCTGCTTGATGCTGGTTTCCAGGTGACCGAGTTCAGCAGCCTGGGAGGTTTTCTGCGGCGGCGCAGTGATACGTTGTTGGTGGGCGTTGATGAGGGACGGCTCGACGAGGCGCTGCAACTCATCCGCCAGACCTGTTCCACACCTGCCGAGGCCGACGAGCATAGCGCGACCCTCTTTGTCCTCAACGCCGGACGAATGGTGACCATCTAACCGCCTACTGGTCATTCTCTGGGGGCCCACAGCAGGACGCTGGTATCTTCTTCCTCTACCAGCCAGCGATCGAACCACTGACGGGCAGGCGGACAATGGTAGCGCGTGCCCGCTTCGTGCTCGACAAAACGCACTCGATCGGGGCAGCGAAACGCTTCGTAGAGCGGACGAGTGCGGTCGAACCACATACGGGCCATGCGTGTGGTGGCTCGTCCTCGTGGGTAAGCGTAAAGCACGGGGCGAGGAGCGATCAGTCGGGCGATATCACTGAAGTCGGCATAGCGGCGCAGCCCAGGGACGAAGTCGCAGCCGTGGCCGCGCACAGCGAGCACATCAATACCGCCGCCCACATAATTCTGGATGACCGTCGCGCGAACCCGCTCGTCCAGAGCGGCCAGGTAGAGCGCCAACCCCGCGCCCAGGCCCAGGCCGGTGGCTCCCAAGCGGTCGGCTTGCACATCCGAACGACTTTGCAGGTAGTCTAGAGCGCGCAGGGCGTCTTCCAGGATCATAGTCAGCCAGGTACGGCCCAGCAGCCGCGCGGCGCTATCCAGCCCCTCGTGATCCACCTGACCGAGTTCACCGAAGCCGCGCTCTTCGAAAGTGAGCGCGACATAGCCCACCTGGGCCAGGGCCAGCGCGTTGGCCTGAGGGAGGCCCGTTTCCAGACCCGCGGTTTCGCGGATGGTGCCGTGTCCGGGAAAGACGATCAGACCGGGCAGCGGGCCGTCGCGGTCAGCAGGAGCGAGCAGATAAGCCGGGAGGGATAACCCATCGGCGGCTGGCAACAACAGCTTAGTGCGCTCGACGCCGCTGACGGTGGTGTATTCCACAATCTCGATTGCCGCGCCATCTGCTGGCACGTAGTTCAGGTTAAGCAGTTCTGTAACCTTGGCGCGCAGGGCGCTGCGCCAGGCTCGCCAGGCTTCACCCCGCTCACCACGATAGGTCATCTCTGGCTCAGTAGTCTGTAACGAGGCGAGCAGCCGCCCCATTGGCTCATCGTCGCGGGGCGGGATGATGAATTCCTCGGCGGCGCTGGGCGGCGGAGCAAAGGTAGTCATCACTGCCTTGACCGAACGGGTGGTCGTCTGGACAATGCGCTCCCAAAAGGCGGGGCGTCGGCGGCGCTCGGCGATGCGAGCCACTACGTCGCGCAGGTGTAGTGTCTCGCCATATTGTTCGGCCAGTTCTTTGCGGTGTCGCGTCACCCAGACGTAGAGATCGGCTTCGGTGCGCCCAGGGAAAATCTCCAGGACGCCGGACTCGCGGATAATGTCTACCGCCAGGGTATAGACCATCTCGTACCAGTCAGCCGCTGCCTGCTGATAGGTATGCGGCTCGCCGTCAATGCGCTCCAGATTCTGGCGGTAAAGCTCGATTTCCAGTTCCAGTTCCGGGTACATGCCCGGCTCGGTGAGGACAATGTTCTGCTCTGGATGGCTGAGATCGAGGCGGGTGCGATCCAGGAAGGCGCGATATTCTGCTTTGACGATGAGGTCGTCGAGAACGTCTCCGGCGGTTACAGACAGACCGCCGACAGGCGTCTCATACTCCCAGACATAGGCTTCGATGGTCTTGGCCCCAAACTCGCGGGCAACGGAGACGCGATGGTTGCCGTCTTTGACGAAGTAGGCTTCGCCGACTTTGTACAGTTCGATGGGGGGGAGACCCTGTTCGTACTGGAGTTCGGCGATGCGCTGCCAGCGTACCCGATCACCCTCGATGAGGGGGAGAAAGGTGCGCGTGAAGTCGTGGTAGCGCCCGACACTGCCGACGATCTTATCCAATTCGACCTGCTGCAGACCGCGGTAGGAACTCTGCGTCAGGCGCAGTTTGTGCTGCACCTCTTCGAACGACAGCAGATTGACCGGCTGCTTGCTCAGCCCTAGCGAGCTGGAGAGTTTCTGCCAGAACGCCTTGCGGCGAGCCTGATTCCAGCGCTCGCGCGAGAGAGTCTGGGTGATGCCGCTGACTTCCTGGCTCATGGTTACGTCCCCCAATTCACCAGTTCGGCGCAGGAATTAGCTTACACGCTTTCGCCCAAAAACCAAAGGTACAGTTCGCCTTAAGGATACTGGCAGGAGACGGGGCAAATTCTACAGCATGCGCTGAACCGGTTGGGACGACAGACCAGGGTCGCGTGCAAAATGTATCAGACAGTTTGCCAGGGTTGCTCTGGGCAGCGCCTGGGAACCGGTTATAATCGGCGCGAAACGTCGCAGATGATTATAATGCGCCCTGATTCCGATGACTATAACCCCGACTGCCCCTCTTGAGTTTCCCCTGCCTGTGCGCCTGGATCATATTCCAGATACCCTGATCGCCTGCGCGCGTCATCTGGTTGAGACCGTACCCGATCGTACTGCTCTCACGCTCATTCAGCCCGACGAGACGCAGACGATTGGCTGTCGCGCCTTTTTTGAACAGGCGGCCCGCTATGCGCGGGCGCTGGAAAAGGTTGGCGTGCAGCGGGGCGATCTGGTGGTGCTGGTGCTGCAGCACGGTGGCGAGGTGCTGTACGCTTTCTGGGGGGCGATGTTGCTGGGGGCGATCCCCTCGATCATGCCCTTCCTGACCCCTAAGCTCGACCCAGAACATTATTACCAGAGCGTGCGACAACTGGTGACGCTCTCGGAGGTGCGGGCAGTCATCACCTATGCGGACATGCTGCCCGCTCTGCGCGAGAGACTGGCAGGAATTTCTACCCTGGCCGCAATTCTGAACATTGAGGAATTGGAGCCGGAGGGGAACCTGAGTGATTACCTGGGGCGCGCGCCATCGCAGCCAACGGATACGGCTTTCTTGCAGCATTCGTCTGGCAGCACCGGCTTGCAGAAAGGGGTGATGCTGGCACACGGTGCGGTGTTGAATCAGATCGCGGCTTACAGTGCGGCGATCAACCTGCGCCCGGACGATGTCGTGGTGAGCTGGCTGCCGCTTTATCACGATATGGGGCTGATTGCTGGTTTCCTCATGCCCATTGTGCAGGGGGTGCATCTGGTGCTGATCTCGCCCTTCCACTGGGTGCGCGATCCGTTGGTGCTGCTGCGGGCGATTCGTGACTATCGGGGTACGTTGTGCTGGCTGCCGAACTTCGCCTACAACTTCATGGCGACGCGAGTCCGCAAAGTGGCGCTGGATGGGATTGATCTATCGAGTCTGCGGGCATTGATCAACTGTTCTGAGCCGGTGCGGCACGACAGCTATGTTCTCTTTGGTGAGTTCTACGCGCCCTATGGCCTGGACGGGCGCGCCTTGCAGACGTGCTATGCCATGGCGGAGAACACTTTTGCCGTCACCCAAAGCGCATTGGGCATCCCCCCGCGCCTGGATGTGATTGACCGCAGAGCGTTGATGGAGCAGGGGATCGCGCGCCCGTCCGACGGAAGCGATGGCCCGACGGTGGTGATGGTCTCGTGTGGGCGACCGATCCCACACACCGAAGTTCGCATCGTAGATGCTGCCCGCCGTGACCTGCCTGAGCGTCATGTGGGGGAGGTGGCCCTGCGCAGCAACTGTATGCTCAGCGGCTACTATCGTCGCCCCGATGCGACGGCCAAGGCATTGGAAGATGGGTGGTATTTCACGGGCGATCTGGGATATCTGGCCGATGGAGAGTTATACATCACTGGGCGGCAGAAAGACCTGATCATCGTCGGCGGCAAGAATATCTATCCCCAGGATATCGAGAATGCGATCAACAATATCGAGGGGGTGCATCCGGGGCGCACGGTGGCTTTCGGTGTGCCCAATGAAGACCTGGGCACAGAAGACATTGCAGTTGTCTGCGAGGTAGACACGCAAGACCCCCAGGAGCACGGGCGCATCGTCCGTGAAATTCGCGCCCGCGTGGTGCAGACGACCGACGTGACGGCGCGCTATGTGCACCTGGTGGGGCCGAAGTGGCTGCTCAAGACTTCCAGCGGGAAGATCGCGCGCGCCGCCAACCGCAAGAAGTTCATGGAGCAGGTGCTCGGTATTCAGGAAGGGGACTGATGATGGCCTGGTTCCGCAGTTTGCTGAGGCACATCTTCAGCCGCGAGAATCTGTTTGCGCTGCTGCTGTGCGCGATCCTGGTGCTGGTGATTATCGTCACCACAGATAACGCGCCGCAATGGATTTACCAGGGGTTCTGAGGTTTGCGGCGCTGCCGATGCGCCAGACTCCGCGCAAAAGCACCTTAGCGACCTCACTTTTGTCACCTGGAAGCCCCGGCAGTCCATGCTATGATTTACTTGATGCTGGTTTAGAAAAAAGGATGCGTGCCAGTGCATGAACTGAGCGTCACGCAGAATATCCTGGAAATTGCCCTGCGTCACGCGCAGCAGGCGGGCGCGGTGCGCATCCGCGAGATCAATCTGGTGATCGGCGAGCTGTCGAGCATTGTTGATGACTCGGTGCAGTTCTACTGGGACATCATCAGCGCAGGGACAATCGCGCAGGAGGCGCGGCTCAACTTTGTGCGTGTCCCTGCGAAACTGCGTTGCCGGCAGTGTGGTCATGAGTTCGCGCTGGGCCGCAATGATTACGTGTGCCCAGCTTGCGGCAGTTTCGCGGTGAGTGTGGTGGGCGGGGAAGAGTTCTACCTGGACAGCATTGAGGTTGATCTGGCCGAGCCGCAGCCCGGCCCTGGGCAAACCCCTTGAGGAAAACGTATGAGCAACAAGATTCCGGTCGTAGAGAACATCCTGAATGCTAACGATCAACTGGCCGAGGAAGTGCACCGCCGGCTCAATCAGGCAGGGGTGTTGGCGGTTAATTTCATGGCCTCGCCCGGAGGAGGCAAGACGAGCGTGATCGTGCGCACGGTGCGCGCACTGATGGACGAGGTGCGCATCGGCGTGATGGACGGAGATATCGTAGACCTCGATCTGCGCGAACTGGCGGGGATGGGTATCCCTGTCTCGCTGATCAACACGGGCGGCGAGTGTCATCTGGACGCCAACATGGTCTACCGGGCGTTGCCTTCCCTGAACCTGGACGCGCTCGATCTGCTGATCATCGAGAACGTGGGCAACCTGATCTGCCCGGCGGCGTTCAAGCTGGGCGTGCATCTCAACGTGGTCATTGCCAGCGTGCCAGAGGGCGATGACAAACCCTACAAATATCCGCAGATGTTCCGCGGGGCGGATGTATTGCTGCTGAACAAGATGGACTTGCAGGAATACATGGGCTTCGACGTGGAATACTTCCGGCGCGGAGTGGAGGCGCTCAACCCCGGCGTGACTTTCTTGCCGATCTCCTGCCGCACGGGCGAAGGATTCGACGCCTGGCTGACATGGTTGCGCGCACAGATCAATGGGCGAGGCGCGGCGAAATAGCGTGAGCACTTCTGATGTATCCGCCCGGCGCATTCATATCAGCGGTGTGGTGCAGGGCGTTGGCTTTCGTCCCTTTATCTACACGCTGGCGCTGCGCCATGGTCTGTGTGGCTGGGTGCGCAACACGTCGGCAGGGGTTGAGATCGAAGTCGAGGGGACAGGCGAGGCGTTGGATGCCTTCGTGGCTGCGATCCGCGCCGAAGCGCCGCCGTTGTCGCGCATTGAGGCGATGACTGTGCAGGCGATCCCTGCCAACGGCTACACGCGCTTCGAGATTCAGCACAGCCAGGCGGTGGAGGGAGCCTATCAGCCGATCTCGCCCGATGTAGCAACATGCGATGACTGCCTGGCCGAGGTCTTCGACCCGGCTGACCGGCGTTACCGCTATCCTTTTACCAACTGCACCAACTGCGGGCCGCGCTTCACGATCATTCGGGGTATCCCCTATGACCGGCCTCAGACGACCATGGCATCGTTCACCATGTGCCCGCAGTGCCAGCGAGAGTATGACGATCCGCTGGATCGCCGCTTTCACGCGCAGCCCAACGCCTGTCCGGTATGTGGGCCGCAGTTGGAATTGTTGCCCAGTCCGGCGCTGGGCACACCGGCGGGATGGGATGCCCTGCCTGCCGACCCGCTCGCAGCGACGCGAGCATTGTTGCGGGCCGGATACATTGTGGCGATCAAAGGGGTGGGCGGCTTTCATCTGGCGTGCGACGCGACTAACGCGCAAGCTGTGCAGACGCTCCGCGCGCGCAAGGGACGGGCAGCCAAACCTTTTGCAGTGATGATGCCCGACCTGGACGCTGTCCGGGCGGTGTGTGAGGTCAGTGCGGAGGCGGTGACTGTGCTACAGGGGGCAGAGCGACCGATTGTGCTGTTGCCCCTACGAGCCGGCGGGCCAGTTGTGCCCGATGTTGCACCAGGTCTGCGTGAACTGGGGGTCATGTTGCCCTATACACCGCTACACCATCTGTTGCTGGAGCGCGCGTCGGACTTCCCGATCGCACTGGTGATGACCAGCGGTAACTACAGCGAGGAGCCGATCGCTACCGACAACGAAGACGCGCTACAGCGGTTGGGAGCGCTGGCCGACGCCTTCCTGCTGCACAACCGGGACATTCATATCCGTTGCGATGATTCTGTGGTGCGGGCAGATGCGAATGGGATCATGCCCCTGCGCCGGTCGCGGGGATATGCACCCTATCCGATCCCTCTGCCGTTCGACGCGCCGTCGTTGTTGGCGACGGGCGCTGAACTGAAAAACACTTTCTGCCTGGTGCGCGACCGGTACGCGTTCATGAGCCAGCACATCGGCGACCTGAGCAATTACGAGGCGCTGCGTTCCTATGAGCACAGCATCGCGCATCTGGAGCGGCTCTTCCGTGTGCAGCCGGAGGTGATCGCGCACGATCTGCATCCGGACTATCTGGCGACGCGCTATGCCTTGCGCCGACCGGAACGTCGCCTGGCAGTGCAGCATCATCATGCGCATCTGGCCAGTTGCCTGGCGGAGCATAAGGTAGCACCGGATCAGCCGGTCATCGGGGTGATTTTCGACGGGACGGGGCTGGGGCCGGATGGCGCGATCTGGGGCGGTGAGATTCTGATCGGCGGCTATGGGGAGTACCGGCGCTTTGCCCATCTGCGCTACGTGTCTTTGCCAGGGGGCGATGCGGCGACGCTGCGCCCCTACCGCATGGCGCTGGCTCATCTGTGGAGCGCTGGTCTGCCCTGGGACGACGACCTCCCGCCAGTCCGTGCCGCGTCGGCGCAGGAAAAGACCATCCTGCGCCAGCAACTGGAGCGACGGCTCAACGCGCCGCTCACTTCCAGCATGGGGCGGCTGTTCGACGCGGTGGCGGCGCTGACCGGCGTATTGCAGGAAGTGACGTATGAGGCGCAGGCGGCGATCTGGCTGGAGGTGGCAGCCGATCCCGACGAACGCGCTGCTTATCCTCTGGCGATTCAGCAAGCGCAAGGGGAAGGGTTCGAGATTGACCCCGCGCCGCTCTTCGCGGCCTTGCTGCGCGATCTGCGGGCGGGGGTGGCAGTGCCTGTGCTCTCGGCACGTTTTCATAACGGCGTGGCGCAGATGATCGGCGCGGTGTGCGCGCTGGCGCGGGCTGAGACGGGCATTGGAACAGTGGCATTGAGCGGGGGCGTGTTCCAGAACAGCACACTGCTGCGCGCTGCGCGGCAAAGGCTGGAGCGGGACGGCTTCACGGTGTTGGTACACCAGTTGGTGCCGCCCAATGACGGCGGCTTGGCGCTGGGTCAGGCGGCCATTGCTGCGTACAGCGTCTGCAATTCGTGAGTATGGAGGCGGAGACCATGTGCCTGGGCATTCCTGGGAGAATCATCGAAATCTACGAGCAGAACGGCCTGAAGATGGGCAGGGTGGACTTCGGCGGGGTGGTGCGCGAGACGTGCCTGGCCTATGTGCCAGAAGCGCAGGTGGGCGACTATACCATCGTGCACGTGGGCTTTGCCCTCAACCTGATTGACGAGGCCGAAGCCCAAAAGACGCTGGAGCTATTCAATCAGATCGGCTTGCTGGACGAAGAGTTGGGCGAAACAGGCGATGGAACGGTGCAGTAGCGCCGTGTTCGACGGGAGGCAGGCAGCATGAAATACATCACCGAATACCGCGATGCCCGGCGTGTGCGCGAGGTTCTGGACGAGATTCACCGGGTGACAACGCGCCCCTGGCGGCTGATGGAAGTATGCGGCGGGCAGACACATTCGATCATCCGGCACGGCATTGATCAGTTGCTGCCGGAGCAGATCACCATGATTCACGGGCCAGGGTGCCCGGTATGTGTGACGCCGCTGGAGTTGATCGATCAGGCAATCGCCATCGCCAGCCTGCCAGATACGATCATGGTCTCCTTCGGTGACATGCTGCGTGTGCCTGGTTCTGGACGCGACCTGTTTCAGGTGAAGGCCAATGGCGGCGACGTGCGCGTGGTCTATTCGCCGCTGGAGTGCCTGAATATTGCCCGCCAGAATCCGGACAAAGAGGTCGTTTTCTTCGGCGTTGGCTTCGAGACGACCGCCCCGGCCAACGCCATGGCGATCTATCAGGCGCGGCAACAGGGGATCGCCAACTTCTCGATGTTGGTGTCGCATGTGCGGGTGCCGCCAGTGCTCGATGCATTGCTCAGCGCGCCGGACGTAGACGTGCAGGGGTTTCTGTTGGCCGGGCATGTGTGCGCGGTGATGGGCTACTGGGAATATCACCCGCTGGTCGAGAAATACCGCGTGCCGATGGTGGTCACAGGCTTCGAGCCGCTGGACATCGTCCAGGGTATCCTGATGGCCGTGCGGCAGTTGGAGGAGGGGCGGGCTGTTGTCGAAAACGCCTACGCGCGAGTGGTGGTGGAGGGTGGCAACCGGCCAGCAATGGACCTGATCAACACGGTTTTTGAGCCGTGCGACCGCAACTGGCGTGGAATAGGGTTGATCCCCCAGAGCGGCTGGCGTCTGCGCGAGGAATACGCGGCGTTCGATGCGGCGCGACGGTTCGCCGTGACACACATTCATGCGACAGAGTCGCCGCTATGCCGTGCGGGTGATGTGCTCAAGGGTGTGCTGAAGCCCAACGAGTGCCCCGCCTTTGGGTGCGAGTGCACGCCGCGCCATCCGCTGGGCGCGCCGATGGTCTCCGCTGAGGGGGCGTGCGCGGCCTATTACAACTTTGGTCGGTTCGAGCGCGCGGTCTAGGCTGCGCAGAAAGGAACGCCCGTGCGCACATTCGTCTTGCGGCTGGTGGTCAACGCGGTGGCGTTGGCGGCAACGGCAGCGGTATTGCCAGGGATTCACATCCGCGACGACCGGATAGGGACGCTGGTCGTTGTCGCGCTGGTGTTTGGGCTGGTCAACGCCGTGCTCAAACCTGTGATCTGGGTGATCAGTTGTCCGCTGATCATCCTGACGCTGGGGCTGTTCGCGCTGGTCATCAACGGCATTCTGCTGCTGGTGACTGACGCGCTGGCTGGAGGGCGCTTTGAAGTAGATGGCTTCGGCTGGGCAGTGTTGGGCGGGTTGCTGGTCGGCCTGATCAGCACAATACTGGAAGGGGCGCTCGATCTCGACGAGGAAGAGCGCAAGAAACGCGAGCGTGGCGAAGCAGTGATCATCTTCCCGAAACGCAGGGATTAACGACGAGAACGCTGCTGCACCCACGCGCATAACCGGTCGGCCAGGGTGTCACGGGTGGACGGCTCAACGAGTAGCAGGGGCGCGGTGTCGGGAAGACCCAGGCGGGCGCGGGCCAGCGCCAGCAGCTCCGGGCGGACGACGACAAAAGCCACGCCAAAGGCGCGGGCGGCAATCAGTGGCAGCACACCGACCCAGCCCTGGTTACGCTCCAGTTCCAGCGGGCCTAGCTCGTCCACGAAGAAGATGTCGGCGGTGTGTCCGGCTTCGGCGAAGCGCAGGCCAGCGGCGATCCCTGCCGGGTCGAAGCTGTAGCGCCCTGTGTGAATGATGCCTGCGGTGCCTGTCACCGCCAGAGGGAACGTGACGCCGGTCGCTGCGTCCATGACGTCAATGCCCACTTTTTCGGTTGCGCGGAAACGGGCGACGGACAGGACCCCCCCTGTGCTCAACCCCTGAGACTGAGCGGTCTGCCGTACTCGCCGCAGAACGGTGGTCTTGCCGCTACGACGATTGCCACTGAGCAGAATGATCGCACCGCGCTCGTCCGGCGCGGGAAGAGAAACGTGATTCATAAAGTCCTGGTCGGCCAATATGCCTCCGCTCGCCATTATTGCAGCCCAGACTGCCCACCAGTATACTGAGCCTGGCTGAGGCGATCACCCTTTGAGAGGTTCAGTTATGCCTATTGCTCACGATCCATTTGCTGCGCTCGACCGGATGCCGCGCGTCCGGCTGGCATTTCTACCCACACCGATTCAGCCATTGCCTCGCCTGAGCGCCTACCTGGGTGGCCCGGCGCTGTTCATCAAACGTGACGACCAGACGGGATTGGCCACAGGGGGCAACAAGGTCCGCAAGCTGGAGTTTTTGTTGGCGCAGGCGGTTGAGGCGGGCGCGGATTGTGTGATCACGGCGGGGTCTACGCAGTCCAATCACGCCCGGCAGACAGCAGCGGGCGCGGCCAGTCTGGGTCTGGCGGCGCATCTGGTGTTATATGCGCCCGGCGGAGTGGCACCGGCTGAAGTGAGCGGCAACCTGTTGCTGGATCATTTGCTGGGGGCGGAGATTCACTGGACAGAAGAGCGCGCCCCGTACACCGAAACCATCGCGCAGGTGGAACGGGCGCTACGCGAGGCCGGACACCGTCCCTATGTCATTCCCTATGGCGGTTCGAATGCGCATGGTCTGCTGGGGTATGTGGACGCCATGCGCGAGGTGGCAGGACAGATCGAGCCGCGCGGGTGGTTCGACGCCCATGTCTTCGCGAGCAGTTCGGGCGGCACGCAGGCGGGCTTGCTCTTGGGAGCGCACCTGGGCGGACAACTGGCGACAACCCGTATCCTGGGTATCAGCGTGGATATGCCGGCGGACAGGCTGGCTGCGCGAGTGACAGAGCTGGCGCGCGCCGGAGCGAGCACCTTGGGGCTGGGCTGGGAACCCGATCCGGCGCAGGTGCTGGTCAATGATCGTTATTGCGGGGCGGGGTACGCCGTGGTGACGGAACAGGAGCGCGAGGCGATCCGGCTGCTAGCCCGTTCCGAAGGGATTCTGGTCGATCCGGTTTACACAGGGCGCGCGCTGGCCGGACTAATCGGTCTGGTGCGGAGCGGCGAGTTTCGCGTGGGGCAGCGCGTGCTGTTCTGGCACACGGGCGGCACGGCGGCGCTGAGCGCTTTTGCGGCGGACTTGCTGCGGTGAGAATGAAAGCCAGAGCTGTTTGTCTTGGGCGCGGGTGTGGATGTAGAATTCGCACGTGGCATCTGCGAAGATCGCCGCAGTGCATGGCGGGGTAGCACACACCATTAGGGCTGGACGATGCTGATTCGCGCGTTTCGCGTCACCGACCGGCTGGGCAATGCAGCCCTGCGCGTGGGTGCATGGCTGGCGATGGCGCTGGTAGCCCAGACGGCGAGCCTGCTGCGCGCCCTGTTGGCGGCGGTCACTACCGTGTTGCAGGCGCTTGTCGCTGTCATGGTAGGAATAGGCGGGATCGCCGGGCGAATTGCCCGCCGTGGGCGGCCTCCTCTTGAAGCGGCCTATGAGGCAGGAGCAGTGCGTACCGGGCGGCGCGAGTTGATGGCTCAGCGCGCTGCCGAAGCGGAACTGAAGCCCGCCGTGGTGAAAGACCCGCTGCTGGCGCAAAATCGGGCGCTCAGCGCCTTCACTGTCCTGTTGCTGCTTGTGCTGCTGGCAGTGCTGATCGTTCAGGGCACGGACGAAGAAGAAATCCCAGCAAGCGGCGGAGGCTGGCCGCAGGCAGCCGATACCCCGCTCCCGACAGCCTTGTTCCCGACTCCTGAGCCGACGCCGACTCCGCTGCCCGACCCGCTGCGGGCAGGAGGCAGCGTGGCCTTCACCTTGCGCGAGAACGGCCAGGATGATATCTGGGTGATCAATGTGGGCGAGAGCGGCCCTCTGCGCCTGACCAACAGCCCTGCTGACGATCGCGATCCGGCTTGGTCGCCAGACGGCACGCGCCTGGCGTTCGCCAGCCATCGTGACGGCAACTGGGAACTGTACATCATGCGGGTAGACACCGGGGCAACAACGCGCCTAACCTACACGCCAGGGTTCGAGGGAGCGCCGACCTGGAGTCCGGACGGGGCGTTCCTGGCCTACGAGGGCTACAACGACGAGACGCAAGACCTGGATATCTATATCATCAGTTCCGACCCGGAGCGTGCTGCCCGTGAAGGGGCTTTTCGCGCGACCTTCACCCCTGGGCCTGACATCGAGCCGGATTGGGGGCCAGGGGGACGGCACATCGCTTTCACTAGCTGGCGGGCGGGCAGTCGCGATATCTTCATCCTGAGCCTGGATGCGGACGGGGGCGATGCTCGCGCCATCAACCTGACCAATACGCCCGATGTGGACGAGAACCATCCGGCATGGAGTCACGACGGCAGCAGCATTGCCTATACAGCGCGGGTGGACGGCGTCGAAGGGGTGTACGTCAAACCCGCTCAGCAACCTGAAGCGGTGCCGATCCTGGTGGGACGAGGGCGTATGCCGACCTGGGCACCCAACGATGGCAGCGTGCTATACACGCTCGATTACCAGCAACGCAGTCAGTTGATAACCGGCACAGTGGGCAGCTTTGGGGCGGCGACGGACGCGCTCACGTTGCCCTATCGCGCGGTTGACCCACACTGGAACGCGGCAGCACTGCCGGCGTCGCTGGTGGCCAGCGGCGGGGTGCCGCCCGACCCTACGGTGCAGGCGCTCTACACGGAAAACGAACGGTTGCAGGCAACAGGTCGCTACGGCCTGGCCCCGTTGAACAATGTGCAAGCGCCACAGGCGTATCTGTCGGACCGGGTGAACGACTCTTTCGAGGCGTTGCGGATCAAGGTGCTGGAGAAGGTGGGCTACGACTTCCTGGGCACGCTGGAGGATGCATTCTGGCCGCAGGGTCGCCCACCCGATCCTGGCGAGCCACGTCAAAACTGGCATTATACGGGGCGCGCCTTCGCTATTGACCGGACCCTGGTTTACAATCCTGCACCTGCGCCGATCGAAGTGGTGCGCGAGGATCAGGAAATCAGCACGTACTGGCGAGTCTTCGTGCGGGTGGTGGCCGAAGCACAAAACGGCGCGCTAGGTGAGCCATTGCGCGATCTGCCGTGGGACTTCGCGGCACGCTCCAGCGGTGACGTGACCGACTATGAGCAGGGCGGGCGGCTCAAGACACAGCCACCGCCGGGCTACTACGTAGACCTGACTCAACTGGCCGAGGATTTCGGCTGGGAGCGCATACCGGCTCAGCGCACGTGGCAATACAACTTCGGCGCAATTCAGTTTTGGACGTTTGTCAAGACAGGTGGTCTCAGTTGGGAAGCGGCCATGTTGGAATTGTATACACCGGAAGAGTTGCAGGGATTCCTGAGCGCGGCCACACAGATTCCGCCGCCGCCACCGCTGCCGACTGAGACCCCAACACCAGTGGTGCGCCGCACGCCGACGCCCATTCCGCCAGACCAGCAATGAACGTATCCTATACACAACCTGCTGGACGCTGTCGCTTTATGGGAGCGAAATCCTGATGGAACACACCCGCCATCTGCAAGGATTGCTGATCGTGCTGGTGCTGGCTGGCCTGGTGGGGCTGTATCTATGGCAGAACAGTCAGCCGGCGGTGCTGGTGGCGGTGCCAGCAGCGACGGTGACTCCCGCCGATGCTCCACCCGCCGACTGGCAGGTGGCGCTGGAGACGCAACTGGCGGTTGCGGCCACGCCGTTCACCACGCCTGACCTGGCCATGTCACCCTATGTGCCGCCGACGTTGCCTCCTACGGTCACGGAGGCGGTCATTTTCCAGCCGGTGGAGATCAAAGGGACGCCCTGGCCAACGGTCACACCGCGCCCGACCGAACCGCCGCTGGAAGTTGACGGGCCGACGCCTGTCCCCAGCCCGACCGGAGTCCTGTTGCCAGAGACGCCCGAAGAATTGGGTTTCGCGCCGCCGCCGGAACAGGTGCCGCTCAGCCCGCACGCCAACGATCATTTCTGGTTGATGCGCCCGGTGGACGCCAGCGCCAACAGTGCCAGCCTGTTCTATTACACCTTCGGCTCGGACGGGCCACAGAATCAGTGGCGTGTGCATCACGGCATAGACATCCCGAACCCGGTGGGCGAACCAATTCGGGCTGGCGGGGCGGGAACGGTGGTCTTTGCGGGCAACGGTGGCGAATTGTTGGAGACACGCGATATTGACGTGTACCCGGCCTACGGCAATGTGGTGGTCATCGAGCACGACTTCGGTTTCCGCGGACAGAAGATTTTCACGCTCTACGCACACATGGCCGCCGTTCTGGTCGAAGAGAGGCAACATGTAGAAGCGGGTGATATTATTGGTCTGATTGGCGGCACAGGCGATGTCAGCGGGCCACATGTGCACATGGAAGTCCGCCTGGGAGAGAACAAGTATTTCTCGGTGTACAACCCTCTGTTGTGGATTGCTCCCTATTTGGGGCATGGGGTGGTGGCCGGGCGGGTGACTGGTTCCGATGGGCGGATGGTCGAGGACATCACGGTCACGCTGAGCCGCCGCGGGCGGGTGGTGCAGACGACCACGACCTATATTCAGCCCAAACAGCCCGGTCAGCGGCGCGACTGGCACGTGATACCCGATCCTGGCTGGCAGGAGAACTTCGTCTTTGGCGACGTGCCCGAAGGTGAATATGAGATCAGCGTGATGGTGGACGGGCGGCGTGTGATGCGCACTATCACGGTGAAAGCGGGCACTACCAACTTTGTCGTGTTGGGGTACGAGCAGGCGGCAACGCCACAGCCGGTCAGGCCGGGCTGATCTGTTCTGCGTCCCTTTGGCTTTTCTGGGCGTCTTCCCTACGACTGGGCAATGAGGCGGACAATCAGGGCGACAAACCTTTGCCTTTGCCGGGCCGATTGGCTACACTGGAAGGGCATGTGAGCGGCAGTGCTCTGCTGTCGCCCGTCATTGAGGAGTGATGTTGACTATGATGGACGGAAAACCCTCTTTTTGCGTGTGGAGTCGCGGAGCCAGCCTTGTAGCCTGGGGCGTGCTGGTGCTGGCGCTGGCCCTGGCGGTGGTGGTGCCCGCAGCAGCGCAGGGCAACGCAGGACGCCCGATCACGGTGGGCGACATTGTGACGGGCACGCTGAGCGCTGACCGGTTCGTGCAGGTGTACAGCCTGGAGGGCAGCGCGGGGGACACCATCACGGTAGACGTGACGACGGAAGTGGCCGACCTGGCTCCGGTGGTGTTGATCACGGACGAGCGTGGCTCGGTCATTGCCCAAGACCTCGATCTGGAGTCGGCCACGACGGCTGCCCTGGCCGATATTGCACTGCCCAGTTCAGGCACGTTCTATATCTGGGTGATGCGCGGCAGTGGGGCAGAGGGCACCGCCAGCGGCTCGTTCACTCTGCAACTGAGCGGCATTCAGCAGGTGGGCGGACAGACGGTGACGCTGGGCAGCGGTGGCATTGTCTTTGAGCTGAGCTGGAATGCCGCGGTTGACCTCAATCTCGAAGTCCGTGACCCGGTGGGCGGGACGGTGCAGCGCTTCAGCCCCGGCGCGCCCAGCGGCGGTGTGCTCGATGCGGACGTGAACGCCAACTGCGACGCGGCAACGGCCAATACTCCCACAGAAACCATTGCCTGGCCTGCCGGTACGGTGCCCGCGGGCAGCTACGAGGTCATCATCTATTACACGAACGCCTGTGGCACGATTGGGTCGCAGCAGTTCACCCTCTCCGCGTCTGTGAACGGAGATGATCCCAAGAGCCTTAGCGGGACGCTCAACCCTGGCCAGGAGTATCTGGCCCGTCTGGAACTGGATGTCAACGCCGAATGGACGCTGGTCAATGGTGGCGTCAACGCTGGCCTTGATCTGGCAGTCTTCGCCAATCAAATCAACACCGCCGATCCCATTGCGGTAGGCAGCACCGTGTCCGGTGTGATCACCAACAGCAGCCCAGCCCAGGCCTACTCCTTCGAGGGCACGGCGGGCACCACAGTGGATATTGATATGCGCGCGCAATCTGGCAGCCTGGACACCTATCTGGTTTTGCTCGGCCCGGATAGGACGCCTCTGGCCAGCAACGATGACGCTGCGGACACGACGGACTCGCGTATTAGCCGCAATCTGGTCGTGGACGGCACGTACACCATCCTGGCGACGCGCTATGCGTTAACCATCGGCGGCACGGAAGGGGAGTATACGTTGACGCTGACGGCTACTGAGACGGCAGCGGGCACGCCGACCCCCACCACCGCCACTCCAGAGGCTGCAGCGGGGGTGGCTCTGCCGCAGGGTTCCATCGAAATCAAGCTGGAATGGACGACCAACGCTGACCTGCAACTGCTGGTGCGCGATCCCAACGGGGATTCGGTGTACGATGACGTGCCGGTGATCACCAGTGGGGGTGTCTTGGCGGCGGATGGCAACGTGGGTTGTGTGGACACGACGACTTCGCCCGTATCGTACATTTACTGGCCGCTCAACCGCCTGTTGCCGGGCGTGTACGAAGTCGAGGTGTGGTATCAGAACACCTGTAACGACAACACGCCGGTCAACTTTGGGCTATCGGTGAACGTGCAGGGGCAGTCAGTGATCAACACCTCACAGCCGATCAGCCCAGACGCACGCTATATGATCACCTTCACGGTCGCGCCGGATGGTACGGCCATCGCCGGGCCGGGCGGTTTCTTCTCGATGACGAATGCGAGCACGCTCAATTACCAGACGGCCCTGGGCAGCGCCATCCCGATTAGCTATGGGCAGACGGTGTCGGGCAGCATTACCGATCAGCGCCGCTTCGTTGTGTATTCCTTCGAAGGGCAGCAGGGAGACATCGTCACCATCGGCATGGAGGCGACTGGCGGCACCCTCGACCCGGCGCTCTTCCTGATCTCGCCGGAGGGAATCCAGGTAAACTACAACGATGACGTAATCCCTGGGGAAAACCCCAATTCGGTGATCGAGGAAGCGACGCTGGCGTCGTCGGGCACGTATTACATCATCGCCACTCACTACGGGCTGAACTTCGGCGGCACGCAGGGTACGTTCAGCCTGACCCTGGTGCAGGACTGAGATATCCTGAGCGGAGTAAAAAGCACCCGCTGTCGGTTGGGGCAGCGGGTGCTTTTTCTTGGCACGGTCACTGTTTGGGGGCCTGCTGGATCAGGTTGTAGACGGGGCGCGGCTGCCAGGTGCTATCCAGAATGCCGTAAGCGGTCTGGGGATCGCTGTAGTCTACCGCGCCGGGGATGGTGGCAAAGTTGAGATTCCACAGGAACATTGGCCCCAGATAATCGCGTTCCTGCGCCAGGTACAAGGCGCGCAGCGTGTAGTCGGCCTGCTGCCACTGCGTGATGAAGCCAAAATAGGGCGTGTCGGGCGGGTCGGCGGGACGGACACCGGCGCTCGTGCGCATCCCATCGAAGGTGGCCCAGCCGAATTCGGTCGGCCACAGTTGCGCGGCGCTGTGCCCGTTGGCGATCATGATCTGGCGGTATTGCTCGATGGTATCGAGAAAGAAGAACTGCGGCTGATCGTCCCAGCCGCGGCTGGGGTTGTGACAACAACGGGCGTCTGGCGGGTTGGCCCAGCCGTAGGGGTGAATGCCGACGGCCACATCGGCCCCGTACTGCGCCAGGCCCACGTTGTAGAGCTGCTGCAGCCAGGTGCGGTCGTTGGTTGACCAGTGCGAATCGCCGGTAGGGGCCGGCCCAGCGGTGATGATCACGGTCTGCGGGGAGAATTGCCGGATCGCTGTGTAGGCGGGGCGGAAATAGCGCATATAGCTTTCGCCGGTGAGCGGCTGCCCGTACCATTCGCGCTGCAGGTTCGGCTCGTTCCACACCTCAACCGCGCTCACGTACGGAGCGCCGGTGGCATCGCGCCCAATAGTGTTGAGGGCATTGGTGAGGAAACTGGCCAGCATCTGCGGGTCGTTGGGCGGGCCGTCCTCGCGCAGCACACCGTCGGGGTCGGGCGTGCGCGACCAACCCGGCGCTTTGGCGACGCTGACCAACACACGGAAGCCCCGATTGTGCGCCTGCTGAACATACTGCCGCAGCATGAAGAATAACTCGGTGAACTGACCGGGTGCGGACTCCAGGACGGACCAGTTGAACTGAACCTTAATCCAGGACACACCCAGGCCCTGAGCATAGGCCAGCACGCGATCGAACTCGCGGCTGTCAATGTGAGGGTGTATCTGCACCCCTAGCAGATCGCGGCGCAGAGCAACGCCGGGCGGACTGGCGATTGATGTCGGGATGAGGACTGGGCCGAGTGTGGGCGGCAAAGCGGTCTCGGTGGGCACCAGCGTATGCCCTGGGCCGACGATCGGGCCGAAGGGAACGACCGGAGTGGGGCCGGGGGGCGTGCTGGTGGGGGGCGGCGAGGCTGGCGTGGTGGGTGCTACGATGGGGCCAAAAGGCAGCGGCGGGCCAGGCAGCGTGGAGGTGGCTGTTGGCCCAGCAGCGATTGCAACAGGCGTGGCGCTGGGGGCCGGCGTATCTGGCGGCGCAGTCGGCGGGATGACGGTATCGGTGGGCGACGGCTGCGGAGTCGGGGTGACATAGACAGGCACCGGTTTTTCTTCGCCGCAGGCAGTCAATCCGGCCAGCCCCAGCAATACAAGCGATAGTAAGATGGCCAGGGAATGGTGTTTGTTCATGTCAGAAAGTCTAGCACAAGAGCGGTGCAGGCGTCACGCACCCGAGGAAATGCGCCTATGGCTCTGCTGCTTTGTGAGTACCAGGCTGTGAGCGCAGGTGAGGCGGCAGGTTTCTGTGCACGGCTGGAGAAGGGATGGCGCGAACTCGCTGGGCCAGCGTCTGCACATCAGGAGTCATGGTCAGGGCAGACAGGGCTTTAGCAATTGCCACTAGGCCAGATACAGCGGTCTTGTAGTCCAAGCACTGTTGAAGGCCGTCGATGATGATCGTGCGCAGTTCGGTCAGGCGGGCCAGACGGCTGTCTTGGGCGCGTCTCAGTGCTGCGGATCGGGCCTCTATGGTGACGCTGAAAACGGCGAGTGCTTCGGCTATCACACCGCGCAGGCCGATGTCGGTCTGATCGTCTTGCAGGAGGCGCAACAGCTCCGGCAATATGTCTTCCAGGCAGGCGATGAGCAGATCGGGGTCTTCTTCCAGGCTGAGGCGGTAACTCCAGATGTGGATCACATCAATCAGCCTGTCTCCGCAACTAATGCGCAGTCCATGCGCGAAGTCTGGCATGGTAAATGACTCCCTATACGGCAGTGTGGGTGACAATACCTCGTTTTGCCGAAGAGGGGGAAATTCTCTATCTGTGCAGAATCGCCTGGAGGTACAGGAACAGAATAGGGGCTGGCAACGCTGGGAAAAGTGCCCTATAATGATAATCAGAACGCATGTTCTGATTGGCCCAGCGAGTATGAATTGACAGACGGACGGCGATTTCTTAAACTACACGGCGTTTGACAGCCGCGCAGGTATTCCGGCACAGGAGACGGCCATGGAAATTGGCATGATTCGGCAACGCGACATCAACCGGGAGTTGCAAGAGTCCTATCTGGACTACGCCATGAGCGTGATCGTGGCGCGGGCGCTCCCCGATGCGCGGGACGGACTCAAACCGGTGCAACGCCGCATTCTGTACGCCATGTACGATATGGGACTGCGCCCTGACGCGCCGTACAAGAAGAGCGCTCGCATTGTGGGCGAGGTGCTGGGGAAATATCATCCGCACGGCGACATGGCTGTCTACGAGGCGATGACGCGCATGGCCCAGGACTTCGCCATGCGCTATACGCTGGTGGACGGACAGGGCAACTTCGGCAGCATTGACGGTGATGCTCCGGCGGCCATGCGTTACACAGAGGCGCGGATCACTGCGCTGGGTCAGGAGTTGTTGGTAGATATTGAGCGCAACACGGTTGACTTTGCGGACAACTTCGACGGGACGTTGCGCGAGCCGTCAGTCTTGCCGGCGAGCATTCCCAACCTGCTGGTCAACGGCGCGTCGGGGATTGCTGTCGGAATGTCTACCAGCATCCCGCCGCACAACCTGGGCGAGGTGTGCAATGCGCTGATCTACCTGCTCGAAAACTGGGAGAACATGGATCAGATCGGCGTGCCGGAGCTGATGCAGTTCATCAAAGGGCCAGATTTTCCGACAGGCGGCGTGGTTTATACCTACGACAATGGCTCTGAGGAAGATCAGCTTCGCGCGGCCTATGCTACTGGACGTGGCAAGATCAAGATTCGGGCCAAGCTGCATGTTGAAGAACTGGGGCGCGGGCGCAGCCGGATCATCGTCAGCGAGATTCCTTTCCAGACCAACAAGACCAGCCTGATCGAGCGCATCGCTGAACTGGTGCGCGAGGGCCGGATCGAAGGCATCGCCGATCTGCGTGATGAGAGCGATCGCAACGGCCTGCGCATCGTGATTGACGTGATGCGCACCGCTGACCCGCTGGAAGTGATTGCCGACCTGTTCAAGTACACACCGCTGGAAAGCACGTTCAGCATCATCATTCTGGCGCTGGTAGATGGCGAACCGCGTCGCTTGAGCCTGAAGCAGGCATTACGGGTCTATCTGGAACACCGCCTGGAAGTCGTGCGGCGGCGCAGCGAATTCGACCTGGCGCAGGCGCGCGAACGGGCGCATATCCTGGAAGGGCTGCTGACAGCGCTCGATCACCTGGACGAGGTGATTGATACAATCCGGCGGTCGCGGACGGTGGAGACGGCCCATGCCAACCTGTGCAAGCGGTTCCATCTCAGCGACGCACAGGCAACGGCGATCCTGCAGATGCAGTTGCGGCGATTGGCGGCCCTGGAGCGGCGCAAGCTCGAAGAGGAATACAAAGAGAAGCTTCAGTTGATCAAGATGCTGGAAGCGCTGCTGAGCAGCCCCAAGATGATGCGCATGGAAGTGGCGCGCGAACTAGGGGTGATACGCGATCGTTATGCCGATCCGCGTCGCACGGTGATTCACACTGGCGCAGCGGGCGATGTGAAAGCAGCGGATTTTCTGGGGCCGAACGAAGATACGTGGGTCACGCTGACTACCGGCGGTCTGCTCAGCAGGACCTTCGCTGACGCTGCGCCGCGCATTACGGCTGAGACCAAAGATGCGCCATTGGCGATGTTGGCGAGCAACACAACGCACACGCTTTATCTCTTCACCGCCGAGGGCATGTGTGCGACCGTGCCGGTCAAACTGCTGCCGCAGAGCGATGATCCGCAGCAGGGCGCTGCCTATACCAGTCTGTGCGCGTTGGGCGAGGCGGACGTGCTCAGTTGTGCCTTGTCTCTGCCGCCGGGCCTGGAGGAGGGGTATCTGGTAGCTGTCACTACGTTGGGCGAGATCAAACGTCTGCGCCTGGAAGACCTGCCAGGGCTGATGGCCAAACCGTTTAAGTTCATGGATGTGGAAACTACCGATCGGTTGGTCTGGGTGGGGTATGTGACAGAGAGCGATCAGGTTGTGCTGGTCACTGCCCAGGGGCAGGCGATCCGCTTCGGGGTTGAGCAGGTGCGTCCTACTGGTCTGGGCGCAGGAGGGATGCGAGCGGTCAAGCTGCTTGGTCAGCGCGATCGGGTGGTTGGTGTCGGCGTGGCCGACGAACGGGCGAACGTGTGGGTGTGCACCGACACGGGTGTGGCCAAGAGCACGCCGGTTGTCGAATACCCAGTGCAGGGACGCGGCGGACAGGGCGTGATCACTATGAAACTGCCCAAGGATGCGCAGGGGCTGGCTGCGGCGACAGTGGGGCGTCCTGATGACACGATTGTGGTGGTGACCAACCGGGGTCGGGCTAAGTCTATGCGCCTGGGCCTGGCTCCGCAGGCAGGGCGCAGCACCAAAGGCGACTACATCATCTCGATGTCGCGGGCCAACGAGGTGGTAAGCGCTGTGGTGCGCCTGGAGCCACGCATTGCGCTTTCTGCTCTCCCAACGGAGACGACGACGGTCGCTAATAACACTGATAGCCCATAGTGACGGACGGCGGGGCGCTGCTGGCGCTCCCCCTGTCACAGGCTGGCGCGAATAGTCTCGGCCAGCTTCTCGGTTTGGGGGCCGGGTGAAACTCCCAGCGTCTGCTGCAATTCTTTTTTGAGTCGCTCGTAGGCTTGCAGCGCGTCTGCTGGCCGGCCCATCCCGTAATATAGCTCCATGATGTGACGCACCAGGTCTTCGCGCTGTGGGTTGGTGGCAGCGGCGCGCAGGAAATAGCCCAGGGCCTCTTGCGGACTTTGCCGGTTGGCATAGAGCCGCGCCAGCACCGCCAACGCTTCGGCGTAGTTGGAAGCCAGCTCAGCACGTCGCTGTTCGATCCAGGGCTGTTCAATGGTGCTCAGGAACGGGCCGCGATACAGGTCAATGGCATTGTGCAGCAACTGTAGCGCTTCGTCGTCCTCGGCGACAGCGGCATTCTGCACGGCTTCGGCAAATTTGACCACGTCGTAGTGCAACTCAAGTTCCGGAGAGATGCGGTAGAAGCCAGACCAATAGACAGTCAGGTCGGTGCCCAGAATCTCGCTGATCTTGCGCTTGGTGACGTGAAAGACGTTGGTCGCCTCGCGGGTGCTGAGCGCTGGCCAGAAGGTGTGGAAGATCTCGTCGCGGGTGGTCATGCCGCGATCTACGAAATAGAAGAACAACGTGCGCGGCAAGACACCATCCCAGTGATCAATGAGGCGTCCGTCAATCAACACCCGACCTGGCCCCAGGGCGCGCACTTCCAGGATTTTCTTGTCGGTAGGCTGCGCGTAGTCCAGGATCATCTTGTGGGGATTGACGGGCACCAGCGCGATGCGCGAATGCAGCGCGGGTGCTTTGAGCAGCGCGATAGGCAGTTGACGGGTGCTCAGAATCAGACGCACGCCTTCCGGCAACTGCGGTACCAGGGCGAGGATCAGCGGATCAACCTCGGCAGCGTCCACATAGTCGTAGGCGCTGACTACCAGTGTCACGTTTCCGGCATCGCCCAGCGCACCCGCCAATGCGGCAGCGGCCTC
>CAKZOB010000067.1 GCA_937135955.1 uncultured Anaerolineales bacterium | reverse complement strand
TCGGTTCGTCGGGCTGCGCAATGTTGACAAAGGTGCTCTGGCCGGAGACCTCATTGCGACCGATCAGCGCCCACTGCTGCGTCTCGCCTTCTATCACTACTTCGTAGACTTCGCGCGTTTCGCCGTCGTATTCAAAGGTGGGATAGCGGTAGCGCACGGGATCCATCGGCAGGATCGATCCCTTGGCGCTGCGCACGATCTGTTCTTTGTCCTTGAACGCGGTGACAAAACCATAGGCGAACGGCGTGAGAAAGGCCGACAACAGGATGAAGGCGAACAATGTGACCAGCGAGACCGCGGTGAACCTGCGCAGTTGTTTGGTGAAATACGGTGAGGCAAGCACCGACCGGGCGTAGGCTGTGTGCGTGGCCATCTCAGAACGTCTCCCCTGCCGCATAGTAGACCCAATAGCGAGCACTCAGGAAGAGCAGCAACGTCGCAGCGAATGCCATGGCGAACAGCAGCCAGGCCAGCGTCGCGCCATAGCCCATGTCCTGGAAGGTAAACGCCGTCTTATAGAGATGGATGTTGAAGAACATCGTCGCCCCGGCAGGGTTGCCCGTGCCGGACTTGAGGATGTAGGGAATTTCAAAGTAACGGAACAGCCCGATCACGCTCAGCACCAGGTTGTAGAAGATGACTGGCGAAATCATGGGCAGGGTGATATGGCGGAAGGCGCTCAGCCAGCCTGCCCCGTCAACGCGCGCCGCCTCGTAGAGTTCGGTGGGCACGCCCTGCATGGCCGCCAGGGTGTAGAGCATGGCGTTGCCAATGCCCCACAGACCGATGATGTTGAGCGCCGGGTAAATCCAGGTGGTGCTGTTGAGCCAGTCGGGGCCTTTGATGCCGAGGAATTCTTCCAGGATGCGATTGATCCAGCCAGTTTCCGGGTTTAGCACACCTGACCAGATATATACCGCCGAGACAACCGGAACTATATAAGGCATATAGAACAGAGTCCGAAAGAGACTTTTGCCCAGCAAATGCCTGGAATTGAGCAACGACGCCAGCCCGATGGGTAGACTGATCGCCAGCGGCAGGGCGATCAGCGAGAACTTGATCGTCGCCCATAGCGATTCGCTCACACGAGGGTCGGTGTGCAGGCGAGCGTAATTGTCCAGGCCCACAAATTGAATGTCTTCGGGGTGGGTGAGTTGAAAGTTGGTGAAAGAAAAGAGCAACGACGCCACCATTGGCAGAGCGGTGAAGACAAAGAAACCGAAAATCCAGGGGGAGAGAAAGAGCCATCCCCAGAGTTGTTGTTGGCGCTGCAACGAGTGGCTTTTGGGACTGATGATCTTCTTTTGGACAGTGGTGGTTTCACCTGCAGTCATAGTGGGGTCCGCTCCCTGGTACAGGCATACACGCCAGACGATGAGAGGGGGGTGGGGGGACAACGGCGGAGCACGCTGCCCCCCCACCTGCGTGAGCGAGTCTGGTGGCGCGCTATTTCACTTCGTCGAAGATGGCCTGCAAGTCGGCAACCAGCTTGTCGAGTTCGGCGTCCATATCCAGACCAGGCGTGCTGCCATAGAGCGTGACAAAGTTCTTCAGCAGGTCTTGAGCCTTGTTGAAGTTGGGCATCCAGGACTCGTGGCTGGGGATGTCCGGATAGTTGAGGCTATCCATCACCACCTGCCAGTTGACGCCCTGCGTGTACTTCTGGTTCAGACCCTCGAAGAACGCAGCGCGGTCTGTCTCGCGGGCGGGCATACCGCCGTAGACCGAGAGCAGATCGAGCGACGCTTCACCGATCAGGTAAGTGAGCACCTCGAAGGCCGCTTCCGGATTCTTGCTGGTCTTGAGGATACGGAAGGTGTCCGCGTGCAGCTTGGCCGTCACTTTGCCATTGTACGACGGGATGGCCGCGGCCTGCCATTCGGTGTCGGCGATGCAGCAGGTGTACCACAGGTGCGTGGTGGCCATGGCGACGTTGCCAGAGGCGAAGGGGTTGCCCGCGCCCAGCAGATCGCTGCCGACCTGCGCATCGTTGGGCATGAAGTGATCCTTCCAGATGCCGTCATAAATCCACTTCCAGGCCGTGCGGAAATGCTCCGGCATGACGGCATTGCCCTGACCGTCATAGACGTGACCAGCGCCGAACAGGGTCGGGACGCCGAGCGGATCGCTCCACTGAATGGTGAAGCCCCACTGCATGATGTTCTCCGGGTCGAATTCCGGCTCGGTCGCGTCGTAGCCGTTGGCGTCAACGGTCAGTTGCATGGCGACTTCGCGCAGTTTGTCCATATCCCAGGGGTCACCGTCGGCGTAGGGTTCGCCGTAGGCCGCGGGCGGGTAGGGCAGGCCGGCTTCGTCGAACAGGGCGGGACGATACCACAGGAACGAGGGGAAGGTGGCGAAGGGCAGGCCGATCAAGCCTTCTGGCGTGCGATAGAAGTCCACGGCAGCCTGCGGGAACTGACTGAGGTCGTAGCCGGTCTTCTCCACCAGCGGTTCCAGGTCGAGCCAGTTGCCAGCGAAGGCATTCGCGCCCGTGTTGCCCACCGGGCCGACGATGTCTGGGCTATCGCCGGAAGCGATCAGGGTGCTGAGGGTATCGCGGGCGACATCGTAGTCGGCGACGACGATTTCCAGCTCGATATCATCATGGGTGGCGTTAAACTGCTCGACCACCTTGTTCTGCATTTCTTGCTGTTCGGGCTGTCCGCCAGTACCCAGACCGATGAACCAGACGACCTTGACAGGTTGCTGAGCGCTCGTTGGGAGCGCTCCCACCACAAAAGCGAACACCAAAACCAGGGCTGGGATCAGCCGCAACGCTTTACGAGACATTTTTGGAAAACCTCCTGCTTGAAAACCTCGGATGATCTAGTCGGACGAACGAGTGAACACTTGCGCCAGGAATGGTGTTGCGTCGTTAAGAATATGGGCAGTTGACGACAAGGGTGAGCGCGATCTCTTGGTACCAATCATTGCATAGGCAGTTGCTCCTTCCAGGCTGCCCGTCAGGTGCGGGGCGTGCTTTTGTTCGCTCCACATGACTGACGGATGATCAATTGGGTGGGCAGCAATATCTGTTGTGGCCCACGTAGCGAGCCTTCGATCAGGCGGATGAGTAATTCTGCCGCGCGAGCGCCCTTTTCCTCGATCGGTTGCCGGATGGTGGTTAGCGGGGGGGTAACCTGGGTGGCGGTGGCCAGGTCGTCGAAACCCACCACAGCCACGTCATCGGGCACGCACACGCCCGCTTCCTGCATCGCCAGCAATGCGCCGCGCGCTGTGATATCGCTGGCGGCGAACAGAGCATCTACCCGCTGCTCCAGCAGACGTTTCATGCCCTCGTAGCCGGAGCGGTGGGTGAAGTCTCCTTCCACGATCAGGGCCGGGTCGAGAGGCAGACCGGCTTCATACAGAGCACGGCGGTACCCTTCCAGGCGGTCGCGACCATCCGGAATGGCCAGTTTACCGGTGATGGTGCCAATGCGCCGCCGTCCCAGGTGGATCAGATGGGTCACGGCCTGTTGTGCCGCCGCGATGTTGTCCACGCTGACGTAGCTGATACGGTTGCGGTGACGCTCGGCGCGCTCCACCATCACGAAGGGAGTATCGGTGCGCAGGAAGTGCTCGATCAGGGGGTCGTCACTGGGAGCGGAAGCCAGGATCACCCCGTCCATCAGACGATTGCGCTCGATGCGCTTGTAGAAGCGCTCTTCGTCCTGATCCGACTGCCCCAACCAGAGCAACATGGCGTAGTCGTGCTGACTGGTGACGCGCGACACGCCCTGCAGCAGGGTGGGGAAGTAGTAGGCATCTTCGAAGACGACCGCGGGAATCTGAGGGATAACCACGCCGATGACCTGCGTGCGTTGCGTCACCAGGGCGCGAGCGGCAGGGTTGGGGGCAAAGCCCTCCGCCTCGATAACTTCCAGCACACGCTGACGTGTCTGCGCGCTGACGTTGGGCGAATTGTTGATGACGCGCGAGACCGTTGAACGCGAGACGCCGGCTTTGGCGGCGATATCCTCGAGGTTCAACGAGCGGTTGTTGCCGGGGCGAAAGGGCGTCATCGAGCGAGACCCTCAAGCAGAAACTCTACGAGCGCCGTTATGGGAGCGCTCCCAATAAGTTGATTTCATTATAGGGTATAATTCAACTGGCTGTCAAGCACCTGGCTGGGCTGCGCTGGGTGCTCGCCCCAACGACGCGCCTGGCGCTGTGAGCATGGGTCGCGGACACGCACAGCGCCAGGCCGTTTTTGCTCTGCACCCGACCGTTGGGTAAGGTGGAGCCAGAGGGGTTAGCTAATCTCGACCGCGCTAAAGAACGTCTTGGCCGAGCCGATGGCGGTAGTCTGACCGGTAATTTCAAAGGAACCCTGGACGCGGATGTCTTCCGACGAGCTGCCGATCATGACTTCGACGGTGCCCGGCTCGATCACAAACTCCGTGCAACGGTTATAGAAACCAAGCAGGTTGACGGGCAGGTGAAAGGTGACGCGCTTCGCTTCGCCGGGGGCGAGTGTGAGGCGTGCAAAGCCTTTCAGCTCTTTGACCGGGCGGGTCACGCTTGCCACAGGAATGCGCGTGTATAGCTGGACGACTTCATCGCCGAGCCGATCGCCGCTATTGGTGACGGTCACGCCGATGGTCACTGTGTCACCGGCGCGCACCTGCGCCGGCGCAACGGTCAGATGGTCGTAGCTGAAACGGGTGTAGCTGAGACCATGCCCAAAGGGGTACAGCGGCTTGGTGCTCAGTTCCACATAGTCGCCCATCCAGTGCGAGCGTCCCCCGGAGACCTTGTGATTGTAGTACACCGGCACCTGCCCGACCGCGCGGGGTATGGAGATCGGCAGTTTGCCGCCGGGAGTGCCATCGCCGAAGAGCACGTCGGCGATGGCATTTGCCCCTTCCTCGCCTGGCAACCAGGCGTGCAGCACCGCGGGGATGTGTTCGGCGATCCAGGGCAGAGCCAGCGGTCGCCCGTCAACGAGCACCACCACGATGGGCGTGCCCGTCTCGTAGATGGCCTGCACCAGTTCCTGTTGCACACCGGGCAGACCGAGGTCGGCGCGGTCGCGTGCCTCGCCGCAGGTGCAGTCGGCGGTCAGGCCGGATTTGCCACCCAGCACCAACACGGCGACTTCTGCCTGCTGAGCGGCGGCTATTGCCTCAGCGAATCCTTCGCGCGAGTCGCCCTGCACATCGCAACCCTTGGCGTAATGTACCTGGGTTTGCGGGGATACCTTGCGCCGGATGCCTTCCAGCACGCTGATCATCGGCACCCAGTGTTCTACCAGGTCCACTCTGTCGGGCAACGGTTGGCCGAAGGGGTTGCTGCGCGCGGTCGCGATGAGCGACTCGATGTGCGCGATGTAGGCGTAGTCGCCCACCAGGTTGCGCACACTGTCGGCATTGGGGCCGATGACAGCAAGGGAAGCCAGGTCTTTGCGTAGAGGCAGCAGTTGGCTTTCGTTCTTGAGCAGCACGATGGACTTCTGCGCCAGCGAATGCGCCAGTGCACGTTGATCGGGCGTGTCGAAAACCTCGATGGCCCGGCCTGCGTCTACGTAGGGGTGCTCGAACAGTCCCAGCAGGAACTTGGTTCTCAGCACACGCCGCACGGCTGTATCAATCAGTTCTTCGCTGATCCTGCCTGCGCACACCGCTTGTTGCAATGGTTCCCCGAAACAGTCTGTGCTGGGCAGCTCGATGTCAATGCCCGCGCCGAGCGCCAGGCTGGCCGCTTCCTGCTTGTCGCGGGCCACGTGATGGTAGCTGTGCAGTTGATCGATGGCGAAGTAGTCGGAGACGACCAGGCCGTCGAAGCCGAACTGTCCGCGCAACAGGTCGTTGAACAATTCGCCCGCCGCACCGCAGGGGACGCCATCGAGTTCGTGATAGGCGTTCATCACCGACCACAGACCCGCTTCTTTGATCGCCGCTTCGAAGGGTGCGACGAAGACTTCGAGCAATTCGCGGTGCGGAATGTGGGCCGGTGCCCAGTTCAGCCCGCCTTCAGAATTGCCGTAGCCGACGAAGTGCTTGCCGGTGGCGATGATCCCTTCGCGGAGGCTGTGACCCTGCAAGCCTTTGATGTAGGCTGTTCCCAGCCGGGCGACCAGGTACGGGTCTTCGCCAAAGGTTTCCTCGACGCGCCCCCAGCGCGGATCGCGTGTCACGTCGAGCACGGGGGCCAGCGCCTGATGAGCGCCTACAGCGCGCATCTGTTCGCGGATGACCTGGCCCATCTGTTCCACGGCTTGCGGGTCCCAGGTGCTGGCGATGCCAATGGCCTGCGGAAAGCAAGTCGCGCCCAGGGCCATGTAGCCCGCGCAGCTTTCTTCGTGCACCATAGCCGGGATGCCCAGCCGTGTCTCGCGGATCAGAAACGACTGAATGGTATTGGCCAGTTCGGCGCTGTCTTTCGGCCCCAGATTGCTTGCGCCGCCGATGCGGGTGATCTGCCCGATGCCCTGGCTTAGCAACTGACGGGCCTTGGGTAGAGAGAACCGCTGATTTTCCAGCAACTCGAAGACCCACCGGCTACCCAGTTGGGCGCACTTTTCTTCCAAAGTCATCCGCGCCAGCAGATCGCTGACGCGCTCCTCGACCGGGCGTGCCGGGTCCTGGTAGGGCAACCTGCTGCCAGTTGCTTGCGACACGTGAGATTCCTCCTATGGGTAAGTATCCTCAACGCACGCCAACGTTGAGGATGCTGCGAAAGTCTGCTCCAGCCTGTCCGCTGCTTCAGGAACAGCGCTTCCTGAGGGATTATTCAGCTCGCAGGAGCGTAAATCCTGAAATGTCCGCTCAGGTGGAGCAGGCTCATCAGGTACAACAGGCCGCTATAATACCGCCACTGGCCAGTGGGGAGCGGCGTGTTCCAGAATTCTTCGATGAACTCCCAGGCGATCGGCTCGGTGGCAGCCAGGCTGGCAACCGCATTGGTGGCGACCAGCCCCTCCGAATGCCAGGGCGACAGCGCTTCGCTGCCGTCAATCAGGTATTTGTCGGCGTATCTGCCTATCCCCTGTTTGTAGAAGAAGGCCTGCAGGCGGTTGCTCTGTTCGATCTGCCAGGGGTCGGCGGCGAACCAGGCGTAATCCACGGCCACGTTCATCCCGACCCGCCAGGCGTCAGCATAGAAGTACTCGCCGTAATTGCTGAGGGGATAGGGTTCACCGTCGAACGTGGTGTAGTTGGCCATCAGGCCAGTCTCCGGGTGGGCAGCTTTGCGCAGGAAGGCGCGGCTGGCAGTTGCCGCTTCCGCCCAGAAGTCGTTGTCTTTGTCTGCCCAACGCGCCCATAGCTCATAGTAGTGGGGCAGGTGATATGATGGATCGGTGAACGTGCTTTCGCGGCCAAAGCTTGGCACGAAGACCACCAGCTTGTTGTCCTTGTTGAACATGTTGGTCGAACCGGCGCGGGGGTCGTCTTCTTTGTGCAGCATGGTGTGCAGGATGGCGTTGGCTTCGGCCTGATAGTTGAAGATGCCCTCCCCGTTGCCCCAGCGGCCCGCCGCGAAGAACAGCGCCATCACGAACCATTCTTCGCCATCGGAGGCGGGATTCTGATCGATCTTGGTGCCGTCGGGGCGGCAGTGCCAGGCAAAGTAGCCCGCGTACGCGCCGCTCTCGTTGTACATGTAGGTCCTGGCCCACTTCCAGAGCCGGTCAAATTCCTCTTTTTTGTCCAGTTGGACGGCGATCATCATGCCATAGGACATACCCTCGGTGCGCACGTCGCCATAGCCAGTGTCCAGGATATAGGCCATATCGTCGCCGACGGGGTAGTAGACCCGTTCCGTGTCGTCGTCGCCGTAGAAGAGCTGATGCCAGGTCTCCTGGATGCGGGCCTGGATTTCCTCGTCGCTCAGCCCCCACTCCTTCAGCATGTTGCGGTACTCACCGGTGAAGAATGCGCCTTGCGACGGCGGCACCGGAGCCGGGCGCGTCCCCTGGGCGAAGGCAGTGTACAGCGCAGGCAGCAGCAGGGCACAAAGAGTTGACAGCGTGATCAGGTGCTTCATGGAAACACTCATCCCTTGAGTTCTCCGCCGGTCAGGCCGGTGACGATGTATTTCTCTGCCACGACGTAGAAGATCAGCGCCGGGACGATCAGGATGGTGACGTAGGCCATCACCCGCGCCCAGTCGGTCCCATACTGCCCCTGGTAGCGCATGATCCCCAATGGGAGCGGCCACTTGTTGGGGTCGTTCAGAACCAGCAGGGGCAGGAAGTACTCGTTCCAGCCGACGATCACCTGCAGGGTAGCTACAGCCGTGAGAGCCGGGCGCGACAGCGGGAGCAGAATATAGCGGAAAAAGCCGAAGGTGGAACAGCCGTCAATATAGGAGGCATCTTCCAATTCGATGGGTACCGCCATGAAGAAGCTCCGCAGGATCACCACACTGCCCGGCAGACCGAAGGCCACCATGGGCAGGATGACCCCCCACAGACTGTTGATCAGCCCCAGGTCGCGAATCTGAATGAAGACGGGCAAGATGGCGACCACAATCGGGAAGAGCAGCCCGATTGACAGGATGTTGAAGAGCAGTCCGCGCCCGAAGAAATACACCCGGCTGAAGACGAAGGCCAGCAGACTGGCCAGGCTGACGTTCAAAACGGTGATGCCCGCCGTGATGACGAAGCTGTTGCGCGTCGCTTGCCAGAACTCCGAACTCTTCAGGACGGCGGTATAGTGTTGCCACTGAATGCCCTGCCGGGGCAGATCAAAGGGCCTGGAGAGAAATTCTCCATTGGTGCGCATTCCGCCCAGCACCGCGGTGAGCACCGGGCCGGCCACAATGACCGTGAGCAGGATCAAGACGGCGTAGCGGATGAGCAGCGCCAGCCTTCTTTCGTTGAGCAAGGGGGTGAGCATTTTCAGCGTCCGTGTAGATTCCATGGTCGTCCCTCTGTACTGCCCGCACTAGAACACTTCGGCGGAGTAGTCCTGGCGCATGACCAGGCGTTGGTAGCCGAGCGAGAACACCAGCGTGATCATGAAGAGGACGACGGCGACCGCACTGCCATAGCCGAGGTTGAAGCGTTGGATGCCGTACTTGTACAGGTAGGTCGCCAGAACTTCGCTGCCGTTCACCGGCCCTCCTTGAGTGAGCACCCAGATAGTCACAAACTGTTGGAAGGAACCCAGCACTGAGAGGAAGACGGTTAGACGGATGGTATTGCCCATGAGGGGTAGGGTGATTTTCCACAACACCTGCCGCCAGTTCGCGCCGTCAACGCGGGCGGCTTCTTCCAGGTCTTTGTTGACCCCTTGCAGGCCAGCCATATAGAGGATCATGTAGAAGCCAAAGTACTTCCAGGTCAGCACCCCGAAGACGGAATACAGCACGATATCGCGATCGCCCAACCAGGCCACGCGATTTGTCCCTGGCAGGAGGGCATCCAGGGTGAGGTTGGCCAAACCGGACTGAGGGTGCAACACATAGAGCCAGATGATGGCGGTGATCGGTTCGGAAAAGACGTAGGGCACGAAGAGCAGCAGCCGGAAGATACGGCTACCGGGCAGTGCGCCACGGCCCACCAGCAGGGCAATAGCCAGCGCCATGGGCAACTGAATGGTGATGGACATGGCCATCAGCATAAAGCTGTGCTGGACGGCCAGGCGGAAGACGCTGTGATTGTAGAGACGCTCGTAGTTGGCCAGCTCGACGTAATTGGTCAGCGGGCCGAAGCCGTCCCACTTGTACAGGCTGTACCGTACAGAGCCGAGCACAGGGATCAGCAGGAAAGTCAGAAAGATGGCCATGCCGGGCGCGACGAACAGGAAGATCAGCAGGGCCTTGCGCAGGTTGTTGCGCAGCTTGTCTCTGGAGGCCTGCGATCGGGTGGCAGTGGATGCGTAGGATCGGAGCGCGGACATGGAGAGTTCCTTTGCGAAGCTCAGCGGCGTCTGGGATAGGGGTGTGGGGGTATGGAGCGGTGTGCTCCACACCCCCACCAGGCGAAGACCGGCCCGGCTACTCGAGTTCCATCGCTGCTGCGTCTTCGATCATGGCAGCCGCTTCTTCGGGTGACGCCTGGCCTGCGAAGAGAGCCTCTACGGCGTCGTTCACCATACCACCGACAGCGGGCGGCAGGAACTGATCGTAGTAGAGCTGGAAGTATGGCGCTTCGTCACGGAACTTGATGATCGTCTTCTTGATGGGGTCGGTGATGACACTGTCAGCGCCCTTGACCGTCGGCACGATGCCCATAGCGGTGTTTTCCGTGCCGGCGCGCTGCACTTCGACGCTGGTGATGTACTTCAAGAATTCGACCGTCTCGTCCGGGGCGTTCGCGCCTACGGCGAAACCATCACCACCGCCCAGCACGTCGCCAGGGTTACCCGCGCCCCCTTCGACTACCGGGAACGGGAACCAGCCCAGTTTCGGCAGCAGCACGGCGGCTTTTTCGGGGCTGTTGCCCTGATAGGCACCCGGTGCCCACTGGCCCATCAGTTCCATCGCGGCGGCTTCATCGAGCATCACTGTCTGCTGATCGCCGTAGTTCATCCCCAGATAGCCTTCGGGGAAGGGATCGAGGTCGATCAGTTGTTTGAGATACTCACCGGCCTTGACGAACGGCTCGTCGGTGAAGGCGCCTTCACGGTTGTACGCTTTCAGGAAGGCATCCCCGCCACCGAGGCGCAGCGCCAGGTAGACCCACCAGAAGTGGCCAGTCCACTTGTCCTTCTCGCCGAGCGCGATGGGGGTGATGCCCGCGTCTTTCAGGGCCTTGACCGCGGCCAGGAATTCGTCCCAGGTCTGTGGCGGATTCTCCGGATCGAGGCCCGCCTTGGCGAAGAGGTCTTTGTTGTAGAAGATGCCGACCGCGCCCCACGTCCACGGCACGCCGTAGTATTCACCGTTGCGGCCATAGAGTTCCAGGGCGGCTTTGGCAGCGAACGAGTCCTTCCATTCGCCTTCCAGTTCGGGCGCGATGTTGCGCACCAGGCCAGCATCGGCGTATTTCCACAGCACGCCGCCGCCCCAGCTCTGGAACAGATCGGGCGGGTCGCCAGCCTGCATGACGGTTACCAGGCGGCTCTTGAAGGCTTCGTTCTCCAGGATGGTGATCTCGATATTGACGTTGGGGTGCTGCGCCATGAACTCATCGGCGACCTGTTGCCAGAAGGCAGCCTGGGCTTCGGCGGTCTGGATGTGCCACCAGCGGATCGTGACTTTCTCCTGCGCCGAAGCAGGCACCCTGGCTGCTATGCCCAACACCATGACCAGCACCAGACT
This sequence comes from uncultured Anaerolineales bacterium, assembly GCA_937135955.1. Taxonomy (GTDB): domain Bacteria; phylum Chloroflexota; class Anaerolineae; order Aggregatilineales; family Aggregatilineaceae; genus UBA2029. Next base: position 45,367 of record CAKZOB010000067.1, on the reverse strand, counting down.
CAAGAAAAAGAACCGACGAAAGATTTTCATTGCTTCCTCCTTATTACTTTTCGGGGCAGGGGTATTGACCTCTACCCCTCTGACGGTTAAAGTATCTCCTGTTTTAAGGGGACGACTCGGAGCCAGGCTCGCCACGGCTCACGCTCCGGGTCGCCTCCCCGCCTCAGGAGGAATACCCCTCTTTGAGCCGCCTGCGGCGTGCTGTCGTGTGCTCCCTGGCCGCTCTGGGCGGCTGACATGACTGGCGTATGACCAGCTCGGTCGGCAATTCGACACGTTCTCCTGTGTACTCTGGGTCTTTGATCTGACGCAGCAACATGCGCGTCGCCAGTTGTCCCATCTGCTCCAGCGGCTGTCGAACGGTCGTCAGTCCGGGATGAACGTGCGCTGCCTCTGGGATGTCGTCGAAGCCGATCACAGAAATATCTTCAGGGATGCGTAGCCCGTGATCGCGCACCGCATCCATCACGCCAAATGCTGACACATCGTTGGAGGCGAAGATCGCCGTAGGCGGATCGGGCAGCGCGAGCAACGCATTCGCGCCCGCATAGCCATCCGGTTGCAGGAAGTGCCCCTCTACTACCAGCGCCGGGTCGAAGGCGATACCGTGATCGGCCAGCGCCGCCTTGTAGCCTTCCAGGCGATCCACAGCGCATCCTAGGCGCATCTCGCCGGTAATAAAACCGATGCGGCGGTGACCGAGTTCGATCAGATAAGAGGTGGCGTCGTAGCTGCCCCGGCGGTTGGTGGCAGCGACAGCCGGGCAGGCTTCATTGGTACCCTGATGGTCGATCAGCACATATGGAAATCGTTCCTGGTGCAGCGACTCCAGGTACGCCTGGGGATTCAGCGGGAGCAGCAGCAACAGGCCATCGGTCATGCCGCGGGTGAGGGTGGCGACGTAGGTGGACTCTTTGGTCTTGCGGCGGTGTGTGGTGTAGAGCATCAGCTCGTATTGGGCGGCGACCAGTTCTTCCTCAATACCCCGGATGATCTCGCCGGTGTAGCTGACACCCACCTCGTGTACCAGCAACCCGATGACGTGCGAACGCCCGCCGGCCAGGCTGCGCGCCTGCTGATTGACTACATAGCCCAGGCGGGTCATGGCGGTGAGCACACGCGCGCGCTTGTCGGGCCGGACGTGATCCTGACTGTTGAGAACGCGAGAGACCGTGCTAGGGGAGACGCCAGCCTCGCGGGCCACGTCTAGGATAGTGACATTGTGCGAGCGCGAATTCTTACGAGGAGGCATGTTTCGTTTTTTCCTTAACATTTTTGAAAACGCTACCAGTTACCGCCGAAGATATTTTCAGGCAATACCGGTCAATTTACGCTCATAGAATGGTTTCTATGAGCAGAACTAAGCCTCATAGATTGGTAGCGCTTTCAAATTCCACGATATCAGGATTTCGGTCTGCTGTCAAGCAGGTTGGGGGATGATTTTTTGTAGAAATACGGGGCCTGGAGCGTGGAGCGGAGGAAGTTGCCCGCGCTCAGGGAAAACTTCGGCAGCGCTGAGCGGCAGGTTCACTTCATGCGTGAATTCCCTCTACACACGCGGCTTATTATTACCCACATCTCTTGAGCCGATGGCCCTCAACCCCCGGCCCCTTCGCCCGCAGCGCGGGAGAAGGGGAGTGCCTGGACGAGAGAAAGTAAGTCCCCTTGCCCATAGCGTTGGGAGAGGGGATTTTAGGGGTGAGGGGAGACTTGTGGGTAATGCATATTACGCTGGCGTCTCTGTGCTCATGTACAGGCGTGGCACGCGCGGCAGCAGAGCTGTGGTGACCTCGTAGTTGATCGTCTCGGCCCAGACGGCCACTTCTTCGGCGGTGATGCGCTCTGCTCCCTGCGAGCCGATCAGGACCACCTCGCTGTTCAACTCCACTGGTCCCGCCGCCGACACATCCACGACCAGTTGATCCATACACACACGCCCGACGATCGGCGCGCGCCGCCCGTTGATGAGCACGGCTCCCCGGTTGGAGAGCAGGCGGTGATAGCCGTCCCCATAGCCAACTGGCACCAGGGCAACGGGCATCTCGCGCGGGGTGACGTAGGTGCGCCCGTAGCTGATACTGGAACCGGCAGGGAGCGTGCGCACGCGGGCGACATGGCTCTTGAGCGACAGGGCGGGGCGGAGCGGTACTGCCGGTTCGACTTCGCCAGAGGGACGCAGCCCATATATGGCAATGCCCACGCGCACTGCGTTCAGGTGCGTTTCCGGCAAGTCCAGCGTGGCGGCGCTATTAGCAGCATGGCACAGGGGGATGTGATAGCCTGCTGCGGTCAGGCGCTCGCGCACCTGTTGGAAGCGGCGAAACTGCTGGCGGGTGTAATGCTTGTCGGCCAGGTCTGCAACCGCGAAGTGCGTGTAAAGCCCTTCGATCTGTACTCCTGGCAGTGCGGCGATTTCTTGCACGAACGGTAACACTTCGTCCGGCAGCAGCCCGAAGCGTCCCATGCCGGTATCTACCTTGATGTGCACGGTCGCGGCGCGCCCCAGGCGGCTGGCTATAGCCGAGACGCTGCGGGCCGGTTCCAGATCGGAGAGGGTCAGCGTCAGGTCATGTCTCAGTGCCTCTTCGATCTCGCCCGGCGGGGTGTAATTCATGACCAGGATCGGCGCGGAGACCCCCGCCTGGCGCAGGGCGATGCCCTCCTCAGCGCGGGCGACGGCCAGCCTGCCCGCGCCATGACGGAGCGCTGTCTGGGCCACTTCCAGCGCGCCATGTCCGTAGGCATTGGCTTTGACGACGGCGATCAGCGTCACCTGCGGGCCGATGTGCGCTTTGATGGCACGCACATTGTGCGCGATGGCATCCAGGTCAACTTCAATGTAAGTGAGGGGGGACACCGCGCGCCTGCCTTTCGTGCAGTTGTTCACAAAGTACAAGAGAAACGAGGGCCTTTTCGGGTATTTTCCACACAACCCTCAGGCAACAGGCAGAGTATAGTATAGCGCTGTCGCAGGGTGCTTGTGATGTAAGAGTTTTGTACCTATAATGGGTTATGTTGTTCGGCCAAAATATACCATTTGTCCGAAGCTTGGCAGCAAAAATATCTTCGCCAGAGAAAAATATGGTCGCCTGTACTTACCCCATCGGCTGTGCCCGATCTGGTGCAGGAGCGCTCTTGCTTCCCTCATCGTCCCCTGTCAACGCAGCAAGGGCTACGACCATCCTTCCTCTCCGAACATCCTACGACCTGGTGGGCCTGGTCAATTGCAAAGGAGGTGATGCGTGGGGCTTTGCTGACCAAAACCGTACCGACCGCAATGTGACCGTCCTCAAATAGTGTACACAGGAGGCAGAAAGTATCATGTCCAAGCGCTTCATGTCTTTGGGTCTGATTCTGGTGGTCGTGGCGGCTACACTTGGTTCGCTGCCAGTTGCGGCGCAGGAAGATTGCGATTTCGTGGGAGAGGTGGTGATCGGCGTCATTGGGCCGCTCACCGGCGACATTCCCAAGGTCGGCCAGAGCACGGTCGAGGCGGCGCAGATGGCCGTAGACGAGGTCAACGCCGAGTGTGGCCTGCAGATTGACGGCGAAAACTACGAAGTGGTGATCGTCGTTGAAGACGATGAGTCCAAGGCAGAGTCGGCAGTGGCTGTGGCGACGCGCCTGATCGTAGAAGAGAATGTGGTGGCGATCATCGGCCCGCAGGCCAGCAAACAGGCTGTCCCCGCTGGTCAGGTCGCCAACGACCGCGAGACGCCCATGATCAGCCCCTGGTCCACCAACCCGGCCACGACCAAGGATCGCCCCTGGGTATTCCGCGCGGCGTTCCTCGACCCGTTCCAGGGGCCGGTGGTGGCAGGCTTCGCTGCCAAGGAGTTTGGGGCCAAGACCGCTGCTGTGCTCTATGACGTGGCCAGCGACTACCCCAAGGGCCTGGCGGAGAATTTCCGCGATGCGGCGCTGGCGTCGGGGATCGACATTGTCGCGTTCGAGAGCTTCACTACGGGCGATACGGACTTCAGCTCGCAGCTCACCAACATCATTGCGGCCAAGCCAGATGTGCTGTTCACACCTCAGTATTACAACGAGGTGCCGCTGATCGTGCAACAGGCCCGCGAACTGGGCTTCCAGAACCCGATCGTCGGGAGCGATAGCTGGGGCACGCCCGACCTGATTGACCTGTGCGGCGATGCGTGCAATGGCCTGTTCTTCAGCACGCACTACGCGCCGGACATCGCCACCGAAGTCGGCCAGAAGTTCATCGCCGCCTATGAGGAGCGCTATGGTTTCAAGCCCGACGATGTGGCCGCGCTGACCTACGACGCCTTCCAGTTGCTCTTCACGGCTATCGAGAGCGCCAATTCGCTGGAGCGGGCCGACATCCGCGATGCGCTGGCCAGTATCGAACTGTTCGAGGGCGTGACGGGCCAGATGAGCTTCGACGAGCAGGGCGACCCGATCAAGTGCGCGGTGATCATTCAGATCAAGGATGGAGCGTTCACCTACTACGATTCGGCCTGCCCGGCGGGCTTCCCGCCCGAATAATGGCCCCTGACCGCTGACTGTGTGCCCCATGGGAACATGGGGCACTTTTTCGCTTTTGAGGAGCTGTGTCAGCAGAAGGTGACGTATCGTTGGCGTCGTCGCAATAGAGCGGAGAAGCTCCGATGGAATTCTTTGTGCAACAATTCCTCAATGCCTTGCAGCTTGGCAGCCTGTATGCCTTGATCGCCCTGGGCTATTCGATGGTGTACGGGGTGTTGCTGCTGATCAACTTTGCGCATGGAGACATTTTCATGATGGGGGCCTTCTTCGGCGTGTTCGGCTCGATCACGCTGGGGTTGCCCTTTGTGCCGACCCTGCTGCTGTCCATGATCCTGACCGGCCTGCTGGGGGTGACCATCGAGCGCGTGGCCTACAAACCGTTGCGACAGGCCTCGCGTCTGTCGGTGGTGATCACGGCGCTGGGGGTGGGGCTGCTGCTGGAAAACGGGTTGCTGGCCCTCACTGGAGCCAACCCCCGTAGCTACCCGCAGGACCTGGTCACCACCAAAGTCTACGATCTGGGCGGGGTGAGCATCAGCAACGTGAAGATCATCATCATCGTGCTGGCGGCGCTGCTCTTCGCCGGGCTGTATACCATTGTGCAGCGCACCAAGTGGGGCATGGCCATGCGCGCCATTTCCTACGACAAGTTCGCCGTGCCGCTGATGGGCGTTTCACAAGATCAGGTGATCTCGCTGACCTTTTTGCTGGGCACCAGCCTGGCCGCAGCAGGGGGTATCCTGTGGGGGGTGGCTTTCCCCGTGCTGAATCCCTATATGGGGTTGCGCGTGGGCTGGAAAGCCTTCATTGCCGCGGTGGTCGGCGGCATTGGCGACATCCGCGGGGCTGCTGTAGGAGGGTTGCTGCTCGGCTTCATCGAGATATTCGTGCCAGCCTACGGCAAGAGCATTGGCATTTCCTCCACCTGGCGCGATCCGGTGGCTTTCGGCCTGCTGTTGATCATCCTTGTCGTGCGTCCTACCGGCCTATTCGGCGTGGCCCGTCGTCAGAAAGTGTAGGGGAAGCGACACCATGATCCGTACCGCGAATCGCTCATTTTCTCTCGGTAGCCTGGTGACGCTGGCTTGCGCTCTGGTGATCCTGATCGCCGTGTTCGCGTTGCCCTGGCTGGCACTCGAAGATGGGGCTACTGCCACCGCTTATGAACTGCTGAGCAAATCGCTCGATGTGCCGGCCAGGATCACCAATACCTTTCTGATCATCGTGCCGCTGGCGGCGCTGGTCGAGCTAGCGCTGGCCTTGTGGAGCTTGGCCGCACCTCAGCAGCGCAAAGCCATCTCCACGCTGGCGCTGCTGATGGGAGTCATCCTCGTCGGTTACTACTATGGCACATTTCTGTACGAAGATCATGTCAACGCCAGGACTGCAGCGACAGACTATGTGCGCAGCGGTTTCGTAGTCGCGCTGATCGCCGGACTGCTCCTGATCGTCCTGACGGCGCTACAGCGGGCGGCCCTGCGCGTTCCCGCGAACCCTGGCACGGAGGCGGTTGCCTTGCCCCTGCCGCGGGGCTGGCGAATGCCCTTCGCCTGGCTGAGGCGCTCGGTGCGGGAGGCAATCCGTTCGCTGCAGCTCAGCCGCATTCCGGTGCTGGCCTATCTGCTGGGTGTAGTAGCGGCTGTTGAGCTGGAGCGGCGAGAGGGTGAGACTCTGGCACGGCTGTTGGGCTTCCGCCGGGTTCCTGGCCTGTTCGGGAGCACTGAACTGTTGGAGCCGTTCTCCAAGCTGGACTTCTCCGGCATTCTCGCGCCTTTCTTCCCATCGCCCACCGATCGCTTCGATGCACCGTTGCGGTCGTCGTGGGAAGCTCTGCGTCAGCTTGGCGAAGATTTCGTCTATGCGCTCACCTCGCACGGCCCGCGCGAGCCAGGGTTCTTCAAGGTGTTGCTGCACGTCGTCGAATACGACCTGTTGATCTTCATCATCCCAGTGCTGATAGTCGCTCTGCTGCTGCGCAGGCCGGGCAACTGGCTGTTGCTGCGGCTGCCAACCTGGGCCGGACTGGCCTTGCAGATCGTCGTGCTCTACGGGGCTGTGTCGCGGTGGGGCGCGCTGAACGACTACCGCGAGCTGGTGCTGATCTACATGGGTGTCAACATCATGCTGGCGATCAGCCTGAACCTGGTCAACGGCTACATGGGCGAGTTCTCCGTCGGTCACGCGGGCTTCATGGCGGTGGGAGCCTATATCTCGTCTATCCTCACCATGTGGCTTTTCGTAGACGAGGCGGTGTTCGGCGAAGCTATGCTCTCTGTGCCTGACTGGGCCTTGCCGATCGGCTTTCTGATCGCGTTGGTCGCTGGGGGCGTGGCGGCGGCGCTGGCCGGTTTGCTGGTGGCGTTTCCGTCGTTCCGCACGCGCGGTGACTACCTGGCCATCGTGACGCTCGCCGTCAACTTTATCGTGACGGGCATCATCAACAACATCGAGGCGATTGGTGGGCCGCGCGGTCTCAACGGCGTTCCTCTGTGGACGAATTTGCGCTGGGTCTTCCTGCTCACGGCGCTGTCGGTGTTCGCCATTCACAGCCTGGTCAACTCCACTTTTGGCAAAGGGATTGTCGCCATCCGCGAAGACGAGATCGCCGCCGAACTGATGGGAGTGAACACCCGCAAGGTGAAGCTGGTCGCCTTCATGGTGTCGTCGTTCATCGCGGGCATGTCCGGCGGCCTGTTCGCACACGTACTGGCCTATGTCAACCCCGGCGTGTTTGGCATCCTCAAGTCTACCGAGGCGCTGGTGATGGTCTACCTGGGGGGGATGGGCAGCATCTCTGGCTCGGTGATCGCCGCCGTGCTGTTCACGATCCTGATCGAAGCCTTCCGCCCGCTGGCCGTGCTCAAGTGGGTGGTCGTGCCCCTGATCCTGATTTTGCTGATGCTCTTCCGGCCTCAGGGACTGTTCGGTTTCCGCGAGGTTTCGCTCAATCTACGCGGAGTCAGGGAAGAGGGCGAAGCGGTTGTACTGAAGGAGGCGAGCGATGGCGCTGCTGCAGATTAAGAACCTTTCGCACTACTTCGGCGGCCTGCTCGCGGTCGATAACCTGAACGAGGAGATTCGAGAAGGCGAACTGATCGGGCTGATCGGGCCAAACGGGGCGGGCAAGACCACTGTCTTCAACCTGGTCACCGGCGTCTACCGGCCTACTCAGGGGGACATCATCTTCCAGGGCCAGAGTCTGGTGGGCAAGTCGCCCCATACGATCAATGCCCTGGGCATCAGCCGCACTTTCCAGACGATCCGCTTGTGGAACATGATGTCGGTGCTGGACAACGTGCGCATCGCTCATCACAGCCGCATCAGTTACAACCTGGCCGAAGCCTTTCTGCACCTGCCGCGCTACCGGCATCAGGAGCGCGAGATCGAAGAGCGCTCGATGGAGTTGCTGAGGCTCTTCAAGCTGGAGCGGTACGCTCACGAACCTGTCAAGAACCTGCCCTATGGTGAGCAACGTCGGGTCGAGATCGTGCGTGCGCTGGCTTCGCGGCCCCGACTGCTGCTCCTCGACGAACCGGCGGCGGGCATGAATCCACGCGAGATTGGCGCGCTGATGGAGTTCATCCACTGGATACGCGACGAGTTTCACCTGACGATCTGGTTGATCGAGCATCAGATGCGCCTGGTGATGAACATCTGCGAGCGGATCAAAGTGCTGGACTTTGGGGCGACGATTGCCGATGGCACGCCTGAGGAAATCCGGAACAACCCCAAGGTGATCGAAGCCTACCTGGGTGAGCAGGCGGAGGTGCACTGATGCTATTCAGCGTTCGCGATCTGCATGTGTCCTACGGCAACATCAAGGCCGTGCACGGGGTCTCTTTCGATGTGGAAGAGGGCGAAATCGTCACGCTGATCGGTGCCAATGGCGCGGGCAAGTCTACCATCCTCAACACCATCGCTGGCCTGCAACACCCCACTCAGGGCGAGATCGTCTATCGTGGCAACAATCTGGCCCGTATGAGCGCCCATGAGATCATCAAGCGCGGCGTGGTGCTGGTGCCGGAGGGGCGACGTATCTTCGGCAACCTGACCGTTTACGAGAACCTGCGCCTGGCCGGTTTTCAGTTGAGCCGGGCCGAGCTGGAAGAGCGTATCAAACGGGTCTATAGCTACTTCCCGCGCCTTGAAGAGCGCCGCAATCAGTTGGGCGACACGCTTTCGGGCGGGGAGCAGCAAATGCTGGCCGTCGGTCGTGCCCTGGTCACAGGCGGCGATCTGATGTTGCTGGACGAGCCGTCTATGGGGCTGGCCCCGATCCTCGTGCAGCAGATTTTCGAGATTCTGCGCGAGATCAACCGTCAGGGGAAGACGATCCTGCTGGTGGAGCAGAACGCGCACATGGCGCTGAAGCTGGCCCATCGGGGCTATGTGTTGGAGACTGGCAATATCGTGCTGGCCGGGCCAAGCCAGGAACTGGTCGCCAGCCCCGAGGTACAGCGCGCCTACCTGGGCGGCTAGCGGCGTCAGCGGGCGGGCTGACACCAGAGGAGAAGCAGCGGGGCAGGGGCGTTGAGTACAGCGCGCCCCTGCCTTGTGGATCGGCTTCCTGGGTGAGTGCAGCGCCCGTCACTCCTGTATGAAGGCCAGGATGTCCCGCTTGCCGACCGACGCCACGGCCATGACGTGATCGCCGCCGCCGTAGTAGATGCGGTACTCGTCTGCCGTCTCGATCCCTCCACAGGTGAAGACCACATTCGGCACATCGCCCCAGTATTCCCAGGGGGCGTCGGGGCACAGGATGGGGGCATCCTGGCGCTTGAGCACTCTGGTCGGGTTTTCCAGGTCGAGCAAGGCCAGGCCCAGGCAATAGACCCGCTGCTCGTTGTAGCCGTGATAGAACACCAGCCAGCCATGTTCGGTATAGAACGGCGGCCCGCCCGCACCGATGCGCACACTTTCCCAGGTGCCAGGGCGCGGACTCATGACTACTTGATGATCAGTCCAGTGCAGCAGGTCGTCGGAGTAGGCGATCCAGATATCCGGCGGGCGGCGGTGGAACATGGCATAGCGCCCGCCGATCTTGCGTGGGAACAGGGCGGCGTCTTTGTTGTCTTCGTCGGGCAGCACGATGCCCAGGCGTTCCCAGGCGATCAGGTTGGTGCTGCGGGCCAGGGAAACGCGCACACCGTGTGGGGAGTAGGCTGTATAGAGCATGTAGTAGACGCCGTCTAACTGCGTGACGCGGGGGTCTTCAACGCCGAACAGTTCGAACTCGTTCGCCGGTTGCAGCACAGGTTCGCTGAGCCGGTTGAAGTGATAGCCGTCCACGCTGACGGCGCACCCGATGCGCGAAATACGGTCGAGTCCCTGCGCCCGGTAGAGCATATAAACCAGACCGTCGCGCTCAATGACCGCTGCGTTGAAGACGTTGTCTGTTTCCCAGGGGCTATGGGGCGATGGCACCAGGATGGGATTGCCAGAGTAGCGCGTCAATGTGATGGGCCGGGTCATAGGTCGTCTCCTGAAGCGTGAGAGATGTCCGCTGCCGGAAGCTTGCCGTAGTGCGTCAGCCGTTCGACGACGGCGCGGTTGCTCAGCAGCGCCAAAAAACTCATGGTGAAGAAACCCAGTGGCAGGATGGCCACCAGGCTGAAGACAATAGCCACTACAGCTACAAGCAACAACAGCAAGGTGTACAAAGGGTTGGCCAGGGCCAGGAACAGCGCATTGCGCAGGGCAGTGCGCAGGCGCTTTTGCTCCTGCTCGATCAGAAACGGCCACACGTAGAACTGCATCACCAACCACAAGAGCGCGGCGACCGTCAGCCCAAGCTGAATGAAGAAGGCCCCTGTCGCCTCGATCGAGCCGTAGAAAACGAAGTTCACCGCCAGCAACGCCCCGATGACCAGGTTGATCAGCGCCCAGCGCCAGCTTACCCAGGCGTAGCGCCGCGCCGCCTCGACGAAATCTTCCAGGCGCTGCCCTTTGCCGTGCGCCAGGCTGTTGGTGACAGCGTAGAGACCAGCGGTGGCAGGCGGGCACAGGAGCACGGTCAGGCTGAGGCCCAGCCAGACCAGGTTGAAGGTCGCCAGCCCAACCATGCTATCCCACCAATCCCTTAGAGTCTCCCAGATCACTGCCAGCGCAGCCTGCACAGGGACGCCTCACTCTTCCAACAGCGTGCTCACACCCGTCACTGTGTCGAATGTCAGGGTAAGCTGCCCTCCGTCCGGCCCGGCGAAGACACGCCGCGCCATCACGGGCTGAATCAGGAAGCCGTCCACCACCACCCGGCGGCTTGGTTCGGTGCCCGCGTAGGTCACACGGAGCGTGTGTTCGCCTTCGGCCAGGTAGACTGGCGCATCGCTGACCCGATCCAGCCACAGGTAGCGGCGGTCGGGGGCGGTGGCAGCGGGCAAGATCAGGGTTTCGCCATCATCTACTGCCACGCCCAGGGCGATCGCCCGCTCTCCTCCTGCCAGCACTACTTCGGCTCCACCCAGGGCATCCAGGTCGCTGAGATCGTTGATCAGGATCAGGTCGGCCAGATTGGCCGCTGTGTCCGGATCAGCACCGGTCAGGTCGAGGAAGGAATCACCGCCTATGCCACGCCCAACCTCTACACCGATCACCTTGCCTTTCTCCGGCGTATCCACACGCAGAGAACGCCAGGGCAGAGCAGCTTCGTAGATGTAGCCGTCACCGGTCTCGAACGGTTGCCAGGCCAGGCGGGCGTTGGGCAGCCAGGTGCTGGCGATCCAGTCCCACACCTGCGGCCCCTGCGGGGTCTGGGCCAGGGTGAACTTGGCGCTCAGCCGCGTGCCGCGCCCCGTCGCATCAATATATCCCCACAGGGCATCTTGCCGCCATACTCCCGGCCCGATGGACTCCTGCTGATGCACGGGGTCGCGCACCGTAGCAGCCAGGTAGAGCATCTCGTCGTCCCACATGAATTGCACAGTAAAACTGTCTACGTCCGGGCCTCGCCATAGTGCCGCCCCGCGCAGGAACTGACGGGCTGTGTTCGCCGCGAAGGATGGGACACCTTCCCACTCGTCGAGCACGCCGTCTATGGTCACCGGTGCGCTGGCCCGCAACGCCACCAGTTGCAGCTCGCGCGAGGCGATCGCTTCGCGCTGATAGGCCGCGTAGAGCCAGTAGTCGCCGGATAGCGGCACGCGGAAGGGGATGGTCAGCGCATCGCCGGTGCCCAGGCTGTAATATTGCCCATTGCTGAAGTACGCTTCGCCTGTCCAGTCGCGGGTGCGCAGATCGGGTTTGCCGCCAGCAGGACGGCCCTGCTCCGCCTCGACCACCACATAGGGCCGCACCTCGACCTCGCGATAGGTTAGATAGCGCTCGGCCAGCGGGCTGCGATGAATTGCCAGCAGCGACATCAGCGCCTCGATGGTGGATTCGGCTCCGGCATTGCGGTTGACGCGCCACTCAACCGGCCCCAGCAGCCCATCGAAGCAGCGCCCTGTCTCCGGATCGTACATTGGAACGCTGGCCATGTTGTTGCCGAAATACCACGACCCGGCTAGCCCGGCCAGGCGGGCGTAGCGTTCTTCTCCGGTGACCTGGTAGAGCGCCATATAGCCCTGCACCAGCATATTTGTCCCATAGGCGATCTGATTCAGGCGGCGGGGCAGCACCCCAATTTCGCGGATGCGCTCGAAGACAAGCTGCCGGATGAGAAAGACATCGGCTCCTGCTGCCGCCGAAGCGATCCAGTCCTGCCGACCCAGCACTGCGCCTGCCTCGGCCAGGGCATGTACCTGATGGCTGCCCCAGGCGTGCCAGTAGCCGGGGGCATTGGTCGTCACCGGATGCATCCCGAAGGGGTAGGTCAGGCTGTCGCCCAGGCGATATTGGGCGATGCCGTCGGCGAAGTACTCGATCAACGCTTTAGTTTGCGGGTTGGGGTTGGCGCGGTAATAGGCAGTCAGCGCCAGCAGTCCCACGGACGCCTCGTCAGCCGAGCCGTTGGGAATCCAGGCGGGGACGCGCAGGCCATGCAACAGATTGTATTCGCCGTAGTGCTCCGTATACGCTGCTGCCAGGGCGGCTTCGGTCAGACGGTAGCTCGTTTGCAGTTCGGTGGCATAAGCGGGATCAACACCGCTGAAGACGCGATACCCTTCGGCCAGCGCCCAGAGACCGCGCATGGCCCACCAGCCCAGCGACCGGTAGCTGGTTTTGCCCTCAGTGTTGATCGTCCCCGCCGTGTCCAGCACAAAGTTGTAGAAGGTGCCATCGTCGTTTTGCATATAGCGCACGAATTCCAGGCACAGCCGGGCCTGTTCCAGGGCGCGCTCGTCGCCGGTTTGTTCGTAGTACCAGAGGTACACGATGGCCGCCCGCGCCACATCATCTACGGCAGCGATGCCCTCGCCAGCAGCATCTACCCATTCGTAATCGGGGTATTCGGAATAGATGTGGACAATAGCCAGGGACTTCTCGCCGAAGCGCACTGGTTCGGTGAGAAAGCGCAGATGGTCGAGGTTGATCAGGCCCGCCCGCATTGTATCCTCCTGGCCGCTCACTGACATTGCACCGACTCCGATCAGCAGGGCCACCGATCCCAGCAGTCCGCACAGGTATCGCGTTGGTTTTTTCGCAGTCATGTTGCTCTCAGCCCTTCACTGCGCCGACCGTCAGCCCCTCGATGAAATAGCGCTGCGCGGCGAAGAACAGCGCCAGGATGGGCACGGCCATCATGGTAGCCATGGCCATCATGTAGTGCCATTTGGGCGCTTCTTTGGAAAGCGATTCCTGGAAGAACTGGATGGCCAGGATCAGCGGGAACATCTGCGTCGTGTTGAGGTAGATCAGCGGGCTTTCGAAGTTGTTCCAGTTGGCCTGGAACGAAAGCACCCCGATGGCCAGGAAGGCGGGCTTGACCAGCGGCAGCATGATGTAGAAATAGGTCTGAATGGGGTTGGCCCCGTCTATGGCGGCGGCGTCCTCCATCTCACGGGGGATGGTGAGGAAGAACTGTCGCAGCAGGAAGACGTAGGCCGGCCCCCAGGCGAACCACGCTGGCACGGTCATGGGGTCGTAGGTATTGAGCAGTCCCAACCGTTTCCAGATCAGGAACGTGGGAACGCGCGTGAGCGTGGCCGGGATCATCATGGTAGAGAGCATGATGAAGAAGATGACATCGCGCCCTTTGAACTCGAACCGCGCGAAGCCATAGGCGACAATAGAGGCGCTGAACATCTCGGCGAACATGGCCAGGCCGGTGATGAAAAGGGTGTTGCCCATGATGCGCCAGAACGTCAGACCGGGCGCGATACTGGCCAGCTTTTCCCAGGCCTCGATGTAGTTCTCCGGCGCGATGGGGTCGGGAATCCACTGTGGGGGCTGGTCGAAGAGATGCTTCTCAACTTTCAGCGAAGTCGAGACCATCCAGAAGAACGGCACCAGGATGATCAAGGCTCCCAACAGCAACAGCGCATAGATAATGGCGCGCTGGATCAGGTGTTGTAGCTGCCGCTCGCGCCGCAGACGTTCTGCGCGCACCTGGGCGCGACCGATTGAGGTTTCTGCCGCCATCGTTTAGCCCTTTCCTCTGTCGCGCCGCATCCCTTCGTAGAAGACCCACGCTGATGAGGAGCGGAAAATGAGCAGGGTGAGCAGCACGATCAGCAGAGTCAGCATCCAGCCCAGCGCCGAGGCATAGCCCATCCGCCCGAAGTTGAACGCCTCGTTGTAGACGAACCAATTGACGAACCAGCCATCGTCACGGTTGGTAGGAATGAATGCCTGTTGTGTGAAGATTTGCAGCGCGGCGATGGTGCCGGTGACCAGGTTGTAGAAAAGCGCCGGGCTGAGCATGGGGATGGTGATGTGACGAAATTTCATCCAGTTGCCCGCGCCGTCAATGGCGGCTGCCTCATACAGTTCGGCGGGGATGTTCTTCAGCCCGGCCAACAGGATCACGGTGTTGGCCCCGAAGACGCCCCATAGACCCATGATCACAAAGGAGGGCAGCACCAGGTCTTTGTCGGTGAACCAGCCCAGCGGTTGCATATCCAGCAACTGGTAGACAGGCTTGAGCAGGCTGTTGATCAGGCCGCTGGTGGGCGCGAAGAGCCAGAACCATAGCAGGGCGACCGCTGCGGCAGGGAGCACAGCGGGCAGGTAGTACAGCGTGCGCCAGAAGCCCACCCAACGCACTTTCTGGTTCAGCAGCAGCGCTACTCCCAGTGCGCCTACCAGCCCCAACGGAATACTGAAAAGCGCATAGCGCAGCGTCAGCCAGACCGCCTTGAGGAAGAACGGATCGGTTGCGCCGATCAGATAGGTCTTGTTGCCCCAACGGAAGCGATCCAGCTCGCGGAAGCGCACGGTTTCGGGGGAGGGCGATTCCAGCACGCCCAGGGCCTGCAAAGGGCGTTGCCCTTCTGGCAACTCGACGATCTTGACGGATAAAGCGCGTTTGTAATTGAACAGCGGGTCTTCTAATGAACGAGGCTTATCCCACAAAACGTTATATTCGGTGAAGCTCAGGTAAAAGGAAAGCCCGATAGGAAACAAAACGAAAGCCAGAAAGCCGACGATCCAGGGCAACACCAGCACAAAACCGGTCGCCGGTTCTCGCTTCACACCCAGGCGGCGCAGCAGGCGGTAGACCCCAAACATCAGGGCGGCTAATCCCACTGCTACCGCAATGTAGCGCAGGAGAGTTGGATAATAAGTGGCGAAAGCGCCGGGGTCGCCTGTCAAGGCGCACCTCCTTCCCGCGGGGCATAGCGCCAGGGTCGGATAGCAGGAGCGATGCGAATCACCGCTCCTGCTATCGTGCGAACCAGCACCCGACTACTTGGGCAGCACGTCTTCCAGCAGAATGCGTGCGTCAGCAGCCAGGTTCTCGACCGTATCTTCGCCGTGGAAGAGCGGAGCCTGAAAGTCCTCCCAGAAGATGGTGCTCCATTCGCCAAAGCGCGGGATGATGCGGAAGGCACGCATGTAGGGTACCGCCGCGATGATCGCTTCGGCGTTGGCTGCCTTGCGCGGTTCGGAGGCTACCAGATGCTCGACGTTGGCCTGCGAGACGCGCGGCGAGACGATCTTCCAGTTGTGGATGCCCTCGGTCAGGGCGATCAGCGCCTCGTAAGCCTGTTCGGGGTACTGCGTCTTGGCGTTGATCACGGTAGCTGCCGTCCAGGCGAAGGTGACGTTCTCGCCGTTCACGCCCTTGGGCACGGGCGAAATGCCCACATTCAGGCCCTCGACGCGATCCAGGTCATCCGCCGCGCCACCCATGAACATCGCTACTTTGCCCGCCTTGAACATCTCGGCGAAGCCCTGCTCAGCGATGGTCTGCTCCGACGGGCAGCACTCTTCGTTCCAGATCATGCTGGCGTAGAACTGCGCGCCGGCCATCGCTTCGGGCGTGTCAATAGGCGAGGATTTGAGGTCTTCGCTGATCACCTCGCCGCCGAAGGACCAGATGAACATGTGGATCGGCGGCCAGCCATTCATGGTGAAGCCGTAGTGATTTTCATTGGTCAGCTTGATGGCCGCCTCTTTGAACTGATCCCACGTCCAGTCGGCGTTTGGATACTCGACGCCCATCTCGTCAAAGATGTCTTTGTTGTAGTAGAGCACGACGGGCTGCGCGATCCAGGGCAGGCCATATACTCCACCTGCCAGCGCCACAGTCTGCCAGACGCCGGGGAAGTAGTCGTCCGGGTTGGCTACGTCGCGCGTGTCGTTGGCCAGGTAGGGGGAGATGTCCAACAGCACGCCTTCATAGGCCCAGGCCATGTGATCCTGGTCGAGCCAGAACAGATCGGGAGCAGTCTCGCCAGCCAGGGCCGTCTGGAGTTGCGTGTAGTAATCCGAAGGCTTCGGCTCGTAGACGATTTCGAACGTCTCAGAAGCCGCGTTGACCGCGTCCACGATCTCCTGGAACTCGGCGGCTTCCTGCACGCCAGCCCAGTTGGTCACGCGCAGGGTAACCTTTTCCTGAGCGCGAGCACTGCTGTTCAGCACCGGTAAGGGCAACAGCGCCAGCACCAGCAGGGCCAGAACCAGGGTGTACAAGGACTTCTTCATTTCTTCGCTCTCCTGAACATTAACTCTGTTCGATGCGATAGGACATCCGAAGTTGGGCAATATGGCGGAATGACGGATTTTCGTGAGTTGGGGGATAAGTCTCCTTTCTAGCAGGCGATGCTCTACTGCATACCCCTGTCAGCTACCGTAGTCGTCGTAATGGGTCTCGTCGGAGGATTTGCACCCGCACGATTCGCGCACGATCACCTCTGTGCTTAAACGCAAGACAAAACTGGGCAGAGGGCCGCGCTCGATCATGTCCATCAGCCGACGAGCGGCTTCGATGCCCATCTCGTACTTGAACATGCGCACAGTAGTCAGGGGTGGATCGTGTAACGGTCCCCAGGTCACATTGTCGAAGCCGACGACGGCCAGGTCAGCGGGAATGTGTCGGCCCCGCTTCTTGGACGCGCGGATGGCTCCCAGGGCGGTGGCGTCGTTAACGGCGACGATGCCTTCCAGATCGGGATGGCGTTCCAGCGCCTCCAGCGTGGCCGCCTGGCCGGTGTTCACTGTCGTATCCGGCATATAGACCACGCATGGCTCCTGGCCCGCCTCGCGCATGGCTTTTTCGTATCCCTGGCGGCGCTCGCGGCTGCTGAACCAATGCGCCGGCCCAGACAGGAAAACCAGGCGGCGCAGACCGTGCGTCTCCAACAGGTGCCGCGTGACGCGATAGGTTCCACCCACGTTGTCGCAGACGACCGCATCAATGTCGGTCTCTTCCAGCAGGTTATCAATCAGCACCAGGGGTATGTGGGAGTTGCGCAACTGAATGATGAAAGAAGGTTTGAGCGCTGGGCCAACCAGGATCAGGCCGTCTACGCGTTGCTCGGCGATCAGGCTGAGTTGTGCGGCGTCGGCCATGTCGGCGGCGTCTACAAAAGTGGTGATGACATGGTAGCCGTGCTGACGTGCCTCGTGATCAATGCCCTCGACAATTTGCACGTGGTAGCTGGAGATCGGCTGCGGATCGCGGCGGTAATTGATGCATCCAAGCGTGAAGGTGCGCGAGGTGGCTAACCCTCTGGCCGCGCTGTTGGCCGCATAGCCGATCTCGCGGGCAATGCGCAGGATGCGCTCGCGCGTTTCTGCATTGACGCCGGGGCGATCGTTCAGCGCCCGCGACACCGTGGCGGTGGATACGCCGGCACGCTCGGCGATTTCGATCAGGCTCGGTCGCATCGGCAGACCTCGCAATGGAGCAGATAAAGACAGCGGTCCCGTCAGGGTCAGAGCGACGATGCAGCGCAGGGAGCAATCTTGAAAGTCTATCGTAAGCGCTTGCAATCAGCTTACAACAGTTTTGCGGGGGAGTCAAGACCTGTCAGGGGTGCGGGTCGGGGTAAGTGCATCAAAACCAGCCAGCAGAATCATGGGCAGAAATAAGCTCAGGTGTGATCTTCTGGTTGACCTCACCCCCGCTCGGCGCTCGCACGCCTGGCCGAGCGAAGCGAGGCTGGGGGTGAGGTAAAGCGGCAAGCGGTTTGATGCAATTCCCTTGTCTGCCGAACGGCTTGACACCACTGGTAGACTGTGCTATGCTGAGTACGGCGTACTTGTCCGGACAAGATATGACAAGATATGTTTACGATTTCCAAAGACAGCCCCATCCCGCTTCATACGCAGCTCCTCAATGAACTGCGTCACGCCATCCTCAGCGGCAAACTCAAGCCTCATGAGCAGTTGCCGGGCGAGTATGTCCTGACGGCCCAACTGGGCATCAGCCGCTCAACCGTCCAACGGGCCTGGCAGTCGGCGCTCGATGAGGGGTTAATCTACCGTGTTCCGGCGAAGGGCACCTTTGTGGCAGAAGTGCGCTCGGCTTCTTCGCCGATGAGGCTTGTTGGTTATATCGCTGCCGAGTTTCGCTACACGTTTGACGGGCATCTGCTGGACGGTGCGGAAAAAATTCTGCAGGCCAGGGGCTACCGCCTGCTGTTCGCCCAGAGCGAACGCCGTGTAGAAGAAGAAAACCGCCTGATCCGCACCATGTGTGAAGAGGGAGTGGCGGGCATTTTGCTCTGGCCTGTGGCGGATAGCTCCTATCAGCGCTTCGTGGCCAACCCGTCTTGTTCGGTGCCCGTCGTTTTGCTCGACCGCCCCATCCGCGGGCTGCACCTGCCGTGTGTCACCAGCCAGAACTATGACGGGGCCTGGCAGGCCATGGCTCACTTGCTGAGTCTGGGGCACAGGCGTATCGCCTTTGCGGCGTGGCCACCGGTAGAAGACCTGTTGCCTGTGGCAGAACGCTACCGGGCCTATCGAGACGCCATGATGAAAGCCAACCTCGCCCCGCTGCCCATGATCACCCTGGGCGAGCCAATAGAAACAGTCAACTACCAGCGGTTTGCTCAGAAAACTGCCGAGAACGAAGATGTGGGTCTCCTGGCTCAGATTCTGAGAGCGCCCGATCGACCTACGGCCATCTTCGCCATGAATGATCTGGTAGCCCTGCTGGTTCTGCGTGCGGCTCATCAAATCGGTTTGCACGTCCCCCGTGAGCTATCCATTATTGGGTTCGACAACCACGAATTCACCGCTCACACCGACCCTCCTCTCACCACTGTCGCGCAGAACACGGCGCTGATGGGGCGTGAAGCGGCCCGGCGTCTGCTCACCCTCATCGAGGGCGAACCGCCCCAGGAAATCTACACCTTGGTGCCCGTGCATTTGGTCGTCCGGGCGTCTACATCTGCTCCGCCAAGCACATAGGAAAGGAGGCTTGTTCGTTGTAGCTTTTTTCTGTCTGGTTCCCTCAAGAAAGCCTGATTTTTGTCCCAAATAAGTGAAGTGATCCTGAGGAGGAAAAGAAATGTCCAAGCGAAAGTTCCTGGTCTTGTTGGGCGTGCTGGCTCTGCTGCTGGGCATGAGCAACTCGCTGGTGCTGGCCCAGGAAGGGGAAATCCGCCTGACGATCACCTGTCGTTGTGTGGCCGGTGGCGTCAATGCTGTCCTGGTTGACTGGCTGAACCAGAGCGTCATCCCCTCCTTTGAAGAGAGCATGGCTGCCCAAGGGAAGAACGTCAAGGTTGAGTTGGTCGAATTCGGCGGCAGCGATGAGCAACTCAAGGAGCAGTACGCGCTCGATCTGGGCGTTGGCTCTGGCCATGACGTGTTCGCTTTCGATGGTTTCTGGGTGCCGGAGTTCGTGGACGCGGGGCTGCTCAAGCCGCTCGAAGAGGTCGCGGGGCCGGTAGTCAACGAGTGGGAAGGCTGGGGCCACATTCCCGCTGGTATCCAGGCCATTCTCGGCTATCAGGGCAAGATTTACGGCATTGCGGCGGGCACCGATGTGCGCGAAATCTTCTACCGCACCGATGTCTTTGAGCAGGCCGGCATCGAAGTGCCCTGGCAGCCCACCAGTTGGGAAGAGTTGCTGGAGACCGCCCGCAAACTGAAGGAAGCTGGCGTGGACACGCCGCTGCAGATCAACGCTGGCACCGCCATGGGCGAAGCCACGACGATGCAGGGCTGGTTCATGGTCTTGCTGGGCGCGGGCCATCACATGTACGACTTCGAGCAGAACAAGTGGATCGTCAGCAGCCCGGCCATCCTGGACGCGCTCAAGTTCTACAAGACCGTCTATGTGGACGAGGAACTGGGCGATGCTCGCCTGCAACTGCTGGCCGATGGCCGCGATCGGTCGTTCGCCGCGTTCGCTGAGGGCAAGATCGCCATGTTGGTCGAGGGCGACTGGTTCTGGCGTTCGGCGATCCTCAATCACGTGGACGTGGAGACCCGTAACGCTGTGGTGAGCTGGGCCAAGATGCCCGCCAAAGAGCCAGGTGCGGGGTACAAGGGTCAGGACTTCGTCACCATCTCCGGTGGCACTGGCTGGGTGCTGAATCCCAACACCGAACACCCCGAAGAGGCCTGGGCGCTGCTGGCGCACATGTCGAGCTATGAGATGCAACAGCTCTGGCAACAGGTTAACCCGCGCATCAGCTTCCGCGACGATATTCCGGTCGCTGGTGACGAGGTCATGTCGGCCATGGCTGATGCCTTGCTGCCGCTGACGACTGTTCGGCCGATGCTGCCCGCTTATCCCAAGATTTCCTACGAAGTCCAGTTGATGACTGAGCGCGTAGTCTCCGGTGAGATGTCGCCTGAGGAGGCTATGGAGGCCTACGCTGAGGCGGTGACTGAGTTGGTCGGTGAGGAAAACGTCATTCGTCTTCCGCTAGAGTAGCACTGTCGCACCGTGGGGGCTGGACTCCGTGCAGTTCGGCCCCCTTTATGTATCCGATACGGAGGGATACGACGTGGAAAAACGGCCAGGAATATTTTCAGGCAAAATAGGTGTGGCTTTCCTGGCACCGGCGCTGGTGTTTGTAGCCATCTTTCTGATACTGCCTTTCTTTTGGATCTTCTATCTGAGCTTCACCAACCGGACACTGACGGGCATCACGGCGGCGCACCCGGAGTTCGTGGGTCTGGCCAACTACGAGCGCCTCTTCGATACTGATCGCTGGATGCGCCTGGGCGAGTTCGGCAATGCACTGTGGATCACGGCCCGTTTTGTGTTGGGATCGGCTATCCTGGGACAGGCTGTAGTAGGGCTGACCATCGCCTGGTTCTTCTACCGGCGCAAGGGTTTTCTGCGCGAACTGGTTTTCACGACGGCGGTGCTGGCCTGGATCATCCCCGAAGTGGTGGTGGCTTTTGCCTGGAGCGCCTTTCTGGATGTTGATCGGGGCACGCTGAACACAATTCTGGCGGCGCTGGGACTGGGCAAACCAGACTGGCTTTTCGACCATCCGTTGCTTTCCATCATTATCTTCAACACCTGGCGTGGGTCAGCTTTTTCGATCCTGCTCTTTTCGTCGGCCCTGGAGACGATTCCGCCCTCCTATGTGGAGACTGCCGATGTCGTCGGAGCCTCCGGCTGGCGTAAGTTCCGCGACATCTTCTTTCCCCTGATGCGCGGGCATATCCTGACCGATCTGATCCTGATCACGCTGTGGACGTTCAACGTCTTCACGCCGTTTCTGCTCACAGGCGGGGGGCCGCGTTTCAAAACTGAGCTGGTTTCGATTTACACCTATCGCACCGCATTCAAGTTCTTCGAATTCGGCAAAGGTAGCGCTATTGCGGTGGTAATGATGCTGATCAATCTCACCCTGGCCATGGGCTACCTGATCATGTTGCGACGCCAGAAGGTTGCCTCATGAGAGAGTATGAATCGCACTTGAGCAAGGCATTCATCATCGTATTTTCGCTGGTCTGCGTGGCGTTTTTCTCCGTGCCGCTGCTGTGGCTGTTGACGGCACCTTTCACGCCCAAGACCACTCTGGCCGTCGAAATTCCAGCTAACCCCACCCTGGAGAACTTCCGCAGGGTGTTCGACAACAGCTTTGCTATCCGGGCGCTGTTTCGCAACAACCTGATCATCGCTGGCGGGGCCATGTTGATGGTTTCTACGGTGGCCACGCTGGCTTCCTATGGGCTGTCGCGCACGCGGTTGCCGGGCAAGAACACCCTGGTTTATGTGCTGATGCTGTTCTCGTCGGTGGTGGGAGGCACGGCGGCCATGGTGCCCCTGTTCTTGCTGGCCCATAACCTGCATCTGATTGACACACACCTGGGTGTGATTCTGGTACTGACGGGTGGCTTGCTACCCGCCGCCATCTTCATGATGCGCGACTTCGTCGAGTCCATTCCGCGCTCTTACGAGGAAGCGGCGATCGTCTATGGGGCCAGCCCGCTGCGCATCTTCTGCGACATCGCCTTCCCGCTGATCCGCCCAGGGGTGGCAGTGGTGGCGATCTGGACATTCGTCAACGCCTGGGGCGCTTTTCTGATCCCGGTGGTGATGTTGCGCAATCCCAAGAACATGCCCGCTTCGGTGGCGCTGTATTCCTTTTACAGCGAGGCCGGGACGCCCATTCACACCCTGGTGGCGGCCTATGCGTTCCTCTATGGCATTCCGGTGCTGGTGCTCTACCTGCTGGTGAACTGGCGTTTTGGTTTTCGCTTCTTTGGCGGCATCAAATCCTGATTCCGGACAAAACCTCTCATGGCCAAGATACTGCTCGAACACGTGACAAAGCGCTTTGGCGAACTGATAGCAGTCAACGATGTGACGCTCGAAGTGCACGATGGTGAATTTGTCGCTTTGCTCGGTCCCTCTGGCTGCGGCAAGACGACCACTTTGCGGTTGATCGCTGGTCTGGAAGTGCCCAACGCCGGGCGCATTCAGATTGGCGAGCGCGAAGTGACACACCTGCCCCCGCGCGAACGCGACGTGGCGATGGTTTTCCAGGACTACGCGCTCTATCCGCACATGACTTTGCTGGACAACATCGGCTATCCCCTGAAGGTGCGCGGAGTAGGGCGGCGGGAGATGGTGGGACGGGTGACCGAAGTCGCGCAGAAGCTGCAGATTGGTGACCTGTTGCAGCGGCGTCCGGCGCAGGTATCGGGTGGGCAGCAACAGCGCGCTTCGGTGGCACGGGCATTGGTGCATCAGGCACAGGTGTTCCTCTTCGACGAACCCCTTAGCAACCTGGATGCCAAGCTGCGCCTGGAGGCGCGCGCCTTCCTGAAGCACCTGCAGCGCGAGGTCGGCGTGACGGCGGTCTATGTGACGCACGATCAGGCAGAGGCCATGGCACTGGCCGACCGCATTGTGGTGATGAACTACGGCAAGATCATGCAGATTGGCGATCCCTTGCAGGTGTACAGCCGTCCGGCTAACACCTTTGTCGCGTCGTTCATGGGCAATCCGCCGATGAATCTGTTGCCCTGCCGGGTAGACCTGGCGGCGGGTAAGATCATCTTCGATGACGACTACATGCTGGACATCGCGGCACACCGCGAGCGCTGGAGCGCCGCGATCAGCAATGGGCCACAGTTCACCCTGGGCATCCGCCCGGAGCACATCTCCATCAGCCCCACACAGTTGCCTGGCACAATACCCAGCCAGGTCTACGCCGTGCAACCGCTGGGTGGCGAGTGGCTGGTCGTGACGCAGGTAGGCCGCGAGCTGGTCTCGGTGCGCTTGTTCCAGGACGAAGCCCCGCCGCTGGCGGAGACCGTCTGGCTGCGGTTTGACCTGGCGCGGACATTCCTCTATGGCAGCGACGGTGAGTTGCTCCAATGAGTCAGTCACAGTGGTCTACCCAGGTATTGCAGGGGTATCTCTCCCCTGAGCAGGTGGGCGAGTATTACAATGTGCCGTTCGACATGCCTCCCCATGTGCAGAGGTTGGAGGTCAGCTATACCTACAGTCAGGCAATTGCCTCCGATCCCCTGCTGAGCGGGGGTAACACGCTGGATATCGGCCTGTTCGATCAGCGCGGGGCTGAATATCCGGGGGCTGGTTTTCGGGGGTGGACGGGCAGTGCAAGGCGGGAGTTCTTCATCACGGCGGATGAGGCCACGCCGGGCTACCTGCCTGGCCCGCTGGAACCGGGGCGCTGGCACATCTCGCTGGGCTTCTACAAGAGCGCGCCAGACGGTTGTCACTATGAAATCACGCTCCGTTTTCTGATCGGGGATGGGCCTGCGACGCAGGTTGAGTTCCCGCGCCTGCTGGGGCTGGACGACCGGCAGGGCACGCCCGCTGCACGGCCCGACGGCTGGTACCGCGGTGAACTGCATTGCCATTCCTGGCACAGCGACGGCGACGCCGATCCGCGCGAGATTGTGGCTGCGGCGCAGGAACTGGGGCTGGACTTCCTGGCGATCACCGACCATAACTCGATCAGCCACCTGGCCGCGCTGGCCCGGCTCGATCCTGGGAGCCTGATCCTGATCCCTGGCGTCGAGGTGACTACCTACAAAGGCCACTGGAACGTCTGGGGGCTGGATCAGTGGATTGACTTTCGCACGCTCAGTCCGGCGCTGATGGAACAGTCCATCCGCCGGGCGGTGCAACTGGGCTACCTGACCTCCTGCAACCATCCCCGCACGGCTGGCCCGCCGTGGGAATTCAAGGTAATCAGGGGGCAGCATTGTATCGAGGTCTGGAATGGCCCCTGGGAACTGTTCAACCACGAAGCACTGGCCTATTGGGAGAGCTGTCTGCGGGCCGGTGAACGGCTGGTAGCTGTGGGCGGGAGTGATGCGCACTTCCTGCACAGGCCGCACGTTGCGCGTATCGGCACCCCTACGACCTGGATTCACTGCCCGGAGCGTCCTACGGCCAGGGCGCTGCTGGCGGGATTGCGGGCGGGCCATGCTTTTATCAGCAATGCCCCCGATGGTGTGCGCGTGTACCTTTCCAGCGCAGACGCCATGATGGGCGACATCATCAAGCGCCCGCCCGATGGGCGGCTGACCGTGCAGATACGCGTAGTGAACGGAGCCGGCTTGTCTCTGGAAGTGTGCACAGCCCTGGGTGTAGTGGCGCGAATTGCCATTTCTGAGCAAGATCAAGCCTTTGACGCGACCGTGCCAGTGGCGCAGACGCCTTACGTGCGGGCACAGGTCGTGGAGGATGAGCCGACAGGAAACGTCGTCTGTGCGTTGACAAATCCCCTCTACCTGAAGTGAGTGATGATCCGCTATGACTGCAGCGCCCTATCACATAACAATCGTCTCGCACACCCACTGGGATCGCGAGTGGTATCAGCCGTTCCAGGTGTTTCGTTTCCGCCTGGTGGAGTTGATCGATCGCCTGCTCGATCTGCTCGACAGCGATCCGGCGTACCACAGCTTTCTGCTGGATGGGCAGACGATCGTGCTCGAAGACTACCTGGAAATGCGCCCTGAGCGGGAAGCTGACTTGCGCCGTCACATCGCGGCTGGCCGCCTGTTCATCGGTCCCTGGCATATCCTGCCAGACGAGTTTCTGGTCGGCCCCGAAGCGACGGTGCGCAATCTGTTGCTGGGGGCGAAGGTCTGCGCGCGCTTTGGGGCGCGGCTGCCCATCGGCTACACGCCCGATCCCTTCGGGCATATCAGTCAGTTGCCGCAAATCCTGGCGGGGTGCGGTCTGGAAGCGGCAGCGTTGCAGCGTGGCCTGGGCGACAGGCCAACCGAACTGTGGTGGGAAGCGCCCGATGGCACGCGCCTGCTGACCATCTACTTCCGCGAAGGCTACGGTAACCTGGCCTGGGCACCGACCACGCCGGAGGCTTTCACCCGCGCTGTGGAACTGCAGATCGAACGGCTGGCTCCGCACGCGCACACGCCGAATCTGCTGCTGCTGAACGGCACCGATCACATGATGCCGCAACCCGAACTGCCCGCCCTGATCGCTGTAGCCAACGAGCGCCTGGCCGGGCGCGCCGTGCTGGTTCATGGCACGCTGCCAGATCATATCGCCAGGGTGAGAGCGCACCTGGGCGACGGCGCTGATATTCCGGTAGTGCGGGGCGAACTGCGCTCGCCGGAGCGTTCACCGGTGCTGCCAGGGGTTTATTCGGCGCGCATGTGGATCAAGCAGCGCAATCACGCCTGCGAGACGACGCTGGAACGCTACGCGGAGCCGGTAAGCGCTCTGGCGTGGCTGTGTGGCGGGCGCGACCGGCGCGGGGAACTGTGGCGCGCCTGGCGCTACCTGATCGAGAATCACCCGCACGACTCGATCTGCGGCTGCTCGGTGGATCAGGTGCACGAGGAGATGCGCATCCGTTTCGCCTGGAGCGAACAGATCGCCCACGAAGTCACCCAGGCGGGCCTGTACCATCTGGCCCGGCAGATTGACGCCGCACAGTTGCCTCGCCTGGCTGACTACCCCGAACCCGATCCGCCGACCCTGGCGGCTATCTCGGCGAAGTCTGACTACGTGGTGCTGGTATATAACCCTCTGGCGCAGCCGCAAACCTGCCCGGTGGAAGTGACTATTCCCTGGCCTGGCCCAGGGATGGGGTGGCAATTGCTGGATGGGCAAGGGCGAGCCGTGCCCTACCGGGTGGTGGACGAGACCGAGTCGTCTTCTGAGACAATGGTGATCGGGCCGGAGGAGTGGCAGGCGCTGCTAGACAGGATCGAGGTTGGTTTCTACAAAGGCCGCCTGATCAACAATGTGCGGGTATGGCTGGGCGACGGACGTGTGCGGCTGGAAATGGAATTGCCGGAATACCACACAGGCCAGATCGGGAGCTTCGCGGGCCTAGTGCGGCAACTGCGCGGCGAGCCTCGTCTGCGGGGCTGCCAGCGTTTCGAGATCGTGGCACACCTGGTGGGCAATCAGCGGCTGTCCTTCGTGGCGGCTGATGTCGCCGGTGTGGGCTATACGTGCTATCGGCTGACTGCCGTGCCCCAGGCAATGGCTTCGGGCACTTTTGCCTTGCGTCCGGCGGACGCTGCTCAACCACCGGCCATCGAAAACGAGTGGTTCCGCGTCGAGGCGGCTCCGGATGGCACGCTGACGCTGGTCGAGAAGGGCACGAACCGCGTGTTGCGCGGGCTGAACGGCCTGGAAGACGGCGGAGACCGGGGCGACGAGTACGATTACTGTCCCCCTGCGCACGACGTGCGGATCACAGCGCCGCTGCGCCCCTCGCTGGTCGAGTATCTGGACGATGGCCCCTTTGGGCAATGTCTGGTCATTCGCTCTGTCTATGCGCTGCCCGCTGACCTGACGCCGGATCGCGATGGGCGCAGCGCGCAGACGGTTGAGCTGCCGGTGACGACTACGGTGCGAGTCATGCCCGGCGTGCGTCGCGTGGACGTGCGCACCGAACTGGACAACCAGGCTGTGAATCACCGGTTGCGCGTCCTGTTCCCAACTGGCTGTGCCAGTGACACGGCTATCGTGGACGGGCACTTCGACCGGTTGAAGCGCCGTTTCGAGCCACCCGCTGATACCTCTGGCTGGGCCGAGCAACCGGCCCCTACTGCGGCGCAGCGTGTCTTCACGGCGGTGGAAGAAGGCGGGCAAGGGTTGCTGGTGGCGACGCGCGGATTGCCCGAATACGAGTTGCTTCACGAGGGGGCGCAGGCCACTATCGCCGTGACGTTATTGCGGTCGGTGGGCTGGCTCTCGCTGGACGATCTGACCTGCCGACCGGGACATGCGGGGCCTAAACGGCCTACGCCCGGCGCACAATGCCTCGGCCCGGCGGCGTTTGAATACAGCCTCATTGCTTTCGGCGGCGCGTTCGATCTCGATCAGGCCGCGCACCTGGCCTATGCGTTTGTCGCTCCCTTGCGCAGTGTGGCCGTTGAGACAGCGCAGGGGACACTACCTCCAGCGCTGACCCTGTTCACCTTGCGTCCGCCCGAACTGGTGCTGACGGCACTCAAGCCCGCCGAGGAGGGGGCGGGGATCGTCGCCCGGTTCTACAACAGCAGCGAGGAGACCGTGACAGGGATGCTTCAGTTCGACGTGCCAGTGACGCAGGTCAAACTCGCCAACCTGCTGGAGGAGCCGACCGGCGAAACACTGGCAGTGGACGCAGAAGGTCGTGTGGCGTTACAGGTTCCGCCCAAGCGTATCATCACTTTGAGACTGGACTTTGCCCTGGGAGACTGAGTGAAGCCAGGCTCGACGGCAGACGGTTGGCACGGAGCGCGCGCCAACCGTTTGTCTTTTCCCAGGGGAACGCTCAGGGCTGGGGCGGCCCACACCGATTACGTCGGCGCTTTGAGCAGCAGCCCCACCAGGTAACCGGCCAGGGCGCTCACTGTGCCGATGATGGCCATTTCCAGCCCGCTTTTGCCTGGCCGCCCAACAGTGACGTGAGCTTTGTATGCCCCCACCATGAAAAGCGCCAGCGCCGAGAGCAGGATCGAGATGATGATGCTCACCTTGACCGAGAGGAAGATGAACGGCAGCAATGGGATGAGCGAACCGATCACCGCCGAAAATCCCACAATCAGCGCAGCGCGCAGCGCGTGTTGATGGTCGGTCGGTGACAGTTGGTGCTCTTCCGCCATCATGACCTGAACCCAGGTGTCCTGGTCGGCGGTGATGGTCTGCACAATGTGATCGAGCAGTTCGTCACCGAAGCCTTTCTTCTGGTAAATCTCGTAGATCTCCTGCCGTTCCAGCTCCGGCACCCGTGCAATGTGACGATATTCTCGCGCCCGTTCGCTTTCGTAGAAGGCCGCTTCAGCCTGTGTAGAGGTGTAGGCTACCGCTCCCATGGAGATGGACTCGGCGAAGGTGGCTGCCAGACCCGCGACCAGCACGATGTGTGTGTCGCTGGTGGCGGCTGCCACGCCCAGGATCACGCCAAGCACATTCACCAGACCGTCCTGTCCTCCAAGGATGATGTCCGCCAATCCGGAGGCTCGGCGGTGAGGATCGCGGCGGGAATGGTAGTCGAAATCGGCGTGCTCGATGGTATGCGGCAGGCGAGAGGGACGTCAGGGGGTGGGGGTGCAGGAGCTTCTTCTTCCATGGCCAACCTCTCCGCCATCAACAGGCGGCTACAGGTAGTTTTAGTTCGAACTAGTAGTTCTATTATAAACGACTATTTGCGCAGAAAGCAACCGGCAAATTGGGCGATTTTCTGAGGGGGCGCGAATCTATCCGTAAATTCGGTTCTGTAGGGGCGCTGCTTGCTGCGCGCCAGGAATTTACGGATAGGTTGTAAGTTATGGGGGGTGAGGTTTCAGCAGCAGACCAAGGAGCCAGCCACCTTGATTGCTCGTTGAAGAGGTTCGTGCTGTCCTCGTTAGAATGGAAGTTGCCCAACGATGGCATCCAGGTGCCATCTTTGCCTCAGGGGTTGAAGGAGGGGTGGGGCGTCCCTTTGGGCGGAAAATCACGCGGTAGCTGGCCTCATGGCCCTCTACATATCAGTCCGCGGAATCGCCCTGGCCTCCTTGGCCGGGATTTCGAAAATTATCACGGTGCCCTTACCCGGCGCGCTCTCGATCCAGATGCGTCCACCGTGCAATCGCACCAACTCCTGAGTGATTGCCAGCCCCAGGCCGGAGCCGCCCCGGTCGCGCTGGCGAGCGTCATCCGTGCGGTAGAAACGTTCGAAGACATGCGCGGCTTGCTCGGCGGTCAGGCCCGGCCCACTATCCGCGACCGCGAATCGCACCGCCGAGCCGCGGTAGTCTGCTCGAATTGTGATATTGCCACCGGCGGGCGTATGCGCCAGTGCGTTGGCGAGCAAGTTGGCAAAAATCTGACGCAGTCGGTCGGCGTCGGCCTGGATTTGGGGCAGGGCTGGCGCGATTTCGGTGGTGAGGGCAATCGACTCTTCGTGAGCCAGGGGAGCAAAATCGGCGGCGACGCGCTGCACAAAGGTCGCCGGATCGAGCAAGGCCATCTCCAGCGGCAGACGCCCGGCCTCGGCGCGCGTCAGGGTGCGCAAGTCTTCAACCAGGCGGCTCAGATGCAGCGTCTGGTCATAGACGATGGCTAGCTGCTCCGCATTGAGCGGAAAGACGCCATCCATCATGGCTTCTACCTGCGCGCGCATCACGCTGACCGGCGAGCGCAGCTCGTGAGCGATGTCGGAGGTCATGCGCTGGCGGGTAGCTTCGCTTTCGGCCAGCGCCGACGACATGTGGTTGAAGGCCGAGGCAACCTGCCGGAACTCGGCAGTACCCACGACTGGCGTCTGGATGCCCAGTCTGCCCTGGGCAATGGCTGTCGCCGACTGCCGCAGCGAACGCAGCGGGCGCGCCAGCAGCCATGCGAACGCCAACCCCATGATCAGCGCCAGGGCAATTGCCCCGGCAGCAGCCAGGGTCAGCGCGCTTGAAACGTCATCCAGGAAGCGCTGCTGGGTCGAATCCAGGGCTTGAACGCCCGCGCCTTCGCGCAACAGGTAGCCCACCGTCTGGCCGTCCACGCTAATGGCCAGGGCCTGACGGCGCTCGGCCTCGTCGAGCGCACGGCCAATGTGCTGCTCATTGCTGGCCGCGATCACGGTGTAATTGGTCCCGGCCAGCAGAAACACCGTTCCGCCGCCTGCTCCTGTACCGCCGCCATGACCCTGTCCCTGGCCCGCTCCGCGACCGCTGCGCGCCTGCGCCAGGATCGCCTGTGCCCCATCCCATGAGCCGGTACTGGCATAGTGATCCTGAAGCTGCCGGAGAAGTTCGGCGTTGGCGTTGGCATTGGTCTGCTGGCCGATGTAGCTGCGGAAGCTGCTGGCCGTGGTGCGGTTGACCACCACTGCCACCGATCCCACCGCGACCAGGGCGACCACCAAAAATGCCGCTGTCAGCCGTACCCAGAGCCTATTCATCGCTGCGCATCCGGTAGCCCACGCCGTACACAGTTTCGATCAGGTCGCCCGCCGCGCCCAACTTGGCGCGCAGGTTTTTGATGTGCACATCAATGGTACGCTCATAGGCGGCGAAGGCCTCGCCCTGGGTGCGCTCCAAAAGCTCCATGCGGGTGAAGGCACGCCCAGGCCGGGCTATCAGCGCGGCCAGCAGATCGAACTCCGAGCGGGTCAGGTCGAGCGTCTGCCCGTCGAGCGTCACCTCGCGCGCCTCCTCATTCAGCCGCAGCCCGCCCACGCGCAGCACAACTGGCTCGCTGGCCAGGTCGCCATAGGCGCGGCGCAGCGCCGCTTTTACGCGAGCCACCAGCACGCGCGGGCTGAAGGGTTTGGTCACATAATCATCCGCGCCCAGTTCCAGCCCGACGGTCTGATCGGCCTCGTCGTCGCGTGCGGTGAGCATGATGATTGGCACGGCGCTCTCCTTGCGGATCAGCCGCGCCGCCTCGAAGCCGTCCATCTCTGGCGTCATCACGTCCAGCAGCACGAGATCGGGCTGCTCGTGGCGCACGCTGAACAGCGCATCTTTGCCGTTCTCCGCCGCCAGCACAGTGAACCCCGCTTCTTCCAGGTAGGCGCGCACCGTGCGGCGCAACTGGGCATCGTCGTCCGCAATGAGGATTTTCCGGCCCATGCTCGCTCCTCCGCTGTTCCAATCCTACCATCCCGGCTCAGGGACGCGCAATCGCGGGCGCGGTCGTTTCCAGGCTGCGCAGGAATGCTGTCAGCGCGGCGATGTCCGCTTCGCTCAGGCGTCCACCCCAGGCTGGCATGACGGTGCCCGGCACGCCGCCCGCGATGATCTGCCCGATGGCCGCGTCCGAGGTCGCTTCCAGAAAAGTCTGGTTATTCAGTGCCGGGGCCATCGGGGTGCCATAGCTTTGGGCACCGTGACATTGCGCGCACGCCAGCGAGAACAACCGCGCGCCCAGCGCGATGGCTTCGGGACTCATATCCACGGGCGCGGCCTCGATCACAGGAATCCCCACGCCAGCGGATTCCAGCTCTGGCCAGCGTTGGATCAGCATCACCACCTCTGCGATTTCCTCGCTAGTCAGGGTGCGGCTCCACCCGGCCATCAGAGTGCCAGGCACGCCCTGCGCGATGATGCGTGCCAGGTCGTCATCAGTAGACGTTGCGCGCAGGTCGGCGCTGTTGAGCACCGGGGCAATGTTGGTGCCCTCGGCGTTCGCGCCGTGACAGGCGGCGCATTCGGTCGCGTAGATTTGCAGGCCGTTCGCCAGGGTCTCGCCGTCCGGCAGGCTGCGCACCGAAGCAAGCGTTTCCTCGGTCAGTTCAACCGTCGCCGCTTCGGGCGGGGTCAGGCCCAGTGCGTCCACCCGCGCGGCGACTGCCTTCCAATTGGCATCCTGGATCACGCTCACCAGTTGATCGATCTCGGCATTGGTGAAGACGCCACCCTCGTCCACGTTGTAGGCTGCCATCACGGTACCGTAGCGCCCACGCGCGATGGTCTTGGCGATCGTCTCGGCGTCCATCGCTCGCAGCCCATCGTTGTTCAACGCGGGCGTGGTGCCCAAACCTTCCCCCGCCGCGCCATGACACACGGCGCAGTTCTCCGCGTAGAGGTTAATGCCGGCAATCACCGACTCGATGCGCAGGTCAATCGCGGCCTGTTGCTGGCGATCCGGTTCGCGTGCGGCAGCAATTGCCAGCACGACCGCGATCAACACCGTCGCCAGAAACCCCATCCAGGTCATTTCGCGGGTCATCATCCCTGCTCCTGTGGGTACACAATATCGCTGGGCTTTGGCCGGTCGCGCTGGATGGCCGTGCCGGTGTCCACCCTGACCATCCCGTTCTCGATGCTCACCGGGAAGCGGTCGAGTGGGCGCGGCGCGGGCGCGTTGAGCACTTCGCCATCCACTTCAAACGCCGAGGCGTGGCACGGGCAGACAAACTGATCCCTGGCCGGGTCCCAGGGCACGGCGCAGCCCAGATGCGTGCATTTGCGGTAGAGCGCCAGGAAGCCACCGTCTTCCAGCCGCACCAGATAGAAGCGCCCAGCGTTGACCGGCGTCACGCTGCGGGGCGGAAAGTTGTCCACCGGCCCCACCTCGAACACCCCGCCGAATTCGCCTTCGACGACGCGCGGAGACAAAAACCGGTAAGTCAGCCAGCCGGCCTCACCCAAGACCGCCAGCCCTGCCGCGCTCCAGGCCAGCTTGAGGAACCCGCGCCGCGAAACCTGTGACTGCTGTGTGCCGTCCATGCTAGAGCACCTCCCAGGGCCACATCAGCGCCATGTTCTCGCCGCGAAAGGCCACGCCGATCACCGTCAGCACTATGAACCCCACTACCAGCAGCGTGAACACGCTCTGCCGGGCTTCGCACGCCGACGCGCCAAAGATGCGTCGCACCAGCTTGTAGTAGGCTATCAGCATCAGCAACAGGCCCGCCAGCGGTACCCAGCTGTTGCTGATAATGGTTGGCAGGCTGGGTAGCAGTTCGGGCAGGTCGATCAGGTAATAGCACCAGGGTAGGTGTGGCGATCAGCCCCACTAGCGCGCCGAGCTTCGCCGTCTGCCGCCCCTTGCGCGAACGGAACCAGATGCCCTCGGCGTCCAGGTCAAAGCGCAGATAGGGCAGTATCGCCAGGCTCGCCAGCGCCAGCCCAGGCACCACGATCGCTCCAAAGACTGGGTGGAAGTGCAACAGCAGTTCCTGTAGACCCATGAAATACCATGCGGCTTTGGCTGGGTTCGGGCTGTGATCGGGATTGGCGGCCTCTTCTAGCGGGGCGTCGATCCAGGCCGACCACAGCAGGATCAGCGCGACCATCACCAGGGCGAAGACGAACTCAATCGACACCAGGTGAGGCACAGTAGTCACTTTTTCGACGCGCGTGAGCGGTGCATCGTCCAGGTTGCGCGGAATGGAGAGCGTATCTTTGCGCACGCGCCAGATGTGAAAGGAGATAATGCCCATCATGGTCAGCGGGATGATCGCCACGTGCAGCCCAAAGAAGTTGGTGAGCGTGGGGGCACCGACCTCCGGCCCACCCAGGATCAGGCGGCTGATGGCCGGGCCGATCAGCGGCACATAGTCCAACAGGCTGGTGCCGACTGTCACCGCCCAGTAGGCGAGCTGATCCCAGGGCAGCAGATAGCCGGTGAAGTTGGCCGCAACGACCAGCAGCAGCAAGACGATGCCCAGCACCCAAGTGAACTCGCGCGGAGGGCGAAAACCGCCCGTATAGAACACGCGCAGCATATGCAGGAAGGCCACCACGATCATCAGGTTGCCGCTCCAATGATGCAGATTGCGGATTAGCTGGCCGAACCACACTTCGGTCTTCAGGGCCAACATGTCGTTATAAGCGCTGTCCGGTGTGGGGGTGTAGACAAACATCAACATAACCCCAGTCACCGCCAGGATCATCATCAGCAGGATGGCCAGCCCACCCAGCCCCCAGGTGTAGGTAAATTTCAGGGTTGGTTTGGCGACTTTACTTGGGTGGATGTGCAGCACCAGGTTGTTCATCACAAGCTTCATGCGGCCCTGGTCTGTTTGGGGCGGCAGTTCATCACGCTGAACCGACTCCCATACACGCCGTGGCAGGCTGTCGGGGCGAGGGTCTTGGATGGTCATGGGGTGAGTCTCCTATGGGGGATATACACGGGGCGAGTTCAATGCTCGCCCCGCCGGTTACATGGGGCAGCCTAGCCGCGACCGCCGCGATAGCCTCTGCCATTACCGCCGCTCTGGGTACCCGTCGCGGGTTGACCCTGGCCCTGCGCGCCTGTGTTCCCTCGACCCTGAGCACCCGCGTTGGCCTGGCCCTGGCCACCCTGACCCTGCGCGCCGTTCCGACCAGGTCCACCCCACAGCGGGCGACCGTTGGGGTCGAGCAGCATCAGACGCTCGCCGGTGGCCAGTTTGGTGATATCCCCTGCGCGGAAGGTAGTGCCCTGCCAATAGCCGGTGATCGAGAGAGCGTCGCCGACAGCGAAGGTCACGCCCTGCGACTGGATGAAGTTCGCCTGCCCAAGCTGGAGCGAGAGAGTCTCGCCCGCCTCGGTTTGCACTTCCAGGGTCGAGCGATTGACCGCTGTCACGGTGGCGTTCAGCGTTACCCAATCCTCAGGGACGACCATCGGCTCCCCCGTCTGTCCGGCGGCGGTGCTATTGGCTCCACCCTGGCGATTCTGGCCGCCATCCACGCCACCCGACCACAATGGCAGCCCTTCGGCGGTGCGCACAACCAACTGCGAGCCGTCGGCTTTGGTCACCGTTGCGGCGTGGTGCTGGTCACCATTGTAGAAGCCGCTCACGGTCACAACATCGCCCACCGCCAGGGTGACTGGCTGCGCCTGCCAGTAGTGAGACGGGCCAAGCTCGACATAGATCGTGCTGCCGTCGCTGAGCGCCAGTGTTATGCCAGCCGTGTCAAACGCGGTGATCGTGCCCGTCGCCGTCCAGGGATCGCCGACCATATCCAACGCCTGCTGCTGCTGGAGTTGCACCGGCGCGGTGCCATCCTGCATGACCGGAGCTGCCGGGGTAGCCGTAGGGACGGCCTGAGCCACGGCTTGCGGCGCTTCCACTGGCACGCTGACAGGATTGGTTTGTGTGTTGTCCACCAGAAGCGCGGCGTCCGCGTGATTGGTGTCCCGTTGAGTCGAGTCATAAATGCCGACGCCTGCCGCGCCAAAGACGGTGAGGCCCAGTAGTCCGACAAAGAGTTTCTGAAGCATGGTGTAGTCCTCCTGATCACGATGGCTTGGTTGTTCAAGCATCCCGATCATGCGCTAGAAATATGTGGAACTTGTGAAGACGATGTGTGGATGTTGTAGGGGTTCTGCCGGGCCGGCGGTCGTATATTCACCAGGCGACAGGTTGACGATGTCGCCGCCCTGAGCGCGCATGTGAGAGCGGCTTTGTCCACTTGATGACCCTCAACCCCCGGCCCCTTCTCCCACGCTGCGGGAGAAGGGGAGCACTCGCGCCAGAGACAGCAAGTCCCCGCGCCACGCGACGCAGTCGCCAGGGAGAGGGGATTTGGGGGTGGGGGGCAGCGGACTGCGGCCAACGGCCTGTCACATTTTGCCCGCACTCAGTTCCTCATCCTGGTTGACAACGCCGGTAAAACTTGATACGATGTGTGGGAACGTTCCCTATAAGGCAAGTAGAGAAGATCATGGCAAAAGCCAAGCAGCCAACCATCAAAGATGTGGCACGCCTTGCCGGCGTCTCCAAGACCACCGTCGGTCGCGTCATCAACGGCGAAGATCAAAGTGTGGCCGAGGCGACGCGCGAGCGCGTCCTGGCTGCTATTGCCATGCTGGGCTACGAGCGCAATATTGTTGCCAGTAGCCTGCGCACCGACCAGACGCTCATGGTCGCCCTCTCCATTCCAGATATCACTAACCCCTTCTGGCCGGAAGTCGCGCGCGGTGTGCAGGATGCCTGCGAAGCCCAGGGGTATACCGTGGCTTTGCTGAACAGCGATTGGGACGCTCGGCGCGAGATCGCGCACCTGCAAACAGTACGGCGCAATCGCTTCGATGGCCTGCTGATCAATCCTATCCGCATTACCAATGCCGAGCTGCGCGCGCTCAAGACACCGGCGGTGCTGCTCGGTTCTGGCGAAGCTTTCCCCGACTTCGATTCGGTGGGGAGCGATTCGGCAGGGGCCGTCACGACGGCCCTCGAACACCTGATCGCGCTGGGGCACACGCGCATTGGGTTGATCGCCGGTATCTCACAGCGCGATCGCCCTGATACGCGCTATCACGGCTATGTTGAGATGCTGCTGCGCCATGGGCTGCCCTTCGACGAAAACCTTATAGTGCGCTGCCCTTACTCGCAGGCGGGGGGTGTGGAGGCTATGCATCGGCTCTTGAGCCTGGCGCACCCGCCGACGGCTGTGCTGGCGGGCAACGACATTCTGGCCATCGGTGCCCTGATCGCCGCGCGAGAGGCCGGGCTGATCGTCCCCAGGGATGTGTCTATCATCGGCATTGACGATATCCAGGCGGCGAGCACAACTTCTCCCCCTCTCACAACAGTAGCCAAGCCCAAGTACGACATTGGCGTCCAGGCGGCCAATTTGTTGCTGGCGCGCATCCAGGGGTCGGGGCCGGAAGGGCCGTGTCACCTGTGGCTCCGGGGAGAGCTGCGAGTGCGCGAGACGACTTGCGCCCCGGCCTGAAGTAGTGTTTTTATCGACACTTGTGGGAACGTTCCCACTAGCGGCCAACACTGAAAGGACAAGATCATGCGCAGGCGGGTAGACCTGCTCCGTGACAGAGAGCTATTTGTCAGCAAAGCAACGGGGTGCCTGATCGGCCTCGCCGTTGGCGATGCCATGGGCGACTTGGGGCGCAGCCCTGAATACCGCAGCCGCTATGGGATCATCACCGACCTCTATCCAGGGGCCAGGAGCACAGACGATACGGAATTTGGGCTGCTCACTGCGCGAACATTGCTCGACTGTGGGGGAAATCTGACCTCCGAGGCGGTGTTGACTGCCTGGCAGAAGCACATCATCGAGCAGGGCGGCGTTTTCGAACGCGCCGGAAAGCCGCTCCATGGGGCTGTCGAAAATATCAAGCGCGGGATGCGCCCTCCGCTCAGCGGCATTGACAACGTCCAGAACAACGACGACGGCGCGGCCATGCGCATCAGCCCCATCGGCATCTTCTGCGCGGGCGATCCGGATCGCGCTGCAGCAATGGCGTGCATTGACGCCGAGATCAGCCATCACGCGGATGGCGTATGGGCGGCGCAGGCCGTCGCCGCAGCCGTCGCCGTCGCCATGGTGGACGCTTCGCCGGAGACGATCGTGCAGACCGCGCGCCGCTATATTCCCGACGATAGCTGGCTTGGTCGCGCCTTCGACCGGGCAATGGATATCTGCGACCGGGCCGGTGACATACTGAGTGCCTGGGAAGACCTGCACACTGCCTTGTGGACTCCCGTACATTCTATGAGCGCGGAAGCCATTCCTCAGGTGTTCGCCATCTTCCGCCTGACGGCAGGTGACTTCAGACAGGGGATGTTCTGGGCCGCCAACTTTGGCAGAGACGCCGACAGCATTGCGGCTATCTGCGGGGCGCTGTCCGGGGCGTTGCATGGTCTGACCGTCATTCCTGAGCGCTGGGTACAGCAGGTGCGCGTTGCCAGCGGCGTGAGCCTGCGCTTTGTCCGGAACGAAGACGTGCTCAACCTGGCCGAGGCGCTGGTTGATCTGGTGCTATCGGCTGAACCTGTCGGGGGAGACAGTCAATGACTGCGCTGACCCGCCTGTCGCGATCCTGGACACAGCTTTCTGCCAGCGAGCGGCGCGAGGCGTTAGCCGGCTATCTGTTCATTTCGCCCTGGCTGGTTGGATTCATCGTGTTCTTCTTCGGGCCGATCGTGGCTTCGTTCGTGCTCAGCTTCACCCGCTGGAACATCGTGGGCAGCCCGCAATGGGTGGGGTTGGCCAACTACGAGCGCATCTTCACCCAAGACCCTTTCTTCCGCAAAGCGGTCACCGTGACGCTCAAATATGCCGTGCTCTATCTGCCGCTGGAAGTCGTCTTCGGCATCCTGATCGCCGTGGTGCTCAACCAGAAGCTGCGTGGTATCGGGGTGTTCCGAACGCTGTACTACATGCCCTATATCGTGCCCAAGGTGGCTAGCTCGCTGGTGTGGGTGTGGGTGCTCAACCCCCGCTATGGCCTGCTGAACACCATGCTGGGCTGGTTCGGCATCAAGGGGCCGAGTTGGCTTTCCGACCCGGCCTGGGTGCTGCCCAGTATCGTCATGATGGCGCTGTGGGGCGTCGGTGGCAGCGCGGTGATCTACTTGGCGGGGCTGCAAAACGTCCCTGCTCAGCTATACGAGGCAGCCGCCGTAGACGGGGCCAATCGCCTTCAGCAATTCGTACGCATCACGCTGCCAATGCTCACTCCTACCATTTTCTTCCAGCTTGTCTTGGGGCTGATTGGCACATTTCAGACCTTCACGCCGGCTTTCATCGCTGCCGGGCGCAGTGGGGGGCCGTTGCAATCTGGCCTGTTCTACATGCTGTACATCTACAACCGCTCCTTCGAGTCCATGCGCATGGGCTATGGGGCGGCGCTGGCCTGGATCATGACAGTCTTCATCATGATCCTCACTGTGCTGGTGTTCCGCAGTTCAAAGTATTGGGTTTACTACGAGGCTGAACG
Organism: uncultured Anaerolineales bacterium; assembly: GCA_937135955.1. Lineage (GTDB taxonomy): Bacteria > Chloroflexota > Anaerolineae > Aggregatilineales > Aggregatilineaceae > UBA2029. Next base: position 6,507 of record CAKZOB010000067.1, on the reverse strand, counting down.
CAAGAGGACGCCATGACAACGATCAGCGGCCATTTCCCCCGACTGGGACTGCGTGGCTTGCGCCGTTTCAACAATGTCTCCGGCTATACCGTGCTGATGGTGCTGGCGGCGGTGTTCATGGTCCCGCTCTACTGGATGTTCTCGACGGCGCTGAAGTCGCCCCAGCAGACGTTTGCCATCCCGCCGGAATGGATACCTGCTCCTGTTCAATGGGACAACTTCTCCAAGGTCTTTCAAGAAGTCCCCTTTGGCCGCTTCTATCTCAACACTTTTTTCCTGGCCTTTGTCAATATCGTGGGGCACCTGATCTCGGTGACGCTGGTTGCCTACGGCTTTGCGCGGCTGCGCTTCCCAGGGCGCAACATCCTGTTCCTGGTGATGCTATCCACCTTGATGATCCCCTACCATGTGACGCTGGTGCCGCGCTTCATTATGTTTTCCAAGCTTGGCATGATCAACACCTATTGGCCGCTCACCCTGCCCGCATTCACTGGCAGCCCTTTCCTGATCTTTCTGGTGCGCCAGTATATGATGAGCATCCCCTTCGATCTGGACGAGGCGGCCTATATTGACGGTGCCAACCGCTTCGATGTGTTCTGGCGCATCATTTTGCCGCTGACCCGCCCTGCGCTGATGCTGGTGATCGTCTTCACTTTCATTGACGTGTGGAACGATTTTCTGCAACCGCTCATTTACCTCAATGATCCCGACATGTTCACCGTGTCGCTCGGACTGAGCTTCTTCCAGGGCGCGCGGGAGACCAACTGGAATTTGCTCATGGCCGGTTCTGTCCTGGCGATGATTCCCCCGCTGATCCTGTTCTTTTTCGCTCAGAAGCAATTGATTGGTGGGATTTCTGTGGAAGGCTTGAAAGGATAGCCGCCTTTGCACTGCAAGCAGGCTTCTGCCCTGAGAGGAGGTGTGCCGTAAGCGATATTCCCCCTTGGCGACAACAACCGTTTCGCATCCTCTGGTGAGTTTCTTTTTAGGAGAGACAGGCAATGAACAAGCGCATATGGATCATTCTGGTACTCGTCGTGGCAATGCTCGCTCCGCTGGGTGCCATTCAGGCGCAAGACCAGCAGGTAGTGACCATCACCTGGTGGAGCACAGAACGTGGCCGCGACACGGCGGCGACGCGCGATCTGCACTTCCAGCTCGCCCGCGCCTTCGAGGCCGCCAATCCCAACATCCGCGTGGCGATCTCGCTCTTCCCCAGTCGGGCTTTCAACACCCGCGTGGCGACGGCCATTGCTGGCAACGAAGGCCCCGACGTGTGGACGACCTACTACGCAGCGGACATTGCGACCCAGGGCTTCCTGGAAGACCTGACTCCCTACATGGAGGCGTCGGGCCTCAAGCCTGAGGAAGTCTGGTTCCCCATCGGGCAACAGCGCACGGTCTACCAGGGGCGCTACTACGGTGTCCCGCGCGATGCTTCGGCGGGCTTCATCGCCTATAACAAGGACCTCTTCGATGCGGCAGGCGTACCCTATCCGCAGCCGGGCTGGACTGTGGCCGAGTACCGCGCGCTGGCCAAGCAACTGACCGACCGCGAGAAAGACCAGTATGGCGTTGGGGCTATCGTCGGCGGTGAGGGCTGTATGCTGTGGTCGCCGTTCTCTTTCAACCTGGGCACAGATGTCGTCAGCCCGGATGGGCGTCAGGTGGTCGGTTACTTCGATACGCCCGCCGCCGCCGAAGCGTGGCGCTTCTGCCTGGAACTGGTGACTGAGGATCAGGTCGCTGCGCCCGCTGAACTGCAAGACCAGTATGGTGAGCTGGTATTTCTGTCTGGAAAAGTGGCCATGCAGTCCATTTCCAACTGGGAAATCCCCGCGCTGATGGAGCAGGCCACCTTCGAGTGGGGTGTGGTCGAGCCACCGCGCTATGACGAGAACAGCGAGGGCATCGCCTGGACGGATGCCTACGCCCACTACATGTGGTCGGGCAGCCGTCATAAGGAAGCGGCTTGGGAATTCCTCAAGTGGCTGAGCGGGCCAGAGGCTCAGCGCATGGCCGCCGAAGCTGGCGTGTGGCCGCCCAACGGTCCGCAAATCTGGCAGGAGCTTGGCTGGGACAAAGACCCGATCCTGGGCGTGGCCTATGCCGAGTTGATGAAGGAAACGCGCGTCGCCAACTATCTGCGCTCGCAATACTTCTGGGACTGCGTCTATCCCGCCTTCGACAATGTGCGCGTGCGCTGGATTCAGAACGGCGAGCGCGACCTGGAAGCGATACTGGCCGAGGAAGCAGCCAAGGCGCAGTTCTGCCTGGACGATAGCTACGGCGAATAGGCTAAGCTCTCTGTGCTTCGCATACCGGCCCCTCGCCCTGGTGAGGGGCCGGAAGCCCACTGGTATCTGGTAGCAAGGTGAAATATGACCCTAGTGACGATCCCCCCTGACTACGACGAACGGGTTTACGCCGGATGGCTGGGCAAATGTATCGGCGTGCGCTTCGGCGCGCCGCTCGAAGGCTGGACTTACGATGACATCTGCCGCAACGTGGGCGAGATTGACGGCTACCTGAACGAAGCGCCGGGCAAGGTCTTCAAACCCGACGACGACACCGCCTTTCCTATGATCCTCATCCGGGCGCTGCAGGATCACCCCGCTGCGGGGTACGATCTATCGCCCCAACAGATTGCTGACGCCTGGCTCAATTACCTTGGCGATCAGCAAGGCACGCTGTGGTGGGGTGGCTACGGCGTCTCGACCGAGCACACCGCCTACCTGAACCTGGCCAGTGGCATCCCCGCGCCGCGCAGCGGATCGATCGCGCAAAACGGCGCGATCGTGGCCGAGCAGATCGGCGGGCAGATTTTCAGCGACCTTTGGGGGCTGGTCGTGCCGGGCAACCCCGCCCTGGCCGCCGACCTGGCCGCGCGGGCGTCGAGCGTCTCGCACGATGGCAATGGTGTTCTGGGAGGGCGCTTCATCGCCGCCCTGGTCAGCGCGGCTTTTCAGGAAGCTGACCCGCTCACGCTGATCGCCACCGGCCTGGCGCTGATCCCTCGTGACAGCGAGTACGCGCGGGTGGTGCGCGCTGTGCTGGACTTCCACGCGCAGCACCCCGACGACGACTGGCGCGCCTGCATGGCCTTTCTGCAGGCGAACTTCGGCTACGACCGCTATCCCGGTGCAGTGCACATCATCCCCAACGCAGGGGTGGTGGTGATGGCGCTGGCCTATGGGCAGGGCGATTTCTCCCGCACGATCCAGATTGCCAACATGGCCGGCTGGGACACCGACTGCAACGTGGGCAATGTCGGGGCGATCATGGGCGTGGCGGTCGGCCTGGACGGCATCGAGTGGCGCTGGCGCGAGCCGCTCAACGACCTGCTGATCGCCGCCAGTGTGATTGGCACGCGCAACTTGCTGACTATCCCTCAATGCGCCGATCTGTTCTGTGCCCTGGGGCGTGCGCTGGCCGGGCAGACTGTCGCTCAGCGCCCGCGCTACCATTTCCGCTACCGGGGTTCGACCTGCAATTTCCAGGCGCAGGGGGTGGGCGGACGGGTGATCGAGACGCGGCAGTCCGTCGCAGTCAGCCATGAGGGGACGTTGCAGGTCAGCGTGCGCAAGCTGGGCAAGAAGGGTGAGGTACGCCTGTTCACGCGCACCTATTACCGGCCTGCCGAACTCAGCGGCAACTACTACGGCGCGACATTCACGCCCCTGATCTTCCCTGGCCAGACTGTCAGGGCAGAGGTCTATTTGCCGGCGGATGCGCCCTCCACGCTCCAGGCCAGCCTCTATGTCTTCGACGATCACGCTGGCGAGCGCCATCAGTCGGTCGGGCAGGCGCTAACGCCGGGCGCATGGCAAACGCTCACCTGGCAGATTCCCCGCCTGGATGGAGTCTGTCTATCGCAGGTTGGTGTCGTTATCCGCAACCTGGGCGCGGATTGGGAGGTCGGCGCTCTGCATCTCAAGGCGCTCGACTGGTCGGGCACGCCCGACTACGGCTTCGACTTCGCCCGCGAGCGCGCCGAGGGCAACGCCATCAGCCAGTGGACGAAGTTGCGCGGCTACTGGCGGTTAGAAGGCGACGCGCGCTATCACGGCAGCGGCCCCGGTCTGTGCGAAACGTACACGGGCGACATCGCCTGGGAAGACTATTGCCTGGAGGCGCGGGTCATCCCCCTGATCGGCGATTACCATAACCTCAACATCCGCGTACAGGGCGCGCTGCGTTCCTACGCCGGTGGACTGGGGCCACAGGGCACGCTGGCCCTCTACCGCAAGAATGGCCAGGACGACACGCCGGTCGTCTCGACTTCTTTCCCCTGGCAGCACGGGCAACCGGTAATGCTGCGGTTCATTGCTCAAGGCCCTCATCTGACCCTGGAAGCCGCGAGCGGCGATCAACGCGCGACCCTGACCTGGGCCGATCCTGCGCCTTACCTGCACGGACAGATCGGGCTTTCGACCTGGCACGGTAGTCACACTGCCTATGAGGGCGTGCGCATCAGCCCGCTCGCACCGCCGAGAGAGGGTTGACCGATGGCCAGACTGCACGAGTATCAAGGCCGCGCCCTGCTCGCCCAGGTGGGCATCCCTGTGCCGCGCGGCGAGGTTGCGGTCACAGCGGACGAGGCGCGCCGCATCGCCGCGGAGATCGGCGGGCCGGTGGTCGTCAAGGCGCAGGCTTGGGTGACCGGACGCGCGGCGTTGGGGGCGATCCGGTTCGCAGACGATCCCGACGCCGCGGCAGAGGCCGCCGCTGCCATCCTCCATATGCAGCTCGGCGGTTATCCGGTGGAGCAGGTATTGGTCGTCGAAAGGCTGTCCATCGCCCGCGAGTTCTATGCTGGCGTGATCATTGACGATCAGGCGCGCGCACCGGTGCTGATCTTCAGCAGCCGCGGCGGGTCGGGTGTGGAGGAGATCGTCCGCGAACATCCGGAGAGCGTCGCCCGTCACACCGTAGACATCCGCCTGGGCCTGCGCGACTTCGAGGCGCGCGAGTTGGCCCGCCGGGCCGGGCTGCGCGGCGAATTGCTGGTCAAGATCGGGGATATTCTGCCCCGGCTGTACCAGGCAGCGCGCCGCTTCGATGCCCGCGCCGCCGAGATCAACCCCTTGGTGCTGACGGCAGATGGGCGGCTGATCGCCGCCGACTGCCGTTTCACCATTGACGACAACGCGGTTTTCCGTCAACCCGACCTGGGGATCACCTTCGCCCGCGAGCTGGATCGCCCTCCCACGCCGCTGGAGCGCATCGCCTGGGAAGTCGAGCGCGGGGATTACCGGGGTACGTTCTTCTTCATCCAGATGGCGCGAGACATTGCGCGAGGGCAAGGGTTCGTCGGCTTTCATGGGGCGGGCGGCGGCGGCAGCATGATGAGCATGGACGCGCTGGCGGCGCAGGGTCTGCGCCCCGCCGATTTCGTGGACACCAGCGGTAATCCCCCTGCCAGCAAGGTCTACCGCGCGGCGCGGATCATCCTCAGTCAGCCGGGCCTTGACGGCTACTTCGCCAGCGGTAGCGGCGTGGCCAGCCAGGAGCAGTACCACTCGGCGCGCGCACTGGTCAAGGCTTTTCTGGAAGCGCCGCTGACCGTTCCGGCGGTTGTTCGCCTGGGCGGCAATGCCGAGGAGCAGGCCATTGCCATCCTGCGGCGCGCTCAGCCGCACTTCTTGGTTCCCGTCGAAGCCTATGGCAAGGACGATCCGCCCGCTTTCTGTGCGGCCCGCCTGCGCGAGCTGATCGCCCAGACCCCCCCTCTACAGGAAACACGCCCGAACTACGGCCCGCGCCCGGCAGCCAGTCCCTACAGCTTCAACGCGGTCAGCGGTGGGACGGTCACCCTGGATCACGCGCGCTGCCGCGACTGCGTCAGCAAGGTCTGCATCAGCACGTGCGCTCCGCAGATTTTGTCGCTGCAGGGGGACGTGCCCGTGCTGAACATCACCCGCCAGGAAGCAGAGCGCGGCGGCTGTGTGGAGTGCCTCGCCTGCGAGATTGAGTGCTATTTTGAGGGCAACCAGGGGGGCTATGTGCACCTGCCGATCCCTGGGCTGGATGCGGTTCAGCCCATGAGAGGCGAGGAGGTGACCCGTGGCGATCCTGATTGACCGCTCGAAGCGGGTGCTTGTGCAGGGCATCACCGGGCGGGAAGGGATGGCCCGCACACGCCTCATGCGGGCTTATGGGACGCAGGTGGTCGCCGGTGTCACGCCGGGCAAGGGCGGGCAGACGGTCGAAGGCGTGCCCGTTTACGACACGGTCGGCGAAGCGTGGGAGAAAGCCGGGCCGCTTGACATCAGTGTGCTGTTCATCCCGGCCCCCCTGGTCAAGAGCGCGGCGCTGGAAGCGATCGCTGCCGGTGTCCGGCTGCTGGTGATCGTCCCCGACCGCGTGCCGCTCTATGATGTGCTGGAGATCGCCGCAGCCGCCTCAGAGGCAGGAGCGCAGTTCGTCGGCCCCAATACGCTGGGCGTGCTCAGTCCGGAGCGCGGCGTGCTGGGCATGATCGGCGGGCAGGCGGCCAGCGCGCGC
>CAKZOB010000066.1 GCA_937135955.1 uncultured Anaerolineales bacterium | reverse complement strand
GTGAGGTCAACCAGAAGATCACACCTGAGCTTACTTCTGCCCATGGTTCTGCTGGCTGGTTTTGATGCGATTACCCTAACTGCGCCGATTCTGGCGACTTGTGATATACTTTGTTCCCAAAGTATTTGCACCGAGGAGAGATAACCGTGACCGATCCATCCCTCGCGCCCACCGCAGGAACGATCCTCATGTACGGGGCCAACTGGTGCCCCGACTGCCGCCGCGCCAAAGCCTTCTTCGGCGAGCAGCGCGTCCAGTACCACTACATTGACCTGGATCAACAGCCGGAATTCGTCGCCGAGGTCGAGCGACTCAACAACGGGATGCGCCGCATCCCCACCATCATCTTCCCCGACGGTTCTATGTTGGTCGAGCCGAGCAACGAGGAACTGGCTCGCAAACTGGGCCTCAAGCTGGAGGCCAGTCAGCGTTTCTACGATGTGATCATCGTCGGCAGCGGGCCAGCGGGTTTGACGGCGGCTATCTACACCAGCCGCGAGGGGCTTTCGACACTGGTGATCGAGAAGAGCGGCGTCGGCGGGCAGGTGGGGATGACCCGCCAGATGGATAACTTCCCCGGTTTCGACGAGGGCATCAATGGGGCAGAGCTGGCCGACCGGTTGCGTCGCCAAGCCGAACGCTTCGGCGTGGAAATCCTGCAGGCGCAGACCGTGACTGGCCTGGGCGAAGACGGACTCTACCGGTTGGTGCGCACTGCCGATGGCCACGAATACGGCGCTGCTGCCGTGATTCTTGCCACCGGTAGCACCTACCGACGGCTGGGCGTCCCCGGCGAATCACGGTTGATCGGCATCAACATTCACTTCTGTGCCACCTGCGACGCACCGTTCTACACGGGCAAGCAGGTCTATGTCATCGGCGGGGGCAACAGCGGCTTCCAGGAAGCGCTACACATCTGTCAGTTCGCCGAGCATGTCACCATCCTGGAAGTCGAACCAGAGCCGCGCGCCAGCCTGATCCTGCAGCAGAAGATTCACGACTGCCCCAGAATCAGCGTGCGCACCAACCAGGAAGTGCGCGAGTTCCTGGTGAGCGAAAAGCGCACGCTGGCGGGGGTGCGCGTGCGCGACCGCGTGACAGGCGAAGAACGGATTGATCACCCCGACGGCGTGTTCATTCTGATCGGGATGCGGCCCAATAGCGAGCCGTTCGCACCCTATGTGGAGACGGACGCCTGGGGCTTCATCAAGACGCGCGACAACCTGGAGACGAGCATGGCCGGCGTCTTCGCGGCGGGCGACGTGCGCGCGGGCAGCACCAAACAGGCCGCTGCCGCTGCCGGCGAAGGGGCGACAGTCGCCTTGATGGTACGTCAGTATGTGCAACGTCTGGCCACCCAGGCCAGCGTCTCAGTGGGCGACTGATAAGGTCTTGCCCTAGCCGGTCAGCATGTTGGCGGGTAGGTGCGGCGCATAGTTGATGCCGCGGATCACCCACAGGCCGTCCTGCCAGGTGAGGTAGTGCATGGCCGTGTTGTGCATCCAGATGTCGAGATGGTGGCATTTGAGCAACATGCGCACCATCGTGCCCGCCGTCCCCCCATGACAGACGACCAGCTTGGTCTGCGGAGCCTCAGGGTTTTCGATCAACCGGTTGAGCACCCGACGGGTCTGCTCGGCGAAGCGCTGATAGTAGTTGTCGGCGGGCATGATGAAATAGTGCGGGCCATTGTCCGACGGGTGCACCAATCGCGGCAACTTCATGTATAGATCGTGCGTGGTCTCGCGCAGATCGTCGTCCACCTTGACCGGCGCGTGAATATAGCGGTTGAGAATAGAGGTCGTCTCGCGCGCCCGTCTCAGCGGGCTGCTGACGATAGTCGTGATCTCCGGTTCGTTTTCGGCCAGCCACTGGCCCAGCAGTTCCACCTGTTGCCTACCCAACTCGGTCAGGTAGAGGTTATCTTCCTCGTTGCCGCGATGCTCTGCCTGCCCGTGCCGCACGAGAATTAAGCGCATTCACCACCTCGTTGAGTGTTGACCTGTGAAGTGACTGGGTGCGGGTATGTTCGCAGTGAGTTTCAGTGCTCAGTGATCCGTGAACAGTGACCTGCAACGGGCGCGTCACCGCACATAAGCGGTGTCTGCAAACCGATGGCTGATCACCGATGGCCTGCTTCTATGTTGCAGAAGCGGATTATACGCAATGAGCCACCGTTTGGTCAACGAGATTTCGCCCCAAACGTCCGGGAATGCTGATAGGACTCAGCGCTCGCTCAGGGCAGGGCGCAGAGACGCGGCGCTCCCGCCGACGAGTGCCCCTCGCGCCCGGACTCCTACTTGGCCAGGACGTTAGCCAGTTCTAGCAGGCGCGGGTCGAGCGGTTTCGGCTGACCGATCACCTGGTCGTAGGGCGTGGCGACGATCTCGCCCTTGATCTGCCCGACCAGCACGCCGTAGTTATCCGCGGCGATCTGCTCGACCGCGTAGGCCCCGAAGCGCGTGCCCAACAGCCGGTCGAACGCGCCGGGCGTCCCGCCGCGCTGCACATGGCCCAGGATGGTCACGCGCAACTGAAAGCCCAGTTCCTCGTTGTGCTCGCGGAAGTACTCGGCCAGGCGGGTGGCGTTGTAGCTCGCCCCCTCGGCCACGACGATCAGCGCGTGCGGTTTGCCACGCTCGTAAGCCGTGGCGATGGCCTCAGCGACCGCTTCGGGCGAGGTCTCGAACTCCGGCACGCAGATGGCCTCTGCTCCACCGGCCAGGCCCGCCATCAGTGCCAGGTAGCCGCAGTTGCGTCCCATCACCTCTACCAGGAAGGCCCGCTCGTGCGACGACGCGGTCACCTTGAGCCGATCTATGGCCTCCAGGGCGATGTTGAGCGCCGTATCTACGCCCAGCGTGATATCGGAACCGGCCAGGTCGTTGTCAATGGTAGATGCCACGCCCACCACGGGAAAGCCCAACTGATAGAGCGCCTGAGCGCCCGCCTGCGAGCCATTGCCGCCGATGACGACCAGCGCTTCGACGCCACGCCGGTTCAGTTCGCGCACGGCTTTGCGCCGTCCTTCGTCGGTCTTGAACTCCGGGCAACGGGCGCTGCCCAGGATCGTGCCGCCAAGCTGCATAATGCCCCCGACATCGCGCCGGTTGAGGGGCACGAATTCGCCGTTGAGCAGGCCGCGGTATCCATGCTCGACGCCGAAGACTTCCCAGCCGCGCTCGATGCTGGTACGCACGACGGCGCGGATGGCCGCGTTCATGCCAGGGGCGTCGCCTCCGCTGGTCAGTACCGCAATGCGTTTCATAGGACCTCCTGTTCCACTGCGTGTCGGGCCGGAGAGCGCCGGGCCGTGGCGCGGACGCACAGGGCCTCGGTGAAGGCAACGCTGGTCAGCAGCCACAGCGCGCCAGCCAGCAGCCCGCCGATCACGTCTGAAGGAAAGTGCGCCACCAATATCAGCCGGCTGAGCGCGATCAACGCGACCAGCAGGGCCGCGCCCGCCAGCAGTGCGCCGCGCGGGCGTATCCGTCGCCAGCCCAGGTAGACGAGCATCCCATAGGCGAGTGTGGCTTGCATGGCGTGGCCGCTGGGGAAGCCGTAGCCGCTGGCGGGATTGTCCCAGCCGGGAAAAGCCGGGCGCGGACGCCCCAGCCAGGCTTTGAGCGCCTCGTTCCATAACTTGCCAGCGGCCATCGCCAGCGCCCACCCGGCCAGCAGCGTCCATTGCCGCCGGATGATGAAGTAGATGCCCACCCCGAAGCCGAGCACCCACAGCACGGGCGAGCCGAAGGCTGTCGCCCCAGTGAATAGATCGTGCACGGGCGGGCTGACGTGTTCGTAGAACCAGGTGGCGGTCTGCGCGTCTGCTTCGCGGATGGGCGCGCGGTCGAGGATCACATCGCTGCCGAGCGCAAACAGGGTCAGCGCCAGGCACCCCGCCAGCGCCGTCCCTGCTGCGGCGAGGGTCGGATGCGCTGCCACGTTGTGCTGCCACCAGCGTTTCATGAACCGGTTTGCCCTGCGCTTTCCGTCGTGCTGTGTCACTTGAGCCGGAACGCACCCTGAATCAGTTCCGGCTGAAAGTAATGTGCACTGATCTGGCCTTCGGCGGCGTAGCGGTAAACCGCCGCTACATAGATGCCGTTCAGCGTAGATCCTACCAGGCTGATGGCCGCCAGCACCAGGATGATCACGCCCACACCCAGGGCAATGATCAGCGCCGAGCCAGTCGCCGCCGCCACTAGCAAGACCGGAATGCCCATTGCCAGGAGGGCCGCCACGCCAATCAGCCCGAAGACCAGGCCAATGCTGAAGTTGCCCACGATCTGCTCACCCCAGGTGCGCTTGAGCAGCGAAGTGCTGCGCCGGATCGCTTCCAGCGGGCCGATGTCCTCCACCACCAGCACTGGCACCACCAGATAGGTAGCCAGGCTCCAGGCCATGTTGCCCAGCCAGGCAATCACCTGTCCGGCCAGACCGCCGCGCTCGCGCAGGGCACGCAGGATCATACCCACAGTGGCCGAGATCAGCGCGTAGCCCAGAATCTGCCAGATGTGTTGCCGGGCAATGCGCAGGCCATCGGCCAGGGTGGGGTCTCCTCCCTGCAGGCGGATCAGCGCTGCGCCTACCAGGGCGGAGTTGGCGAAAATGACGACAAAGTACATGGTCAGGTAGAACAGAAAGCCGATAGCGTAGCCGAAGACGCCCGGTTCACCGGTGTCGGCCAGGCGGTCGAAGACCCCGGCAACAGCCAGGGGCACGGCGAAGGCGATCATCACTGCCAGGGTGGCCAGCGTGGATGCCAGGGGGAACAGGATCAGTTCCTTGTCGGCGCGCAGGACGGCGAAGCTGGCTTTGACCAGTTCCCAACTGTTGTGCAGACGGGCGAACATGGCTTGCTCCTTGATAAACCGGGGGGCATGCTCCCAGGGCGGTCGTGCTACCATAACTATAACGCATCCGGGGCAGGGCTGGTTGCGGGGTTTGTTTTGTGCTGGGGCGGGCGGCAGGCACTTGCACAGCCCATTGGCGCGGTTAGAATGAGGCATGTGCCGGAAAGGGGACGCCATGGCCAGAAACGCGCCACGGGTGGTGCTGCAACTGAGCGATCAAGAGCAGGGGTTGTCGGTGACCGTGCACGACGCGCCCTATGGCGCTGGCCAGGTGGCGCATGTGGTGTTGCAGCGCCTGGAAGACGTGTTGCGCATGGCCAGTCAACCGACCTTTCACCAGGATGTCGGGCGCGGACTGTTTCGCGCGTTGTTCCCCGGCCCGCTGGAGGAAGTCTATCGGGCAGCCTTGGCCGAGGCGACTGTGCAGGGCGTCCCGCTGGAACTGGAACTGCGCTTCGACCGCCCGGCCATCCGTGTTACCCGCTATCCCTGGGAATTGTTACACGACGGCACGCGCTTTCCCCTGCAAACGGGCGCGTTGACTTTGCGGCGCGCGCTGCTCTGCCCAGAACCGCCGCCCGCCGGGGCACTCCGTTCGCCCTGCGACGTGTTGTACGTCGCTGCGCATCCCGCCGATCAGCCTGCCCTGGTGCCGCAATATCAGGCCCTGGCCGAGGCGCTGACCATGCCCCTGCAGTTCGGGCAACTCGACCTGGCCTGCCTGCTGCCGCCAACGTGGGATGCCTTCATGGACTGGTTGCTGGCGGGCGTGCCGCATATCCTGCATTTCGAGGGGCACGCGGCGCTGACGCGCACCGGTCGCCTGCTTTTCCTGGGTGAGCGCGACGCCTCCGACCCGGTGGACGCGGAACTGATCGCGGCGGCGTTGCGGGGAGGGGCTTTGCGGCTGATGTCGTTGGGCGGGGCTGCGGGCTATGTCGCTCCGGACGATCTGCCCGCGGGCGCAGCACCCTGGCTGGTGCTGGCGGGCGTGCCCGAAGTGATTGCTTTGCAGGGCGTCTTGCCCCCCAACGAAGCGCTGACGTTCTGGCAGACGTTCTACCTGGCCCTGCTGGATGGTCAGCCGGTCTCTGGGGCGCTCGACCAGGGGCGGCGAGCGCTGCGCCGGACGGTGCACTGGCACATCCCGGCGCACTTCGCCCGTGCCAGCGAACCTCTGGTAGGGCCGCGCGGCCCACTGAATGTTCGGCTGGATACCGCAGCGCCGCGTACAGGTGCCGTGGGGTATCCGCTGCGGGTCGCGCTGTGGCTGGCGGGGGCCGACAGTCCCCTCCCTTCCGCCGAAGCGCTGCGCCGCCTGATCGGCCTGCGGTCGGTCGGTTGGGGCGAAGACGAGGCCGTGCCTGCCCCTGTGCCCTGTCAGGCGCGGGCCAGGGGACCGCTCAGCGCTGGCGCAGTCGAGGTGCGGCTGGCGGCGGAGGGCTGCACGGTGCACACGCCGCCCGTCCGCGCGACCCTATCGCCGGGCAGTGAGCCGCTGCCCGTGTGGTTTGCGCTCACGCCGCACCAGGTGGGCACGGTGACGCTACGCTTCGCCGTCTGGCAGGCCGGGCAGCCGCTGGTCGAGGCGACGCACCTCCTGGAAGTTGAGCGCGGCGATGGAACAGCGGCAGAAGTGACGTTGCTGTCGCATCACTGGCCGGGGGCGAGGCCAGAGCCGGCGACCGTTCGAGCCAGTTCCATTGCACCGCCCGCCGAGCCAGTTGCTGTGCCGGGGCCAACAGAACCTGAGACCCCAACACTCACTGCGGCGGACGCAGCGGGCACGCCGTCAGTCGCCGCAGCCGACGGTTTCGACGCGGCGCTGGACGAGGTGCTGGCCTGGTTGAAAACGGCGTCACCGCCTCCGCCCGCGCCGGAAACTGGGCCGCCGCCACCCGCCCCGCCAGTGACGGTCGCCTCATCCCCCTCAGTGGCGGAGCACCGATCGGCCCCGCCTCGCCGCATTGCTGGTCTGCGCCTGCGCGATTGGCTGATGCTGATCTTCGCGCTGGTGCTGATCTGGGTAGCGGTCGCGGTGCTGGTGCTCTGGTACTGAGATAGAACACACCTGCCATCACGCAGGCGGCGGGCGGCGCTTCTAGTGGCAGAAGCCGAGCATCTGCGCCGGATGCAGGGCCAGCGCCAGCGCGAGCAGAGCCGCGGCGGGGTCAGGCGGCTGCGTGGGGCCGAAGGGGAGGGGGAGCAAACGGGCACCCTTCAGGGCGGGCAACGCGACTTCAGTCTGTTGCGCCCAGGCCGGAGTTAGCAGGATGACCTGTGGAGCAAGGGCGCGGATATCTGCGTCGGTGAGTTGACGGATGTCTCCGTATCCTGCCCCGGCAGCGACGTTCACACCGCCCGCCGCTGCGATCAGGTCGCTGATCAACGTCCCCTGCCCAAAGGTGTAGCGCTCCGGCGTCAACACCAGGACACGCACGGGACCGACGCCTTTCAGCCTGGTTTGCAGGGCAGCGATGCGCCTGTCCAGGCGACCCAGCGCCGCCGCGGCGCGCTCGTCGCGTCCGGTCGCGCGGCCCAGGGCGGTTATGTGCGCGCGGTAGGCCTCCAGGCTGGGGAGCAACGCTGTCGTGAAGACAGACACGCCGGCGTCCTGCGCGGACTTCACCAGCGCCGGATAGGCAATAGCGTGCAGATGGGGGATGACCAGCAACCCGACGCCTTCCCAGGCGAGCGCGTCCGGCGGCGGGACGGGCAGGGGGCGCAGCGCCTCCGCCTCGACGATCTGCGCCAGCGCCGGAGTCTCGCCCACTGTGACGACAGTTGTCGGTCGCGCGGGCACGGTGACTGCCTGACCCGTGTCGTCTACGACGGTGCGCGGGAAGGGGTCGCCCTGGGCGCGGGCAGGCGTGACGATCAGAGTGAGCAGCGCGAGGATCAGCGCGGCGGCGCTCAGTGGGGCGAGAGGGCGGCGCATGGTTGGGCGCATCTTCATTGTTGGGGAACACGAAGATTCTAAACCGCAGAGGCACAGAGGACGTGGAGAAGAGCAAGACTCATCTTTCTCTGCGCCCTCCGCACCTCTGCGGTAAAATCTTTGGTGTGGGCAGGCGCTAGCCCTCGCCTTCGCCCTCCGGCAAGACACGACAGCACAGCACCAGTTGCTTGGCCGCGCGCACGTCGTCCACGCGCTTGACGGGCGCTTTATGCGGTGCTTCGTGTAGCAGCTCCGGTGACTCGTGCGCCTCGCGGGCGATCTCCTTCATGGCTGCGATAAAGCGATCGCATTCCTGCTTAGACTCCGTCTCGGTTGGCTCGATCAGCAGCGCTTCGGGCACGATCAGCGGGAAGTAGTTCGTCGGCGGGTGGAAGCCGTAGTCCATCAGGCGCTTGGAGATGTCCAGGGCGTGCACGCCTTCAGCGTCTTTCCAGTGCCCCATGCACACGAACTCGTGTCCGCAGATGCGGTCGAAGGGCATGGGGTAGGTGTCTTTGAGCATGGCGCGGACGTAGTTGGCGTTGAGCACGGCATGGTTGGTCACGTCGCGCAGCCCTTGCGCGCCGTGCAGCGCGATATAGGCGTAGGCGCGCACCAGCATCCCGAAGTTGCCCCAAAAAGCCTTGAGCCGCCCGATGCTCTTTTCGGGCATGACGAAGCCGTAGAGCGGCGGGGTTTCGTCGTCGCCCTCTTCCAGGATGTCTA
Organism: uncultured Anaerolineales bacterium; assembly: GCA_937135955.1. Lineage (GTDB taxonomy): Bacteria > Chloroflexota > Anaerolineae > Aggregatilineales > Aggregatilineaceae > UBA2029. The sequence continues at coordinate 47,314 of CAKZOB010000066.1, read as the reverse complement.
CGATGGGGCCGGGCAGGAAGGGCAGCAGCTTCTCGTTGGCGGCCACTGGTCCGCTGCCGGGGCCACCGCCGCCGTGCGGGGTGCTGAACGTCTTGTGCAGGTTGTAGTGCATCACGTCGAAGCCTAGCTCGCCCGGTTTGGCCACGCCCAACATGGCGTTCATGTTGGCCCCGTCCATGTACATCAGGCCGCCGCAGCCGTGAATGATGTCCACGATCTCCTTGATGTGCGCCTCGAAGACGCCCAACGTGTTGGGCACGGTGATCATCATGCCCGCCACGTCATCGCCACAGACGCCGCGCAGCACGTCCAGGTCTACGTCGCCGTTGGCGTCCGAGGGAATCTCGACGACCTGCAGGCCAGCCATGGCGGTGGTGGCCGGATTGGTGCCGTGTGCGCTATCGGGCACGATGATCTTGGTGCGGTGTGGCTCGCCGTTGGCCAGGTGATAGGCGCGGATCATCAGGATGCCCGCAAATTCACCGTGTGCGCCCGCCGCCGGTTGCAGACTGACGCCCTTCATCCCGCTGATCTCGGCCAGCCATTCCTGTAACTGATACATCAGCGCCAGCGCACCCTGCACGGTGGCCGGGTCTTGCAGGGGGTGAATGGTCGCAAAGCCGGGCAGCCGCGCCATGTCTTCGTTGAGGCGTGGGTTGTACTTCATGGTGCACGAGCCGAGCGGGTAGAAGCCGATGTCTATGGCGTGATTGAACTGACTCAGCCGCGTGAAGTGGCGCACCACATCAAGTTCGCTCACTTCCGGCAGGTCAAGCGAGGTGCGCAGCAGGTCGGCGGGCAGGTCGGCGAGCGGCACGTCGGGCGCGGGCAGGTTCACACCCACGCGCCCCGGCACGCTCAGTTCATAGATGAGCGGCTCCAGCGGAGGCGGAGCGCCGTTTTTGTTCAGGATCAGTTCGGTCATCATGGGTTCCTCGGACAGTTATCAGTCGTCAGTTATCAGTGTTCAGTGGCGGATGGCCTGTGTTCAGTTCTTGATTGAAAACCGATCACCGATCACTGAAAGCTCAATGCTCGTGCGACAGGTGCAGATGGGGCGCTTTGGCTTCTTTGAGCGCCTCCACCAGCGAATCGATCTCGTCTTTGGAGTTCATCTCCGTGACGGCGATCAGCATCTGATTCTCGCGCTTGTCATAGTCGCGGCTCAGGTCATAGCCGCCGATGATGCCCCAATGTTCGAGCAAGAACTCGTTGATCTCGCTCACCGGCTTGGGGCAGGTGACGACGAACTCCTTGAAGAACGGCTTGCTCATGTCCACGCTATAGCCGTCGAGGGCGTCAATCTGCTGGGCGGCGTAGTGCGCCTTGTGATAGCACAGCTCGGCAACGCGGCGCAGGCCCGTCTTGCCCATCACGCTCATATAGACACAGGCGGCCAGCGCCATCAGGCCCTGGTTGGTGCAGATGTTGCTGGTGGCCTTTTCGCGGCGGATATCCTGTTCGCGCGGGCGCAGGGTCATCACGTAGGCGCGGCGACCGTCAGCGTCTACCGTCTCGCCGACGATGCGCCCGGCGATCTTGCGTACATATTCGGTGCGCGTGGCGAAGAAGCCCAGGTACGGCCCGCCGAAGCTGAGCGGGATGCCCAGCCCCTGCCCCTCGCCGACGACGATATCCGCACCCCATTCGCCGGGCGACTTGAACAGGCCCAGCGCGATCGGGTCGGCCACGATGCACAGCAACGCGCCGGCGCGGTGTACGGCGTCGGCCAGGCCGGTGAAATCGTCGATCTGCCCGAAGAAGTTGGGATACTGCACAACCAGCAGCGCCGTGTCGTCGTCGAGCATGTCCACCAGGTCGGGGATGGTGGCGCTGCCCTTGTCGCCGACGAACTTCAGCCCGGTGTTCTGGTGATAGGTGCGCACCACGGCGCGGTACTGCGGGTGAATGCCAGGGCTGAGGATGACCTTGGGGCGCTTGCCGCGGAAGTGCGCGTTGGCCATGGTCACCGCTTCGGCCAGGGAGGTCGCGCCGTCGTAATGGCTGGCGTTGGCCGCGTCCATGCCGGTGAGCATACACATCATGCTCTGATATTCGAAGATCGCCTGCAGGGTGCCCTGGCTCAGTTCCGGCTGATAGGGCGTGTAGGCGGTGAAGAACTCGCCGCGCCGGAGGATGTGATCCACCACGCTGGGGACGAAGTGATTGTAAGCCCCCGCGCCCAGGAAGATGGCGTAATCGCTGGCCGAGACATTGGCCCGCGCCAGGCTGTTCAGTTCAGCGGCTACCTCCATTTCGCTGAGGCCGTCGGGCAGGTTGAGCGGGGGGAAGCGATTCTCTGGGGGGACGGCGTCGAACAGGTCGGCGAAGGACTCGACGCCGATGGCTTTGAGCATGGCGGCGCGGTCTGCGTCAGTATGCGGAATGTAGGTCATGCAGTGTGCTCCTCAACACTATAGACTTGCTGAAGGGGGCACCGGCAGATGCCCCCTGATTGGCGAACACCTATGCACTGCGGGCGGCGCAGTGTTTGGCGTAGGCGGCAGCGTCGAGCAGATCGTTGAGTTCGGCGGGGTTGCTCAGCTTGATCTCGATCAGCCAGCCGTCGCCATAGGGATCGCTGTTGATGATCTCCGGCGTGTCTTCCAGGGCGGTGTTGATAGCTGTCACTTTGCCGCTGGCGGGGGCGTAGACATCGGAGGCGGCCTTCACACTTTCCACGGTCGCGAAGGCTTCGCCCTTGGTGACGGTGCTGCCCACCTCGACCTCGCTGAGGTCTACGAACACGATGTCGGAGAGCTGATCCTGGGCGTAATCGGTCAGGCCGATTTTCGCCGTATCGCCGTCCACGCGAATCCATTCGTCGTTCTCGGTGTACTTCACATTGTCGGGGGTTTTCCAGTCGGCCATAGAAGTTGTTCCTTTCACCTTAATAGAGATCATTTCCGTCGAGTCAGTCTTTCCTGCTCTGTCCCCAGTGTAGCATAGCCTCCGGATAAAAAAGAGGCACGCCAGTCTGGGCGACTGGTTGCCTCTGTCATTGGCCTGAGAGATTCTCTCGCTGCAGCGAGATTGCCCCTTCGGCGCGCGAACGCTTTCCAGAGGATGCTCTACGCGACGGGTACGTCAACCTGAGAGTTTCGCGGAGGCCCCAGTCCAGGCCGCTTCCGCTTGCCCCTTCGGTGGCCGCTCAACCCTGGCGGGCGCGGCGCTCTCCCCGTCGGCAGTCAAATGTCAAGGGTTGTTCAGGCGTCCTGAGCGATCCCCAGCCAGGTAAATAGCTGCTGGCGCGCTTCCGGTGTCAGCACCAGGTTGATCGCCAGATGCCCCGTGGCATCAGAGACCAGGGTCGGGCGGAACAGCAGCTCGCCTTCCTGCGACAGACCCAGCTCGATATTGGCCTGGCCGGTGCCCACCATGCGCATCACCGACAGGCGTTCTGTCGGGCGAAGCTGCGCCAGGCCGGTTTTCAGGTCGCGCAGGCGCGGGCGCAGCGCGATTTCCAGCGGGCCATAGGTGGCGGAGATGTTGATATACATCCCCTCGTGCCCGATCCACAGCACAGGCGAATTGCCCGGCTCCTGCGAGCAGGTGAAGAGCAGGGTGTCGTTGCTTTCGTCACGACGAACCCGGTCGAGTCGGCGGTAGGAACGCATGGCGCGTCGCTCCGGAAACGTGGGTAGCCCAGTGCGAGCGCATTATAGCAAGGGGCCAGAACAGTGGCAAAAAGGGGGACGGGGCGGGTGCGTGCACAATGTGACGGGCAGTTTGCTGCAGTCTGCTGCCCCTCACCCCTCTATCCCCTCTCCCTCGCGACGACGTCGCGGGGCGAGGGGACTTACTTTCTCTCGCCCAGGCGCTCCCCTTCGCCCGCAGCGCGGGAGAAGGGGCCGGGGGATGAGGGTCATCGGGCGCAGCAGAGTCTCATTTCGCTGAGGCGCGCGAGTGTCGAGCGGGGATGGAGCAAACGCCTCCGCATCGAGCAAATCGCTGACAATCCTCGCATGTACCCGAGAGATATTACCGGCAGACGCGCCCAACCCGCCGATCAGTTCGCAGCCGGAGCCAGTGTGATACAGATGGCCATGCCCATTACAGCGGGAGTCTCTTGAACAGCCGCTCCGGGATAAGCCGGATGATGCCCATGATATATCGCCAAAACCAGGGCACATACACCACATCCTCACCCTTGAGCATGGCGACGTATATGCGTCTACCGACCCTGGCAGGGCTGGCATAAAGCGGATTCTTCTTGAGATGGGCCGTCATGGGGGTGTCCACGAAGCCAGGTTTGATCGTGACGACGGCCACTCCCGCCTTGCTCAAACGCGCGCGCAGTCCGCTGGCAAACAGGCTAACCGCGCCTTTGGCTGCGCCATAGACGTAATTGCTGCCGCGCCCCCGATCGCCAGCCACGGACGAGATCACCGCTATGCAGCCGCGCCGTTGTTGCTCGAAGCGCTCCGCCAGGATGGTGAGTAGAGAGATGTAGCTCAGGGCATTGGTTTGAAATTCCTGGAGAGTCTCTGCACGGTTGTGCTGCACGCGAGCCTGATCGGGCAGGGTGCCGTGCGCGATCAATACGGCATCCAACCCGCCCAACGCCTCATATGCTTCTGAGATCATGGCTTCGTGTCGTTCCAGTTCGTTCAGATCAAGCGCGTAAGAGACCACCCGCTTTGCACCACGGACTTGAAGATCATGTTGGATCGCGGCCAGTTTTTCGGGATCGCGCCCCACCAGGAAAAGCTCCGCGCCATCGGCGGCGAAATACCTGGCCGTTTCATGCGCGATCGCCGAGGTCGCTCCGGCTATCAACAGTTTCATGGTCGTTCCTCACTCGTGGGATGCCTGCGTGACGCGCCGCCAAAAACTCGACGAGAATTTGGGATCAATATACTGCGCAAACTCGCGCCATTGAGGGTAGAAGGCCTGGAAGCTCGCTGCTGACATGCGCGCGTCTTTGGCCGGGTTGACAACGCCGCCGTGCGCTTGCACGATCTGGTCGAGACGGTCGAGCAGGGCCAGAGTGCGCTGACCGCGAAACGGAAAGTCCAGGGCCAGTGTCACGCCTGGGCGAGGAAAAGATAACATTCCTGGCGAGGGCACGTCGCCGAACACTTTCAATACAGCCAGGAACGATACCACTCCCGACCGGCTGATCTCCGTCAAGATAGCTTTGATCGCAGTGCGATCCTGAGCGTAAGGGACTACGAACTGATATTGCAGAAAACCGGGCGCACCATAGAGCCGATGCCACTCGTGAATAGCGTCTAGAGGGTAGAAGAACGGGTCATAGGGTACAGTGCGGAACGTCCGTTTGGGAAGCTGCGAGTGATAGTACAGGCTGTTGAATGCTCTCACTGTCATCAGGTTGAGCACAAATGCCGGGAGCTGGATCGGCATCGTGAACAGCGAGCGCGGCTCTGTGGTTTGGCGGGGAATAGGTTTCGGCCTGGTGTAATTACCACGCATGAACAGGCCGCGTCCCAGGTTCCGCCCTGTCGCCAGGCAGTCCACCCAGGCCATCGTGTGCTCGTAGCGTTCGTCAGAGTCGGCGCTGATCTCGAAGAATTCGTCAATGCAACTGAAGCGAATCTGTTCTTTGGCGATGAAAGGACCAGCGACGCGCTGAACACGGAATTCAGCCCAGAGGATCAGGCCGGTTAGCCCCAGGCCGCCAATGGTTGCGCGGAACAGGTCGGCGTTTTCGTCCGGCGAACAGATCAGCCGTTCGCCGTTCGAACGCAGCAACTCAAAGCGAGTGACATGGCGACCAAAAGTCCCGGCTCTGTGGTGGTTCTTGCCGTGTACATCGTTGGCAATCGCGCCGCCCACTGTCACAAACTTGGTGCCGGGCGTGGTGGGCAAAAACCAGCCGCGCGGCACGATGAGGCGCAAAATTTCGGCGAGGGTCACTCCCGCTTCGCAGCGTAGCAGCCCGGCACTTTCGTCGAAAGCGATGAAGCGGTTGAGAGGCGTCGTATCCAGCAATGTGCCGTCTTCATTCAGACAACTATCGCCATAGCTGCGGCCCAGGCCACGCGGCAACACCGATCCGTTGATGTGCGCCAGGTCGAGGCTGTCACCGCGCCAATGGATGCGTACCACGTTTTGCCGTTTGACCTTGGGATAGCGCCCCCAAGATTGGTAAGTGCGTCCGTGGCCGTTGATGATCATCTGGTCAACCTCTTGTCCAGGTCACTATACCTATTGGAACTGTGTACCGATAGCTGTACCCGTTACCATTACGACAAAGCAACGGCTCAAGCCGTGTCGAGAAACGCTCGATTTGCTCAGGGGTGGCGCGTGCCGGAACTAGTTGTCTGGCGATCTCAGCGGGCGTCGCGCCCTGATAAGCGCGCTGCTCGTAGATCACCTGCACATTGGCCCGCACGCCAATCTGCCACAACATGCCCGCAAAATACAGGTAATTGGGAATGCCCTGACCAGCTCCGCCGCCCCAGATTTCGCTCAGCAGATCGGCATGGGGCATTTCGTGCGGCGGTCTCATGCCGGAATCCCCATCGGCGATCACCAAGGTGCGGCGTGTGGCAGTCACGAGTTTACGCAGGGCGGTGAGTATATCTGACTGGCGGTAAAGAGACCAGATGGCGATCACCACATCGTGCGGTTCGACTTCAGCTTGCTGCCAGGTCGTTTCGACTATCTGAATGTTATTGACTTCCTGCTGGATCATCTTGCGCCGCAGCACATCCAGCATGGCCGGAGAGTGATCCAGCGCTGTGACCCGACGGGCAATGCGGGCCAGCGGTAGCGCTATACGACCGGTACCTGCGCCGACATCTAGCACGGTATCGCCGGGGTGTACAAGCGCTTCTAGCAACGTTTGCAGACCGTCTGAAAAGCGCGTTCGCTCGTCGTACTGCTCAGCAAACGATGCCCACATGGCCCGATCATCTTTGTCGGTTTGGTCGCCGTAGCGCTGCCTGGTGAACGCCTGCCAGGCCGCGGCAAAATCGAGGGGGACGAACTCATTCACGGCAATGTCACTCCTGTGTCAGTGATTGTTCGAGCGGGAGTCAGAAGGGCGGCCCAGCAACATCAGCCCCAAAAGGAACAAGGCCAGGCATAATCCAGGTGGCAGCACCCACCAGCACCAGGCGTTGGTCAGAAAGGCACTGCGAGCGTGAGCATAGTGCAGCATGGTGCCCCAGCTTTTGCGAGTTGCGTCGCCCAGCCCCAGGAAGGACAGCCCGGCCTCGCTCAGCGCAGCGGAGTTGACCGCAAGCAGAAATTGTGTCCAGACCAGGGTGCGCACACCTGGCCAGAGGTGCATACGCGCGATCCAGAACGGCCCTGCCCCAATGCTGCGCGCAGCGGTAATGTATTCATGGCGGCAGATGGTTAAGGTTTGGGCATGGACGACTCGCGCAATCCCAGGCCACGACACGGCAGCCAGGACGAGGATCAGGGCTGTCAATCCGCGCCCGGTGTAGGCGGCAGCGACGATCACCAGCGGCAGGCGGGGTATAACGATGGCCGTGTTGATCGCTGCCTGGACCAGCGCGGATAGCACCGGCGAGCCATAGGCGGCCAGCAAACCCATGACCGCGCCAATGGCGGTAGTAAGCAGCCCAACTATGACGCTGACGAACAAGGTCACGCGCGCGCCGACCAGCAACTCGCTCAAGATGTCGTGACCAACATCGTTGGTGCCTAACCAGTGCAGGGCAGAGGGGCGCTGGAAAGGTTTGCCGACACGCTCATAAGGATCGTACGGCGCTATGGACGGTGCCAGCAAGGCCATCAGTGCAAAACAGACCACAATCACCAGCCCGACGCGTGTTGTCATGTGCCCGTCCTCAGGCGTGGATCAAGCAGGCGATACAGGAGGTCCGCTGCTGTGTTGGCTGCCAGCACCGCCAGGACGATCACCAGCAGCCCCCCTTGCAGCAGCGCGAAGTCACGCGCGATGACGGCGTCGTATAGCATCAATCCAAGGCCAGGATACGAGAAAACCGACTCGACCAGGGTTGACCCGCCGAACATCAATCCTGCCATTAGCCCGATCCGCGCGACCAGCGGCAACATGGCGTTGCGCAGGGCATGGCGAAACAGGACTGTGCGCTCGCGAAGCCCTTTGCCGCGCGCAGTGATCAGGTAGGGTTCGGGGATCACATCGCGCAGGGCAGCGTTGGTGAGCAGAGTGATGTCGCCCACCAATGCCAGGGTCAACGTGACTGCCGGCAGGATGAGATGCTGCCCTACGTCCCATAGCCAGTCGGTTGAGAAGGGGGCGAAGTCTTTCCAGGGCGTATAAGCGCCGTAGCTGGGCAGGCTGCCCGGACGAGATGCGAAATTGGCCAGCAGCAGAATGCCAACCCAGAAGGCCGGCATTGCGTTGAGGCCGATCGCCAATCCGAGTCCTGCCGTCTCGAATATCCGGCCCCGCCAGGTGCACCACGCGCCCAGCCCTATGCCCAGCACGGTTGCCAGGAAGAGGCTGGTGCCGCCTAACAAGAGTGTCCAGGGAAGTTTGCCAGCGATAACGTCCGCGACAGGCTGCCTGCGCTGGAGCGAATAGCCCAGGTCGCCGCGCAGCAGATTCTGCCAGTAGAGAAGGTACTGGGTGGATAGAGAGTGGTTCAGCCCATACCGCGCGCGCAGCGTCTCCACCACGGCTGGGTCTGCTGTCTCAATGTCGCCCCCCAGCAGGAACAGAGTTGGGTCGCCGGGCATCAGACGGGGGATCAGGAAGTTGATCGAGAGGATCACCCACAGCGTTGCCAGGAAGGTGACGGCGCGGACGCCAACTAACCGGATCGTGTGACTCACCAAACTATCCCCTTTGATGCCAACAGAGGCACCCTGGTACCAGGATGCCTCTGGGAATGGTGAAGCGGGTAGGCTAACGTGGCAGGAACGACTGCTTGTCGAAAATGCCTGTGCCGGGAATCGTGATCCAGCCGTTGTACGCAGCGGGGCGATAGCCTTGCAGCGCGTCTGGATAGTAAAGGCAGAGGTACGGCGCGTTGGCTGCGATGAGTTCCTGAATGGCGGCTGCCAGCTCCAGGCGTCGAGCCGAGTCCACTTCAATGGCGAAGGCATCCAGCAGTTCATCCAGTTCTGGCTGGCTGAATTCGATGAAGTTGAGCGCGCCTTCGGTGTGGAACAACTGCGCCATACGGTCTGGGTTCTGCTGAACCGGTGCAGACCAGCCGCCCAGATACATCTCATAGTCGCCGCGTTCGCGGACGGTCGTCATCCAGGTATTGAACTCGCCCGGTGCCGGCTGGATGCGTATGCCGACCTTCGCCGCGTATTCGGCCACCAGTTCCCCCGCACGCATCCGAAGGGGGTTGTTGGTGGGAGTATGCATTTCCAGATCGATCGGCTCACCGTCGGGGGTCTCGCGCCAGCCGTCGCCGTCCGTATCGAGGTATCCGGCTTCGTCGAGCAATTTGGCGGCATACTCCGGGTCATACTGGGGATCAATGGATACGGCCCAGGGTGCGCTGGGTGGCACATAGCCGGGGGAACCGGGTACAGCGTAGTCACCGTACAGTGTGACAGTGATCTCCTGTACATCTACTGCATAGGACAACGCCAGGCGGAACGCCGTGTCGTTCAGGGGAGGACGGTCGGCGTGCATCCCCACATAGTCCAACACGTAACCCGGCGTGCGGGCGACAACAATGTTAGCCCCGTCATCTATCTGGTTGACCAGCTCCGGTGGCACATAACTGGTTGCCAGGTCGATTTCCCCGCTGCGGAGCGCGGTCATCTGCGCATTGGTGTCGGCGATAATCACGAATACCAGTTCGTCAACCAGGGGCGGGCCTGCCCAGTAATCCGGATTGGCCTCCATGCGATACATGACATCGGTCTGATGTTCGACCAGTTTATACGGCCCGCTGCCGATGGGCGGCACATCAACGGGTTCGCCCCAGGTCAGGGTTGCATTCTGCCAGATGTGCTGGGGCAGGATGGGCACATCAGCCGCGATGAGGTACGCAAACCCAGGCGATGGCGCAGTGAGGTGAATCACGGCGGTGTGCTCATCTGCGACCTCTACTGATGCAACCAGGTTGGTGACAGGATCGGTCCAACGCAAATGCTGGTTGTTCTTGATGAAATCCATCGTAAAGGCCACATCCTCAGCCGTGACTGGCTCACCATCGTGCCACACAGCATCGGGACGCAGAGTGAAAGTCCAGGCCAGACCGTCCTCGGAGACCGCGTAATCCGAAGCCAGCCAGGGGATAAGCGAACCATCCGGCCCAAACCAGAGCAGGTTGTCGTAGAGCAACGACATCATGATGTAGCCGGGATAGCCGGTGTTGTAGTCGTAGGGCGTAAGCCCCCATTGATCGCTGGTAATGCCAATGCGGACTCGCGCAGCCCTATCTTGTGCGCTGGCTGGCGCTACCAATGGCAGAAGCAGCGCGAAGGCGAGTAGAACTGTGAGTACCCAAAAGCGCTTTTTCATGCACAACTCCTTCTTTCCCATTTACGTGGATTGGCGGATCGGATTGCAGAGCGGAGTGTACGGTATCGCATTGCCAACTATATCCGCACGAGAAATAAGATATAAGTTGCAAAAGTAATTTTTTACAATAACGTATGTCATGTTGGGCAGGGTGAAGCGACGGGGTAGGTGGTGCTCACAAAGACGAAGTAAGGGAAGCAGTCGGAGGCGTGGCGGGATAGTATCCTTACACTATTTGCAGGCTCCTGGCCCTTCGCTGGCACGAAAACAGGGTTTTCCGGCAGAAAGCAAACCGCCCCCTGGCGGCTGCCGCACAAGGGGGCGGCAAGGTATGAGCGAGACGGTCAGTCGCTGAAGGCGAAGCTGTTCACCATAGCGGCGAGATCGTCCAGCGAGGGGCCGAAGTCCGACGGACGGGCCGCGTTGAGGGTGGCGATCCCTTCGTTGAAGGCAGCGATCCACTGTTCTTGCGTCCAGTTGACCCAGTCGAAATCGCCGGAGACCTCAGCGGGGAAGAGCGATGTGCTCAGGCGCAGTGTGGCGCTGACGTAGCGGCTGCCATCGGCGCTGAGGCCCTGGAACGTCCACATGAAATCGTTGCTGAGCAGTGGAGACACATCCAGGCGGTAGACGACGAGGTAACTGATGCCGCTGACAGCGGGTGTGTCCACATACTCAGCGCGGGCGCGCAGCAGTTGTCCGGCGGGCAGGATGGGCAGGAATGGCAGCGTGTTCTCGGTGAGGTTCTCGACGACGACTTCGTAAGGTTGCAGGTCGGGACGTGCGGCCAGCAGCGCCTTGAGCTGCTCGACGCGCTCCGCGTAGCCTTCGTATCCGGCCATGTCGGCGATCTGATAGACGCGCACATCGCCAACAACAGGCGGCGGGGCTGCGGGCATGGGGTCGCGCGAGACGTGCGATAGCTCGAAGCGCAGGTGAGGCGCATCAGCACCGCCCGGCCCAATGTCCGGCGCGCCGCCTGGATAGTGCTGCACGGTGACCTGGCTGGCGACGGCTTCGGTGAAGGCGAAGCGGAAGCCATCGAACGAGATGGTGTGGGTATCGTCCTGGGCCAGCACAGGGGTTGCGGTCAGCAGCAGGGCGATCACGACGAACAGACGGATGACAATAGACATGGAATTGATAGACATGGAATTGGTCTCCTCATTCTGTGAGATGCGATACGCAGTATTCAGGATAGAGGAAAACAAATCCAGGGGGATGACGGAAGCCCTCTGCCAACAGTGTCGCTACGCTACGGATAACTACCTGCCCACCTATGCTCAGGATGTTTCGTCCTTCAGCAAGCCCAGTGCGGCCAGCCGTTCGCGGATGGTGCGCTCGTAGCCAATGTCTTTGGGACGATACCAGCCGGGCGGTTCCATGCCGAGCGGGAGATAGTGTTGAGGGACCCAGCCGCCGGGGTAGTCGTGCGGATATTTGTACTCGCCGCGTTCGCCGCTCACATCCTGCAGGGCCTGCCGGTAGTGGTCGCGCGTGTCGCCGTAAAAGCGATCGGTCTTGTCGCACAGGTAGGGCGGGACTTCGCCAGGGCCGTGTTGCTGAATGTGATCCAGCGCTTTCCAGATCGCGCCGGCGCTGTTGCTCTTGGGCGCGGTGGCCAGGTAGAGGCAGGCGTGCGCCAGGAAGTAGTGTCCTTCGGGCATCCCCACCCATTCGAACGCCTGCGCCGCCGCTGCCACTACTACCAGCGCGTTGGGATCGGCCAGGCCAATATCTTCGCTGGCCAGGATGAACAGGCGGCGCAGGATGAAGCGCGGGTCTTCGCCCGCCGTGAGCATCTTGGCCATCCAGTAGAGCGCCGCGTCGGGGTCGGAGCCGCGCACACTCTTGATGAAGGCGCTAATGGTGTCGTAGTGCTCGTCGCCGCTCTTGTCGTAGCGCACAGCGCGCCGCTGAATGCTCTCCTCGGCCACTTCCAGGTCAATCAGGATCGCGCCGCCGGGGCCGGGCGGGGTGGTCTTGGCGGCCAGTTCCAGCGCGTTGAGGGCGCTGCGGGCGTCGCCACCCGCCACCCGCGCCAGATGGCGCGCTGCCTCGTCGGTCAGGCGGATGGGCAGGCGGCCCAACCCGCGTTCGGGGTCTTCCAGGGCGCGCTGCAGGATGGTGATGATCTCATCTTCGGTCAACGGCACCAGTTGGAAGACGCGGCTGCGGCTCAGTAGGGGGTTGACCAGCGAGAAGAAGGGGTTTTCGGTCGTCGAACCGATCAGCACGACCGTGCCATCTTCGACATAGGGCAACAGGCCGTCCTGCTGCGCTTTGTTCCAGCGGTGAATCTCGTCAATGAACAGCACTGTACCCTGCCCATACATGCCCAACCGCTCCTGCGCGGCAGCGATCAGGTCGCGCAGTTCCTTGACGCCAGAGGTGACGGCGTTCAGGCGGCTGAAATGGCGGCGGGTGCGGTGCGCGATGATGTTGGCCAGGGTGGTCTTGCCCGTGCCCGGTGGCCCCCACAGGATGATCGAGGTGAGTTGATCCGCCTCGATAGCGCGGCGGAGCAGACGCCCCGGCCCGATGATGTGCTGTTGCCCTACGAATTCTTCCAGGGTAGTGGGGCGCATCCGCTGCGCCAGAGGGCCAGTCAGGCGCTGATGTTGCTGGCGACCGTAGTCGAAGAGATCGGGCATGGCGGGCCTCGCATGTTTCCCAGATGTCCAGCGGGATTCGTATTATAGCGCACGCGGGGCGGAGGTGGGGCGTTTCGTGGCGGGGGGAATTCACCGCAGAGTACGCAGAGAACGCAGAGGAAACGCAGAGGGGAAAGATGAGGAAAACCTCTGTGTCCCTCTCCGTGACCTCTGCGCGCTCTGGGGTGAAGAACAAACGACGCTGCGTCGTAGCGTGCGCGTCGGTCAACAGTACTCATGCGTTGGCAGCAGCGGCGGGTATAATCGAGCGCCTGAAACTAGCCGCTGTGACAGGGAGGAGACAGGCATGAGCGACTGTCTGCGGGCGTGGTTGAGAGCGGGGATGATCGTAATCGCCCTTGTGTCCATCCCGACAGGGATGGCCCGTGCCCAAGGCGACGACAGGTGTGCAACGCTCTATGACGCAGCGACCATCGCTATGATGACGCATTGCTTCGGCGCGCCGATCGGCACGGTCTGCGCAGCGACAGATAGCGTGAACATCGAGATGCAGTCCGGGCAGGTGCTGGCAGCGGAGGGCAGCAAGGCGCTGCTTGCAGAGGTAGCGGTGATGCGCGCGCTGCCCGGTGACGGGGCAACATGGGGCCTGGCGCAGGTGTTGTTGCCCGATCCGCTCGACGCGCGGCGCGCGGCGGCGCTGATCCTGCTCGGCCCGGCAGAGGTTGAGTTCCAGCCCGCGCCGCCGCTCTCGCCGGAGACGATCTTCACTCTACGCGCTGCTGCCAATCCCTTTCCCTGTGAGGGTCTGCCTCACCCCGGCGTGCTGGTGCAATCGCCGCCCCGCACGATCACCCTGCTGCGCGTCAACGGGGTTGGCGTGGCGGTGAATGGCCTGGCGTTGCTGCAGATGGACGGCGAAGCCCTGCTCGTCAGCGCTCTGTCTCGTGAGGCGATCCTGAGCGAGAGCGGCACTGTGATCTTTGCGGGCTACGCGGCGCGCGTTGGGGCGGACGGCGTCTCGCCAGTGACGCCCTACGATCCAGGGTGGGTGGCGCACCTGCCTGTTGAGGTGCTGCCAACCATCGAGGTCGTGCCGCTGCCCGGCAACGCCCTGCTGACAGTCGAGGCGACGCTCTTTGCACGTCCGACGCTGAAAGCCTACACCAACACGGTGATCCGCGCCGGATTGCCCGTCAACGTATTGGGGCGCAGTCTCGATGGGGAGTGGCTCGCCGTGCGCAGCTACGACGGAGCCTTGGGCTGGCTGCCGGTGGATGCCCTCGACGTGCGCGTGGCGGGAGACATGCCCATCCTGGAGCAGACGCCGTCGCTACCCCCGCGCCCCTTTGGAGCGATCTACGGCTATGTGGAGACGAACGCGGAGCAGAACAATCTACGCGCTGGCCCTGGTCAGCAATATCCGGTGGTGGCGACGGTGCCTTTCCGCACCGGTCTATCGCTCTATGGGCGCAGCCGCGACGATCAGTGGCTCTATGTGGAAATGGCCGATGGGACGCGCGCGTGGATCAGCGTCAGCGTGATCAGCCCCAGCACGCCCTATCCGCGCGACGAACTGCCCTATGTCTCGGATGAAGGCTGATCGGCAGCGGGGCGTTCCGCTGTCTGGGGATCGTGGCTGTGCTGGCTGTCCAGCAGCAGCAGATCGAGGTGCCGTTCGCTGCGCCGCCGCACGCGCTGAAAGACCCAGAACAATCCTGCGAACGGCCACACTTTGATCGCCAGGGGCAGGCCACAGTCGGGGCAGGGCAGCAAACCAATGCCCAGCACGCCCGCCCAGGCAATCAGCCGATTGTTGAGCGCCAGGTGCCAGCGTCGTCTCATGGGGTACGCTCCTCAGATCACTGTGACCGGGTATTTAGTATAGTGTATAGTGGCAGCGGCGAATTGGGGAGAGAAGGCGATGCACAAGCAACAGGTCATATCGGACCCCCCAAGGTCATGATGGGAAAACCGGTCATTGCCGGGACGCGCATCACCGTCGAACTGATTCTGGAGAAGCTGGCGGCGGGAGAAACTGTCGAGCAGATTCTTGAGGCGCATCCACCCCTGACCCGCGATGCCATCCTGGCCGCCCTGGCCTTCGCCCGCGATGCGTTGCGGGCTGATGTGATCTATCCCCTGCCTGAGACAACGGCATGAATTTCATCGCCGACGAGAGCGTTGACTTTTCTGTGGTAAGGCGTCTGCGGCAGGACGGGCACCGCCTGGTGCCGGTAGGCGTTGAGATAGCTGATGTGCAAGCGCGGCTTTTGGCGGTCCAGAGACCCAGTCGCCGACGACCAGCAGCACGCCGAGTAATTCGGCGGCCAGCAGCGCAGCGTGATCGGTTTTCGTTGACGAAGGTGCTGGACGTCGGCGGGGACTCAGCCAGCCCGTGTTCTCGATGGCAGAGAGGGAATACGTCCGCCTGCTCAACTAGCTTGCCGATGCGCTCTTGAGAGGTCCGCGTGACCGCATATATGCGCGCCTGGGGAGCTTGGGCTGTCTTGAGCAGGCCGCCCTAGATAGCTGGGTAGCGGTGCCGAAGTGAACCAACAACACACCATGCTCTCTCCTTGAGATCGGCTTGCCACTCAGGGCTGTACAATGACCTGATCGTCCGGCAACACCTGGCCGTCTGCTGCGCGCACCGGCAGGCGGGTCAGATCTGGCAGGCTGTATAGTCCCAATGCCACGCGCCACCCGCCTGCCGGCAGGGCAGGAACGTCCATCTCAATGCAATCGTCGATCACCTCGCCCGGCGACCACGTGCCAGTCGGGTACGCGCCGCCGCGTGGTTGGACGTCTGCCTGGGCGAGCAGCGCGCCGTTCTTGCCCTGCACGTGCGCGAAGATCGTGTAATCGACCGATGTTGCAGCTAGCGCTGTCCAGCGCAGGCAGATCGCCAGCCGGTCGCCCTCGCGCGCCAGGCGTGGCGCGTCCAGGCCGATCACAGTGCCGAAACGATAGGCCGGATCGCTTGCCCCGCGCGGCCCGCGAATTGCGATGCGCCCGATGACCGGCGTCACGGGCTGGCCGTCTGCGTTGGTGGCTTCCAATGGGCGCGCAACCGCCGGATCGTACAGCCCGGCTACCAGCGTGTACACTGTCTGTGGCGGTGTGTCGGGCGGGATTGCGACGACATAGTGCTCCGCCCACGTCTGGCCCGGTTCCCAGTCGGCGGCGAGCAAGTTGCCCGTGCCTGGCAGGCTGTCGCGCCGTACGACTGCCGATTCCACGCTGTGCAGGTAGGTTTGCAGGTGTGCATCAGCAGGTTCCAACGCTCGCCAATAGAGCGAGAGCCGGATCGTCTCGCCAGGGTGCGCCTTGGGTGCGGCAGGTGCCATGCCGATCAGCTCAGCGACGCCCGCGTAGCGATATGCTAGGGGATGTGCGATAGGCTCTGGCACAGACGCCACGCGGTACGCAGGTAGGAAGTAGCCGAAGGCACAGACCGCTGCCACGCTGCCCAGTATAGCGATCGTGCCCAGCGCGAACGGCAATCGTACGCGGCGCGGCACCCATGCCTCCAGCCCCGTGGCAATCAGGACTGTCCACGCCGCAATGCCCGGCAGTACGTAGCGCCCCTGGTTGCCGGACCAGGCCACGCTGGCCAAGTAGAACAATGACCCTACCCAGGCGCCAGCGAACGCTGTGATGACCAACGTGGTCCGAGTGTCTACCATCACTAGCCATGTGTGGCGGGTCACCCAGACCGCGCAGGCCATCCGCATTGCAAGTCCAACCAGTGACGCGATCACCATCGCGTCGAAGAGTGCGTAGATCCCTCGTCCAACTGGCACCGCGCCTTGCCCGAAGCGCGCCCACGCTGTCTCATAGGCGAACGGCACACGCTCCCACGCCACGTCAAGTGCCAGCGTGCCGGGGCGGATGACCTCCGACTCCCACGAGCGCAGCATGGCCTGTGTGAGTGTTGGATCGCCATAGATGAGCGCGTTGCGCGCGTACCAGCCACCTGCCACGATCGCGACTGCCGCTGCCGTCAGGGGGGCAACATGCCAGGCGCGACGGTCCATGGCGAAAGCCAACACTACCGGCAACAGCGCAAAGACCGCGCTCACCTTCGTCAGCATCATTGCGCCCAGGACGGCCCCCAGCGCGAGTGCTATTCGGCGGTTCCAGCCGGTACGTATCGCCCGCACGATAAGCCACAGGCAAGCCGTCGCCAGGGTAATGAGCAGGCTATCGTTGGTGATCACGCTGGAGAGGTAGATGAACTGAGGCCAGAACGCGATCAGTCCTAGTGCCAGCAGACGGCGGCTAGGCTGCTCCGGCCACAACAGGCGCAAGATCGCGTGGCTCAGCACGACTGTGCCCGCGCCTAGCAGCACAGACAGCAGCCGCAACAGGTGCACGGCGCGCGCGGTTGGGCTATCTGTGTAGGGGAACGCCTCGGCCCGCGTGTGCAGGTAGAGATTCTTGTTGTCGTTGCCGGTCGCGTCGATATGCGCGCCATAATAGGGGTTTAGCCGCCCCTCGATCTGCGCGAAGTCCTGGTCGTCGGTCAGCATGGCCAGCGGAGCCGCCAGCAGGTAGTAGAGCGGCGCTTGGTGATATTCCCCGCGCGGCTGTGCCGTCGGAGGGGGCAAAGAGCGCTCCGACACCAGATAGCGCACGTAACGGTAATGCTCGATCTCATCAGGACCTTCGAAGATCGGGCCAGCGCTGAACGTCAGCGCGAGCAAAATATGGGCGGCGACGATTAGCGCCACACTGCAGCGCTCGCACACCGGTCGCAGAGTCATAAGGCAATTCTCTACGCTGCTCAGCGTGCTCACCAAGTGGATTGTATGGCGGGCTTGCGGTCCCGCCAATCACGCGGGTTGGACCGTCAGAGCAGACGCACCAAATGCCCGCTGAGCAAAGATAAACCCCCACCCCGCCGATTTATGCACAAAGTGTAGATGAGGGGCGCGCTCACTCCCTGCACCGCGCGCGCTCCAGGTACTCTGCCAGAAAGCGACCGGTATGACTCTCCGCAACCTGCGCCACCTCCTCCGGCGTGCCCTCAGCGACCAGGTAGCCGCCATCTTCGCCGCCCTCCGGCCCCAGGTCTATGATGTGATCCGCCACCTTGATGATGTCCGGGTTGTGCTCGATGATCAGCACGGTGTTGCCGCGGTCTACCAGTGACTGCAACACGTCAATCAGCCTGGCGACATCGGCGGTATGCAGGCCGGTAGATGGCTCGTCGAGCACGTACAGCGTCTGACCGGTGGGTCGCTTGGAGAGTTCGCGGCTCAGCTTGACGCGCTGCGCTTCGCCGCCGCTGAGGGTCGGGGCGGGCTGCCCGATGCGGATGTAGCCCAGGCCCACCGCCGCCAGCGTCTCCAGCTTCTGGCGGATGGCGGGGATGTTGGCGAAGAACTCCAGCCCCTCGCTGACGGTCATGTCCAGCACGTCGGCGATGCTCTTGCCCTTGTACTTTACCTGGAGCGTCTCGCGGTTGTAGCGCGCACCCTTGCACACCTCGCACGGCACGTAGATATCGGGCAGGAACTGCATTTCGATCTTCAGTTGACCTTCGCCCGCGCAGTTCTCGCAGCGCCCCCCCTTGACGTTGAAGGAAAAACGCCCAGCCTTGTAGCCGCGTATCTTGCTTTCGGGCAGTTCGGCGAACAGGTCGCGGATGTGATCGAAGAGCTTGGTATAGGTGCCGGGGTTGCTGCGCGGCGTGCGGCCAATCGGCGACTGATCAATGTGGATCACCTTGTCTATGTATTCCAGCCCTTCGATGGCATCGTGTGCGCCGGGGCGCTCCTTCGACCCATAGATCACCTGAGCCAGCTTCTTGTAGAGCACCTCGATCATCAGCGTGGACTTACCCGATCCGCTGACGCCGGTGACCACGATCAGCTTGCCCAGCGGGATAGTGACGTCAATGTTCTTCAGGTTGTTTTCGCGCGCCCCGCGGATAGTGATGTATTGCCCGTTGCCAGGGCGACGTTGCGCGGGCAAGGGGATACACGCCCGACCGGACAGATACTGCCCGGTGATGCTGGTGGGGTGATTCATGATCGCTTCGGGCGGGCCTTCGGCCACCACATAGCCGCCATGTTCGCCCGCGCCCGGCCCCAGGTCAATGATCCAATCGGCGGCGAGCATGGTCTCGTGATCGTGCTCGACGACAAGCAGCGTATTGCCCAGATCGCGCATCCCCTCCAGCGTGGCCAGCAGACGGGCATTGTCGCGCTGATGCAGGCCGATGCTCGGCTCGTCCAGCACGTAGAGCACGCCGGTGAGTTGACTGCCGATCTGCGTCGCCAGGCGGATGCGCTGCGCCTCGCCGCCGCTGAGCGTGCCCGCCGTGCGGTTGAGCGTCAGATAGTCCAGCCCCACGTTGACCATGAACTGCACCCGCGCCTCGATTTCCTTGAGAATCTGGTGCGCGATCTGCAGGTCGCGTTCGGAGAGCAAAGGGTGTCCGTTGACATCGGGGCCGGTACCGCGCAACGCCTGCACCCAGCGCAGCAGGTCTTTGACCGGCAAGGCCGTCACCTCGTGAATGGGGCGACCGGCCACCGTCACCGCCAGCGCTTCCGGGCGCAGACGGTGCCCCTTGCACGTCTCGCACGGGCGCTCGCTCATGAATTCTTCGTATCTGGCCCGCATGTACTCGGAGGTGGTCTCGCGGTAGCGGCGGGCGATGTTGTTCAGCACGCCTTCGAACTGTGTGGTGAAGGAAAAGTGACTGCCGTCGTCGCGGTAATGCTCGATGCGCACGTCTTCGTCCGAGCCGTAAAGCAGCAGGGCGCGTTGTTCTTCGCTCAGATCGCGCCAGGGCACGTCGGTGGGGACGCCGAACTGACGACATACCTGCAGCAGGATGGTGCGCGTCCAGCTATCGTGATTGCTGGTGGCCCAGGGAACCAGCGCCCCTTCGCGCACCGACAGGTTGGGGTTGGGCACCATCAGGTCGGGGTCAAACTCGCGGCGCACGCCCAGTCCCTGGCAGGTGGGGCATGCCCCGTGCGGACTGTTGAACGAGAAGGTGCGCGGTTCGATCTCCGGCAGACTGACGTGTCCGTGTACGCAGGCCAGATGTTCGCTGAACAGGTGATCGACGGGGTGGGCCGGATCGGTCACGTCGTTGACGATGATCACGCCGCCGCCCATTTCCATGGCCGTCTCAACCGAGTCGGTCAGGCGGGTGCGCGCGGCGGCGGCTTCTTCGCCCTGCGGGTCGTCATAGTGGCGCACGATCAGGCGGTCTACCACCACCTCGATAGTGTGACTCTTGTAGCGCTCCAGCTCGATGTCTTCGTCCAGGTCGCGCACTTCGCCGTTGATGCGGGCGCGCACAAACCCGGCCTTGCGAATGTCTTCCAGCACTTTCTCATGACGACCCTTGCGATCCTTGATGATCGGGGCCAGGATTTGCACCCGCGTGCCATCCGGCCAGCGTTCGATGGCGTCCACCACCTGCTGTGGCGACTGCGCCACTACTTCTTCACCGCACACGGGGCAGTGCGGCACGCCGATGCGGGCATAGAGCAGGCGCAGGTAGTCGTAGATTTCCGTGACAGTGCCCACCGTCGAGCGCGGGTTGTTGCTGACGCTCTTCTGGTCAATGGAGATGGACGGCGACAGCCCCTCGATCTGATCTACGTCCGGCTTTTCCATCTGCCCCAGGAACTGCCGGGCATACGCTGAGAGCGACTCGACGTAGCGGCGCTGCCCTTCGGCGAAGATGGTGTCGAAGGCCAACGAGCTTTTGCCGCTGCCGCTGAGGCCGGTGATCACTACCAGCTTGTCGCGGGGGATGATCACGTCAATGTTCTTCAGGTTGTGCTCGCGCGCGCCGCGCACGACGATCTGATTCTGGGCCATAGGGGGCTTCCTGCACTCACCTGCGATCGAATTAGCGCCAGAGGAGAGCGCCTGCTACGGGGCAGCCATGCGAACGGATGGTCGGAACGTGCGTTCTAGAGTGTACTGCCCAAATCCCGTTCTGTCAAAAGCGAACATCCTGGCTCTGTGACCGGCGCACAGGCCAATCTATGAGTCTAGCAGAAGGCGGGTGACGCGACAATGGTGCGTGCAAACTGTGACAGGCCATTTGCCGCGGTCGGCTGTCCCTCACCCCTCAATCCCCTCTCCCGCGCGACTGCGTCGCGGGGCCTCTTACCTCACCCCCGCTCGGCGCTGGCGCGCTTCCAAGCCGAGCGAAGCGAGGCTGGAGGTGAGGTAAAGCGGCAAGCGGTCTGATACAATCCCCATGCTCCCATGGGCAATGGCAGCCTGATAAGATAGGGTATAATGGCAAGGCACGGCCAGCGCAGCGCCGACAAGGAGACTCTGTGACCGCGACTCTCGCTGCCGAACTGGAGCGACAAATCCTCAGCTATCGTCCTCTGGCCCTGGATGTGCCCTGGGCCGATGAGGTTGTGTTTCCCTACTACGCCGGGCTGTCCATTCGCAATCTGGCGCACACTGTGGTGCGGCTGATCGGCGGGCCGGATGTCAACGGGCGACTGGGTCAGTCTCCGCTGGACGCCCGTCTGTGGGCGCATTTGCGCGAACGGGTGCGGCGTGTGGTGCTCTTCGTCACCGACGGATTGGGCTGGCGCTTGTTGCAAACGCTGCTGGCCGAGGACTCCGCCACCGCGCAGGCGGTCGCCGACCTGGTAGGTGAGGGTACGCTGACCCCGCTGACCTCGGTGATGCCCAGTACGACCGCCGCAGCGTTGCCCAGCCTGTGGGCGGGCGCTGGACCGGTGGCGACAGGCATGGTGGGCACGCGCCTGTTGCTGCGCGAGTTCGGCGTGCTGGCCAGCCTGCTGCACTATCGCCCCCTGGTGGGCAAACACCGCGACGAAGTGTTGGAAGAATGGGGGCTGGACTTGGAGAAATTCCTGCCGCTGGAGACGGTCGCCGAGGCGCTGGCTGCGCGGGACGTGCCTACCTATGTGCTGCTGCAAAAAGACCTGTATGGCAGCGGCCTGTCGCGCGTGATGCATCGCGGCGTCCGGCAGGTGACGCGGCACTACGGTTATACTGATCTGTGGGTGGAGCTGCGCCATTTGTTGCACAGCACGCGCCGCAACCGCTGCTTCGTCAACATCTATTGGGGGGCAGTGGACGGCATCTCGCACCTGTTCGGCACGGTGACCGAGCAGACGATCACCGAGGTGCGCCGCCAACTGCAGGACCTGCGCGACGTGTTGCTGGGCGATGGCGTGGGCGATCGGCGTACTTTGTTCATGCTGGTAGCCGATCACGGGCACGCTCCTGTGCGCGAGTACCTGGATTTGAGTCAGCACCCGCCGGTGATGGAAGCTCTGCGCTGTGGCCTGGGTGGGGAAGGGCGTTTGGCACATCTCTACCTGCGGCACGACTTTCGCCAGGTGGTCTGCGCCTATCTGGCGGAGCGCTTCAGCGGGCAGGTGGCGACTCTGGCACCTGCGGACGCGCTGGCGGCGGGTCTCTATGGCCCGGAAGCGATCTACAGCGAGACCGGCCCGCGCCTGGGCGACCTGACCCTGATCGCCCGCGAGGGGATTGTCATCGGCGAACGCCCGCACCCCGGCAACGGCGCGCTCAGCCGGCATGGTGGACTTTCGGCGCGGGAGATGCTGGTGCCGTTGTTGATGCGCCTGCTATGACGCGGCCCGCCTTTGGGACGGGCGTTTTCTGGGTAAGGATGGGGTCATGCCAAAGTTTCTGAAGCGCCTGTTGGGAGATACTCCTTCGCCTGCTGCGGTCGCGCTGACGCCCGCGCAGCAGGAGATCAACATACTGCTGGAGACAGGGGCTACCGCCTTCGAACAGGGCTTTCTGGACACTGCGCTGGAGACCTATCAGCGTGGCCTGACGCTGGCCCGCACTGTAGGGGAAAAGGCCAGCGTGGAATACTTCCTGAGCGGGATCGCTGCGGTGTATGTGGAACGGGGCGATTTCGACTCCGCGCAGCCCGTGTTGGAAGAGGCGCTGAGCATCGCCCGCGAGCTGAACGAGGCGCGCGCCCTGGCCCGTTGCCTGAACAACCTGGGCACCTTCTACGCCAAGCGGGAGCAATGGGGCATCGCGCAGACCTATCATCAGCAGGCGCTGGAGGCGGCGCGGCGGGCCAACCATACCGAGGGCATCGTCCTGACGCTGGAGAATCTGGCGCGGGACTACCTCAAGCAGGACAACCCCAGCTATGCCCAATACCTGCTCAAGGATGCCGTTGTAGCCGCGCAGACGGGCGGGCTGGTGCACCTGGCCGCGCGCCTGCTGGGGGCGTTGGCCGAAGCGACGCTGGCCGCAGGCGAGCGCACCAGCGCCCTCAAGTTGCTGCAACAGGCGGTACATCTGGCCCGTCAGGCTGGGCAGGCCGAACAGGAACTGCGCTGGTTGCAGGCGCTGGCCCGCCTGGAACTGAGCAGCGGCGATTTCAACCAGGCCGTCACCCATCTGCAGGCTGCCGAAAACCTGGCTCTGCGCCTGGGCAATCAGCCGCCGGAATTTTTCATGAACAGCGCGCTGGAACTCACCGCTGCCTTTCAGCGCCTGGGCAACAGTGCCCAGGCCGAGGAATACGCCACGCGCGCCCTGGCGCAGGCGCGCAGCACCGGCAACGCGGCGCACGAAGCCATGGCGCTCACCCGCCTGGGCATGGCCGCGCACGGCATGGGCAACTACGCCCGCGCTCGCAGCTTCCTGGACGAGGCGCTGAATTACTATGAGAATGGTCGTCTGACCGACCGCAACGAACACCTGCAAATCCTGCTCACGCTGAGTACTGCGGCTCTGCGCCTGGGCGATCAGCAGCAGGCCGCGGACTACGTGCAGCGGGCTTTGGCGCTGGTTCGCGAAGGGGTCGAGCCGCACCGGCAGGCGGAGGTCTACCATCTGCTGGGGACGCTCGCCGCGCAGCGTGGCGAGCGCGAGCAGGCCCTGGAACTGTGGAACGAAGCCCTGCGCCTGCTGGAGAACGGGCAGATCAACGGTCATCAGGCGCAACTGGCCCGTCTGCGCTGCGATATGGCCCAGGCCAAGCGCGAAGGGGGCGACCTGAAAGGGGCCTTGGACGAATATGAAAAGGCGCTGGTGTTGCTGAACCACATCAATCATCCGCCCACGCGCGGCCTGGTGCTGGCCAATGCGGCCACGCTCTACACCGAATTCGGCGATGTCGAGACGGCGCAGGCATTCTACAACGAAGCCATAGACATTGCGCACGCCGCAGGCGACAAACGCGCCGAAAGCCTGCGGTTGGGTAACCTAGGCTGGTTCTATTCGCTGACGGGTCGCCTGCAGACCGCCATCGAGCGGCTGGAACGCGCGCTCAAGCTCAGCCGCGAGCTCGACGACACGTTGATGATCGCTGTACAGACCAACAATCTGGCGCACACGTACTACTTTCTGCAAGACTACGAGACGGCGTGCACCCTGCACAAGCAGGCCCTGGCCGCAGCAACCGCCCTGGGCAACACGCGCTGGCTGGCGCTCTTCCAGGCCGACGCCGCCGAGACATTCGCTGCACTGGGCCGCCTGGACGAAGCGGCGGAACTGCTGGAAGCCGCGGTGCGCGGCAGCAAACAGGCGGGCGATCTGGAGACCAACACACGAGCCAAGGCGCGGCTGGCTACCCTCTACGCCCGCCAGGGTCGCCTGGACGAAGCCTGGACGCTGGCAACTTCCGCCGAGAGCCAGGGGCGCAGGATGACTTATCAGCGTGGCATGGCCGAGGCCGCCGAAGCCTTGGGCGACATCGCCCGCGCTCATGGAGATGAGGCCCTGGCGGTGCGTCACTACACCGAGGCGCAGCGCCTTTATGCCATTCTGCACTCGCCTGCTGCGGAACGGCTCGCCAGGCAACTGGCGGGCGATCAGGCGGGGTGAGAAATTACCGGCATGAAACTGCCCAATGTCGAACAGGCTATTCTGGTAGAAGCGAAATTCACGGCGTACTTGTTGGATGAAACTCATCAGGAGGGACGTGGAAAGGCTTTGTTTTTCAAACACTTTGGCTTTTCGGTGACGGAGTGGAATGTGTTGGCGTAGGCGTTGGTTGAGCACGCACGCGCTCACGACGTGGTAAAAATGGAACAAACCAGGTTCGGGACCCGCTATGTCATTGAAGGGAAGCTAGAAACTCCAGTCGGGTGCAAGCCGGTAGTGCGTGTCGTGTGGTTTATACCTGATGGCGAAAGTGTGCCGCAGTTGGTGACAGCGTATCCTGTGGAGGGCGGCGATGATCAAGGAACATGAGCGCGTTGTGCTAACCGTTGACTTTCCAGAGCGCGGGCTGAAAGCCGGCGATGTGGGGGTCGTGGTCATGGTACATGGGGAAGGCGCGGGGTACGAGGTGGAAATCTTCGCTTTGGATGGTCACACGCTCGATGTAATCACCGTTGAAGCGCATCAGGTACGCCCGGTTGACGCGGCGGAGGTGATGCACTCCCGTCGCATTGCCTGATTCCTCGTGCAGTAACGCAAAAAAACGCAGAGGAATGAAACTCCCCTGCGTTCTCAGCATCTCTATCTCTGTGGCGAAGATTTTCTACGGGTAGATACCCCGCGTGAGCGTCGCTTCGCCGACGCGCTTGATGGCCGTGATCTGCGCCGCGGTGCGCATGTCTACGCCGTACTGATGGCGCACGCGCGTCACTTCGTCGTAGGCGCGGATGAGCACCCGCCGCAGTTGGCGGTTGACTTCCTCGATGTCCCAGAAGAACGATTGCAGGCCCTGTACCCACTCGAAGTAGGAGACGGTCACGCCGCCCGCGTTGGCCAGGATGTCGGGGATGATCTCCACCCCTTTGCGGGCCAGGATGTCGTCGGCTTCGGGCGTGGTGGGGCCGTTCGCCCCTTCAACGATCAGGAACGCTTTCACCTGCTCGGCGTTGTCTCCGGTGATCTGATTTTCCAGAGCGCAGGGGGCCAGTACGTCGCAGTCCAGCGCCAGCAACTCGGCGTTGCTGATCGGGTCGGCGTGCGGATACCCTTTGAGCAGATGATGTTCGCTGGTGGCGGTGTAGGCCAGCACATCGGGAATATCCAGGCCGTCGCCGTTGAAGTAGCCGCCGCTGACATCGCTGACGGCGATTACCCTGTACCCCAGTTCGTGCGCAATGCGGGCGGCGTGCGAGCCGACGTTGCCGAAGCCCTGGATCGCCACGCGAATCCTGGAGGGATCGCTGTGCCCCATGCGGTGCAGGGCCTCGTCCATGCAGATCACCACGCCGCGCCCGGTCGCTTCGGTGCGCCCCTGACTGCCGCCGATGTTGATTGGCTTGCCGGTGACGATGGCGGGCACCGAATAGCCGACTGTCATGCTGTAGGTATCCATGATCCAGGCCATGATCTGCGAGTTGGTGCCCATGTCTGGCGCGGGGATATCGCCGTGTGGGCTGATGAACAGGGAAATCTCGCTGGCATAGCGGCGGGTGAGCCGTTCCAGTTCACCGGCGCTCATGGTCAGGGGGTCGCAGACTACCGCACCTTTGGCCCCGCCGAAGGGCAGGTTGACCAGCGCGCATTTCCAGGTCATCCACATGGCCAGGGCGCGCACCTCGTCAATGTCTACGCGCGGCGCGTAGCGGATACCGCCTTTCGACGGCCCCAGCACGGTGTTGTGATGGACGCGGTAGCCGGTAAAAATGCGAATATCGCCATTGTCCATACGGACGGGAAAGTTTACATGTAGCTCGCGTTTGGGGACGCGCAGAAATTCTTTTATGCCTCGCGGTAATTTCAGATATTCAACAGCTCGATCATATTGGGCGAGCGCCACTTCGTAAGGGTTGATATGTCGCGTTACCTGTGCTTCTAATCCCATGGTCTTGCCTGCTCCTTGCCACTCTGTCATCGCTTTGAACCAAAAAGATCGCCGGCCAGACGATCCACCTCCTTTCCGACTGCCTGCGCTGATCTGTCTCATCCCTCTGGCGAGAGCGCAGTCTGTTCGACGGTGAAATGCGCCGTCTTCTCCAGCGCGTTGTCTACATAGATATCTACGCGCCACTCGCCCGGCGTCCAGAAGACCGCTCCCTGTCCCTCCCAGTCTAGACCCAGCACCACCTCTACCACCTTGTCGTCGGCTTCCAGGGCGTCCGTGGTGTAGACCTCGCCCGCCGGGCCAGTGAACACCGCTGAGACAGCCAGTTCGCGGTTGTGCGAGCCGAGCCGCACCACCACGTTCAGGTCGTCATCGCCGCGGAAAGTAGTGGTCTTGACCAGGTCTTTGGGGGTGGAACCGTCACCAGCGGCAGTGTACACCGAGCGCACCGTCTCGTCGCTGCAGGCTGTCAGCCCGACGATCAGCAGCAGCGCCATCACCGCCAGAGACCTCAGAGTCAGCTTGTGCCGCATGAGCGCCTATCCTCCAGACGAACCGTTGCGGAAGTCCGTATCTGCCTCCAGTACACGGGCAGGATTGGGTTTCATCATACCGTAATTCGCCCCGATGCGATACCCTGGGCTTTGGACGGTTACACCAAGAAGGCGCGGGCAAGCCTTGTGACAAAAGTCACAGGTTTATCGGGTGTTTGGGAACTGTTGGGGCAAGAGGCGGCGGACTATGCTAGGGGTGTGTGACAGCAGGTAGGCTGGAGACGATCAGTCTCAAGCCTGGGACGGTGTTTCTCTTCTGCCTCCTTACCTCCTAATATTTTTTAGTGAATGCTGCATCTGGTTGGGGAGTCCGGATGCAGCATTTCCGTTGCGGGAGGGTTCAGAACAGGTTGTGACAGCTAGCTCTGTTCTAAGTGCAGGTTGTCACAAGTCAAGAGTTCGGTTCTGAGATACGATGAAAGTGTGGCTAGCGGAAAGAGAATTGCTTAAGACTTTACCCCTTTTTGCGCAGAGTTGCGCCAATGTTTTCCTCCTTGTGCTTCAGCGCACGACGTCCCACACGTCGTGCGCTGAGTTTTCCGCCTCAGGCTCGCTCTAGTTGTACCAGTGCCCAGGCTGCGTGTTCGCGTACCAGTTCGGACTCATCGTAGCGGGTCAGGTGTTCGAGCTGCGGCGCGAAGTCGGCCAGGCCGCTGTTGCCTGCGGCCACGCAGGCATTGCGCACCAGCCGCGCCCGCCCGATGCGCTCGATCGCCGAGCCACCAAAGCGCCGCGCGAAGTTCTCCTCGTCCAGCGCCAGCAGATCGGCCAGCGGCGGCGCAGCCCGATCGAGGTCGGCGGGCCAGAAAGCGCGCTCTCCGGTGGGCGTCGAGAACTTGCGTGTGAAGGGGCAGACTTCCTGACAGAGGTCGCAGCCGTAGACCCAGTTGCCCAGCAACGGACGCAGTTCTGGCGGGATTGAGCCTTTCAATTCGATGGTCAGGTAACTGATGCAGCGCCGCGCGTCGAGCACATACGGTCGAGGGAACGCGCCTGTCGGGCAGATACTCAGGCAGCGCGTGCACGTCCCGCACATGGTCGCGCGGCCTACGCGGCTGCTGTCGGCGAAGGAGAGCGTGGTCAGCACTTCGCCCAGGAACAGATACGAGCCGCGTCGGGGGTGGATCAGCATGGTGTTCTTGCCGATGAAGCCCAGCCTGGCCATCTGTGCGTGATCGCGCTCCAGGATTGCGCCAGTGTCCACATAGACGCGGCAGGCGACCTCCACGCCCGCTCGCTCGCGCAACCAGTCGGCCAGGGCCTGCAGGCGCGGCGTCATCACCGCATGATAGTCGGCTCCCCAGGCATAGTTGGAGATGCGCCCGCGGCGGGGATCGGTCAGCACGGACGGCGGGATGGGGGGCGGCGCGTAGTTGAGCGCCACCACAATCACCGAGCGCACGCCGGGCAGGATGACGTTGAGATCGATGCGGCGGGCCAGCCGGTCGGGGCGGGCCAGGTAGCCCATCTCGCCATGCATGCCCGCCGCAATCCAGCGCTGATAGGCTTCCAGCCAGGGCGACGGCTGCGCTGGCACGATGCCCGCCTCGGTGAAGCCGAGCGCGGCGGCCTGTTGGAGCACTTCGTCAGCGGAAACATTCATCGCCTGGGCCGGTGAGATCATCCGAATGCACAGGCGTTATTGTGCCACCTCCCACCACTCCGCGGCCAGTTCCCGCACAAACGGTGACGGCGATGCCAGGTCATAGGTGATGAACAGATGCCGCATGGCGCGCGTGCAGGCCACGTAGAACAGGCGGCGCTGCTCTTCGAGTTCCTCCTGATAATCGGCGGCGTTGGGATCGAGCCAGCGCGGTAGCTCGTTCTGGTTGAGGAATGGCACGGCCACGATGGGAAATTCCAGCCCCTTGGCGGAGTGAATGGTCATCACCTTGGCGTATGGCGCGGCCAGGTCGAGGCTCTGGCCTCTGACGAAGGCAGCCGGAACGTTGTGCGCTGTAAGATAGGCGGTGATGCGCTCGGCCAGCCGAGTGTTGGGCACCAGGATGGCCACCGCGGGCCACCCCTGCCGACAGTGCCGCATGGCCGCGTGCAACTCCCTGTAGAGCCAGTCTACCTGTTCCTTCTCATCGCGCCCCCCGAAGACGCGCGGGCGCGGCCCGCTGTGCACGTATTTCTGGTCGAGCGTCTCGACATCGCCCGCCTGTGACCTGTGCAGAAAGGCGTGCGCTGCCTCGGCAATCTGCCGCGTGGTGCGGTAGTTGCGCTTCAGCAGGCGCGTTCGCCCGGCAAAGCGCAGGTCGTTGTGCACGCGCTGCCACGAGAAGCCCTTGTTATAGAGCGATTGCCCCTGATCGGCAGTCAGGAACAAGCCGGTGGGGCTGTTGCACAGGCGCAGACACAGGCGCAGCGCGACCGGCGTCAGGTCTTGTGCTTCGTCCACGAAGACGTAATCGTATCCGCCATAGGTTTGCTGCCAGCGCGGCTCTTCCAGATAGGCGAGCGCTTGCTGCCGCAACCGCCCCCACGACATGAAGCCATTGCTGGCGAAAAAGTCGCTGACGTGCTCATAGATCTGCCACATGGCCCGGCGCAGGTTGACATCCAGGGGGCGCTGACGGCCGATCCGTGGCGCAGCCAGGTAATCACCCAGCGACAGCAAGCCCTGCCCCTCGATGATCCACTCGATTTCTTCTCTCAGGTAGCTCTCGGAAAACGGCCCGCGCCGGTCGAGCACGCGCTGCAAGACCGGGTCCGCCAGGCCAGAAAGGACCGTGCGAGCGCTGTTGAGGGCGGCATCCCAGTCTGTATCGCGCGCCATGACTGGCTCCTGCCCGCTGACTCCTCTCACGATCTCCATGGCGACGTTGTCGAGCGTGCTGACTACTAGCTCTGGTGGAAGTTCGCCGAGCAGTTGCTGCAACAGTTGCTCCGAAGCTCTCACCAGCGCGTTGGTGTAGGTGGTGAAGAGAACGCGCCGATTCAGGCCCTGCAGGGCTGGTTTGGTGACGATCTCTGCCACCCGGTAGAGCGCAATGGTGCTCTTGCCAGAGCCAGGCCCGCCCTTGACCAGCGTGGGGCCAGAGAGGGCGAAGTCTATCAGCGGCTTTTGCTCCTCGTCGAGCAGCAGCAGAAAGCCCAGCAGGTCGCCATCGGCGTAGCGCTGCAGGTCTTCCGGCTCTTTGAGGACGTAGTTGGGTTCTTGCGCGATCTCGGCCAGGGTAGGGCGGTTGTAGAGCCAGTCATACACCCTGTCGAAGATGTCTACGGGTAGCGTCAGGTTTGTGAAGTCATCTTCTGTCTGGCAGGCGATCAGCTCCTGGTGATAGACCTCCGGAATCCCCAGGCGTTGCAGTACCTCCGCCGTGATTTCCATCGGCAGGAGCTTGCCGGTCGGTTGCGGCGCGCCGCCGTTGGCCTTCTGAGGGAATTGTGGCGGGTGGGTGATGGGCCAATTGGGGATGTCTGCCGCCGTGGTGGGCGTGGTCGGGTCGAGCACCTCGCCCAGCACCTCCAGGCTGTGTACGTCGCCTTTCTTGAAGCCATCCACCAGACCATAGATGTAATCGTGCGTGCCCACATCCAGCAACTGCACGAATGGTTCCTGGATCACATACAAAATGCGAAAGTTGTCGTTGATGCGATAAGTCCACAACTCCCGCTTCTTGCCCAGATGCTCGATATTCTTGCTGGCGGCGTTGTTAGGAGATTGTTCCAGGATTTCCAGGTCTTTGACAATACGTTTCTGTAGCTCTTTGCTCAGGTCAATGAAATGTCTGGTGAAAGTCGGCTTGTGGATCAGTTGATACATCTCTTCCCTCCGGCCAATGATTTACTTCTCATTGTATGCGCAATGGTCAAGTTGACAAAATTCCTCGCCGCCCATACGCTGAGTGGGACCAACAAGGAGAGTGTCGGATGCGCCAGGTATGGATCGGCAAGGCCGGCCCGCCAGAGGCACTGCAGTTGCGACACGCGCCGGAACCACAGCCCGGCCCTGGACAGGTGCGTATAGCCGTCGAAGCGATCGGCGTCAACTTCGCCGACATTGTCGGGCGGTTGGGGCTTTACCCCGATGCACCGCGTGTCCCCTACGTGCCGGGATTCGAGGTCGCCGGACGAATTGACGCCGTCGGCCCTGGCGTAGACTCGTCTCGCATCGGGCAGGATGTGCTGGCGCTGACCCGTTTCGGCGGCTACAGCGAAGTGATCTGCGTGCCCGCGACTCACGCTCTGCCGCGCCCGCCGACTCTCACTGTCGAGCAGGCGGCGGCATTCCCCGTCGCCGCGCTGACGGCTTACGCGGCGCTGGAGGCGCTGGCTCGCGTGCGGGCGGGCGAGCGCGTGCTGATTCACGCGGCGGCGGGCGGTGTCGGGTTGATGGCAGTGGACATCGCCCGGCTGCATGGCGCGACGATCTTCGGCACGGCCTCGGCGGCCAAGCATGACTTCCTGCGCGAACGGGGCGTGCAGTACCCCATTGACTACCGGCAAACCGACTTCGTGCGCGAAGTGTTGCGTCTGACGGACGGGGTGGGCGTGGACATCGCCCTGGATTCGATCGGCGGGCGTTCGTGGATGCGCAGTTATCGGGCGCTGGCTCCCGCGGGCCGCCTGGTGATCTGCGGCGTGACAGCGCTCGCGCCCGGCCTGCGTCGGTCGGTGCGAGGGCTGATCCGTTTTGCGCTAGGCGTGCCCTGGTTGGCGTTCAATCCGGTGCGCCTAGCCAACGATACGCGCGGCGTGCTGGGCGTCAACCTGGGGCGGCTGTGGCATCACGAGGCGCTGTTGCGGGCCTGGGCCGAGCAGGTGCTGGCCTATCAGCAGGCGGGGCATCTGCGCGTCCATGTAGACCGCGTCTTCTCGCTAGAGGAAGCCGCAGCCGCGCACCGCTACATTCAGGAACGGCGCAACGTGGGCAAGGTGGTGCTCCGACCGTAGGGCAGGCGTCAGTCCGCGGGCGTCAACAGGTTGCTCACCCGCTCAGCGAGCGCCCTCATCTCGATCGGCTTTTGCAGTACCTCGGCCACATTGAGATCGGCTACCTGCGCCTGCGCCGTCGGCAGGGCGGACACCACCAGCACAGGGATATCGCGCAAGTCGGGCGTCTGGCGGATGTGTTCCAGCACGGCTTCGCCCGGCGCCAGGGGCATCATCAGGTCGAGGATGATCAGATCGGGCCGGTAGGCGTTGATCTGATAGAGCGCCTCGATGCCGTTGGCTGCTGTGTAGACCTGATGGCCGTGTTTCTCCAGGAACAGCCGCATCATGCGCGACAGTTCGAAGTCGTCCTCGATGATCAGTAAAGTGCCCATATCACCAACCCCATAAATCAAACCTACCCCCGCCGCCCTCATTGTATGCTAACTACCGGGCTGCGGGCAAGCTTTGTTTCTGGGTGAGTGTGTGCCAGGGCTGTCAGCAATTTGCCTGACGCAGGGGTGTTCACCTCACCCGCGCCTGGCGCTCACGCGCCTCGCCGCCTCCTCTCCACGTATGGCCAGGGGTGAGGTGATCCCACTGATAGGACTGCTCAAGGGGTCTTTCAGTCAGAGGGGGCTTCGGGCAACAGAGCAGGGCTGCTCCGCCGCAGCACCATCGCCGGCAGCGCGCGAATCTCGCCCAGGCCGAGCAGTACGCCGGCGATCACGAACGTGACCGCGCCCACACCCGCCAACCCCAGCACACGCAGCGCCGTGATGATCACGCCAGCCTCGTGCCAGCCCAGCGCACCGAGCGCCGCGTCGCCGAGCAGCACCGCTGCACCCATGATCGCCGCCGCGGCGACCGCCCGCGCCGCCGTGCTCAGCAAGCGCTGTTCGTCCACGCCCCCCCAGCGCCGCCGCAGGATAATCAGCAGCAGGACCAGCTCGATCAGGAACGTCAGCGAATAGCTCAGCGCCAGCCCGCCGACACCGGTCACGCCCGCGACCTGCTGGTTGAGGCGGGTTGTGCCATGCGCCAGTATAGCCAGCGCCGCGCTGTAATCGCCGGCAGCATAGCGCGCGCCCCAATCGCCGAAGACCTGGCGCGCCGTGCCGTCGAAGTCGTTCACATAACCCAGATACAGCCCGCCGACAATCAGCACATTGGCCGCTGCCGCCACCAGGGATGTCCACAAGGGCGTGAGGGTATCGCGGTCGGCGTAGAAACTGCGCGCCACCACCTCGTGCAGGCTCTGGAAGATAATCCCCAGCGCGAAGAATTGCAGTGCCCCATAGACCAGCGCGCTGTCTTCCGCATCGAACGCGCCGCGCTCCAGCAGGCTGATCAGCGGCCTGCCGATCAGCACCAGGCCCACTGCCGCGGGAATAGTGGCGATCAGGATGAAGCGCAGCGCGCCGGACATGGCCCCGCGCTTGCGCTCGTCGTCGCCCAGGGCGCTGAAGGCGGCCAGGGTGGGGAATACCACAAAGCCCATGGCGCTGCCGATCAGCGTCTCCGGAATGTTCATCAGGCGATAGCCCCAGTCGAAGGCGCTGACCGCGCCGCTGCCCATGCGCGAGGCAATGTTGTTGAACACCAGCGTGTTGAAGGTCACCACGCCCAGCCCGGCCACGCGGGGGATCATCAGCGCGATCACCTGGCGCAGCGCCGGATCGTGCCAGCCCAGCCGTGGCCACCAGCGCATCCGGTAGTGTAGCAAACCGGGCACCTGCACGCTGAAATGCAGCGCTGCGCCCAGCACCGCGCCCCAGGCAATGCCGTACACACCGAACGGGCCGATCAGAAAAGCGACGCCGAACAGGATGCCTATGTCGAACAGGATGGGGGCCAGTGCGGGTAGCAGGAAATGGTTGTGACTGTGCAGGATGCCCTGAAACATCCCGCTGATGCTGAAGATCAGCGTGCTGATCAGCAGGATACGCATCAGCGTGACCGTCTGTGCCACTTTCTCCGCGCTGAAGCCGGGCGCGACGACATGCTCCACCAGCCATGGCGCGAACAGAAAGCCCAGGGCGCTTAGCGCCAGCGTCACCGTGAAGACGGTGTTGATCACGGCGCTGGCCAGCCGCCAGGCTCCGGCGCGGTCGCCGTGCGCCAGAAATCCGCTGAACACCGGGATGAACGCATAGGAGAGCGCCCCGCCGCCAATGAGCAGCACGATCTGTTCTGGAATGCGGTTGGCGGTGACGAAGGCGTCCCATTCGTCGCCCACGCCGAACACGCTGGCGATGATGAATGTCTGCGCCAGGCTGATCGCCTTGGCCGTGCCAAAAGCCACCATCAGCAGGATGGTGTTGCGGGCCATGCTGCGGGTGTCGGCCTGGGTCGGAGTAGAGGGGGAGTGAGTCATGGGATGTGTCGGGCCTGATCCGAAAGGTGGGTACAGGATTGGCTAATGCGCGACAGGCTCAACCATCGCGAAGGCCCGCAGCCTGAATTCACGCAATCTGGGCAGCATCATATACCGCCACTGTCTCGGTACGCACTGGCTCAGTATGGCTCTGGATCAGCCTCACCACCAGATCGTGGATATCTGGCATATAGTAGCGCTCTCCACACTGGCGACACACAAGCGCTGGCAGATTCTCGATCACGATCCACCGCCCCTGGTATTCCTGGATACGGGTGACCCTTTGCGCTTCCAGTGCGCCCTGGCACATCAGACAACGCTGTTCGTTCATCGCTGCTTCCTCACCCTGAAATGCTCATCCCACTGATCGGGTGATGGCTCGTATACAGTGATCACCTTCACGGCCGGCGGATAACTGACCTGTATATGGAGTACACGCCCCGCCCGCGTATATCCCAGGATCGAACAACTCGGCCCATACTTGTCTTCAGGGTAGTCTTCAATGATCTCGCCTTCTGCGATGGCTTCCTCAATCTCACGGCTTACAATGCCGCGTTGGGCTGCGCGGTCAGAGGCGTGAGCTGTGAGCAGATACGTCCTTTCCGCGAAGCGTTGACGTAGAGCGGCAAGATCGGGCGGCACACCAGGGCCTTTCTGTACAACAAAGGTACGGCACCGTCTTCAGCGCGTGCCCGGAAACCCCTCAGCGCGGCAGGCTGGCCACGGTGAACGTGCCCGCCTCGACCTGCTTCTTGGCCTCTTCTGCCGGAAAGAAGTTGCGATTGAAGCGCAGCGCCTGATTGAACTTCTCCAGCGCCTTGCTGTAGTCACCCTGGGCCGCGTAGACCAGCCCCTGATAGTAGTAGGGTTCCTCAATGTAGTTGGCGCTGTTCTTCAGCGCAACATCGGCATAGAACAGCACGTCGTAATAGCGCCCGGTGTGGAAATAGGCTTCCAACGGCCCGAACTGATACCACAACATGCGCGGCGGCAGGTTGAACTGAAACGCCTGATCGTAGGCAAGGGCGGCGTTCTGGTAATCCTTCAGCAGCACATAGGCCGTGCCCATGTTGAACCACGCCCATTTGTCTGTGCGGTCGCGCACGGCCTCGCTGCGGGCCTGTTCCAGCGCCGTCCGGTAGCCGTAGACCGGGTCTACATAGTCGCCCAGCGCCTGACGCAAGTCCATTTCCCGCGCGGGATCGTAGACCACCATGAAGACGCGGTTGAAGTGCCGCCACTTCTCGTCGAAGACGCTATAGGGGCTGGGACGACCCTGTTCTTTGTTGCTGCCCAGGTAGCTATCGAAGGTGAGGAAGTGCTGCTGATAGTCGTCGTAGCCCATCAGCAACACGTAATGCCCCATCCAGCCCTCGCCTTCGGGCTGAATGCTCTCCTCGATCACCACTGGAAAGCCCGCCGCCAGCAGGCGCTTGAGCACAGTCATTGTGCCGCCGTAGCGATAGAGCGCCTTGACGTTGGTGTTTTCGTTGACAAAGCGCACCATCTGCCACGGGCTGACGTTCTTGTCCTCGGCATTGGGCTTCATCCAGTTCGCCGCCGCATACTGATCTTTGGCCCAGCCATAGTAACTCAGGGCCATGGTCATGGTGGTGGGGCCACAGTTGTTCCAGCCCTGCGATTCGTAGCGGATGTTGCTCAGCCTGACGGTAGGTGGCAACGGCGCTTCGGTAGGCGCAGCAACCGGCGTGAAGGTAGGCAGGGCAGCGGCCTGCTCCGGCGCGGCATAAGTGGGCAACATGGTCGGCTCTTCGGTGGGCACCGCCCCCACCGGAATGCCGCCCACGCTCTCGGTCGGTGTCGGCGTGAGGAAGAGAGTCACGGTCGGCGTGGGCATCTCCTGTGGCCCGCTGCCGCCCTGTCCCGCA
This sequence comes from uncultured Anaerolineales bacterium, assembly GCA_937135955.1. Classification (GTDB taxonomy): domain Bacteria; phylum Chloroflexota; class Anaerolineae; order Aggregatilineales; family Aggregatilineaceae; genus UBA2029. The sequence goes on along the minus strand of CAKZOB010000066.1, from coordinate 10,795 downwards.
CCAAGGGCACCAGGTGACGGCGTGCTCGCCGCTGTGTCGTTTTCCTGGGTGAGCAACAGTTGTTGCGCCGCTTCACTGTCCACAGCCCCGCTCAGCGTGGGGATCACCGCATAGGGCGCGGTGGGACGCAGCGCCTCGAAGGGGGGGAACATGTCAATCAGCCGCTGCTGATAACGCGGCTCCAGGCTGCGGAAGAACGGCGGGAAAGCAATGGCGAAAATGACCAGCGCAATCACGCCGAAGGCCACCATAGCCCCGCCCAGAGCCAGCAGCGCTTTCACCCACGTGGACATGCCGCGCCGCCGACGGGCATGAGGTCGCCGGCTGCGCGGATGGTTCAGCGAGAAATTGACCGATCCCGGCACGCCCAGATGGTCGTAGTCCGTGGGAATGTTAGAAGGCAGACGTGACCGCTCACCCGTGCCCGTCTTGCCCGATTTACGCGAACTCATGATCGCCGTCACTCCTCCGCCCTGGCGACACGATGCTCTGCGCCGACCGGCGGACACGCTGACCGCTGCGCCCGGTCAGCCCTTCCGTTACACGACAAGAAAGCGCAGTCACCTACTCTGCTCCAACGCTCGATCGGGCCGCGCGCACCTCTGCACGCAGCACGCAGGGCACTATAGCGCATCAGGAGCGAGTTTGCCAGGGTGCGTAAGTTGCACTGCAGAGTATTGCACAGGTCGCAGGGTTGCGCATTCCTGCTCAGCCTACGGTTGGTGAACGGTCGCCTGTCGTCGCCTTGAACTACGGGCGGCCCAGCGGACGCGCAGAACAACCAACACAGAGTCTAGCCGATTTTCGCTCTGCGCCCTTCGCGTCTCTGTCGTGCAAAGCGACTGCCCCTCGCCCTGCGACGCAGTCGCGAGGGGGAGGGGGCTTACTTTCTCTTGCCCAGGTGCTCCCCTTCGCCCGCAGCGATCGCTGACAACCTTGGCATAAACCCGCCGCGAATGACCTTTGACTTTTGCCTGGGCGTTTCGTACAATCATGAGGCTTAACGCACAAGCTATGGCGAACGAGGGGATCGCATGGTGGCGCAGGGCGTCCCTGCCGGTTTCTCGTTTGTGTGACCCATCACAAGCTCATTTGGGGAGGCTTGATCTGCATGAAGGACTATACCACTGAGGTAGTGCGCAATATTGCCCTGACTGGCCACCAGAGCGCCGGTAAGACCAGCCTGGTCGAATGTATGCTGTTCGTCACCGGCGCGATCACACGCATGGGCAAAATAGAAGAAGGCAACACCGTCGCCGACTTCGACGAGGACGAACGCGAGCGCGGCCTGTCCATCTATACCTCCTTGCTGGCCGTCGAGCACGCCGGACACAAGATCAACGTGCTGGATGCGCCCGGTTTTGTGGACTTCCAGGGCGAAGCCAAGAACGCCGTGCGCGTGGCCGACGCCGCCGTCGTGGTGGTGGACGCCGTCTCCGGCCCGGAAGTGGGCACCGAACTGGCCTTCAGCTACGCTGAGGAGTTCAAGCTGCCCATCTTGCTGGTGATCAACAAGATGGACCGCGACAACGCCAGCTTCACCCGTGCGCTGAGTCAGATGGGCGAGCGCTTCCCGCATCACCGCTTCGTGCCGGTGATGCTGCCCATCGGGGCACAGGCCAGCTTCAGCGGTGTGGTCAATCTGCTGACGCAGAAAGCATACCTGGGCGTGGGCAAAGAGGCCGCCCCCGTGCCCGCCGACATGGCCGACGCGGTCGAAGAAGCGCGCCTGGCGCTGATCGAAGCTGCCGCCGAAGCCGACGACTCGCTCATGGAGAAGTACTTCGAGTCCGAGACGCTCTCTGAGGCAGAGATCGCCCAGGGATTGCGCGCGGCGCTGAGCAGCGACGATCATCACCTGGTGCCGGTGTTCGTCACCAGTGCCACGCACAACATCGGCGTGTTGCCCCTGCTCGATGCGCTGATCGCGCACGTGCCCGATCCCAGCGGTCGCCTGGTCGAAGTGCAGGCCGACGGGCAGGTCGAAGTTCTGGCTGGCCCGCACAGCGACCAAGACTCCTTCCTGGCCTATGTCTTTCACAGCTATACCGATAAGTACGGCACGCAGTCGTACTTCCGCGTCTTCAGCGGGACGGTGAAGAACAACGACGCCGTGCAGAACACCACCAGAGGGCACGAGGAGCGCATCGGCAGCCTGATGACCATGCGCGGCTCGACCCAGATTCCGCTGGAAGTGCTGCACGCGGGCGATATCGGCGTGGTGGCCAAGCTGCGCGAGACCTACACCGGTCACACCCTGGCCAGCAAAGGGTTTGGCAAGCAGGTGACGCCGCCCCGCTTCTCGATGCCCGTCTACGCGGTGGCGCTGCACCCGCGCACCCAAAGCGACAGCGCCAAGATGAACGAAATCCTCACGACACTGACCAATGCCGATCCCACCCTGCGCTGGCGCTTCGACCCGGCCATCAAGCAGACGGTGCTGGAAGGCATGGGCGGCACGCACATTGACATGGCCATCAAGCGGGCCGAGCGCATGGGCGTCGGCCTGGATACCAGCGTGCCCAAAGTCCCCTATCAGGAGACCGTGACCAAGACGGCAACCGCTATCTATCGTCACAAGAAGCAGACCGGCGGCGCGGGGCAGTTCGCCGAAGTGCACCTGCGCGTCGAACCGCTGCCCACGCCTACCAGCTCGGACGAGGAAGTGCCCGAATTTGAGTTCGGCAACGAGGTCTTCGGCGGGGCGATCAGCGCGCCCTTCATCGGCTCGACAGAAAAGGGCGTGCGCCAGGTGCTCGACGAAGGCGTCCTGGCCGGTTTTCCGGTCAAGTATGTCAAGGCGGTCGTCTACGATGGCAAGATGCACCCGGTGGACTCCAAGGACATCGCCTTCCAGATCGCCGGTCGCGGGGCCTTCCGCGAAGCGTTCATGCAGGCCGGGCCGGTGCTGCTGGAGCCGATCATGCTGGTCAAAGTGACCGTGCCGGAAGAGAACATGGGCGACATCATGGGCGACATGAACACCCGCCGCGGGCGCGTGCTGGGCATGGAGACTGAGGCCGGGCGGAGCGTGGTCACCGCCGAAGTGCCGCTGGCCGAAATTCAGCGCTACAGCAACGACCTGCGCTCCATGACTGGCGGGCGCGGCGTGTTCACCATGGAGTTCCTGCGCTACGAGCGCGTACCGGCGCACCTGCAGGCGGAGATTGTCGCCCAGGCGCAGAAGGAAAAGCAAGAAGAAGCCTGATCGTCCGCTCTGGTCGGGCGGGGAAAGATGCGACGGGGTTGCTGTGGGCGACCCCGTCGTCTTATGGCGCGTGTGCTCGGTGGGGCGGGATCATTGAACCGCGGAGGACCCAGAGAGAAGCGAAACGAAAATGCTCTAGGTTCTTCGTTCTTCTCTGCGGCCTCTGCGGTGAATTCCTGTCGCTATCCCGTTCCCGCCCGCCAAAATGTGCTACAATGGCGCGGAATTTTGCACTGACCATACCTGTTCGGTCGAGGAGTGTTGACCGTGACCCTATTGCCGTCTCAACTCGAAGCGCTGATGCGCCAGGCGTTGCTCGCTGCACAGGCGGCGGGCGACCTGCCGCCGTTCGAGTTACCTCCTACCCTGCCCATCCAGCGCAGCGCCCGGCCCGAACTGGGCGATTATGCCAGTCCGGCCCCCCTGCAACTGGCCAAACTCGCCCGCCGCAAGCCGCTGGAAGTGGCCGAGATCATCGTCCGGCACACGCCGCACAGCCCATTGGTGGCGGCCTGGGAAGTGGCACCGCCCGGGTTTCTCAACATTCGCCTGGATGAAACCTGGTTGCTGGAACAGATCAATACCATCATCGCCGCCGGAGACGATGTGTTTGCGCTGGACATCGGGCGCGGCAAGCGCGCGCAGGTCGAGTGCGTCAGCGCCAACCCTACCGGCCCGCTGACCGTCGGGCATACGCGCAATGGCGTCATCGGCAGCACCATGGCCAACCTGCTGCGCGCCCTGGGCTATGACGTGCAGATGGAATACTACTTCAACAACGCCGGGCGGCAGATGCGCATCCTGGGCCAGAGCCTGCAGGCGCGCTACTTGCAGACACTCGGTCAGCCCGTCCCCCTGCCAGAAGAAGGCTATCAAGGCGAGTATCTGATCCAGGTGGCCCGCGACCTGGTCAAGCAATACGGCGATACCCTCAAAGACGAGGGCTGGGAGCGCTTCAAGGTTGAGGCCGAGAAGGCCATGTTCGCCTGGATTGACCGCAGCCTGGCCCGCATCAACATCCGCTTCGACGTTTACTTCAACGAAAACAGCCTCTACGAAGACAGCAGCGTGTGGAAGACGCTGGAAGCGCTCGAACAACGCGGCTATGTCTACCGCGCCGTGCTGCGCGAAGGCGCGGGCGACGAAGAGCGCGCCAAGCTGCCGCCCGATGCCAAAGAAGCTGTGTGGTTCCGCTCCACGGCCCTGGGCGATGAAGAGGACCGCGTGCTGGTCAAGTCGTCCGGCGAGCCGACTTATGTGCTGCCGGACATCGCCTATCATGTCAACAAGCTGGAGCGCGGCTTCGACTATCTGATCAACGTGCTGGGCGCCGATCACATCGTCGAAGCGCAGACTGTCGCCCGCGGCCTGACCGCCCTGGGCTACGACGCCTCGCGCGTGCATGTGATCCTCTATCAGTTCGTGACGCTGATCGAAGGCGGCGAGCAGCGCAAGATGAGCACGCGGCGCGGTGAGTTCGTCACGCAGGACGAGTTGGTGGACGACGTGGGCGCAGATGTAGTGCGCTATTTCATCCTGGCCCGCAGCCCCAACAGTCACCTGGAATTCGATCTCGATCTGGCCCGCAAGCAGGCCAACGAGAACCCGGTCTACTACATTCAGAACGCGCATGTGCGCTGCGCGGGTATCTTCCGGCAGGCAGCGGAACGCGGCCTGACCGACGACGGGGCCGATCTGTCATTGCTGGGCGCGCGCGAGCGCGACTTCGTGCGCAAGATGCTCGAAATGCCCGAAGTGCTGCTGCAGAGCTACGAAGAGCTGGCCCCGCACAAACTGGCTTTCTACGCGCACGAGCTGGCGCGGCTGTTCCACCCCATGTACGACGAGGTGCGCGTGCTGCATAGTGACGTGCCGCCCGAACTGGCCAAGGCGCGCCTGCGGCTCTACGGCGCGGCGCGGGTGGTCTTCCGGCGGCTGCTGACGCTGATGGGCATGTCCGCGCCAGAAGTGATGTAGAGCCGGTCAGCCAGTCGCCGATCACCAGGAACGAGAACCGACAACTGACAACGGAGGGGTTGATGGGACTGAAACCGGATCACTGGATACGTAAGATGGCGCTGGAACACGGCATGATCGAGCCGTTCGTGGATCACCAGGTGCGCGACGGCGTGATCAGCTATGGCGTGTCGTCTTACGGCTACGATATTCGCGTCGCCGACGAGTTCAAGATTTTCACCAACGTCTACAATACGGTCGTTGATCCCAAGAACTTCGATCCGCGCTCGATGGTGGACTTCAAGGGTGAGGTGTGTATCATCCCGCCCAACTCTTTCGTGCTGGCGCGCACGGTCGAATACTTCCGCATCCCGCGCAGGGTGCTGACGATCTGCGTGGGCAAGAGTTCCTATGCCCGCTGTGGCCTGATCGTCAACGTGACCCCCTTCGAACCAGAATGGAAGGGGTACGTCACCCTGGAGATCAGCAACACCACCCCTCTGCCGGCCAAAATCTACGCCAACGAAGGCATCGCGCAGGTGCTCTTCTTCGAAGCAGACGAGGAGTGCGAAGTCTCCTACGCCGACAAGAAGGGCAAGTATCAGGGTCAGCAGACCATCGTGCTGCCCAAGGTTTAGCCTGCTGGCCTCACCGCTGCCCTGGGGAGGCCATTTTTATCCCAGCATATTGTGAAATAATTCACTAATTAGTGACAAATTTCACAATACCTGGTGACTATCCTCATCTGCCAGATCGCCCCCGATCATGCTACCTTTCTGATCGTTGACAGTGTACGTTGACTGCCCCCAAAGCAGTCAGCCGCCATCGAAGCTGTCCGTCCAAGGACGAGGAGATACTCCCATGTCAACTACCATGAAAGCGGCTGTCGTCCACGATTTCACCAAACCGCTCGCGCTCGAAGAAGTTCCCATCCCCACGCCAGGGCCGGGGCAGGTGCTGATCCGCGTCGTGGCGTCGGGGGTATGCCATACCGACCTGCACGCCGCCAAAGGCGACTGGCCGGTCAAGCCCAAGCTGCCCTTCATCCCCGGTCATGAGGGCGTCGGCTATGTGGCGGCGCTGGGGCCTGGGGTGACCTCGCTGAAGGAAGGCGACCGCGTCGGCGTGCCCTGGCTGCACAGCGCCTGCGGTGAGTGCGAATATTGCATCACCGGCTGGGAGACGCTGTGCCCGCACCAGCAAAACACCGGCTATTCGGTGGACGGCGGGTTTGCCGAATACGTGGTGGCTCCGGCGGCTTATGTCGGGCGCATTCCGGACGGGCTGGACTTCATCAGCGCCGCGCCGATCCTGTGCGCCGGTGTGACCACCTACAAGGGCATCAAGGAAACGGATACGCGCCCCGGCCAGTGGATTGTCATCTCCGGCATTGGTGGCCTGGGCCATGTGGCCGTGCAATATGCCAAAGCGATGGGGTTGCATGTGGCTGCTGTGGACATCGCGGACGAGAAACTGGCGCTGGCCCGCCAACTGGGCGCTGACCTGACGGTCAACGCGGCCACGCAGGACGCGGCGGCGGTCATTCAGCGCGAGATCGGCGGCGCGCATGGCGTGCTGGTGACCGCCGTCTCGGTGCCCGCCTTCCAGCAGGCGCTGGGCATGACGCGGCGCGGTGGCACGGTCTCGCTGGTTGGGCTGCCGCCGGGAGAGTTCCCCACCCCCATCTTCGACGTGGTGCTCAAGCGCATCACCATCCGCGGCTCGATCGTCGGCACGCGCAAAGACCTGCAAGAAGCCCTCGAATTCGCGGCGGAAGGGGCTGTCAAGCCCACTGTCGAGCTGCAGCCGCTCGACGCCATCAACACGGTCTTCGAGCGCCTGGAGAAGGGCGACGTCAACGGGCGCGTGGTGCTCAATCTACAATAGCAGACGTTCGGTCTACACAATCCCCGTTCCCCCCACTCGGCCCCGCCTTCCCCCCGGCGGGGCCGTTCTTTTCGGGGACATAGCGCCAACTTCGGCTGCCCCATCGCGTCTCAGTCCTGCTATATTTGAGAGCAGGCACGCACTACAGAACGGGGCTTCGATGACACTACCCGAAACGTTCGATCCCTCTACCCAGAAGATCGCTGGCACAGAAGAGTCAACCACTCCTTCCCCATCTGTTGACCCCAACCTGCTGCGGTTACGCGCTGCGCTGAGCGGCCTGTTCGCCATTGCGGGCGAGGAACACCGCCAGGATCGGCGCACAGGCGCGCGCGTGTACATCTTCCGGGGCACGCTCGACCGCCGCGCCATCGCCGCGGCGGGGCGCTCGGCCTATGCCCTGCTGCAGGAACGTTTTGCGCCGCTGGGCTTCACGCCGCTGTTGCAGCGGCAAGGCGACGAAGACGCTGTCGTTGCTGTGCAGGGGACGCTCCTGCAGCCCCGCCTGAAAACGCGCTGGTGGTTACATCTGCTGTTGCTGCTGGCGACCATCGTCACCACCACGGTGATGGGCGCGGCCCTCACCGGCCTGCCCCCCGCCGAAGCGTGGCACGCTTTGCGCACTTGGAACACGGCGCGGCTGTGGTCGGTGCTGCGCGATGGGTTGCCCTTCTCGCTGACGCTGCTGACGATTCTCGGCGTACACGAGATGGGACACTACGTGGCGGCGCGCCTGCATGGCGTGCGCGTGACGCTGCCCTTCTTCATCCCGCTGCCGGTCAGTGGCTCGCTGGGGACGCTGGGCGCGGTGATCTTCATCCGCAGCCCGCTGCTCAACCGCCGCGCCCTGTTCGACGTGGGCATCGCCGGGCCGCTGGCGGGCCTGGTCGTGGCCCTACCGCTCTACCTGATCGGTCTGACGGTCGAACCGGCGGTGGGGCTGCCGCGTCTGTGGATGGAGATGGGCATCCGGCGCATCGCCAACCCGCCCCTGCTGGAACTGCTCGCCCCGCTGGTCACCAGCACCGCCGATCTCGATCAGTTCGTGTTCTACCGGCATCCGGTGGCGCTGGCAGCGTGGTTCGGCGTGCTGCTGACCGCGCTCAACCTGCTGCCCCTGGGGCAATTCGACGGCGGTCATGTCGCCTATGCCTTGCTGGGGCGTCGGGCCTGGCCGCTGGCCTTGTTCACGTTCTTCGCATTGCTCACGCTAGGGGTGACCGGCGCATGGTTCGGCTGGATCGTCTGGGCGCTGATGGGCCTGTTGACCGGTCTGCGCCATCCCCCGCCATACGACGATGTGACCCCCTTGGGCTGGCCGCGCCTCATCGCAGGCATGGTCACCGCAGTGATCTTCGCGCTGATCTTCGTGCCGGTGCCCTTCTACGCGCCCTAGCCGCACCTGCGCGCGGGAAGAACAGATTAACCGCAGAGAACACAGAGGGCACAGAGAAAAGCGCAGAGTCCTTCTCCGCTGTGTCTCCTCTGCGTTCTCCGCGCCCTCTGCGGTTGATCATTCCTCGTGGGTGAAGGCCGGTTCCCACTGCGCGGCGTCGGGCGCGTCGAGCGCGGCCAGGCTCAGCAAAAGGCGGCTGCGGGCAGCGTAGTAGACGATGTAGGGCGCGCCTACGCGCATCGGCACGTCGTCCGGCGCGACATAGGGGGCGAACGAGTAATCGCCAATCAGGTAAGAGAAGGGCAATTCGGGTCGGTGCCCAGGTGTGACGCGAACCTCAAGCGGGCCGCACGCGTAGCGCACCGGCTGACGCATGAACGCTTCGGGCAGGAACGTCCAGGCGTTGACGCCGATCAGCCCGACGAAGATCAGCAGAAACAGGACGCCGAGCGCCGCCAGCACCACCCCCGTCACCGTCGGGATGGGCGCATCTCCCACCAGCAGCACCGCCCCAAGCTGGATCAACAGGGTCAGCGGACATAGCAGGAACAGCGCCGCCGCCCCGCCTACCAGCAAGGCCAGCCGCCGCTGCCTGGCGGTCAGCCGACCGGTGCGGTTGACCGCCAGGCGCTCGGCCATCTGTGGAGAAGCGGGAGGGGGTGTCTGGTCGTTCATGGTTGCTCGCTGGACATGACAGGTGGCGCAGGCGTGAGCGTTTCAACAGACCCCGCCGCCGGACGCGGACGGAAGCGGAACACGCGCCCTTCCTGCACGGAGACGTACAGCCATCCTTCGGCGCTGATCACCACGTCTACCGGATGATAGGGATAGAAGCCCTGCCGCGCCAGCGAGAACGCCGCCAGCGCGCGCTGGAAAAGCCGATGTTCGCTGGCCGGAGCGATGAGCGCGTAGTTTCCGTCGGGTTGCCCATCTTCGCCGAAGCCGACCGCTGCCAGCGCATAGCCCGCCGGTTCGGCCAGCGTCAGCGAGCCGCGCAGGGCCACGATCAGATCGCCCGTCCAGAAGGGAAAACCGTCGTGCTCGTAGAAAGCAATCCCTCCGGGGCTGCTCTGCGGAGCGAAGGTGAAGGCGGGCGGTTCGGTAGCGGCACAACCATTCTCCGTCTCCGGCGGCGCGATCGGGTCGGGCTGACGGTCGCCGATGCAGTGAGGAAAGCCGTAGTCCGCGCCGCGCACCAGGCGATTGAGTTCGTCCGGCGGGCCACCGACGCGCGTCCCCGGCACTACGCGCCCACTGTCCACGATCCACAGCTCGCCCGTGCGGGGGTGCCAGGCGAAATCCCAGGGATCGCGCAGGCCGGTTGCCTCGATGCGCTTATCGCTGCCGTCCAGCGCATAGCTGAGCAACATACCGGGGCGCGCGTCCGTTGCGTCGCACCAGACACAGCCCGCCCCCACGCTGACGTACAGCCGCCCGTCCGGGCCAACCTGCACGCTGCCGGGCCAGAAGCCATCCCGCGCGCCCGGCAGATCGGGCACCAGCACAGTGACCGCGTCGAAGCGCCCATTGTCGGTAGCGTCCAGGCGCAGCAGTCCGCCTACTGACGCCACATAGAGCGCGCCACGGTGTACAGTCAGGCTGGTGGGATAGGTCAGCCCCTCGGCAATCACCGTTGGCGCGTCGAGGAACTGATCGCCGTCGGCGTCGCGCATGGCCCAGATCGCGCCCTGCGCTGTGCGGGCCAGATAGAGCGTGCCATCCGGCCCCAGCGCCAGCCCCATCAGCGACGGCACGGCGTTGGGCACGGTCACGTCGTCCAACATCACCTCCACGCAGGTCGTCAGGGTGTTGTGCCAGGGCACCCAGTCTACCCGCTGACACGGCGGCCCTTCGGCCTTCAGCCGGGGGTAGATGGTGCGCGGCGGGACAGATGCCGCATGATCTGTACAACCAGCCAGAGTCCATATCCACCACAGCCCCACCAGCACACCGACAGAGATGACCCGCCGCATAGGTTTCCTGTTCTGTTCTGGCATACTCACGGGCGCAATCATAGCCCGACCGTCCTGATCGTGCCACGCCAGAAAGCGAGTTTTACTGTCACTGAGTTGACCCGCGCGGCGCAGTGTTGTTCAATAGGATTAGTGTCTGCGCTGCGCGAACCCCCGATGGCGCAGGGCTGGAAACAGGTTATTCGTTTCATGCAAACCAAGGAGAGAGAATTTGATGATGCGCAAGTTTCCTCCACTGTTGATTGGTATCGCCATTCTGGTTGTGGTCGGGGCGCTGCTGAGCGGTTGCCAGGGCGAGCAAGGCGAACCTGGCCCGCGCGGCCCCGAAGGTCCACCCGGCCCGCAGGGCGAACCTGGCCCCGCGGGTGAGCCTGG
>CAKZOB010000065.1 GCA_937135955.1 uncultured Anaerolineales bacterium | reverse complement strand
CCGCGCCGGATGATAGCAGACGGTTAAAAGTCATCCCTGAAACTCCCCCCGCCTCAAAGTCGGGTTCTTCGCTGTGACGTGCGGTCTGCGCTCATGCCCCCAGTACAAGATACTTTCCCCTCTGAAAGAGTATGGAAAGTTTGGCCTCTCGTGAAAAAGACGTAAATTCCACGTCGTGTTGTTGTCTCGCAGATAGAGCGAGACAGGTTGATCATAGCATAGATGAGCATGCTTCAGCCCAAAGGACAGCCGACGATCGGCCACCGCTCAGAAAACGTCGGCGGGAGTGTCGTTTGCCCCCACACTCACCCCAACAGCGTAACCGGCGCAAGTGCGCTATGATCTCTGGGAGTGCATGTGTTGTCGTCTGTTCTCGCCAGAGAGCGAAAGCGTTACCGCGCTGTGCCGAATGCCCATTCACGCCTGCGACGTCTGCTGACCATCTTGCTGAGTCTCTGTTTTGTCGCATCCTTTTTCGCTTATCTGGCCGTCTATGTGGTCACCGACAACCTGCTCAGCACCCATTTCTACACGCGCGCGCTGGAACGCAACGATATCTACGACCGCGTCTATACCGAACTGCTGGCCGACCCGGCCCTGCGTTCCGTCACCGAGCGGTTGCTGGGCGATCTGCGCATCAGCCGGCGCTATTCCGAAGAGACATACAGCCATGTCGTCTCCGCGCTGCGGCTGGTGCTGCCGCCGGACGTGTTGCGCCAGGCGACCGATTTTCTCTTCCAGGAACTCACCGCCTACCTGTCTGGCGAGCGTCAGCGGCTGCGCTCCAATATTAACCTGACCAAAGCGATCAACGATCCGGAACTCCAGCAGCGCATGATCGCCGCCGTGCAGAGCATTCAGGCGCGGCTGACTGCCGAAACCCGCATCGGCAGCGTGGTAGGCACCAGCGCCCTGGGCGCGCCCGCCCTGACACCGGACTCGCTTTATGCGCAGATCGAGCGGTATATGCGCGCCCTGGCTGCGGGCCGCCTGGAAGAGCTGCCCTTCGACCTCACCAACCTGTCCATCGCCTCGCTCTCGCCTGCCCAAAAGCAGGAGATCGCGCGCATCCTGCTGGCTCCGGCGGCAGATCGCGTCACGGAGACGACGCGCCTGCAGGTCGAGACGGCTTTGCTGGACAACGATCTGGCCGGGGCCATCGCCATTGCGTCGGGGCAATTGCTGACCGTGCGCGTCGAAGATGCCGTGCGCAACCTGCGCGCCGAGTTGCCCATCGGCACGCTGAGCGGCGTCGAGGCGTTTGCCGACCTGGCCAATCAAACGACGAACCGCGTCGTCGAAGAACTCAACGACACGCGCCGACTGGCGCAGCTCTTCCGCGACGATCTCACGCCCCCCATTGTCATCCTGCTAATCGTCTCGCTAGTGGGCCTGGCGATCTTGCAGGGCGCGCAGTTACGCTGCGCCCTCGGTCTGCTCGGCTGGCTGCTGGTGCTGTGCGGCGCGGGGACTTTGCTGGGCTGGGCGCTTGTAGATGCCACGGTGAGCCTGCCGTTCGAGGAATTCACGGGCGTGACCATCAACGGCGCGCCGCTGCCCCCCTCGCTGCAAAACATGCTGCGCGATGTCCTGGATTCCCTGCGCGACGGGGTCGGCGATTCCGTCCGGGCGCACGGAATCGTTGCGCTGGCTTTGGGAAGCCCGCTGCTGATCGTGTGGGTCATGCCCGCTGTCTTCCGGCTGGGGATGCGCCTGGCGCACTGGCTGACCACTCGTCCCAAGATCGGCATCGCCGTGCTGCTGATGCTGATCATCGCCGCGGCGATCACTCTTGTGATCTTTGATCCGCTGCGCACCGAACGCACCACCCGCGCCAGACCCCTGCGCTGCAACGGCCACGAAGCGCTGTGCGAGCGCCGCTTCAATGAGGTGGTCTTCCCGGCCACGCATAATGCCATGTCCGCTTCCAACCTGGGCTGGATCTGGCCGCACCACGATGGAGGTCTCAGCGCCCAACTGAAGGCGGGGGTGCGCGCTTTTCTGCTGGATGTCCACTACGGCGACACGCCCGACGAGATTCAGCGTTATCTCTCGACCTTCCCCAGCAGCAGCCGGGCGCTGCTGGAGCGCATCATCGCCGCCGCCGATCCTGTCACCAGCGGCCCCGGCCTGTTCCTGTGCCATAACCTGTGCGCTCTGGGAGCGACGCCGCTGCAAGACGCGCTGACCGATATACGCGCTTTTCTCGACCGCAACCGGTCCGAGGTCATTGTGCTGATCCTGCAAGACGAGGTCGCGCCGGAAGATACAGCGACCGCCTTCGAGGCCAGCGGGCTGATCCGCTACGTCTATACTCACCCGCCCGATGCCGACTGGCCCACCCTACGTGAGATGATCGAGCGCAACGAGCGCGTGGTCGTCTTCGGCGAACAGGGCGGCCCGCCGCCGGACTGGTACCATCACTTCTGGGATTATGCGGAGGAAACGCGCTACAGCTACCGCAGCCCGGAGGAGTTCGACTGCGCGCCCAATCGGGGCGGTGTGGACAAGCCGCTCTTCCTGCTCAATCACTGGATCGCGCGGCGCGCCCCCGACCGCGTGGACGCGGCGCGCATCAATGCCTATGACTTCCTGCTCAACCGCGCCCTGGCCTGTGCCGAAGAACGGGGGCACATGCCCAACTTCATCGCCGTAGACTTCTACGGCATCGGCGATCTGTTCCGCGTGGTGGACACGCTCAATGGGTTATTCGGGGCGCGCGCCGAGAGCGTCGGGGGGATGTGAAAGCGTGCCCCGCTCACCCGCCCACGCGGGCCACGCTCTCAGCTACCTGCCCTTCGGGCTGCCGCAAATGGCAGGCGCACAGGTGCGCCCGCCCCAGGTCAATGAGCGCTGGTTCGCGCTGCGCGCACAACTCGGTGGCTTCGGGACAGCGCGTGTGAAAACGGCAGCCCGACGGCGGGCGCAATGGGCTGGGTGGGTCGCCCTGCAAGATGATGCGCTCGCGCTTGGCGCGAGGATCGGCCACAGGGATAGCCGACATCAGCGCTCGCGTGTAGGGGTGCTGCGGGTTGCGGAACAGCTCGTCGCGCTCGGCGACCTCGACAATCTTGCCCAGGTACATCACCGCCACGCGGTCGCACAGGTGCTCGACCACGCTCATGTCGTGCGCGATGAACAGCAGGGTCAGATCAAGTTCTTGCTGCAGGTCTTTGAGCAGGTTGAGCACCTGCGACTGAATGGACACATCCAGCGCCGACACCGGCTCGTCGCACACGATGAACTTGGGGTTGAGCACCAGAGCGCGCGCGATGCCGATGCGTTGCCGCTGCCCGCCGGAGAATTCGTGCGGGAAACGGCGCATGTGCTCTTCTTGCAGCCCGACCATCTCCAGCGCCTTACGCACGCGCTCGTGCCGCTCCTGGCGGTCGGTTACGCCATGCACACGTAACCCCTCGCCCACGATGTCGCCCACCTTGGAGCGCGGGTCGAGCGACGAATAGGGGTCCTGGAACACCAGTTGCATCTCGCGGCGCAGCGGCTTGAGTTCGGACGGCTTGAGCGAGAACAGGTCTTTGCCGTCGAAGCGCACCGTGCCTGCCGTCGCCGGAATCAGACGCAGGATGGCGCGGCCCACCGTCGTCTTGCCGCAGCCGGATTCGCCCACCAGGCCCAGAATCTCGCCGCGCCGGATGTCCAGGTCTACGCCATCCACAGCTTTGACCACGCCGACCGTGCGCTTGAGGATGCCCGCCCGGACGGGGAAATGGACTTTCAGCCCGCGAATTTCTACCAGATTGTCGGTCGTGCTCATCGTTGATCGCCTTCGTAGAGCCAGCAGCGCACCAGATGCCCCGGTCTGGCCTCGATCATGGGCGGCTCTTCGACGGTGCACTTCTCCAGCCCATGTTCGACCCGCGCCCGACAACGCGGGGCAAAGCGACAGCCGGGCGGCATGTCAATCAGGTTGGGCACGCGCCCCGGAATCACCTCCAGTCGTTCTTTGCGCTGCCCCATCACCGGAATGGAGGCGATCAGGCCGCGCGTGTAGGGGTGCAACGGCTCATCGAACAGGTTGAGGGTGGGCGCTTCCTCGACGGCGGTGCCGGCGTACATCACCGTCACCACATCGGCCATCTCCGCCACCACACCCATGGCGTGCGTGATCAGCATCACCGCCATGCCACGCTCGTTGCGCAGAGTGCGGATCAGGTCGAGCACCTGCGCCTGAATGGTGACATCAAGGGCGGTCGTCGGCTCGTCGGCGATGAGCAGGTCGGGCGCACAGGCCATACCCATGGCGATCATCACGCGCTGCGCCATGCCTCCCGATAGTTCGTGCGGGTAGTTGTGAATGCGCCGTTCGGGGTCGGGGATGCCCACTTCTTTGAGCATCTTCACCGCCTCTTCTGTGCGCGGCAGACGCCCGACATCCTGGTGCACTTTGAGCACTTCCAACAACTGTGTGCTCACTTTCAGCACGGGGTTGAGCGACGACTTGGGTTCCTGGAAGATCACTGCGATCTGTTTGCCGCGGATGGCGGTCATCTCGCGGCGCGACCTGGCCAGCAGGTTCTCGCCCTTGAACCACACCTCGCCGGAGACGATGCGGCCCGGCTTGTCCACCAGTTGCAGGATGGACATGGCCGTCATGCTCTTGCCACAGCCAGATTCCCCCACCACACCGCGAATTTCGCCGCGCCGGACGGTCAGGCTGACGCCATCCACCGCCTTGACGATGCCCCGGCGCGTGAAGAAATAGGTCTTGAGGTCTTTAACTTGCAGAAGAGGCAGCTCCTCTGCCGGAGGTTTGCCGTTATCACCAGTCCTGTCTGCCATAGCCAGCGCAGCCCCTCCCCCGTCAACGATCCAGGCGCGGGTCGAGCGCGTCGCGCAGCCCGTCGCCAAGCAGATTGAACGCCAGCACCGTGATCATAATGGCAATGCCGGGGTAGAAAACCAGATGCGGCGCGGTGAAAACCTGATTGCGCTCCGCGCCGAGCATCGCGCCCCATTCAGGCGTGGGCGGTTGCGCCCCCAGCCCCAGAAACGATAGCGCCGCCGCATCCAGGATGGCCGTGCCAATGCCCAGCGTCGCCTGGACGATCAGCGGGGCCAGCGCATTGGGCATGATGCGCCGGAACAGGATGCGCGCATGGCTCACCCCCAACACCCGATCCGCCGTGACGAAGTCTTCTTCCTTGACCGCCAGCACCCCCGACCGCGCCACACGGGCATAGGCCGGAATGAAGACAATTGAGATGGCGAGCAGGGCGTTGATCAGCCCCGGCCCCAGCACCGTCACCACCGCAATGGCCAGGATCAGCGGGGGGAAGGCCAGCAGCACGTCCATGATGCGCATGATCACGTTGTCCACCCAGCCCCCCACATAGCCGGCCACTGCCCCGCTGATGGTGCCGATGATCACCGCCAGGGTGACGGTCGTCAGGCCCACTATCAGCGAGAGCCGCGTCCCGTAGATCACACGGCTGAACTGATCGCGCAGGTTGCCGTCTATGCCCATCAGGTACTGATAGTCAGACGTTTTGACCACACTGATCTCTTCAGTAGTGGCCACCAACACCCCGCCGCCGCTGTTCTGCCAGGCTACCTGTAGGATGGGCGCGTCGCGTTCGATGGTCAACACGCGGTCGCCGCTTTTGGCATCCCACACCTTGACAGTGTGCTGCCCCCGCGTGAAGATACGCGTCGCCAGGGGGCTGCCGCCCATCTGTACGATCGGTTCGCCGTGCTCCAGGGACAGCACCCGCTCGCCCGTGGCCACGCGCCACACGTAGGCTGTGTCGCCGTCGCTGGCCATGACGTTCTGAATGCCGCGCGAGATGGCCTCGCTCCAGGTGCCATTGGCCAGGGTTCCCACATGATCAATGGTCAGCTCGCGCTGAAAGGTAGAAGCGTTCCAGATGTACAGCTTGTCGCCGCTGGTGGTCAGGATGCGGTTGGTGGCCTTGTTGAAGCTGGCACTGGTCAAGGGCACGTCGTGAGCGAGCGTGGTGACTTCTGTGCCAACGAAAGCGTTCCACAATTTGGCCTCGTTGCCGCTGGCGGTCAGCACCAGGGTGCCGTTGGAATTCCACTGCACGGCCAGCAGCGGCTCCGGCGACTCGATAGCGGCAACCAGCGTCCACGACAGCGTATCCCACAGGCGGACAACGTGCGCATCAGCGCTCAGGAAGCGGGTGCCGTCGGCATTCCAGCGCACCAGGGTAGCCCCACCCTCGTGTTCCAGGGTGCGGCTGAGCGCCCGCCGGTTGACATCCCACACGTAGAGTTCTTCGCCGCTCGCCGCCAGAATTTTCTGGTCGTTGGGACTCCAGTCCAGGGCGGTCACCGGCCTGTCATGCTCCAGGGTCATCATCAGCTTGCCGTTGCTGGCATTCCAGATGCTAATCGTCTTGCCGTGCGCTGCTGCCATCAACGAATTGGTGGAGCTGAGCGCAGCCACAGCAATAGGCTCGGCGGGCGCAGCCTTCACCAACACGTCGCCCGCGCCGGGGCAGCCGAAGAGATGAATGCACGGCGCATCGCGCTTGGCGACGCCCTCTTCCGGCACATCGAGCAAGACGGCCAGCGGGTCGTGCGTGGCGATCAAAGGCGCGAAGATAGCAATGAAGACCAGAATGCTGAGGATGGTCAGCCCGACCAGGGCGGACGGCTTGCGCAGCAGCCGTTCGATCGTCTCACGCCACAGGCTTTTGGGCGGCTTGGTGATGGCAACGACATCCGCTGCTCTGAGATCAAGATCAGATGGGGCAGGTTCTGTGCTGTGCATGGTCTCTACTCAAGGCGGATACGCGGGTCGAGGTAGGCATAGAGCGTGTCCACGATCAGGTTGATGAAGACGAACATCACCGCGATGACCAGGGTGAAGCCCTGTACGACCGTGTAATCGCGGCCCGTGATCGAGTCGTAGAGGATGCGGCCCACTCCCGACAGGCCAAAGACCGTCTCGGTGAGCACCGCCCCACTCATCAACGATCCCAGCGACAGCCCGATGATCGTCACCACGGGCAGCAGGGCGTTGCGCAGGCCATGCCGCACCACTACGCTGAGTTCGTGCACGCCTTTGGCCCGCGCCGTGCGCACATAGTTCAGCCCCAGCACTTCCAGCAAGCTTGAGCGTGTCATGCGGGCGATGATCGAGAGCGGAATAGTGCCCAGGGCCATCGCTGGCAGGATCATATGCTTGAGCGCATCCCAGAAACCGGCCCAGTCGCGCACCAGCAAGGCGTTGAGCGTGTTGATGTTGGCGATGAAGCCGGGCAGGGTCAGCGCGCTGCCGTCTACATCCAACCCCCATGCCTGATAGAACGGCTCGATGATGCGCCCCGCTGTCAGGCGACCGGTGGGCGGCAACCAAAAGGGGGTGTCCTTGAGCGCCACGCCAAAGAGATACGACAGCATCAGGCCCAGCCAGAACACCGGCATCGAAACGCCGATGTTGGCCCAGATCATCGTCCCCACATCTATGGCGGAATTGTGATAGTAGGCCGAGACGATGCCCAACGGGATACCGATCAGCACGGCGAAGGTCATGGCGAAGAAACTCAGTTCGAGCGTCACCGGCAGGCGCTCGACCATCAACTCGGTGACCGGGCGACCGAATTTGATCGAGTTGCCCAGGTCGCCGCGCAGCACATCGCGCAGATAGATGCGAAATTGCTCCGGAATGGGGTCGTTGAGGCCGTAGCGCTCGTTGAAGGCCGCGCAAATCTCCGGCGTCGCTTTCTCTCCTAGCGCTGAATGGCAGGGGTCGCCGGGGAGCAGGCGCGCCAGCGAAAAGGTGACGAACAGGATGCCCAACAGCACCGGAATGGCCAGGGTCAGGCGTCGTAATAGGTATCCTGCCATAGGTCGCCTCGTACACGGAATGCGGAAACTGGCCTGCCACAGAGATTTGGTAGAGGGTATCCACAATCACGGCTGGGGTCAAGAGGTTTTTGCCGCGGGTCAGGGGGATTGCCTCGAACCGCTTGCCGCTTTACCTCACCCCCGCTCGGCGAGGCGCGCCAGCGCCGAGCGGGGGTGAGGTCAACCAGAAGATCACACCTGAGCTTACCTCTGTCCATGGTTCTGCTGGCTGGTTTTGATGCGATTACCCTGGCTGGACAGGTGCATGGGAAGGTTGTCAGCGATCTTGCCCGCCCGATGACCCTCATCCCCCGGCCCCTTCTCCCGCAGCGCGGACGAAGGGGAGCACTCGCCCGCGCGACAATAGTCCCCTTGCCCCGCGACGCAGTCGCGAGGGAGAGGGGAGGCAGGGGTGAGGGGCGGCGGCCTGTTGCAAATTGCCCGTCACAGTTTGCACGCACTACGTTTCTCCGCGCCCGTGACAGAACGCCTGCCTTGGGCTAAAATCCGCGTTGCATCGTCCGCGCAGCTCAATTCGGGCAGGTTTCTGCATCATGTCCTTCACCAGCCAGGCCGATGGCTACGTACGGTGGTTACGCGAGCGCGTCGGCTCCCAACTGATCTACCTGGTCTACACCACCAATCTGGTCTTCGACGAAGCGGGGCGTATCCTGGTACAGCGCCGCTACGATTTCGACTGGTTGAGCGTGCCGGGCGGCGCGCTGGAAATCAACGAGAGCATCCGCGCCTGCGCCGAGCGCGAAGCGCTGGAAGAAACCGGTCTGCGCGTGCAGGTCGAGCGGCTGGTGGGCGTCTTCAGTCACCCCGCCTACAACCTGCTCTACCCCAACGGCGATCGGGTGCAGCAGTGGACGGTGTGCGTGGTCTCGCGTCCGGTGAGCGGCGAACTGCACGCCGACGGGAGCGAATCGCTGGCCGTAACCTGGCTGCCTGGGGATGAGGCGCTGCCGCAGTTCCCGCCCGCCTATCAGGCGATGGTACGCGCTGCGCTGGAGTCGCCCCGCGACGCCGTGCTGGAGCCGATCTACGCCGAGCCGCAGCTCACCCCTTATTATCCCATTTTGCGGGCGGGGGTTGGCCATGCGCCGGTGATCCTGCCGGGAGCCATGGCGCTGGTGCCCAACGAACGCGGCGAATTGCTGGTGACGCGGCGCACCGACGACGGTTTGTGGCATCCGCCGGGCGGGTACGCCGACCTAGGCGAGACAACCACGCACACTGTGGTGCGGGAAGTGCGCGAAGAGACAGGGCTGGAAATCGAGCCAGTGCGCGTGATCGGCGTGTACAGCGAAGTGCCGCTGATGATCGGTCACTACCCCAATGGCGACGTGACTCACAACGTGGGCATCGCCTTCGAATGCCGCATCACCGGCGGGACGCTGCACGCCGACGGGGACGAAGCCAGCGCGGTTGCCTTCAAGCCGGTCGAAGAGTTGCTGGCGCAGCCGTTCCATCCCTACACCGACACGCCGCAACTGCTGCGCGATTACCTGCACCGCGAGACCTGGCCTGTGTTGCGCTAAAAGGCATTCACACCACAGAGAGAACAGATCGGTATGGATTGGGACAAAGAAGCCTCACTCACCCTGGAACGTCTGCTACCTCGCCTGGAGCCGGCCCTGCCAGCGGGAGATGGGCGAGACGAGTTCTGCGCCCGGCTGACGCGCTACTTTCCGGCGGTCTTCCGGCTGCTGATCGAGCTATACGGAGGGCGCTACGATTTCTTCTACCATCTGGAGCAGATTCTGCTGACGGCGGCACGCGCCTATGCTGAGCGCCCCGCCGATCTCAAGGCGCTCGACCGGGCGCGCGAAGCCGACCCGCTCTGGTTTCAGCACGAGAAGATGATGGGCGGCGTATGCTACGTAGACCTGTTCGCGGGCACGCTGGCCAACCTGCGCACGAGGCTCCCGTACTTCAAAGACCTGCGCCTGACCTACCTGCACCTGATGCCGCTCTTCCGCTGTCCGCCAGACAACAGCGACGGCGGCTATGCCATCAGCAGTTACCGCGAGGTAGACCCGCGCCTGGGCACTATAGACGATCTGCGCGCCCTGGCCGCCGACCTGCGCGCCGAAGGGATCAGCCTGGTGCTCGATTTCGTCTTCAACCACACCTCCGACGAACATGAATGGGCGCGGCGCGCGCTGGCCGGTGACGAGCGTTACCAGGCGTACTACCTGATGTTCCCCGATCGCACGCTGCCCGATCAATACGAGCGCCATCTGCGCGAGATTTTCCCGGAACAGGCCCCCGGCAGCTTCACCTATCGCCCGGAAATTGACCGCTGGGTATGGACGACTTTCCATCACTTCCAGTGGGACCTGAACTACGCCAACCCGGAAGTGTTCAGCGCCATGCTGGGCGAAATGTTATTCATCGCCAACGTCGGCGCGGAAATCCTGCGCCTGGATGCAGTCGCGTTCATCTGGAAGCAACTGGGCACCGTCTGCGAAGGGCTACCGCAGGTGCACACGGTGATCCGCGCCTTCAACGCGCTGGCCCGCATCGCCGCGCCAGCCTTGCTCTTCAAGTCCGAGGCCATCGTGCACCCCGCCGAAGTCGCCAGCTACATTCATCCGGAGGAAGCGCCCATCTCCTACAACCCGACGCTGATGGCGTTGCTGTGGGAATCGCTGGCGACGCGCAAGGTGACACTGCTCCGTCATTCCATGCAGAAGCGCTTCGCCTTGCCAGAGGGGTGTTCGTGGGTGAACTACGTGCGCTGTCACGACGACATCGGCTGGACGTTCGCCGACGAAGACGCCTGGGAACTGGGCATCAACGGTTTCGATCACCGGCAGTTCCTCAACGCTTTCTATACGGGCAAATTCCCCGGCAGCTTCGCCCGTGGCCTGCCCTTCAACTACAACCCGCGCACCAAAGATATGCGCATCTCCGGCACGTGTGCGTCGCTGGCCGGGCTGGAACACGCGCACGAGACGGGCAACGACCGCTACCGCGAACTGGCCCTGCGCCGCATCGAGTTGATTCACTCGGTGATCCTCAGCGCGGGCGGCATTCCGCTGATCTATCTGGGCGACGAGATCGCCACCCTCAACGATTACAGCTACACCGACGACCCCAACAAGGCAGACGATAGCCGCTGGGTGCACCGCCCGGCCTTCGACTGGGAGCGCGCCGCGCTGCGCGGCGACCTCAGCACCGACGCTGGACGTATCTTCCAGACGCTGCAGAAGCTGATCGATCTGCGGCGGCGCACGCCCGCTTTCGCCAACGGGCACACCCGTTTCTTCGACACGCGCAATGAACACGTGCTCGGCTATGTGCGTGGCAGCGACGTGCTGGTGCTGGCCAACTTCTCCGAAGAAGAGCAGTCCGTCCGGCTGGGTTGGACGCCGCCCGACCCTGTTGACCTGATCACCGGCGTCGCCTACCCGCGTCACAAGCCGGTGACGCTCGCGCCGTATCAGTTCGTGTGGTTGGTGGCGGGGGCAGAAGCCAATTGAGGATATCATCAGGAGCGCTGACCATGGCCGGAAATGACTTCGACATCAATCAGTTTATGTCAGACGAGGAGTTAGAACCCCAAAGCGACAAGGTATCTCGCTGCATCGATCAGTTCAGCACTTTTCGAGCAATCGCCTGAAGCCCAGGCATTACTGCAAGAGGACGAAGATGCTGAACTGTATCTGTGGTGGGCCAAAGTCATGCTCGATTACGCCCTGAACTATATCGGCGTCTCGCCGCCGGAAATGAACGCCGCCGATCTGCGCGCAGTGCTCTACGAGCTGTTCCCGGCCTACACCTCTACTCCAGACGGCTTTGATGGCAAGATGGTTGTGCGTGTCTTGCGCGCTTTCTGAAGCTTTCTCAAGCGCGAGTTTGGAGCGGCGCAGGCGCGAGATGGCCAAAGCCAGCCGTAAGAAGAATCGCAGAAAACGTTGAAAATTCTGGCCCTGGAAGTCGAGACGCCGGGCAGCACGGCAGAGCAGTTCGGGCCGCACCTGAAGGCAGAGGCGCGGCGCGTCTGGGAACTGACGCAGGCGGGCACGCTGCGCGAAATCTACTTCCGCCAGGCTTGGGCCGGCGCGGTGCTGATCCTCGAATGTGCGGACGCCGACGAAGCGCGCGAAGTCCTGGCCACGCTGGCGCTGGTGCAGGCCGGGCTGATCGCCTTCGAGATCATCCCCCTGCGGCCTTACCCAGGGCTGGCCCGCCTGTTCGCCGATGAGTCATCATAAGGAGGAGTTGTGCTATGTCTCGTGAAGTGATCGCCACCCCTCATGCACCAGCAGCGGTCGGGCCGTATTCGCAGGCCATCGCAGCTAACGGCTTCGTCTTCGTCTCCGGCCAGCTAGGCCTGGTGCCAGAAACCAAGCAATTCGCCGGAGAGACCGTCGCCGCGCAGACAGAGCAGGCCTTGGAAAACCTCGCCGCCATCCTGGAGGCGGCGGGCACCGACCTGGCGCACGTGGTCAAGGTGACCGTCTACCTGGCCGACATCGCCAGCTTCAAGGAGATGAACGAGGTTTACAGCGCCTTCTTCCCGGCGCAGCCGCCTGCCCGCGCCGCTTTCGCCGTGCGCGATCTGCCGCTGGGCGCGCTGGTGGAGATCGAAGCCATCGCCGTCCTGCCGCACTGAGCCATCCCCCCAAAAAGGAGAAGCGCACCGTGCCTCGTGAAGTGATCCACACCAACAAAGCTCCTGCCGCCATCGGCCCCTACTCCCAGGCGATCAGGGTGGGCGACACGGTTTATGTGTCGGGACAGGGCGGCCTGGTTCCGGAGACGATGCAGATCGTCGGGCCAACCGTCGCCGCGCAGACCGCGCAGACGCTGCGCAACATCGCCGCCATCCTGGAGGCGGCGGGCACCGACCTGGCGCACGTGGTCAAGGTCAACGTCCTGCTGGCCGATATCAACTCGTTTGCCGAGATGAACGAGGTCTACCGCACCTTCTTTCCGGTTGATCCGCCGGCGCGCATGACCTATGCGGTGCGCGATCTGCCACTGGGCGTGCTGGTGGAGATCGACGCTATCGCCGTCATGCCGGATTGAGCAGGGAGACTTCATGCGCATCGAATTTCTGGGTTCAGGTGGGGCTATCACCACGCCGCGCCCTGGCTGCCAGTGTCCGGTCTGCGCCGAGGCGCGGGCAGCGGGTGTGCCCTATAGCCGCAGCGGGCCGAGTCTGTTCGTGCACGGCCCTGGCGTGCTGATTGACACGCCGGAGGAAGCCAAGTTTCAGCTCGATCGGGCGGGTTTGTCTCATGTACCCGCCTGCTTTTACTCGCACTGGCACCCCGATCATGTGGCCGGGCTGCGCGTGTGGGAAAGTCTGAACGCCGACTGGTTCAACTGGCCACCCACGCATCAACGCACCACCATCTACCTGCCGCAGCAGGTGGCGGAAGACTTTCACCACCGACTGGGGGCGTGGGACCAACTGATGTATCTGCAACATTTCGGCGTGGTGGAAGTGATCGTCCTGCGCGATGGCGAAACCGTGGCGCGCAACGGGGTGACCATTCGCCCCTTCCGCGTCGCTCAGAACTACGTGTACGCCTTTCTGTTCGAGGAAGGCGCGACGCGCGTGTTGATCGCGCCCGACGAGTTGCTGGGCTGGCAGCCGCCATCGGATGTCTGCGGCCTCGATCTGGCCGTGTTGCCGATGGGCCTGCCCGAATTCGACCCCCTCACCGGTGACCGGCTGATTCCCGCCGATCATCCCGTGTTACGCGCCGAAGCGACCTTCGCGCAGACGCTCGATATCGTGCGCGCGCTGAACGCTCGCCGCACCATTCTGACCCATATCGAGGAACCATTTGGGCTGAGCCATGGCGACTACGAACGGCTGGCCGCGCGCCTGCGCGACGAAGGGTTGTCAGTCGCCTTCGCCTACGATACGCTGGTGGTAGAGGTCTGAGGGGGTGCCCTATGCCCCACGAACTGATCCTCGTCGTGGACGACGAGCCGCATATCATCGAGCTGGTCAGCCTGTACCTCAAGCAAGATGGTTTTCGCGTCATCAGCGCAGCCGATGGCGTCGAAGCGCTGCAACGCATTGCCCAGGAACAGCCCGCGCTGGTCGTGCTCGACCTGATGTTGCCGCGCCTGGACGGCTGGGAAGTGTGCAAGCGTATCCGCGCCGAATCCGATCTGCCGATCCTCATGCTCACCGCCCGCGACGATGACGTTGACAAGATCGTCGGGCTGGAACTGGGCGCGGACGACTACCTGACCAAGCCCTTCAACCCGCGCGAGCTGGTGGCGCGGGTCAAAGCGATCCTGCGGCGGGCCGAGCCGCGCCGCGTCGGCACGGGCGAGGCTGTGCTGCGCGCCGGTAACCTGACCGTTGATCCGGCCCGGCGCGAAGCCCGCGTGAATGGCAAACTGATCGATCTGCGCGCCAAGGAATTCGACCTGCTGCTGACGCTGGTCGAGCACAAGGGGTTGGTGCTGAGCCGCGAGAAGCTGCTCGACCTGGTGTGGGGTTTCGATTTCTACGGGCAGACGCGCACAGTAGACGTGCATATCGCTCATCTACGCCACAAACTGGCCGGCTGCACCGCCGAGATCGAGACGGTGTGGGGAGTCGGCTATAAGCTCACCGCCGAATGAAAGACGGGCGAACGGTTACAGTCTGTTCACACTTCGATAACACGTGAGCGCTATGCTGAGGCAGAGACGGGATTGCGGACGGAATGGGTAATACCTTGCGCAGCCGGTTGCTGCTCTCTTACGTCGCCGTGTTGCTGATCTTGCTGGCGCTGGTGGGCTTTGTGCTGCTGGCTTTTCTGGCCACGCGCCCGCTGCCCACCGACGAGATCGTCGGCGACCTGACGGCGGTGCTGCTCGACGTGCGCGCAGTAGAGAGGGCGCGCCTGGGAACAGAAGGACAGCCGGGCGGCATGGGCTGGCGTGCCCGGCTGAACGCTTACGAGCAACTGCTCACCAACTATCTGAATACCCTAAGCGCTCAGCGCGGCGTGCGTGCGCTGCTGATCGGCGAAAACGGGGTCGTCCATTATGACTCCAAGGGCACGCTGGCGGCTGGCACGTCGGTTGATCTGGGCAAACAGATTCCCCTGGTGCCGACGGGCCGGATGCGCCTCAGTACCCTGTACCAGGGGCGTTTCCGCGATCCGAACGGGGACGAATGGCTCTTCGTGGCGCAGCCGCTTTTCCCCATGGCCGACATGCATCTGGAACTGCCCGATCTGGTGGTGGCCACGCCGGTGCCGCGCCAGACTCTGCGCGAAGTCTTCCGCGTGTTCGGCGGTACCTTCCTGCGACCGCTGGCACAGGCCGGGTTGATCGCGCTGGTGATCGCCGCTGCGCTCTCGGTGCTGATCGCCGACTCGGTGGCGCGACCGCTGCGCCGGATGAGCGTGGCAGCGCGCCGTATCGCCAGCGGCGACTACCGGCAGCGCGTCCGCGTCGAAGGGCCGCGCGAAGTGCGGGCGCTGGCACACGCCTTTAACGACATGGCCGAACAGGTGGCCGTCACGCAGCAGGCCCAACGCGACTTTCTGGCCAATGTGTCGCACGACCTGCGCACTCCTCTGACCAGCATCCAGGGCTTTTCGCAGGCCATCGCCGAGGGCGTTGCCTCCGACCCGGAGGCAGCGCGCCGCGCCGCGCAGATCATCCGCGACGAGACGGCGCGCCTGCACCGCATGGTCGAGTCGCTGCTCGACCTGGCCCGCCTGGAATCCGGTCATCTGGAACTGCGGCGGCAACCGCTGGCGCTGGGCGATCTATTGCGCGGCGTGGGCGAGAGTCTGTCGGTGAAAGCGCGCGAACGCCAACTCGACCTGGCCCTGGCTGTCCCGCCCGATCTGCCGCGCGTGCTGGGCGATGGCGACCGGCTGGCGCAGGTCTTCACCAATCTGCTGGACAACGCCATCAAGCATACGCCACCTGGCGGCTCGGTGACGCTGAGCGCAGCAGTCATCAGCGGCGGGGTGACAATCACTGTGCGCGACACGGGCGAAGGCATCCCCCCCGACGAGCTGTCGCGCATCTTCGAGCGCTTCTACCAGGTAGACAAAAGCCGCCGTCGCGATCACAAATCTGGCCTGGGGCTGGGGCTGGCCATTGCCCGGCAGATCGTCGAGGCACACGGTGGGACGATCAAGGCGAGCAGCACGGTAGGCCAGGGGTCTACCTTCACCGTCTGGCTGCCGCTCAATGCGGCGCACTAGCCGCGAGCAAAGGCTTGCGCAAAGCCCCCTTGTAAAAAATTCAACCGGGTTGAAACCGCAGTTTTGCTGGCTGCGAAGGCCAGGTTACACCACGGGGCCTTGATCGCCGCGCGCCGCCCGTGTTTCAATAGGGTCACGCAAATGCGAATGGTTCTCAATTGCAACAAGGAGGACACTGTGTACCGACTTCGTTCTGTTCTCGCCGTGGCCCTGGTCGTGGCAGCGTCGCTCTCCATCATCCTGCCCCTGCCGGACGACCGCGCGGGGCATCTGCTCACCGCCGCCGAAGCGCAGGGCAACACCCTCACCATCTATTCCGGGCGCAGCGAGGAGCTGGTCAGCCCGATCATCGCTCAGTTTGAGCAAGACACCGGCATCCGCGTCGAAGTGCGCTATGGCGACACCTCCGCCCTGGCCCTGACCATCGTGGAAGAAGGAGCCAACTCGCCCGCCGATGTGTTCTTCTCTCAGGACGCCGGCGCGCTAGGCCTGCTGGCCAAGAAGAACCTGCTGGCTCCGCTGCCTGCCTACATCCTGGAGAGCGTGGAGGAACGTTTCCGCTCGACTGAAGGGCTGTGGGTGGGCGTCACCGGACGTGCGCGCGTGATTGCCTACAACACGGATGCCGTCTCCGAAGACGAACTGCCCGATACGCTCTTCGGCGTGCTGGATGAGCAGTGGGCCGGTCGGCTGGGCTTTGCGCCAACCAACGCCTCGTTTCACGCACATCTGACCGCCATCCGCCTGACTGAGGGCGACGAAGCTGCGCGCGCGTTCGTGCAGGGCCTGCTCGATCTGGAGGCGCGGCAATATAGCAACAACGCGGCAGCCGTGGCCGCCGTGGCAGCGGGCGAGATTGACGCGGCGCTGGTCAATCACTACTACGCCTATCGCTATCTGGCCGAACACCCCGACGCGCCCCTGGCCAACTACTACTTCCCCGGCAATGACATCGGCAACCTGATCAATGTGGCTGGTGCGGGCATCCTGGCTTCGTCGGACAACAAGCCGCTGGCGCAGCAGTTCATCGCCTATCTACTCTCGCGCAGCGCGCAGACCTACTTTGCCGAGCGGACTTTCGAATATCCGTTGTTGATCGGCATGGAGGCCGACCCCCGTCTGAAGCCGCTGGCCGAGATCGAGACGCCCTTACTCGACCTGAGCGACCTGGACGATCTGCAGAGCACCCTCGATCTGCTGGATGAGGTGCTCAATCAGTAAACCTGTAGCTGTAGCAGGCGGGGTGCGTGCCTGTAGGGGCGTATGGATAATACGCCCCTACCTTGCTGACCTGAGCCTGTGTTGGATAGGGTACAAACCGGAGTATCCCTTGCCGTGATATCCCAACGCCGTTTTGCCTGGTGGCTGCTGGGGGTGACCCTGCCCCTGGCAGCCCTGGTGTTGTTGCCGGTGGGCTATCTATTCGTCCGCGCGGCAGAGGTCGCGCCGGAGCGCGCCTTCACCATTCTCACCCGTCCTGGCACGCTGCGCATCATTGGGCGCAGCCTGTTACTGGTGGTGGCGGTGTCAATCTCGGCGTGCCTGATCGCGGTGCCCGCCGCCTGGTTGACTGTGCGCAGCGACCTGAAAGCGCGCCGCCTGTGGACGGTGCTGCTGACCGTGCCGCTTGTCATCCCCTCCTACGTGGGGGCCTTCGCGCTGATCGGTGCGCTGGGACAACAGGGCATCCTGCAGCGCTGGTTGCAGCCGCTGGGGGTGGAGCGCCTACCTTCGATCTACGGTTTTTGGGGGGCTTGGCTGGCGCTGACGCTCTTCGCCTATCCTTACGTCTTCCTGAGCACCCGCGCTGGCCTGCGAGGAATCGATCCGGCGTTGGAAGAAGCTTCGTACACGCTGGGCCGTTCGCGCCTGGAGACCTTCTGGTGGATCACGTTGCGTCAGGCGCTGCCGTCAATCTCTGCCGGAGCTTTGCTGGTAGCGCTGTATACTCTCAGCGACTTCGGCGCGGTGGCGATGATGCAATACAACGTCTTCACCCGCGTGATCTACCTGCGCCTGAGCCTCGATCTCGACCTGGCGGCGCTGCTGTCGGTGGTATTGGTGTTGCTGACCGCCCTGCTGCTGGGCGTGGTCACCCTGATCGAGCGCGGGCGCGGACGCACCTTCTCGCGACGGGCACACTACCGACCCCGCCCCGTCCGGCTGGGACGCTGGCAACCGCTGGCGCTGGCTTTCTGCGCCCTGGTGGTGACTCTGGCGCTGGTGATGCCTGTCGCCGTGATGACCTACTGGCTGGTCAATGGCCTGCAGCAGGGCGAGACACTGCGCGATGTATCCGCGCCGCTGCAGCGCTCGCTACGTGCGTCAGCGTTGGCCGCGCTTGTCTGCGGAGTTGTTGCGCTACCGTTCGTGTGGCTGCAGGTGCGCGCCCCCTCTCCGTTGACTCATCTGCTGGCGCGCAGTGCCTATCTGGGCTATGCCCTGCCAGGCGTGGTAGTGGGGTTGGCTTTTGTCTTCCTGGGCGCGCGCTACCTGGGCGACCTGAACGCGCTCTTCGGCCTGGACAGTTACCGCAGCCTGGGGTTACTGGTGCTGGCCTACAGCGTGCGCTTCCTGTCACAGGCGCTCGGACCGGCGCGGGCCAGCCTGTTGCAGGTGAACCCGCACCTGGAAGAAGTCGCCCAAACGCTGGGGCGGGGCTATCTGACCGTTCTGCGCACCGTCACCCTGCCGCTGATGCGCTCCGGTCTGGTGGCGGGCGTGGCGCTGGTATTCCTAACCACTATGAAAGAACTGCCGATCACGCTGCTGCTGGCCCCCACCGGCTACGCCACGCTGGCGACGCGCATCTGGTCGGCCAGCAACGAAGCTTTTTACGCACGGGCCGCTGCGCCCGCCCTGATCCTGGTGCTGATCTCCGCGCTCTCGCTGGTCTATATCCTGGAGTCCGATGACTGAGCTGCCCCTTGAATCTACCGTGATCTGTCGTGACCTGCGCAAGTCTTTCGGAGCGGTGCAGGCCGTGCGGAATGTTTCGCTGGCGTTGCGGCGCGGCGAATGCCTGGCCTTGCTGGGGCCGAGCGGCTGCGGCAAGACTACTGTGCTGCGCCTGATCGCTGGTCTGGAGCGGCCCGACGGTGGCGCGATCGTCATTAACGGGCGCACGGTCAGCGATGGGCGTGTCTTCGAGCCTGCCCATCGGCGGCACGTGGGGCTGGTCTTCCAGGACTACGCGCTGTTCTCTCATATGACCGTCGCGCAGAACGTCGCCTATGGGCTGGGGCGGCGATCAGACCGCAGGGAGCGCGTAGCGGCCATGCTGGCCCTGGTGGGTCTGGAAGGGCTGGAGGAGCGCTACCCGCACGAGCTTTCCGGTGGGCAGCAACAGCGGGTAGCCCTGGCGCGCGCCCTTGCCCCCCAACCCGACATCCTGCTGCTGGACGAGCCATTTTCCAACCTGGACGTGGCGCTGCGCCGTCAGGTGCGCGAGGAGGTGCAACGCATCCTGCGCCAGGCGGGCGTCTCGGCCATCCTGGTGACGCACGATCAGGAGGAAGCCATGAGCCTGGGCGACCGCATCGCGCTGATGTTCGATGGGGCGCTGCATCAGATCGGCACCCCGCGCGATCTTTACGAGCACCCTGTCTCGCGCCGCGCTGCGCAGTTCATGGGCGACTCCAACTTCGTCAGCGGCCAGGCCCAGGGGAGCGTAGCCCATACGATCCTGGGGACGGTCGCCCTGGCGCAGCCCGCGCAGGGAGCAGTAGACGTGCTGCTCCGCCCCGAAGTGCTGACCCTGGATGGGGCGGAGAACGGCACACGGGCGATCGTCAGCGGGCAAATGTACCTGGGAGCGCGGCAGGTCGTCTGGGTAAAGCTGGCGGAAGAGGCGGCAGTGCTCAAAGTGCTCTGCGGAGCGGGCGCGCGCTGGCAGACCGGCCAGGTGGTAGGGGTACACGTCACCGGTGAGGGAGTGGCCTTCCCGTCCACTCTGCCCCAAGACGAGCTGTAGAACAAGGGAGCGCATTTCAGTTTAGCTTTTGTGAAATGCCCCCAATTTGAGAGCAAGCGAAGCTTCTCAGCGATTTGCCCGGTGCGGAGGCGCTGACCTCACCCCCGCTCGGCGCTGGCGCGCCTCGCGCCCCCTCTCCGCGTCGGCTATGCATTACCCACAAATATGGAGGGGGAGAAACAGGCGATAAAATGAAGCGGATGAAGGGGATAAAGAAGCAGGAAGGCACGATGAACATCGAGGATTTGGACTATATCCAACTGGCAGACAAACGGCTGAAAAAGCGCCTGGTGCGGAGTGGGGAGCAAGTCAGCGCCGCACCGATGAGCAGTCTGCCGCAAGCGTGTGGAGCCTGGCATGAAGTCAAAGGGGCCTACCGTTTTTTGATCACGACCGTGTCCCGCCCGCCGAGCTGGTAGCGGGGCAGCGGGCGGCGTGTATGGAGCGGATCAAGGCGGAGGGGGCAGGGGTGGTGCGGTGACCGCCTTTGATTTCAGCCAGCACCTGCAGACTAGGTGGTTTTTGGGTGCACAGCACGCTGGCGGTGAGTGCCGAGGGCGTGCCGCTGGGGGTGTGGGGCCAGCACGTCTGGGTGCGCGACGTGGCGACGACGGGCAACCGTCATCGACGCCATGAGCGAGGCTTTGTCGACAAAGAGAGCTACAAATGGGTGCTGGGGCTGTCTGACCTGGCAGCAACAAGATGTGGGTAATGCATAGCTCCGCGTCGGAGAGGGGGCAAGCCGAGCGTAGCGAGGCGGGGGGTGAGGTCAATCACAGCCCAGCACACGGCCTGTCACATTCTGCGCGCACCCCCAGGCACACACCGCTTCGCACCCGTAATGCGACACAGGGTATAATGAACCTGGGGCCGGAGAGTTGTTCCAGCTTTGATAGCCAGAAATGGCTTGCCCTGCGTATAAGAGAGGGGGCGCTGCGATGGGCCAGACAATCCTGATCGTGGACGATGATCCGGATGTGCGCGACTTGCTGCGCGAAGGAGTCTTCGCTGGCGACGAATACCGCGTGCTGGAGGCCAGAGATGGCCCAGACGCGCTGACTCTGCTGGGTCAGGAATCGCCCGACCTGATCCTGCTCGACCTGGTCTTGCCTGGCCTCAGCGGCATGGACGTGCTGGTCGCCTTTGGTTCGCACGGGGTGCAGGCACCGGTGATCGTCATGACCGAAGATCGCGACCTGAACGCTGCGGTCGAGGCGTTCAGGCTGGGCGCGGCGGATGTGGTGACCAAGCCGCTGCGCGAGGCCGAAGTCGCAGCCGCTGCCGATCGTGTGCTGGAGCGGGTGCGCATGCGTCACGAGCGCGACGCGCTGGTATCCGAGTTGCAGGCAGCCAACGAGCAGCTTTCGGCACAGGTGACCGCGCTGAGCACCCTGCACGATATCGGCGAATCGGTGGTGGCGCTGCGCGACCTGGAGAGCGTGTTCAACCGCGTGCTGGAGGCCGCGCTGGCCCTCACCGGTGCCGATCATGCCTTGCTGCTACTGCGCGACGATCGTTCCGACTCGCTGATCTTGCGGGCGGGTCAGAACCTGCCGCTGGCCATGCTCGACCGGCTGGGATCGGCGGTGCGCGACGAACTGGCCGACCTGGTGATGCAATCGCGCGAGCCGTTGGTCGCCAGTGGCGACGGTCTGCGCCGCTTCAAGGCGGGGCGCGATCGGTACGCCGTCGCCTATATTCCCCTGACCGTGCAGTCGGCGGCGATCGGCGTGCTGGCCGTGGGCAATCATCAGTCGGTGCGGGCGTTCGACCAGGGGCACGCTCGCCTGTTGAAGATACTGGCCAGCTACGCGGCCATGGCCATCGTCAGCGTGCGCCTGTCGGTGATGCTCGATCAGCGCAGCCGCCAACTGGCGCAGGTTCAGCACGAACTGCACGCCTGGCAGTTGCAGCGCCGCGAATGGTTCGAACAGGGATTCGCGGCATTGCGTCCGCCGCTGGAGACCGCGCAGTCGGCGCTGATCTGGCTACACCAGAACGCCGCTGATCTGCCTGTCGAAGTGCTGACGCTACACCTGACCGATGTAGCAGTGCGCGTCCGCGAGGCATTGGCTCACCTGCGCGCGCTGGAGCAGCCGCCCGCCCAGGCTGAATGAGGGTATTCTGCGCTCGTAAAGGATGAAGCGCTGTGACTGGAGAACGTATCCTGCTGGTAGAAGATACGCCCGAATTACGCAGTCACCTGGCCGATGAGGTCTTGCGTCCAGCCGGGTACGACGTGATCACGGCGCAGGATGGCGCAGAGGGCTTCACCCTGGCCCGCGACCTGGAGCCAGACGCGATTGTCTCCGGCTATGAGATGCCGCGCATCAATGGACTTTCCATGCTGGAAGCGCTGCGCGAGACCGGTATGCAGGCCCCTTTCATCCTGATGACCGCCGAAGGCTCCGAAGTGCTGGCGGTGCGGGCGCTGCGCATGGGCGTCAGCGACTATCTGATCAAACCCTTTCACGACAGCGAGCTGTTGCAGGCCCTGCAGAACGCGCTGCGCCGTCACTGGACGCGCCGCATCACCGATCAGGTGCCGGAACAGTTGCTGCAGGCCAACCGCCAACTCGAACAACGCCTGCGCGAACTCGACACGCTGGTGACCATCGGCAAGCGCGTCACGGGACAGCTTGATCTGACACAGGTGCTCAGTCAGGTGGTGCAGGCCGCCGTCGAGGTGACCGGCGCGGAGTCTGGCTCGCTGATGCTGGTCGAGCCGGGCACCGGCGAACTGTATCAGGTGGCCTCGACTGGCGAAGCGCAGGATGCCGGTGCGGAGCTGCGTCTGCCCGTCGCCGATAGTCTGGCGGGCCGCGTCGTGCAAACCCAACAACCGCTGGTGCTGGCCGGTGACGAACTGCAGAAGATCAAGACCAGCTATCTCTTTCGGGCGCTGGCCTATGTCCCCCTGCTGCTCAAGAATCGCGTGATCGGTGTGCTGGGTGTGAGCACCCGCCAGGAAGTTCGCCCCTTCGAGCGTCACGCCGTCCAGTTGCTGGGCGTGCTGGCCGACTTCGCCGCCATCGCCATCGAAAACGCGCGCCTGTACGCCGCGACCGAGAAAGAGCGCGACACGCTCAACACCATCCTGCGCGACACAGAAGACTCGATCATCGTGGTAGATAACGACGGCAAGGTCTTGTTCGTCAACCCGGCGGCGTGTCGCACCTTCAACCTGAGCGCTTCGCGCACGCAGGGGCGACCGCTGGCCGAGGTGATCGATCACCGCGAGGTGGTGGAGCTATTCGACAAAGAAGCGCGCAGTGGCCGCGGTCGGCGTACTGAGATCGCGCTGAGCGACGGGCGCTACCTGCACGCGCAGTTGACCATCGTGCGCGGTGTGGGGCGCGTGGTGGTGATGCAAGACATCACACACCTGAAGGAACTGGATCGCATCAAGAGCGAGTTCGTCACCACCGTCTCGCACGATCTGCGCTCGCCGCTGACCTCGATTCTGGGTTATATCGAGCTGGTGCGACGCTCTGGCCCGCTCAACGCGCAGCAACAGCTATTCCTGGATCGCATTGTCTCCAGCGTACAGACCATCACAGCGCTTATCTCCGACCTGTTGGAACTGGGCAAGATCGAGGCGGGGTTCGATGAGGATCGCGAGCCGGTGCCGCTGGCGAAGGTCTTCCGCGAGGCCATTGAGACGCTGCGTCCCTCGTGGGAAGCCAAGTGCCACACGGTGCAGGTGCGCCTGCCCGACGACGTCCCCCCTGTGCTGGGCAATCCCCTGCGTCTGCGTCAGGTGGCGAACAATCTGCTGGAGAATGCCATCAAGTACACGCCCGACGGCGGGCAGATTCGCGTGATGCTGGAGACCGAGGGTGATTTCCAGGTGTTGCGCGTGTCGGATACCGGGATCGGCATCGCCCCCAAAGACCTGCCCTACATCTTCGACAAATTCTACCGCACCGATGAAGCGATTGAGCACTACGACGGCACCGGGCTGGGCCTGTCCATCGTCAAGGGCATCGTGGAACGGCATAACGGGCGCATTTGGGTAGATAGTCAGGTAGGCCAGGGCACGACATTCACCATCATGCTGCCCAACTATACGCCTCCGGCGTGAGCTTTTGGCCGACCGCGCGTCCTTTCCTCCGACGCGGAGAGGCGGCAAGCCGAGCGCAGCGAGGGTGGGCGGCATGCCAGGCGGCGGGCGCGTTTCTGGCGCTCAGGGACGTAGGCTGTGAAACTGCATCCGGCGGAGTGTTCACCCGCGACGCGGCGGCTTTCAGTGCGAGCGCGACAGCCGCACCGGGCGCAGATTGGGGAGCGTGTCGCGGATGGAGGAGCGCTGCTGATGTTCGCTCACCAGGGGGAGGGTGACGGTGAAGACCGAGCCTTTGCCCACCGCGCTGGTGACGGAGATGTGCCCACCATGCGCTTCGGCCAGCCACTTGGCGATGGACAGTCCCAGGCCCGTGCCGCCCTGCGCGCGCGATCGCGCTTTGTCCACCCGGTAGAAACGATCGAAAATGTGCGGCAGGTCTTCGGCGGGGATGCCAATGCCAGTATCGGCCACGCTGATGGCGACAGTGTGCTCCTGACGCTCCACAGACAGGATGACCGTGCCGCCCTCCGGTGTGTATTTCAGGGCGTTGGAGACCAGGTTCAGCAGCAGTTGCTTGAGCCGGTCGGGGTCGCCCAGGACACGCGCCGTGTCAATCTGCCCCAGGACAACATTGACGCTGTTGGACAGCACGCGGGCCTGATTGAACACTTCCACCACGACGGCGTCAATATCCACCATCTGCCGTTCCAACGGCAGGCGTCCTGCGTCGGCCTTGGCCAGCAGCAGCAAGTCTTCCACCAGGCGCGACATGCGGCGCGCCTCGCTGTCAATGGCCTCGACCGCTTCTTCGTCGTAGCCGAAACGGCGCATCAAGTCCAGGTTGCCACGAATGGTGGTCAACGGAGTGCGCATCTCGTGCGAGACATCGGCCACGAAACGCCGCTGCACATTGAAAAGTCGCTCCAGCCGTTCCAGCGTCTCGTTGAAAGTCTGTGTGAGCTGACCGAGTTCGTCCGGCGGGCCATTGTAGGGGATGCGGCGGCTGAGGTCGTCGGCGGCGGTAATCTGCTGGGCTGTCTGCGCGATGGTGTCAATGGGCTGCAGGGCGCGGCGGGTGAGGTAATCGCCGATGAGCAGGGCGGCCAGCATGGTCAACGCACCGCCTATCAGCATGATCTTCAGCAGACGATCCACGGCGGCATCTACCGTGCGCAACGACTGCGCCGTCTGAATGGTGCCGCGCAGTTCGCCGTTGATCTCCAGGGGGATTGAGACCACGCGCATATGATGCCCGTTCAGCGTGACATCGCGGCGGATTTCTGCGGAAGCGCCTAGCGCGTTCGGGTCGAGCGGGCTG
The DNA here is from genome assembly GCA_937135955.1 of uncultured Anaerolineales bacterium. GTDB lineage: Bacteria > Chloroflexota > Anaerolineae > Aggregatilineales > Aggregatilineaceae > UBA2029. The sequence continues at coordinate 96,304 of CAKZOB010000065.1, read as the reverse complement.
GTCAGTCCCAGCCCCATCAGGCTCCAGGAATAGTCGTGCAGGATAGGCCGGCCCGTCTGCGGGTCGCGCAGCCAGATTTGCACGAAGACGCCGGGTGTATCCAGCGTGTTGGCGCGCATACGGGCCAGTTCGCTCAGCAAGGCGTTGTCGGACGCGGGCGGGACGGCCCCCAGCACTGCTTCGAGATGCACGTCGCTGGCCGCCTTCAGCAGCGCCTCGTCCACCTGACGACGCAGCGTCCAGCTCAACACGCTCAGAGTCGCCGCGCTGAACATCAGCATGGCGATGGCGAGCAGGCTGGCATAGAGAAAAGTCAGGCGCGTGCGAATACTCATGGCGGACGACTGGCCCGATGTGCTGAAACAGGACAAAGGAGACTGGAAGAGCGCTCCCGATTTTTGATTGTAACATTGAAAGGTTAACGCGCCGTGAGAGTTCGCTGCGAATCCTCTGAGCATCCTCATGGGGAGATGTTGGGTAGAAGCGCTTTTACGTCAGCTCTGGCTGAGGCGCTCTCTGGGATGACCGTCTGTCCCCCAATCTACATGCACCTCACATACCCGACGATTGGGCGCAGACCCGGCACATCAGTTAAAACAGTGTCAGGATGATGCTCAGTTTTTCAGAGGAATATGCCTGTGTGCGCGCGACTTCCGGTTCGGTTTTTCTGCTGGTTCGTGATCGTCCTGCTCGCGGGCGGGGCGCTGCTAGCCGCTATCCCGGCGATGCCATCGGCAGGGGCCGCGCAATCGCTCACCCCCGCGCCAACGCCAATAGCGCAGTCGCCCGGCACCGCGCCGTCGGCAGGCCTGGGCAACACCCTCATTCCCCCGCGCGATCGCATTGATCTGGCGCGCCGCCTGCTTGGCCTTACCGTTGTTCCACAGCCGCCTTCGGAACCGCCGCCCGAATTGCCCCTGGGCAGTGTGCTCACCTTCTGGGCGGACAACCTGGACGAAGACTATGCCTTCCAGGTGGATGCGGAACTGGTCTACAAGACGCCTCATGTGTATATGTTCGTCGAGGTCGGGCAGCAGATAGACCTGGCAGCTATTCGGGACTCGGCGGAAGCGTTCGAGCAGATCATCCGCCCGCGCATTCACGAGGTATTTGGTAGCGAATGGTCTCCCGGCATAGATGGCGACCCGCACCTGTATGTGCTGCACGCCACACGCCTGGGCAACTGGGTAGCTGCCTACTTTGGCAGCTCCAGTTCCTATCCGGCGGCGGCTGTGACTTATTCCAACGAACGCGAGATGTTCTACGTCAATCTGGACACCATGCGCGGGGCGATCGGCAGCGACTATTACGAAGGAGTGCTGGCGCACGAATTTCAGCATATGGTGCACTGGCACGTGGATCGCAATGAGGATACCTGGCTGAATGAAGGCCTTTCGGAACTGGCGACGTTGCTCACCGGCTATGGGATGAGCAACTTCGCCTATTTGTTCCTGAGCGATCCCGCGCTGCAACTGAACTCCTGGCCAGAAGCGAGCGGGCAGCGCGGCGCTCATTACGGCGCGTCGTTCCTGTTCGCGGCCTATTTCTATCAGCGCTACGGCGAGCGGGCCACGACTACGCTGGTGCGCGATCCGGCCAATGGCCTGATGAGTGTAGACAAAACCCTGGCGCAGATCGGCGCGACCGACCCGCGCACTGGCGCTCCGGTGACTGTGGTGGATCTGTTCGCCGACTGGCTGGTGACCAACCTGCTGCTAGACCCCACGATCGGCGACGGGCGCTACGCCTATACACTGCCCGATCTGGCGAGCCTGCCGTCAGCGGCAATCACGGCGACGCTCGCGCCGGGCACGCCGCGCGTAGCCGCAGCGCCGCAATGGGGCGCGCACTACCTGGCGCTGCCGGAGGGGCGCTTCCGGTTGAGTTTCAGCGGCGACAGCACCGTGGGCATTGTGCCGGTCAACGCGCATAGCGGGCGCATGATGTGGTGGTCAAACCGCGCCGACGACAGCGACTCGCGCCTGACGCGCGCCTTCGACCTGCGCGGCGTGGAGAAAGCCAGCCTGCATTTCTGGACATGGTATCAGATCGAGAACCTGTGGGATTACGCTTACGTGATGGTTTCGACCGACGGCGGCGCGACCTGGACGCCGCTGGCCTCGTCGCGCACCACTACCGATGACCCGCACGGCAACGCCTATGGCCCAGGCTACACGGGCGAGAGCGGCGGCTGGGTCGAAGAAGTGATCGATCTGTCGGCCTATGCCGGTCAGGAGATTCTGCTACGCTTCGAGTACATCACCGACGACGCGGTCACGCAGCCCGGTTTCCTGCTCGATGACCTCAGTATTCCAGAGATCGGCTATGCCGACGACATGGAGCGCGACGATGGCGGCTGGCTCAGTGAAGGGTGGCTGCGCACTGACAACGTCTTGCCCCAGGAGTTTCTGGTGCTGCTGGTGCAGCCTTCCGCGGCAGCGGAGACGCCCCCGGTGACACGCCTGCTCGGCGCAGGTGATGCACCGCAGGGCGAGTGGGAGGTTACGGTAGACGGGACATCCGGTCAGGCGGTGTTGGTGGTGTCCGGTTTGGCTCCGGTGACCACCGAACCGGCCCGCTATCGGGTGTTGCTGACGCCGCTCTCGCCCTGACTCTTCTCTTGCCTCGTGGCGGGATTTCCTCGGTGGGGCGCTCAGCGCCCCTTGCTGAGGTTACAGAAAAACCCGGCTTGTTTCGCTCTGCGCCCTCGGTGTCTGGGCGGTTCAAAGTAACTGCCCCAAGACGCGAAGCACCTCACCTGCGCGGGTGCGTACAAACTGTGACAGGCCGTGTGCAGCAGTCTGCTGCCCCTCACCCCTCAATCCCCTCTCCCAACGCTGTGGGCGAGGGGACTTGCTGTCTGTCGCGCGAGCGCTCCCCTTCGCCCGCAGCACAGGAGAAGGGGCCGGGGGATGAGGGGCATCGGGCGGGGCAAGGTCGCTGTCAACCTTTGCTCGCACCCCCACCTGCAACGCCGTTTTGAAAAGACACCCGTTGCGGATTAAACTGGAGCTACGAACGGTTGTCCCTGTCCGGAGCAGGGAGACTGCGACTCCTGCAGCATTTTTACGTATTGATTCAGGGATATGTCTGTCACCTGGCGATCAGGGCAGGGACAGTCCAGGCGAGGGGCTATGAGCGATCCGTTGATCTCCCAGACGCTCGGCAACTATGAGATCGTCGGCAAACTGGGCAAAGGCGGCATGGCGACCGTCTACCGCGCGCGGCAGCGCAATATGCAGCGCGACGTGGCGATCAAAGTCATGAGCGCCGACCTGGCGGCTGATCCGGAGTTCGTCGCCCGCTTCGAGCGCGAGGCGCACGTCATTGCTCGTCTGGAACATCCGCGCATCCTGCCCGTGCACGATTTCGGGCACGAGGGCGAACTGTTCTACCTGGTTATGCGCCTGGTGGAAGGCGAATCGCTCTATTACCGCCTCAAACGTGGCCCGTTGCCGCTCAAAACGGCGGCCCGCTACCTGACGCAAATCGCCGAGGCGCTGGACTATGCGCACGCCGAAGGCGTCATTCATCGCGATCTCAAGCCCAACAATATCCTGATCGATCAGTGGGACAACCTGTATCTGATGGACTTCGGGCTGGCCAAAATCATGGCCGCCACGCAAAGCCTGACGCAAACGGGCGTGGTGCTCGGCACACCTGCGTATATGGCCCCGGAGGTATGGCGTGGCGAACCCGTAGATGCGCGCACCGATGTCTATGCGCTGGGCGTCATCCTGTATGAGATGGTACTGGGCCATACGCCCTTCGAGTCCGATACGCCCTTCACGCTGATGTACAAGCACATCAACGATCCGCCGCCCTCCCCGCGCGAAACCATGCCCGACCTGCCGGTAGAGGTGGAGCAGGTCATCCTCAAGGCGCTGGCCAAGAGCAAGGACGAGCGCTATCAGTCCGCGGGAGAGCTGGCGCGCGCCTTCAACGAAGTGGTGCGCGTGGCGGGGACGTTGTCGGGGCGAGTGCGTCCAGCCGATGAACCCGTCATCCCTGCCGCCGCGCCAGAACCTGCGGCGGGCGAGTCCGCGCCGGTCGCTGGCGCGCTCGACCTGGCGCAAGAGGCAGACAGTCCGGTTGCCCAGGACGCGGCTGCGCCTGCGCCTGAACCGGAGATCGCTCTGCCGGAGGAGATTGTCCCGCCGCCCGCGCAGATCGTCCCGCCGCCTCCCCCTTTGCCCCTGCCGCCGGATATCTCCTTCAGTACAGGCGGGCACAGGCCCGCCCCCTACGAAGCGAGCGGCAGCAAAGTCCGGCGCAAACAAAAGACGCGCCCCAGCGGCGCAGAAGCGATTCCCGCTTCTCAGGCGCTGCGCCAGGCCATGGCTGTCATCGACCAGGCGATGGACGCGGCAGTCGAGAAAGTCGCCGAGGCAGTACCACCACTGCCCGGCGCAGAGGGAGCGGGCGGCGCATCGGCTTTCGCCGGGACAGACGTACCCGCCGTGCGCGCAGTGAGTCGGGTGCTGGCGTCGGGCGAGCCTGTGATCGGCGTGCTGGATGTGCGCGGCACGCCCCAATGGCGGTTGTGGAAGCAACTCGCCGTGGGCGGGCTGGTGCTCAACATCCTGGGCGGCGTGCTCAACGCGGGTTTGTTGGGCGTGCTGGGCTGGCTGGCCTGGATTTTCCTGGCCGTGCAACTCTACCGCACCTGGCGCGGCATCATCGGCCAGTATTACCTGGGTTTCACCGAGAGCCGCCTGATACTCTTGCCGCACGATGCCCAGGGCCGCGCTCTGTCCGGCGAGAGCTACGCCGTGACCTGGCCTCATGTAGGCCGGCTGCGCCTCAGCGACCGCTACGTGCTGGCCGACCTGCTGCTCGACGACGGCGAGCCGATACACTTCGCCGGGCTGCTGGTGACGGTCGGCGCGGGCGGGTTGGGCGAGCAACTGCGCTGGTTGCCAGGCAGCCCCATCGTGGGGCTGTTGACCGCGCGAGGCTTCGAGGTGCACAACCTGTGAACAGCGTATGGATCAGCCGGGCAATATAGCCGACGCAGCACGCCCCATCGGCGTGCTCGATTCGGGGGTGGGTGGGCTGTCCATCCTGCGCGAACTGCGCGCGCAGCTCCCCGCCGAAGACGTGATCTACGTGGCCGATCAGGCGCACATCCCCTATGGCACCCGCCCCATTGAGCAGGTGCGCACCTTCACGGTAGGGGTGGCGCGGTTTCTGATCGAGCAGGGCGTCAAGCTGATCGTGGTGGCCTGCAACACGGCCAGCGCTGCCGCGCTCTACCGGCTGCGCGAGCTGTTCCCGCAGTTACCCTTCGTGGGGATGGAACCCGCCGTCAAACCGGCGGCGCGCGACACCCGCACCGGCGTCATCGGCGTCATTGCCACAGAGACCACCTTCCAGGGCGAACTCTATGCCAGCGTGGTGGGGCGCTTCGCCCAGGGCGTGCGCGTCGAGACGCGCGCCTGCCCGGAATTCGTGCGGCTGGCCGAAGCAGGCGATACGCAATCGCCGCAGGCACATCAGGCGGTGCGGCAGTGCCTGCAACCGCTGCTGGCGGCGGGCATTGATCAACTGGTGCTCGGCTGCACGCACTTCCCCTTCCTCAAAGAGACCATCCAGGCCGAGACCGGGCCAGATGTGACCATCGTAGACCCCAGTCCGGCGGTGGCGCGTCAGGCCGGGCGCGTGCTGGAGGGACGCGGAGCGCTAAACCCCGCTGACGTGCCGGGCCGCGTGATCTACTACACCAGCGGTCAGCCCGACCGTTTCCGCGCTGTGCTGGGGGCGTTGCTCGGCGCGGAGTGCGCCGCTGCCGCCGACGTACGCCCCGTTGCCTGGGTGGGCGAGACGTTACGGGCGGCGAGTGGGTAGAGCGGATCAGGTCATCAGAGCAGAAGAAGGCGACAAATGATCACGCAGGATATTGTGGTCGAGAAAATCCTGGCGCATCTGAATCATCAGATCAGCGAGGCCGAACTGGTTCGCTGGGCGGAAGACGCCCTGGTGACGCTATCGGAAAGCGATGAGGATGTGCCCAATGAAGAGACCATCCTGGATGCTGACTTATCTGGGCGCAGCGGATACCCCTGGTTTTCCTCTGTCGTGGTCGGTGCTTTCAGAGTTCCTGGAACGCTTCGGCATCCGCGTGCACGTGGTCACAACCGCGGCCTGAGCAGCTAGCGGATATTACCTTATCGGCATTCCAGGCACGATCTCTCCCTACTCGCCTGAAACTTATATCGCGTTTCTTTCTTTTCCGGCACGCTCACAGACCACTCCGCCTCGACAGGTAGGGTTGTTTTCTCGGAAATTTATCATATAATGCATTTCAAATCTGGCAGCAGCAAACATTCGCCCGAAAAGACTGACCCCAGAGCTACTGGCACGCGATATTGGAAAATTCGAGGTGCCGGCTAAGCGGGTAGTTTTGAAATTATTGGCTCCTTACCTGCCCCAGGCAACGAGTGCTGACCGCACCGATCGTGCCTTGAGGAGAAATGCAATGAATGATGCCCCTGAACAGTCACGGTCCTTTCTGCGCCCTGCAATTCTCGCCCTGGCTGGTTTGCTGGGAGTCCTGTTTGGCCTGGGCATGTTCACTTTCGTGTACGCCGAGGGCGCGTCCTATCTGTCCAACAACCCAGAGACCTGCATGAACTGCCATATCATGCGCGAGCAGTTCGATAGCTGGAATCACTCAAGCCACAAAGCGGTCGCCGCGTGCAACGATTGTCATACCCCGCACAACCCTGTCGGCAAATGGGCCGTCAAGGCCTGGAACGGCCTGAATCATAGCTGGGCCTTCACCACGGGCAACTTCCCGGAGCCGATCCGGATCAAATCGTTCAACGCCGACGTCGTCCAGGCGAATTGCGTGGAATGCCACAGGGACACGGTGAGTCAGATCATCACCATCGCGCCGCACGACGAAGAGCTACGTTGTGTGACCTGTCACGGCAACGTCGGGCATCGCAGATGAGCTTTTGACCATTGACACAGCCAGGGAGAGAGGTTCTATGAAACGAGTAGGCTCGCGTCAGACTCTGCTGATCGGGGTCGTTTTCGTCGCAGCGGCGATCTTGACCGCGCTGGTGGCTCTGTTGCTGGTCAATATCACTCAGCGCAAGAGCGAAGAAGCCGCCTATCCCTTGCGCGTCGTTGAGATCGGGCCGGATGAGATTGACCCGGCGGTGTGGGGCAAGAACTTCCCCCGCCAATACGACTCCTTCAAGAAAACGCAGATCAACTACGGTCAGACCGTCTACGGCGGCTCGGAGCCATATAGCAAACTGGAACGTTACCCGGCCATGGTGCGGTTATGGGCAGGCTACGCTTTCAGCATAGACCACAACGAAGAGCGGGGACACTACTACGCCCAGCTAGACCAGGCTCAGACTCAGCGCGTCAAGGTCGTCGAGCAACCGGGCGCGTGCATCAACTGTCACGCTGCCGAAGCGCCGCTGTTGATCGAGCAGTTAGGGTGGGAGAACTTCAACCGTACCCCCTACAACGAACTGAAAGATCAACTTCATACGGGCAGTTCGTGCGCCGATTGCCATGACCCCGACACCATGGAGCTGGTCATCACACGCCCCGCCTTCCGCAACGCGATGGAAGAGCGTGGCGTAGACCTTTCGCAGGCCACCCGCCAGGAAATGCGCACTTACGTATGCGCTCAGTGTCACGTGGAATACTACTTCCTGGGCGAGAACAAAGTGCTGACCTTCCCCTGGAGCCAGGGCTTCACCATTGACGGCATCGAGAAGCACTACGATACCTACGGCTTCAAGGACTGGACGCACAAAGAGACCGGCGCGCCCATGATCAAGATTCAGCACCCTGAATTCGAGCTATGGAGCACCGGCATTCACGCGCGTTCGGGTGTTTCGTGCGCCGACTGCCATATGCCTTATGTCCGCGACGGCAGCGTTAAGGTTTCCGATCACTGGTTGCGCAGCCCGTTGGTGAATCTCCGGCAGTCCTGCGGCACCTGCCACACCTGGCCAGAAGAAGAACTCTACGACCGCGTGGTGTCCGCTCAAGACCGCACGGCGGAATTGCTGCGCCGTAGCGAAGACGCGCTGCTCGACCTGCTGGATGCGATCAACGCTGCCCGCGCAGCCGGCGCCACTGACGATGACCTGCGCGAGGCGTTGCAACTGCATCGCGCGGCACAGTTGCGCTGGGACTTCATCTCGTCCGAAAACAGCACGGGCTTCCACAGCCCGCAGGAGGCCGCCCGTGTCCTGGCCACGTCCATTGATCTGGCCCGCCAGGGTGAGTTGATCGCGGTGCAGGTGAGGCTGGAAAGGGCGAACGCGAGCCAGGCGCGCAGGTAATTTCGCTTCGGGCGAGCCGCTGGCCAGAAAACACAAAAATATGGTTGGGCAGCGCGGCAGGTGCTGCCCAACTGCTTCTTGACGAAATTGGTTATTTCGATATACTTCTAATTAGATCGCTATCTAATTAGAAGGACGTGAAACAATGAACCACCAGAAGGCAGGGGGCACCACCCCTGCCGAAGAGATGGAGCGCTTCTTCAAGGCGCTCGCCGACCGCAATCGGCTGTACATCATCGGTCTGCTCAAAGAGCGCCCACGTCGGGTGGGTGAACTGGCCGAGACGTTGGGTCTGTCCGAGCCGACTGTCTCGCATCACCTGAGCCGTCTGCACGAAGCGGGGCTGGTCAACCTGCAGGCCATCGGCAACACGCGCGTGTACATGCTGCGCGCCGATACCCTGGAAGCCACCCTGCGGCGCGGGCTGGATTACCGCGCGCTGGCGCAGGTTGCGCCCACGCCCCCGCCGGACACATCGTGGGTGGACGAGTTGCCGCTCAGCGAAGAAGATCGCAAGGTGATGCACGATCACTTCGAGGGAACGCAACTGAAAGTCATCCCCACCAAGCAAAAGAAGCTGCTGGTTATTCTGCGCTGGCTGGCGCAGAAGTTCGCGCCGGGCGTCAAGTACAGCGAGCAAGAGGTGAACGCCATCCTCAAGGCCATTCATCCCGACTACGCCCGCCTGCGCCGCGAACTGATCGATCACCGGCTGCTGCTGCGCGAGAGCGGCGGGGGGATGTACTGGCGTCCGCCCGAAACACCGGAGTCATGAGCGCACACGCCGCCGGAGACCCAACGACACCCCGGCGGCGTTGCTTTTCCTGAGTCCTCAAATGACCCCTCCGGCCCGGCTGTCTATCTGCTGAATGACGTCCGCCAGCCCGTCAAAGGAGCGGATTTCGGCGTCGGCGGCGAAGGGCACGTCGGCGGGTTGGATGGCACCGCCAGGGTTGTACCACACCGCCCACAGTCCAGCGTACTTGGCTCCCACAATGTCGGTGCGGAAGTTGTCGCCCACCATCACCGCGCGGTGTGGAACCGTGTTGTACAGCGCGAGCACCGCCTCGAAAAAGGCCGGGTCAGGCTTGGCCGCGCCCAGCTCGTGCGAGGTCAGGATCAGGTGGAAATAACTGGACAGGCCCACGCGCTCCAGCGCCCGCCGGGCCAGCGCGGCATCGGACTCATAGGCATTGCTGGCCAGCACCAGGCGGTAACTCCCTTGCAGAGCGGCCAATGCCTCCTCGATCCCTGGCATGGCTTCGACGCGCGGCCAGGTGACCATGGGGCCGCTGAAGTCGGGGAAATCGCGCATGACGGTATTACCCCAGTCGAAGATGATCAAGTCGAGCATGGATGACTCCCCGCAAAGCGAAGCTGAATTCGGACAGGGTCAGGAAGGCATGGAAGTGAAAGGTGGCGTGAACTCCGATGAGGCAGCCGGGGTCGGCATCGGGGTCGGTTGCAGGATATGGCCGGTGCGCTCGCCCAGCCGCACCGCTTTTTGCAGATCGCCCAGGCGATGCGCCAGGTCGGGCGGAGTGAGCGGCAGCAGAATGTAGAAGGTGCTGCCTGGGCACCGCTCCGGATCATAGCCGGGACTTTCGACCCAGATGCGCCCGCCGTGCGCCATCACCACCCCGCGGGCGATGGTCAGGCCCAGCCCTGGCCCGGCTCCCATGAACTTGGTGGTGCCAGTCGAGTGATAGTTCGGGTCCTGGGCGCGGAAGAATTTCTCGAAGATCAGGGAGTGCAGCGAAGGATCAATGCCGATGCCCGTATCGCTGATGGAGACAATCACTTCGTTCTCGCGCGCCTCGCCGCGAATATCAATGCGGCCCCCGTCGGGCGTGTACTTGATGGCGTTGAGGATGATGTTGCGGAACGCTTGCACCAGGCGGCTCTCATCGCCCATAATGGTGGGCAGGTCGCGCAGGTTGCGCGCCGATATCATCAGCTTGCGCTGCCGCACCGCCTCGACCAGCGGTTCGAGCGCCGCCCGCATGGCCGCCTCGATGCGCACCGGACTGAACTGCAGGCTCATGGCGTCAATGTCGAGCTGACTGACATCGAGCATGGCCGCGATCAATTCTTCCAGGCGGTCGGCGGCGCGGCTGATGCTGGCCGTCATGCTGGCGATCTGATCCTGGTCGAGTTGCCCGTCTTCGTTCATGGACTCCATCAGTTCGGCGTAACCGCGAATCTGTGCCAGCGGCGTGCGCAGTTCGTGGCTGGCGATGGTGATGAAGTCACTCTTGACGCTATCGAGCTTTTCGAGTTGCTCTTTGGCGGCGGAAAGAGCGCGGTTGAGCGCTTTCTGCTCGGCTTCGCGGCGGCGCAGGTCGCTGATCAGGCGGGCGCTGCGCAGCGCCACGCCCGTCTGATTGGCGATGGTCATCAGGATTTCCAGGTCAGCGGCGGTGAAAGGATCATCGCTGACCTTTGGCCCGCAGCAGACAATCCCGATCAGGCGATTTTGCACCACGATCGGCGCGTAGACGCTCATGCGCGTCTGACTGAAGAAGACGCGCTCGGCAGGCGGCACAGCGGCGAAATCCGGGCTGAAGTCCAGGTCATATTGCAGCAGCGGCGCGCGGACGCGCAGAAAACGCTGCGTGATGGGACTGTTGAGCGCCAGTTGTGTGCGCTTGCCCGATCGCTCACCGCGCCGGGGAGCGGTTTCTACTTCCAGCACGCCTTTGCCCGCATAGCTGACCAACAGGAATTCCCCTCGCCGGGCGCGGAGCAAGACACGCACCGTGCGCAGGGTCAGCTCCACCAGTTCGTCCAGGTCAACCACGCCGCTGATGTCGGCGCTGAAGCGGCGCAACTGCTGTGAAGTGCTGGCGGAGCGCCCGCTGAACGAACCGGCCAGCCCACGGGCGATCAGGCTGTAGAGGGGGTTGATCAGGGCGGCGACGGCGAGCGCCAGCGCGGCAACCAGAGCGTAACGTTGCGGCGCTGGCAGGTCAACATGCAGCGCCAGCGCGCCCACGCCGAACGCGCCGAGCGCCAGCACCAGGGTGAGGACGCCCACCGCCGTCGTCTGGCGGACGGTGCGGCGGATGTCCAGCACGCGGTAAGCCGTGGCGCTGTAGGTCGCGCCGAGCAATGCCAGCAGTTGGAGCAGCAGCCCGATCTCCATGACCACGTGCTCGCCGCTGGCAGCCAGGGCAATGCCTCCTACCAGCGGCGGCACATTCACCGCGCCGAAGAGCGCCTGATTCGCCATTTCGGGCAGCGCTGCGCGGTAGAAGGAAGACAGCGCGATCAGCATCAGCAGCAGCCCGCCTCCCAGCCAGCCTGCCACGATCAGCCAGTCCGGGCTGCGCGGGGCCTGGTATAGGGTGCGGTACCAGCCAGGCCGACCGGGGAACAGGTCGCTGGCCAGCAGGCCGAGGGCAAGCTGTGCCAGCCACCATAAACCCGCGCCGATCATCCAGCCGGTCACCGCCCGCGAGCGCAGGTAACTGAGCAGCAGCGCCCCAAAGAAAACCAGCGTGGCGCTAACGCTGAAAATTGCCAGAGCGGAGGCCGTGAGCGGCTCCGGCAGCAGCGCATCATACGGGGTACGCAGATGGGCGTCGGGCGGCAGCAGACCGCTCAGACTCCCCAGCCAGGCAGTAGCCAGGGCCAGAACCAGCCAGCGCCGGTGAGCCGTGCGCGCCGGTCGCTGACGGGTGACCGCCAGCCAGGCTAGCAGGCTCCCGTAGATCACCAGCAAGGCGATCGTCAGAGCGGTTGAGGCACCGGGCATACTATCCTCATCCTGGCGAAAATGTTCGACGTACCGAGACGATGCACCAGCCTGTCTGTACAGGTATAGCCGAGAGGCCCGCGTAACGAGATCATACCCGTTTTCTGATTCGCTGGCGACCGGGGGCGCTGCTGAGAGTGCCCCTGGTAACTTCAGTCGGCAGGCGGGAGAAAAGCGAAGACACGCGCCGGGCTGCCCGAACCGCCTTCGATCGGCAGGCCACCCACGACCAGGGTCGCCCCCACCGGCGGTAGTTTGTCCAGTCCGGCCAGGCACTCCAGGATCATGCCGTCGGCTTCGTACATGGCGAAGCTGGCCGCGAATTCCTCGTCATTGCCTGGGTCAACGCCGTGCGTGTCCGTGCCCAGGCCAACCGCGCCGCGCTCGCTCACCAGGAACGCCGCCGCCTCCGCGCCGAAACCGGGCCAGTGCAACACACCGTCGGCGTCTTCGCCGATGAAGGCAGCGGGATCATCCCATTTATCCTGCCAGCCGGTGAACAGAATCACCACGCTGCCCGCCGGAATCTGTCCATTGACAGCTTCCCAGGCCAGGATGTCGTCTACCGTGAGGCGGTAGTCCACGTCCTGGGCTGCCTTCTCGCGGATGTCTATCACCACGGCGGGCACGACCAACTCTTCGGCGGGGATCATATCCGCGCTGCGCCCACCTTCGATGAAGGTGTTGGGCGTGCCCCAGTGTGTGCCGCTGTGCTCGCCGATCGAGATGCGGTTGATGTAGTAATAATCAACCTCGTAAGTAGCCCATGGCTCGATCACAAACTCCGGATCGCCGGGCCAGATGGGCATGGTGGGCGTGAGGGGCTGTGTCAGGTCTATCACCTGCCAGTCGGTCAGCGTGGGGGATGTCGTCTGCGCTTCAGCCGACCGCTGCAGCAGCAGCGAATGGGCCACCATGCCGATCGCGACTAGGGCGACCGCACCCAGGAACAATACTGCCAGCCGTTTCATCACTGCAACCTCCAGCATACTCTTGCGACGGGAATTGCCTTCATAGTAGCGAAAACGCAGGGCTGCGTAAACTGGCGGAAGCACACAAAGCCTGCCTGTAGTGACGAACCAGGCAAAGAGGAGGTGCACGCAAACTGTGACAGACTGTTTGCTGCGCTGTGGTTGACCTCCCCCCCAGCCTCGCGCCTGCGCCGAGCGGGGGTGAGGCAAACGCCTCCGCACCGAGCAAATCGCTGACAAGCTTTGCGCGCATGCAGTTTGGGGGTGCATTTCACGAAAGCTCACGGTCGGCTGAGAATGCATCAGACCTGTTCGCTTGCCTCAACCCCTGGTTCGGCTGATCGGTTTTTGCCCTGTAATTTTTTGCCCTCTGCGACCAAAACGACCTGCCCCTTTGCGGCGGGCAATGCTACAATAGGCCCCCGTGCCAATCGTGACCCTGGACGCGCCATGACCACACAACGCCTGTACTACACCGACCCCTACACCACCGAGTTCACCGCCCAGGCGCTGGAGATTGGCTCCAGCAACGGCCTGACGACGGTGGTGCTCGACCGCACCTGCTTCTACCCGACCAGCGGCGGGCAACCGCACGACACCGGCACCCTCAACAGCGTGCCAGTGCGCGATGTCATCGTACGCGAGAGCGACGGAGCGGTGCTCCATGTGTTGGACGGCGTGATCGCGCTGGGGCCGGTGACCGGGCGTATTGACTGGGCGCGGCGTTTCGATCATATGCAACATCACACCGGCCAGCATGTGCTTTCGGCGGCGTTCGAGCGTCTGGCGGAGGCAGACACAGTTGGCTTCCACATGAGTCCGGATAGCGTGACGATCGATCTCAACCGCCCCGCGCTCGATCAGACCACCCTCGACGCGGTCGAAGACCTGGCCAATCAGGTGATCTTCGAAAATCGTCCGGTGCGGGCCTGGTTCCCGGCGGACGAGGAACGGCCGGCGCTCAACCTGCGCAAAGTGCCGGACGTAGAGGGCAGGTTCCGCGTGGTGGCAATAGAAGACTTCGACCTGTGCGCGTGCGGTGGCACTCATGTGGCGCACACCGGCGAGATCGGGCTGATCAAAATCGTGCGCGCCGAGCGCCGGGGCGATATTTTGCGCGTGGAGTTTCGCTGCGGGGGGCGCGCTTTGCGCGATTACCGCGCCAAGAACGCGCTGTTGCAACAACTTTCCGCCACCCTGACGACCGGCATGGCCGACATTCCCGCTGTGATCGCCAAGCTGCGCGAGGAGAATAAGGCCCTGCAGCGCGAACTGCGCGCCTTGCGAGCGCTGGCTCTGGAACACGAAGCCGAACAACTGTGGCAGGCAGGACAACCGTTGGGCACGTACAGGCTGGTGCGGGCCGCCTTTGACGGGCGCGATTCGGCGGAGGTACGTCAGCTTGCTCAGCACCTTGTCGCGCACCCCGGCACCGTGGCGCTGTGCGCAGCCGCGGGCGACAAAGCGCAGCTCATCGCAGCCTGCGCCGCAGATGTGCCCCTGGACATGGTGACTGTCCTCAAGCGTGGCCTGGCCGTGTGGGGCGTAGAACGGGGCGGCGGACAGCCGACCTTCGCCCAGGGGGGCGGAACCGCCATCTCCCTGGAGAAAGCGCGGGCGGCGTTACAGGCAGCGGCACAAGCGGTACAGCAAATGATAGAGCAAGGCTGACCGCCAACTCTGGCGAACAGGCGAAGGGACACCGCAACACGGAAGGATCGAGTAACCGTGCAAGAATTGGCTCCAGGTGTATGGGTTGAAACAGGGTACCGGCTGATCACCGTCGGGGCGATCCAGACAGAGGCCGGGTGGGTGCTCATTGACGCACCGCCTTATCCCCGCGACGCCTGGCACTGGCGCGAGACGCTGGCGGAAATTGCGCCGCTGCCGATGCTGGCCGTCGTGCTGACCGATGGACATCGCGATCGGTTGCCGGGCACCTGCTGGTTCGATGCGCCGACGGTGATTGCGCACGACGAGACGCTGGCGCAGATGGCCGCGTTGCCCTCGACGTTTATGGAGAGTGTTGCTGAGACCCTGGCACGCACTCCCGCCGAGCGCGAGCAATTCGCCTCGGCTCACCTGGTGATGCCGACCGTCACCTTTTCACAGCGCATGATCCTGCATTATGGGGGCCGCCATATTTCGCTGCTCTCCATGACCGGTCCGATGGCGGGCAGCATATGGGTGCACCTGCCCGAACAGCGCGTGCTGTTCATGGGCGACAGCCTGAGCGTTAACGAACACCCCTACATCAGTGGCCCGTATACCAAAGAATGGTTGGACAACCTCACCGAACTGCGCCGTCCGCGCTTCGCCGCCGATCTGCTGGTACCCGGTCGTGGATCAGTGGTGGACAAGAACGCCACCGAGCCGCTTTCCAACTATCTGCGGCTGGTGCGGCGGCGGGTACAGAGTCTCTATCGCGCTGGTCGGCCACGCGCCGATACCGCTTCGCTGGTGCCAGAACTCCTGACGGCTTTTCCCTACGATCCTGCCGATAGCGAGAATGTGCAGCGCCGCATCAAGAGCGGGCTGGATCGCATCTACGAGGAACTCAAAGCCAACGAAAAGGGGAGCGATTCACCAGCGCGCTAGGTTCTGTTGATGTCTGTGCCTGGCCACAGGATAGCCCCAAGCACAAATATCAACATCCCCTCATCCTATCTGTTGGGGCGAGATGATGAGCAGCTTGAGGGGATAGGGGCAGGGTAATCGCATCAAAACCAGCCAGCAGAACCATGGGCAGAAGTAAGCTCAGGTGTGATCTTCTGGTTGACCTCACCCCCACTCGGCGCTGGCGCGCCTCGTTGCCCCCTCCCCGCGTCGGGGAGGGGGCAAGCCGAGCGAAGCGAGGCTGGGGGTGAGGTAAAGCAGCAAGTGGAAAACTCATTCTCTATGCGCGACCAGCACCGCCCGCACACCCGGCGGTGTATCCGCTGGCAGCAACAGCAGATCGTAGGTGGTGCGCGAAGCCAGCGTAAAAGTGAAGTCGCCTGCCGGGTCGAGCGAGACGCGCTCGATCACGTGTACCAGGGCCGTGCCCGCTGGCGTCAGCACCGGATCGCTGGCCTGCCCGAAGAGCACTTGGTCGGCCAGGATAGCCTGAAGCGCCGTGCCGCCGACTGGCTCGCCGGACGCGGGCGTGGCGACCGTCGAGGCAGGGGCGTTCTCCAGGCGCTCGACGCGCAGCGCTGGACGACTGGGCACGGCGTGCACGACGCGCAACAGGGCGTAGCCGTCAGGGATTTGCAAGGGGTTGTCCGAGGCGAACAGCAGCCGCACGCTGTTTCCTTCTCGAAAGACGAACATGGTGAGGTAGGTGCCTTCCGGGACGACAGGCAAGGAGACTTCTTCCTCGACAAGTGTCAGTTCGCTACCGGCCACGCGGATGGTGATGCGCTGAGGCGGGGCAGCGAATTCATGATAGGTGGTGGCGGTACCCGCCTGAATCGTCTCGAAAATGAGGGTGTCGTCGGCAAGAAAATCGAGCGGCGTGCTGTCGGACAGGGCGTGCACGACACGCAGAGCAAACACCCGCGCCCCCGGCCCCCAGCCGGAGAGCGCAGGCGGAGCACCTTCCAGCGGGACGACTCCCTCTGCCGAGAGCACCGTTTCGCCGATGCCCACTTCGGTCTGCAGGACGATGGCGGGCACATCGGGCACGCCGGTGACAACAAGCGCGTAGGCGGTGCCCACTTCCCAGGGCCGTTCCAGCAGACGGCCTATTTCGCGCGGAGCGGTTGCCGGGCCGGTTTCGAAGATGAAACCGCCGTTTCCGGCGGCGAAGGGCAGGGGACGGGTTGCCTGCCCAAAGGGGATGGGGCGCACATCGGGCAGCGTGCCGCCAAAGGTGCTGACGGTTATCTGAGAAGCGCCGACCGCGGCGTTGACCAGCACCAGCCAGGCGGCGTTGATCGGCGTCGGGCTGAGGTCTTCGTTGACGGTGACGATACGCAGACGGTCGCGGGTATCCATGAGCACCAGGGTGGCGGACTGATCAGCCTGCAGGGCTACCTGCTTATAGACAAATGGCTCAGCTTCTGGCTGATCGGCAGGGCGCAACTGCAGTTGATGGCTGCCCGCGCGTTGGGTCGTCCAGGCGCTGGCCTCGCCATAGGGCAGGTCTGTTGCGAGCACTTCCCCATCCAGGAGCACATCAATTGCTGGTAGGTCGGGCGAGGCATGCATTACCCGCATCTGGGCCACGTCTTGTACCCGGCTGCGCAGTGCAAGGGCGGCGGGCGAGCCGGTATCTGGCCCGGCATGCAACACAACGGTATAGGCATAGCGAGCCATGCCGTAGAACGGCACCTCGCCCAAGGGTGTTCCGTCGGCGCTCAGCAGCGTCAGGGGGTGATCGCCTTCTGGCAAAGTGACAGGGTCGCTCTGTGCGCCGAAGTCTAGCCCGGTGATGATGGTGCGCTGCGCGTCCTGCAGGGTGAGCGGGCCAGTCTGAGGGAGCGCCTGGATCACCTGCAGGCGGGCGGTCGCCTGCGGCAGGGGCGACAGGTCTTCGCGGGCGATAATCAGGCGCAGATCGTCAACGTCACCGGCCAGTACTAGTATGTAGGAAGCGTCCGCTTCGAACGTCACCGTCTCTGCGAGCAGCGGGGAGGGGTTTTCCTGGTTGGAGGCCAGAGCTTCCAGCCGGTACTGGCCCGCGCGCACCTTTTCCGGCGCGCTGTGATACATGCCGGGCCGGAAAGATCGCGCAATCTCCACGCCGTCCAGGGTCACTGTGAGGCGGGCGACCGCGCTGGTATTCACCACGCGCAGCAACGCCGCTTCTGTGGCCGCTTCGGTCAGTGGGATTTTGGGGGAGGGGGTGGCGCTGGGGACGGGCGTCTCGGTGGCCGTTGGAAGTGGCGTCTCGGTGGGGCGGGGTGGCCGCTCGTCACCGCCGCACGCGGCCAGAGTCAACAGCAGCAGACCCAGAATCGCCGGCAGGGGCAGTAGTCGTCGCATGGTCAACCTCCGGTCAGGCGGTCGGTCGCACGGTTATTCATTGTACTGAGCTTGGGGCCGGAAGGACAGTCGGCCCTAAATGAACGCGCCCGCCAGAGATGACGGGCACACTCAGTGGAGGACGGACTTGGAGATGCCGCTAGCCGGCTTTCACCGTGATCTGCCGCGGTTTGACCGCCTCGGCCTTGGGCAGAGTGAGCGTCAGCACGCCGTCCTTGAAGGTGGCTTCCACACGGTCATGATCGATGGGCGTGTTGATGGTCAGCGTGCGCTCGAACTTGCCGGTCGGTCGCTCCAGCAGCACGTACTTGCGCTGATTCTCTCCCTCACGCTTGATCTCACCGCGGATGGTGAGCGTATCGCCTTCCAGGGTGATGTCGATCTCTTCGGGCTTCAGTCCCGGCACGTCGGCGCGGATGACGATGGCCTCGTCGGTGATGTAGGCGTCCATGGGCAGCAGCCACGCGCCGGTGCCGCGCGTCTCCGTGCCGCGGGCGAAGGCTTCGTCGAGCATCCGGTCAACGGCCTGGCGCATGGTGATCATTTCACGGAGCGGATCCCAGCGAGATAGACGGGTCATCGAACTACCTCCCCATAAACTCCTGGCATGACAGCGTCATCTGTGACAGATTGAGCGTTACATCTTCACTGTAAACCATCAGTGCTAGAAAAGCGTTAAAGCGCCGTAGACATTCCGTCAGCGTTCTGGCTGGATTGTGCGAGCGCCAGCTCGGTTTGCTGGGCTGCCCATAGCCGCCAGTAGAGGCCGCGCGCTGCCAGCAGATCGGCGTGCGGGCCACGCTCGACGATGCGTCCGCCCTGCAGAACCAGGATCGTGTGCGCGCGCTCCAGCTCTACCAACCGGTGCGTGATCAAGAGGGTGGTGCGCCCCGGCAGCGCGGTAAAGAGGGTGCGCAGAATGGCGCGTTCGGTCAGCGGGTCGAGGTTGGCGGTGGGTTCGTCGAGCAGGAGCAACGGCGCGTCCTTGAGCACGGCCCGCGCAATGGCCAGACGCTGCCGCTCTCCTCCGCTCAGGCGCAACCCGCCTTCGCCGATCCAGGTGTGCAGCCCGTCCGGCAGCGCCGCGACGAAGCTGTCCAGTTCAGCGGCGGCCAGGGCAGCCTGGGCTTCTTCTTCGGTGAGGGCGGGGAGGGCCAGGCGCAGGTTGTCCAGAATCGTACCGGCGAATAGATAGGTTTGCTGGTTGACCACGCTTATCATGTGGCGCACGTCGTCCTGAGCATAGGCGCGTAGATCGTGCCCGGCCAGGTGGATACTCCCTTCCTGGTAGTCCCAAAAACGCAGCAGCAGCGCGACCAGCGTAGACTTACCCGCGCCGCTCGGCCCGACCAGGGCGACGATGCTACCGGCAGGCACGTTGAACGACACGCCATCCAACGCGGGCGGGTCGGCAAGGGTGTAGCGAAAGCGCAGATTTTCCACGCGCAACACCTCGCCTGTCGAGAGATCGCCCGGCAAAGGCAGGGGAGTCGCAGGATCGCGCACGGCGGGGGGCGCATCGGCCAGTTCGAACAGGCGGCGGGCGGCGGTCAGGCTGCGGCTGAGGTGCTGGAAGGCGGCGGGCAACGGCTGCACTGCCTCGAAGCTTGCCAGAGCCGCCAACACCAGCACAGCCAGCAACACGCCGTCCAGGCGACCGGCGCGCACCAGCGGGATGGCCAGGATCAGAATGGCCAGCGTCGTCAGGCCGGCGACCAGACTGGTCAGGGCTGTTTGCAGGGCGCTGAGCGCGGCCATGCGGCGCTGTTGCTGACTGAAAGATTGTTGCAGGCGATGTAGCGCGGCCAGGTGGCGCTCTGCGGCGTTGGAGGCCAGCAGGTCGGCCAGACCCTGCACTGTGTCCACGGCGCGCGCGGTTAGCTCCCCGCGCACCATCACGCTCTTACGGCCAGCCCGCGCGGAGAGGCCGCGCAGCGTCAGGGGGATGACGAAACCCGCTGTCAGCAGCCCGGTGGCCAGGGCCACACCCAACCGCCAGTCGTAGGTTGCCAGGAAAGCAGTCATGGCGGCGGTGACCAGCAGCGCCACAGCGGGCGGGGCAATGGCGCGCAGGTAGATGTTCTCCAGCGTGTCAATGTCGGCGACCAGCCGGGCGAGTAGATCGCCAGAATGTTGCCCTCCCAGGCGGGCCGGTGCGAGCGGTTCCAGCCGCTGATAGCTCCAGACGCGCAGACGGGCCAGCAGGCGGAAAGTTGTCTGGTGCGAGACCAGGCGCTCCAGGTAGCGCAGCACACCGCGGGTGATGCCGAAGAAGCGCACGCCGACGACGGCCACGCTCAGCGTGCCAATGGGCGGGTGCAGCGCCGCGCGGGCGATGATCCAGGCAGAGGTCGCCATCAGCGCCACGCTGCTGCCGATGGTGAGCACGCCGAGCAGTGCGGCCAGCGCCATCCAGCCGGCGAAAGGGGCGGCCAGTGCCAAAAGGCGGAGCAGAGGGGAGCGCTTCACTGGTTCCCCTCCACTGCCCGCAACAGCCGCCGGTATGGGCCGGGCTGAGCGCTCAACGCGGCGGGCGGGCCATACTGAACAACGCGCCCGTCCATCAGCACGGCGACCTGATCGGCGTCGCGGATGGTGTGCAGACGGTGGGCGATCACCAGGGCGGTACGTCCCCGGCGCAACGTTTCCATCGCGGCCAGGATGGAAGCCTCGGTCTCCGGATCGAGGTTGGCGGTGGCCTCGTCCAGGATGACGAGCGGGACATCGCGCAGGAAAGCGCGTGCCAGGGCCAGCCGCTGCGCCTGTCCGCCGCTGAGCCGCGCCCCGCGCTCGCCGATGCGCGTATCGTAGCCGTCTGGCAGGGCGCGAATGAACCCGTCAGCGCCCGCTTGCTGCGCGGCGTGGACCACTGCCTCCAGGGAAGCGTCTGGGCGGCCCAGCCGGATATTGTCGGCGACAGTGCCATCGAACAGATAGGGCAACTGCGGCACCCAGGCGATCTGCGCCCGCCAGTCGTCGGCGGGCAGGTCGCACAGATCGCGCCCGTTGACGGTGATGCGCCCGGCGGTGGGCGCAAGGAAGCGCAGTAGTAGATGGGCGACGGTGCTCTTGCCTGCGCCGCTCGGCCCCACCAGGGCCACTGTCTGTCCGGCGGGGAGGTGCAGCGTCAGTCCGTTGAGTGCGGGACGGTCACCGCCGTCGTAGGCGTAGTGCACATCGGCGAAGTGCAGTTCGAAAGGAGGGGTGGGGATGGGCGGTGGCGTGATGGCGGGCGACGGGGCACAGTCGGCGGGGCGGGTCTCCAGCACAGCGAAAATCCGCGCCGCTGCCGTCACGCCGGAGACCCCCGCGTGAAAGCGCGCGCCGAGTTGGCGTAGCGGCAGATAGTATTCCGGTGCGAGGATGAGGATGAACAGCGCCCTGTCGAAGTCCAGGCGCCCGTAGAGCAGGCGCAGCCCGATTTCCACGGCGATGATGGCCGTGCTGATCGTCGCCAACATCTCCAGCACGAAGGCGGACAGGAACGCCACGCGCAGCACGCTCATGGTAGCTTCGCGGAACTGTTCGCTGACGGCGGCGATGGTCGCGGCCTGTTCGCGGCTCCGCCCGAATATCTTGAGCGTGGGCAGCCCCTGCAACACATCCAGAAGGTGTGCGCTCATGCGGCTGAGCTGCGTCCACTGACGGCGCGACTGCCAGTTGGCGGCTTTGCCGATCAGGATCATCAGCAGGGGGATCATCGGCGCAGTGAGCAGCAGCACGATACCAGAGAGCGGATCAAGGGGGAAGACAACGGTGAGCATGATCAGCGGCAGCAGCACTGCCAGCGCCAGTTGCGGCAGGTATTCGCTGACGTAGGCGTGCAGGGCTTCGATGCCTTCAGTGGCAGTATGTGCCAGTTCGCCGCTGCGCTCGTCGCGAACGTATGCAGGGCCGAGGGCGACCAGGTGCGCCAGCAATTGTTCGCGGAGGGCCATTTTGACGCGGTCGGCCAGATGGTGACCGGCTAGTTCCGCCCCACCCAGTGCCAGTGAACGCCCGATGGCTACTGCTGCGAACATGCCCAGCAGCGGGGCGAGGTCGTCCAGGGTTGCACTGCCGAGGAAGACGCGGCTGATCGCCTGACTGAGCAGATAAGCCTGGGCAATCAGCAGCAAACCGGCTAGCAGGCCAGCGCTGATGGCAGCAAGCAGCAGGCCACGTGCGCGCGCTACCTGATGCCACAACCGTCGGTCGAGGTTCATGAGAGTCTGTCCCTGAGCGATTTCTGGAATGGCATTACTAAGTGATAGCTATAGTTTCTTGCCTGTTATCTTACATAAGGCCCTTATTGCTGTACAATAGCGCTAAAGTAGCGAGGTGACGGCGGGAGGGATCATGCGTTTCGATCATTTGATCTGGGACTTCGATGGCACGCTTTTCGACACTTACCCGCCTTTGATCAACTCCATCGAGCGCGCGCTGGCCGAATTCAAGGCGAGCGTGCCGCGCGAGCAGATCATGCATCTGCTCAATGACACGCTGGCTACCTGCATCCAGGAACTCTCTGCCCGATTTGGTCTGGCGGACTCGACCCTGACAGAGCGGGTCATGTATTATCAGCGCCAGGTGACCGCGCAGGATCAGCCGCCGTTCAGCGGGGTCATCTGCCTGTGTGAGCGTTTCATCAAATCGGGTGGGCAAAACTTTCTGTTCACGCACCGCTCGCGTGATTCGGTCAGCTACCTGCTAGAATGGTACCGGGTGCAGGGACTATTCGTCGAATGTCTCACTGTCGAAGACGGCTTTCCACGCAAGCCCGACCCGGCGGGTTTCAACGCCCTGATTGAGCGTCACCGATTGCCCCGTGAACGGGTGCTGGCCATTGGCGATCGCACACTCGATGTCATTGCAGGACGCAGGGCGGGGATCAGTACCTGTCTGTTTCGTGGCGACCCCGATCCAGCGTGTCCTCCTGACTTCACCATTTCTTCCTTCGAAGAACTCAGGTCTGTCTTGTTGCTGCCCGCCTAGCGCCAGACAACGAGGGAGCACACCGGCGGCGTGCTCCCCCAACTGTCTATGCCCTGAAGATCGCTCAGTACTCCAGTCGCGATTCGACAGTCACCCGTTTGCGGAACACCCAGTAGCTCCAGCCCTGATAGATCAGCACGATGGGCACGAAGACGAGTGCCACGATGGTCATGATCTCCAGGGTCTTCTGGCTGGACGCCGCGTTGTTCACTGTCAGGTTGAAGGCTTCGTCGGTGCTGGAGACCATGACGTTAGGGTACAGGAACCAGAAGAAGGTAGCGACAGAGAGCAGGATGGTCAGACCGGTGAAGGCGAAAGCCCAGCCGAACTGCTTCTGGCGCAGGAAGTAACCGACCGACAGGAGAGCCGCCGCCGACGCAACCGGCATCACGCCGGGGTTGACGCCTATCTCGTCGAAGATGTCAATGTAGGCGTAGTTGGCGACGGCCAGCGCCAGCGCCACTACGACCACCACCAGCCATAAGCGCTCGGCCAATGCTTCGGCGCGCTGTCGGATGACGCCATCGGTCTTCAGGCTGAGGAAGACTGCGCCGTGCAGCAGGAAGACGCAGAATCCCGCCAGGCCAGCGATCAACGTGTAGGGGCTGAGCAGGTCGAAGAAGTTGCCCGTGAAGTGCATCTGCGCGTCAATGGGCGTGCCCTCGACCAGGTTGCCGAAGGCCACGCCCCAGAGCAGGGCGGGCACCGCGCTGCCGAAGAAGATAGCCCAGTCCCAGGTGCGCCGCCAGCGCGGATTTTCATCTTTGCTGCGGAATTCGAAGGCTACGCCGCGCACAATCAGCGCCAGCAGGATCAACACCAGAGCCAGATAGAAGCCGCTGAACAGGGTGGCGTACCACTGCGGGAAGGCGGCGAAGATCGCCCCGCCCGCGGTGATCATCCAGACTTCGTTGGCGTCCCACACCGGCCCGATGGTGTTGACGATAACGCGGCGCTCGCGGTCGTCCTTGCCCAGGAAGGGCAGCAAGATACCGACCCCGTAGTCGAACCCTTCCAGGAAGAAGAAGCCGATGAACAGGATCGAAATCAGCACAAACCACAGGTCTGGCAGGTCCATGGTATCTTTCTCCCTTTCTTAGCGCGCAGTTGCCGCGGCAGGGGTTGCGCCACCGAACGCCTCTTCGTCGGCAACAGCGGGGCCGCGACGGCTAAACTTGGCCAGCAGATATACATCAGCAACCATGAGCACGCCGTAGACGAGCGTGAACGCAATGAGCGAGAAAGCGACCATCTCCGTCGTGACGTTGGGCGAGACGGCTTCCTCGGTGCGCTGCAGGCCAAAGACGATCCAGGGCTGCCGTCCCAGTTCGGTCATCAGCCAGCCGGCGGTATTGGCAATGTAGGGCAGGGCGATGGCGAAGGGCAGCACCTTGAGGAAACGTGACGCGCTGGTCAGTCGGTCGCGCAAGATGAGGTAGAACCCGATCGCAGCGAGCAGTAGCATGGTGAAACCCGCGCCGACCATGGCCCGGAAGGACCAGTAGATGGCCGCAATGGGCGGGCGATAGTTGGCGTCGGGGCCGTAGCGATCGGCATATTGTGCCTGGTACTCAGCCTGCAAGTCATTGATGCCCTTCACTTCGCCATCCAGCCGGTTATAGGCCAGCAAACTCAGCAGGCGCGGGATGCGGATGGAGAACACTTCCTCGCGCTGCTCCCAGTCGCCGATGGTCAACAGGGAGAACGACGCCGGGTCTTCGGTCTCGAACAACCCTTCGGCGGCGGCCATTTTCATGGGCTGCGTCTCGACCATGTGCTGCGCCTGCAAATGCCCAACCAGGATCACCAGCACGACACCGATCAGCCCGTAGACGGTCGCCATGCGAGCGGAGCGGGCGAAGAAATCGTGATGTTCGGTCTTGCGCAGCAGGTGCCAGGCGCTGATGCCCAACACGAAGAAGGCTGCTGTGGTGATGCCGGAGGCGAAGACGTGCGGGAACTGCACCAGCACATTGGGGTTGGTCACCACGTCCAGGAAGTTGTCCATCTCCACCTTGAGCAGCGCTCCGTTGGCGTCCAATACTTCGCGGTAGCCGACGGGCTGCTGCATGAAAGAGTTGGCGATGAGAATCCACAGAGCGGAGATGTTCGAGCCGATGGCGACCAGCCAGATAGCGGCCAGATGCATCCCTTTGGATAGGCGGCCTTCCCCGAAGAGCCACACCGCGATAAAGGTGGATTCCAGGTAGAAGGCCAGCAGCGCTTCGATGGCCAGCGGCGCGCCGAAAATGTCGCCCATGAAGCGCGAATACTCCGACCAGTTCATGCCGAACTGGAATTCCTGGACGATGCCAGTCACCACCCCCATGGCGAAATTGATGACGAAGAGCTTGCCCCAGAAGCGAGCCATTTGCCGGTAGACGGGGTTGCCAGTGCGGTACCAGATAGTTTGCATGATGGCAACCAGAATGGACAGGCCAAGGGTGAGGGGGACGAAGAAGAAGTGATAGGTCGTGGTGATGGCGAATTGAAGCCGGGCGAGGTCTAGGGCTTCCATAAGAATATCCTCCTTGGTGTGGGAGACCTCCGGAATCTGTTGAAGGAAGAATGGCGAGATTGCTGAATAGTAGTTTACCGTGATTGCTATCAAGAATTTAGTGACAAATGGATCGCTCCCATGTGTCATGTGGCACTGCATAGCTGGCCTGAGCGGACGATCGCGCGTATAGTTACAGACACGCATATCTCTATGTCATTATAGATGCAGCCCGCACAGGGGTAGATGCGGAGCAGGGACGAATGACCATCTGTGACACGCTTGTGCAAGGATTGTCCCATCCGGACGCCGCGGTACGGCTGGATGTCGTCCGCGTGATCGGCATGGTGCAAGAGACGCAGGCGCTCGACCGGCTACGCGCGCTCTATCCGTCGGAGAGCGACGAAGCAGTACGGCGAGCTATGGCCTGGGCCGGGCAGCGTCTGCATCAGGCTCGGCAGGCGGGATACCTGACGGTAGACGCGCTGTGCAGTCATTTTGGTGTCGATCGCGCCGTGGAAGACATGCCCAATGCCACCGAAGCCGAATTGATGGAGCGTTTTCAGCAACAACTGGATCGCGACCTGCTGGCGTTGAAAGAACGCATGGCGCGGCATAAGGCGGGCATGGCCGTTGCTATGGGAGTGGGCGGGGCGCTGCTCGGCGGGGCCAGCCTGGGCATGATGGCTATGTTCGGCGCGTTGCAGCCGGGCGCGGACGTGGCCTCGTCGTCGCTGGGAACGCGCGGTCCGGTGCGACGGGCACCGGCCACCAAACCCTCCGACATGCCGATTGACGTGTGGGTGCGCCGCCTGCGCACGGCCATCACGCCCAAAGAGCGCGCACAGGCCGCCCTGGAACTGGCGCAGCTCAATAATCCGCGGGCCTTGCCACACTTGGCGGCGGCGTTCTTGGGCGATGAAGCTCCCGAAGTGCGCGAAGCCGCTGAGCGTTGCGGCAAAGTGCTCTATTGGAGCGTGCTCTACTGGGAGCTGGAGCAGAGCGGCGCGCTGGCCGAGGAAATGCAGCGGCGGGCGCGGGCGCTGGGTAAGACGCTGCGCCGTGAAGACCTCGCCGACGCCTCGATTCGCCCTGCCGCGCCGCCGGTTGACCCCAATCCGGTGGATGTAGACGAGATTCTGCGCCGGGCGCAGCAGGCGCGGGATGAGCGCAAGCGGAAGAAGGGTTGATCCTGGGTGAGGAAGAGCGCACATGCCACTTTTCGACCGACTCAATCGCCCGGCTGAGACAGGCAACAGCGGGGAAAAACGCCCTGAGGAGCCACACCTGTCGCCGCTGCTGCCGGGGCGCTCTGGGCGGCCCAGCATATCTCTGGAAGCGTTGCGCGAGCGCGTCGAGAGTCAGTTCCGCGAGGAGACCGCCGGGCGCGACGATATCCTGGCCGAACTGGATACCGAAGAGAGTCAGCGCGCGCTGCTGCGTGAGGTGGCCGAATACGTCTTTGCTGTGGAGGCGGTTACGCCTTCGCCTGCCGAGAAGCAGGCGATCCTGGACAAAGCCTATCACAACCTGTTCGGCTTCGGGCCGCTCGATGCGCTGCTTGACGACGAGACCGTCACCGAGATTTCCATCACTGGGCCAGACGAGGTGCGCGTACGACGGGGGGCTGGCCCGCTTGAACTGACAGCGGTACGCTTCGATGGGCTGGCGCATCTGGCGGACGTGCTACGGCGCGCGCTGGCAGCGACCGGACAAACGCTGAGCGACGCGGTGCCGGTTATTGAAGCGGGGGCGCTGCTGCGCGGGCGTCCGGCGCGGGTGAGCGCAGTTGGCCCGCCGATCAGCGCTCTGATCAGCGCCACGATCCGGCTGCATCCGTCGCGGCCCCTTGTGCTCGACGAACTGGCTGCCCGCGGTGCATTCTTGCCTGCGCAAGGGGTGTTGCTGCTGCGGGCGATCCTGAGCGCAGGGCATGGCCTGCTCATTGCCGGAGAGGCGGGCGCGGGCAAGACGACGCTGGCCGGAGCGCTGGTGCGCGAACTATGTGCGGGCGGTGCGCGTGTGGCCTGGGCCGAACGCGCTGCGGAACTGCCGTTGCCCGCCGATGTGCGGCGCTTCGTACCTGGTGCTGCTGGGGGGGAGAGTCCGCCAGGCGATCTTGCTGACGCCATGCGCGCGGCGCTGGCTACTGCGCCCGACTGGCTTGTGCTCGACGAAGCCCGCACAGACGAAGCCCCTGCGCTATGGGAAGCGCTGAGCAGTGAAAAGACCCCCCATTTCCTGTGGACGATGCGCGCGCCGACGCGGACCGATCGTCTGCGCAGCGCCCTCACGCTGATGCTGTATCGCGCAGAACCAGCGATCGAGCCGGAGGTGGTCAACGGGGCTATTCTGCGCCATCTGCCGTTTGTGGTGCTGCTGGGGCGCGCGGAAAACACGCTGCGGCTGATGACGATCGGTGAGTGGCTGTCCGAGGCGGACGGTCTGCGGTTGCATCCTCTGCTGGAATGGCGCGGGGGAGCCTGGGCGCTCGCGCCGATGGAGACACAGCGCGGTCTGGCGCTGCCGCCGGACTTCTGGGCCTAGGCGAGCGGCCAGAATTCAGTCTTACACCTCCCCAATTCGGTGGTATACTTCCCCTGCCTTGCGGTCTTGCGGAAGGGGAGTGTGCATGAAAATCGTCGTCAGCGGCTCGATCGCCTTCGACTATCTGATGCGTTTCCCTGGTCGGTTTCGCGATCATCTGATCCCCGACAAGCTCGACCGGATCAGTGTGAGCTTTCTAGTCGAGCATCTGACGCGCGAACGGGGCGGGTCGGGGGCCAACATTGCCTTCAACCTGGCCCTGTTGGGCGAACGCCCCATCCTGATGGCGACGGCGGGCGAGGACTTCGCCGAGTACCGGGCCTGGCTGGAACAGCACGGCGTTGATACCTCGGCGGTGCGCGACATTCCCGGCGTGTATACGGCTTCTTTCTTCGCCAATACAGATGTGGAGAACAATCAGATCGGGTCGTTCTATACGGGCGCAATGGCCTATGCCAGAGGGTATCGGCTGGCGGAAGCAGTGCCAGGCAAGCCTGATCTGGTGGTGATCTCGCCCAACGACCCGATGGCTATGTCTGAACTGGCTGAAGAATGCCATGGGACGGGCGTCCCCTTCCTGTTCGACCCAAGTCAGCAGGTGATCTGGCTGGACGCGGATTTCCTGGTGCACGGCATTGAGCGATGTCACCTGCTGGTGGTCAACGAGTACGAGTGGGAGATGATCGCCAAGAAGACAGGGCTGACGCTCGACCGCCTGACCGCAGTGGGCAAGACGATCATCGTGACACACGGCGGCGAGGGGTCGCGCATCTATGCGGGAGGCGAGTGTTTTGTCATCCCTGTGTGTCCGGTAGATCGTGTGGTAGACCCTACGGGCGTCGGCGATGCCTATCGGGCAGGGCTACTCAAAGGGATGGCCTGCAGCTTCGACTGGGGGCTGTGCGGGCGGATCGGGTCGGTGGCGGCGGCGTATGTGCTGGAGCAGCAGGGCACGCAAAACCATCACTACACGCTGCCGGAGTTCGTCGCCCGCTTTCGCACGGTCTTCGACGACAATGGGGCGCTGGATGGCTGGCTGAGCACCCTAGAGGGAGCGTGATGCAGGTCGAGCGACTGACCCGTCGCGCGGCGATTCGCGCTTTTCTGGAGCGCGATCGCTGGCTCACTGCTTATGCCCTGGGCGATCTTGACGATCATCTGTGGCCGGAGAGCGAATTTTACGGGGCGCTGCAAGATGGCGTGCTGGAGTCCGTCCTGCTGCTGTACCGGGGGCTGGAGCCGACCGTGCTGACAGCTTTCGGCACGGCGGAGGGGCTGCGCGCGCTGCTGGCGGGCGTCGTCTTGCCCGTTGAGGTCTACTATCTGTGGTTGCCGGAGCACGCTGCTATTCTGGCCGAGCACTACGAACTCCCGGCGGACGCGCACGAAGAATGGCGGATGGTGCTGTCGCGCGCCCGCTTCGATCCCCCGCCGTTGAGCTGCGTGCAGCCGGTTGCTCCGCACCATGCGCGGGAACTGGCCGCGTTGTACCGCTATGCTGCCGCGCCCGGCGAAGAAGTGGTGGCCTTCAGTCCGGCGCAGATCGCGCGAGGGAAGTTCTTCGGGGTGTGGCGGGAAGGCCAACTGGTGGCGACAGCGGGCACGCACGTCTGGTCGCCGCAGGAAGGCGTGGTCGCGATCGGCAACGTCTTCACGCATCCGGCCTATCGGGGGCGCGGCTACGGTACGCAGTGCACGGCAGCCGTGGCGCGGGCGGCGTTCGACGCCGGCATCGAGACGGTGGTGCTCAATGTGCGGTGCGACAACAGCCCGGCCCTGCACGTTTACGAAAAGCTCGGTTTCCAGCGCTATGCGCTATTTCTGGAAGGGCCTGCGCTCAAGCGAGGCCGATGATGCTAACATCGCAATCAGTGAGTGTGAAGACAAGGAGCATTCTCTACCATGACTGTTGAGCACGATGTTCGTGACTTGAGCCTGGCGACGGGTGGACGTTACCGTATCGAGTGGGCGGAGCGCGATATGCCGGTCTTGCGGCAGATTCGCGAGCGCTTCGCCCAGGAGCGCCCTCTGGAGGGCGTGCGCATTTCGGCGTGCCTGCATGTGACGACCGAGACGGCCAACCTGATGCGCACCCTGCAGGCGGGCGGGGCCGACGTGGTGCTCACTGCCTCCAACCCGCTCAGCACGCAGGACGACGTGGCGGCGTCGCTGGTGACTCACTTTGAAATCCCTGTGTTCGCCATCAAGGGGGAGGACAACGCTACCTATTACGATCACATCAAGCGCGCGCTGGATCACCGCCCGCACATCACCATGGACGACGGGGCCGATCTGGTCAGCGAGCTGCACAAGTCGCGCACTGAGCTGCTGGACAACGTGATCGGCGGCACGGAGGAGACGACGACTGGCGTGATCCGGCTGCGGGCCATGGCCAAGGACGGCGCGCTGAAGTTCCCGGTGATCGCGGTCAACGATAGTCTGACCAAGCACCTGTTTGACAACCGCTACGGCACTGGCCAGAGCACTATTGACGGCATCATCCGCGCCACCAACATCCTGCTGGCGGGGCGCACGGTCGTTGTGGCGGGCTATGGCTGGTGCAGCCGGGGGATCGCCATGCGGGCGAAGGGCATGGGGGCGAACGTCATCGTCACCGAGGTAGACCCGCTCAAGGCGCTCGAAGCGGTGATGGATGGTTTCCGCGTGATGCGCATGATTGACGCGGCCCCGCAGGGCGATGTCTTCGTCACCTCGACCGGTGACATCAACGTGATTGATGTGCCTCACTTCGAGGTCATGAAGGATGGGGCGATTGTCTGCAATAGCGGACACTTCAACGTCGAGATCAACATCCCTGGTCTGCGCTCGATCTCTGTCGGCGAGCCGCGCCGTATTCGCCCCTTCGTGGAGCAATATACCCTGCGCGACGGGCGGGTGATCAACCTGCTGGCCGAGGGGCGTCTGGTCAACCTGGCAGCGGCGGAAGGTCACCCGGCCAGTGTGATGGACATGAGCTTTGCCAATCAGTCGCTGGGGGCGGAATACATGGTGAAGAACGGCTCGAAGCTGGAGAAGAAGGTCTACACCATCCCCGCCGAGATCGATCAGGAAATCGCGCGGCTGAAGCTGGAGTCCATGGGCATCACTATTGATACATTGACCGAAGAACAGATCCGCTACCTCAATCAGTGGCAGGAAGGCACATGACCCCTCTGCGTGCCGACGAGCAGTCGTCGGCGGGGCGTTGGGTAGGCTGACGGGTCTGCGATAGAATGGGGGCGTCCGGGCGGGGACGGGCGCGGTGGGATATAGTGAGGAGTAGGGAGATTATGAAACGACAACTCTGGTTCGTGACGGCGGTCTTGCTGGCTCTGGCGTTGGCGGCACCGCTGACGCAGGGTACAGCGCAGGCCCAGGCGACCGAGTCGCGTGTGCGCTTTTTGCACGCCGTCCCTGGTGCGCCCGCAGTAGATGTCTATCTGGATGGCAATCTGGCGGTGACGGGCCTGGCCTTCGGCGAAGTGACGCCGCACCTGAAAGTGACCGGTGGCGATCATCAGGTGGCGCTGCGGGTGAGTGGCGCTGCCGCCGACGCAACCCCGCTCATCGAGGTGGCGGTGCCGCTGGTGCCCAGCCTGGCCTTCGCTGTAGTAGTCCAGGGGACGCCGGAGTCTTTGCAAGCGGCGCTTTATGAAGATGTCCTCGATCCGATCGATCTGGGCCTGGCCCGCCTGACGGCGATCAACGCCATCGCCGATGCGCCGCCGCTGGACTTGCTGACGGCTGAAGGCGGTCCGCTGCTGCAGGGCGTCGCCTATGGCGTGCAGTTTGGCACAGTGAACATTGGCGCGGGGGCGCGCAACCTGGTGATGGTGCCTGCGGGCGGCGCGGTAGAGAGCGCCATCCTCAGCTTTGGCGATGTTTCGCTGGTGAGCGGGATGCTCTATACCTTTGTGGCGCTCGGCACGCTGGAAGGCGATACCGCTCCGTCGGCGCTGGTGTTGGAGACTCCCATCAATGGGGCGGAGAACACCGTCCGCGTGCGGGTGGCTCACGGCAGCCCCGACGCCCCGCCAGTAGACGTTTACGCCAATGATACCCTGTTGGTACCGGGCCTGACTCTGGGCGAAATGACCGGTCATATCGCCCTGCCTGCTGGGACATACACGCTGGCTGCCCGCCCCGCTGGAAGTCCTGCAGCGGATGCGCCGGTTGCCAGCAGTCAGGTGACACTCGATCCGTCTACGCCAGCAGTGACCATTGTCGCAGTCGGTGAGGTGGGCGCGGGGACGCTCGCCTTGCAGGCTTTCCCCGACCAGATCGAGGGCATTCAGCCGGAACAGGCGCGCCTGGCGGTGATCAACGCGGTGCCCGGCGCGACGGTAGACGTGTCGTTGACCGACGAGAACGGGACGGCGCTGACATCGGCCTTGGCGAGCGGGTTGCAGAGCAGCACCGTAGACGTGCCCGCGGGTGAATTCATGATCCTGGTGAGCATCAGCGGCGTTAAAGCGCCGGTAGACCTGCTGGTGCCCGCCGAAACCTACTATGGCGGTGTGTACTATTCGGTGCTGATCTTCGGGGGCGGCGCGGCGGCGGTGCCGTTCGATGCGCGCGTGGCAGGGACGGAGATCAACGTGACGACCGCCAGCCTGCCCAAGGTCACTTCAGCGATGGTCGCCGCTCCAGAGCAGCCGACACCGCAGCCGGAAGCCACACAGCCACCTGCTGAGGAAGTCCAGCCAGCCGAAGGGCAGGCCGAAGCAGCGCCAGCAGTAGAGACGCCCCCCGAGGCCCCCGCCGAAACCAGCAGCGAAGTGGTGCAGCCTGCAGAGACGCCCGCCCCTGCTGGCGATACGGAACTGGTACAGGTGCCGCAGCAGGGCGAAGCTGAGGCCGCAGCACAGCCTGCCCAGACTCCCCTGACCCCCGCAGTGGCGGGACCGGTAGCCTATGTGGAACTGAATCCAGGGGCGAACCTGCACTGCCGCGAACTGCCCGGCGCGGACAAGAAGTCACTGGGGCTGATCCCCAGCGGCTCAACGCTGACGGTGCTTGGTCGCACGGGCGAACCGCTGGTGCCAGAGACGGGTGAGGCGACGCCGGAACCGACGCCGGTCGTAGAGGCGATCGAAGACCTGTGGCTCTCCGTGCGCTGGGAACCGCCGTCGGGTGGCTATCTGCGTTGCTGGGTGGCGGCACAGTTCCTGCGCGTGGAGTGGAAAGGCCGCTTGCTGGACGATCTCGAAGAGTTGTGGGAGCTGCCCGAAGTGCCCTTCAACCAACCGGGCGAGGCGGTCGGCACGGACATCACTCCGCCCACACCGCGTTTTGACGCCGTGCTTGCGACCGTCGAGCTGCAACCGGGCGTCAGCCTGCAACTGCGCCGCTTCCCCAAGACGGATGCTGAATCGCTGGCGCTGGTGCCCGCCCTGGCGCAGCTTGAGGTGCTGGGCTACGCTGAAGCACCCAGCGAAGGGCTGGTAGGTCAGCCGACCAGTCCTTACTGGCTGTACGTGCGCTATCGCCAGGAAGACGGCAGCGCGACGGTTGGGTGGGTGTCGGCGCAGTATGTGTCGCTCTCCAAGCTGGGCCGTCCCTACGAACTCACCGACCTGGTGGTGGTAGACGTGACCGAAGGCGGTTACTTCGAAGCGCCAGGGCAGCAGCCCGTTATCCCCCTGGAGCAGCAAAAGGTGGTTGGCACCGTCAATCTCAACCCCGGCGCGAACCTGAACCTGCGCGACCGTCCCAGCGCGGACGGGCGCGTGGTGGTGGGCATTCCCGCCGGCGAGAGCATGGTGATCAACGGGCGCAACGGCGATGGTTCCTGGGTGCAGGTGACCTATACCTCGCGAACTGGCGAACTCGATGGCTGGGTCGCCGCGCAGTACCTGATCATCACCCGTGGTGGGCAGACGTACGATGTCCGGAATTTGCCCATTGTCACCGGTGAACAGGATTTGATGGGCGGCTAAGATCGACTGCGTGCAGTCTCCAAAGCAAGCCATACGCCCCCTCAGGCCGAGGGGGCGTTGTTTTCTGGAGGCCAGGATAGCATTACCGGCGCTGCGCGGCTTCGGTCAGTTGTTTGAGTGTGTTGTAATCGCGCTGCACGATCGTCCAGCGGTTGGAGTCGCCATAGCTGACCAGCGTGGTGGGCGTGCCTGTGACGCCGTGATCGTTGGCAAAGACGCGAAACTGCCGGAGGAATGAGGCGTAGCGATTGGACGAGACACACGCGACGATAGCCTGGCCGTCCAACCCCATGGCATCGGCGGAGTCGCGAATCTGGTTGAGCGAGAAAGCGGAGGCCAGTTGCTGACCGCGGGCCAGGCGGAACATCTCGGCGCTCATTTCCCAGAAGGCCCCCTGCTCACCGGCGCACAGTGCCGCCTGAGAGGCTGTCTCCGAATAGAACTGTCCAGTGCCGGTGGTCAACACGAAGCCAAGCGTCGCCTGGCCAGTGAGCACATAGTCCTTGATGAAGCGCTGCAGGTCAGTATCGTGGTAGTCCTGGCAGTGCGGGCAGGCGTAGTCGGAGACGGTGACGAAGTGTACCGGCGCGTTGGGATCGCCGATGGTGGGTATGCCGTTGACATCTACACCGCGCACGACGCCTGGTGCGGCTGTGCTCTTCGCGTCGAGGGTGCGCGAGCCGGGCGCTTCGAGGGCGGGGGCGTCTGCCGAGCCACCGGCCAGGGGCACGCAAAACTCTGGAAAAGTCGTGCAGCTCACTGCCTTGGTCGAGCCACCCTCTCGCCAATTGGCCATGATGAAGAACAGGCTTGCCATGAGAGTCGCGGCCAGCACCATGATCAGACCGTTCGACTGTTGCCGCCACTGTTGCTGACGCTGACGACGGGTCTTGCCCACCGGATAGCTCGCGCGGGGGGGCAGTGGCCACAGAGAGCGTTTGTTTGAAGCGTTCTTGTGCATTGGATCGGCGGTCATCGCAGTAATCCTGAAAGTTGTTGTCTATGGTCGAGTGTGAACAGTCGCCAGATGACGCGCAGATTATAGTCGCTTTCAGGCGATTCGCACACAGCGTTGGTGTGTTGAGTCAGGGGGATTGCATTAAACCGCTTGCCGCTTTACCTCACCCCAGCCTCGCGCGAGCGCCGAGCGGGGGTGAGGTCAACCAGAAGATCACACTGCGCTTACTTCTGCCCATGGTTCTGCTGGCTGGTTTATGCGATTACCCTGGCGTGTTGGATGCGGGCAAAGGTTGTCAGCTACCTTGTCGTGCTCGATGACCCTCATCTCCCAGCTCCTTCTCCCGCGCTGCGGGCACCTGGGCGAGAGAAAGTAAGTCCCCTCGCCCCGTGACGCCGTCGCGAGGGAGAGGGGATAGAGAGGTGAGGGGCAGCAGACTGCTGCAAATGGTCTGTCACATTTTGCACGCTCCCGGCGTGTTCCTGTGCTCTGTTCGCTCAAAGACCGTTTGAGAAGCTTCCCTCAGCCCATTGAGGGAAAAGGGTGGCGCACAGCGCCGGGGTGAGGGGGGGATCAAATGGCCTCCAAGCTATGGGTCCCGGCCTGAGCGGAGGCCGTGCTATACTACACACCGACAGCGATACCTGTGCAAGAAATCATGATAAGGATTGCGATCATGCGAGCAACCGACATCATCGAAAAGAAGCGCGATGGCCTGGAACTGAGCACCGAAGAGATTCGCTGGTTCATCGAGGGCTTCACCAAAGGAGAGATACCTGATTATCAGGCGGCAGCCTGGCTGATGGCCGTGTTTCTGCGCGGTATGAGCAAGCGCGAGACGCTCGATCTGACGCTGGCCATGGCCGAGAGCGGTGAGCAACTCGACCTGTCGGAAGCCATCGAGTACGCCGTAGACAAGCACTCGACGGGCGGCGTGGGCGACAAGGTGACGCTGGTCGTCGCGCCGCTGGTCGCGGCGGCGGGCGTGCCCGTGGCGAAGATGAGCGGGCGCGGCCTGGGCTTCTCCGGCGGCACCATTGACAAGCTGGAGTCTATTGCGGGCTATCGGGTGGCGCTGAGCGAGGATGAGATCATACGGCAGGTGCGCGAACACGGGATCGTGCTCTGCGGGCAGACGCGCACCCTGGCCCCTGCCGATGGGGCGCTCTACGCCCTGCGCGATGTGACGGGCACGGTGCCCAGCCTGCCGCTGATCGCCAGCAGCATCATGAGCAAAAAGCTGGCATCGGGGGCCAAAGCGATTGTGTTGGACGTGAAAGTGGGCGCTGGCGCGTTCATGAAGACGGTTGAGAAAGCGCGGGCGCTGGCGCAGATCATGGTAGATATCGGCGTCGGGGCGGGGCGGGCGATGGTGGCGCTGCTTTCCGACATGAATCAGCCGTTGGGTTGCGCGGTGGGCAACGCGCTGGAGGTGCGCGAAGCCATTGAAGCGCTGCGCGGCGGCGGTCCCGCTGACCTGCGCGAGCACTGCCTGACTGTGGCTGCGCACATGGTGCGTCTGGGGCGGCGCGATACCCGTCCGGACGCTTTCCAGAGGACGCGGGACGAACTGGCAAGTTTGCTTGACTCTGGCGCAGCGCTGGCTAAGTTCCGCGAACTGGTACAGGCACAGGGCGGCGATGTGCGTCAGGTGGACGAGCCGAAGCGCTTGCCACAGGCGCGTTACCAGGAGCCGTTGTACGCTGAAGAAAACGGCTACGCGGCGGAGGTGAACGCGCTCAAGGTGGCGCAGGCGACGCTGGAACTGGGGGCGGGCCGCGCCCGCAAGACGGACACGATCGATCCGGCAGTCGGTGTGGTGGTGCACAAGAAGGTGGGCGACAGGGTGGCGAAGGGCGACCCGCTGTTCACCGTGCACGCCAATGATGCCGAGCGACTGGCGCGAGCGCGGGTCATCCTCGCGGAGGCGGTCACCGTCAGTGCAGAACCGCAAGCGCCGCTACCCGCTTTCTACGACACGATCATGGCTGCGTCTGCATAGCAACAGGGGCGCGACCCAAGCGCCCGGTCATGCGTATATATTGCAGGTTACTATCGCAGCGGAGACGCGGTGATAGGATAGCACGGCTGGTCTGGATGGCGTCATGCTGGTGCCGAGGTTCGCGTTTGAAAAGCGCCTTCACCCAGTTCTCAATCCGTCATTCGCAATCCGAAGTCTTGGTTATGGAGGGGGCCTGGTTGCTTGACGAAATCGAGCGGCAGCGGGATGAGTTGATCGCTTTGTGCCAACGTTTTCGAGTACAGCGGTTGGCAGTCTTTGGCTCGGCGGTAACAGGGGAATTCCGGCCAGGGGAGAGTGATCTCGACTTCCTTGTCGAGTTCGAGCCAGAACCCTCGACGGGCTATGTCGATCGATACTTCGGCCTGCTTGAGGCGCTGGAGGAACTTTTTGGATGCAAAGTGGATCTGGTAGTGGCATTCGCCATCAAAAACCCCTATTTCCTGGAAGCGATTAAGCGTGCTGAGTGGGTGCTCTATGCGGCTTAAGGCTAAGAAGTACCTGTACGACATCCAACAGGCCGCTGACCTTGTGGCCGAATTCACGGCGGGCAGGCGGTTTGAAGATTACCAGCGAGACGCCATGCTGCGCAGCGCTGTTGAACGCCAGTTTGAGATCATCGGCGAGGCTCTGGCACAACTTTCCCGCCTGGATGAGGCGTTGGCGGCGCGCAGCAGTGAGTGCCGCCGCATCATCGCCTTCTGCAACATATCATGGCTATGCTCAGGTGGATGATCGTATCGTCTGGGATATTCTGGAAACAAAGCTACCGATTCTGCGCCGTGAAGTCCAGGTGCTTCTGGAACAAGAGGGCTAAAAATCTGAATGAGGTATGGTCTTATGGGCAGAGCTTCGGAGGAGAGCGCAAGACCATGATCGGCGCGGTTCGGTTGGCGGGGCGGGCATTGAAGGCCCTGTCCCTGGCAGAGACAGCTATTGAACTGGTGGGTTCGCGCCTGGAACAGGCTCATGCCGAGGAGTAAACCATGAGCGAGGAAAAGAAACGCACGGTGGTCGAAGAATTCGAGGTCGAGGGACGGCAACTGATCGAGCGCGTCCGGGAGTTGATCCGCGAGGGCAACGTACGTCGGTTGCGCATCAAAGATGCCAAGGGCAAATATTTGCTCGAAGTGCCGCTGACCGTGGGCGTGGTAGGCGGCGGGGTGTTGGTGCTGGCCGCGCCCACGCTGGCCGCGCTCAGCGCGCTGGCCGGTCTGCTGGTCAATGTGCGGGTCGAGATCGTGCGCGAGGCCGAAGGAGAAGAAGACAAGCAGGGCGAAGGCGACTCGTAGCGAAAGGGTCTTTGCGGATAAAGGCGACCTGCTGACGGGCGGGTCGCTCGCTTTTTGTGGCAGCTTTGCAGCAGGGGGACGCGGTGACGGAGCCAAAAGGTATGCTGGCAGGGGTGCGGGTGCTGGACTTTTCGCGCATTCTGGCGGGGCCGTTCTGCACGATGATCCTGGGCGACCTGGGTGCGGATGTGATCAAGGTCGAACAGCCGGGGACGGGCGACGGCACACGGCAATGGGGGCCGCCCTGGCACGGGACGGGCGAGGCTGTGCTCAGCGCCTACTACATCAGCATCAATCGCAACAAGCGCAGCGTGACGCTCAACCTGAAGACGGAGGCGGGGCGGGCGCTGGCGCGGGAACTGGCAGTCCGTTCGCAGGTGGTTGTCGAGAATTTCATGGTGGGGCAGATGGCCGCATTCGGCCTGGGTTACGACGACCTGCGCGCGCGCAACCCAGCCCTGGTCTATTGCAGCATCACCGGTTTCGGGCAGACTGGCCCCTACCGCGACCGACCGGGCTATGACTACGTGATCCAGGCCATGAGCGGGCTGATGTCCATCACCGGCGAGCCGGACGGTCCGCCAACCAAGGTGGGCGTCGCCATCTCCGACGTGATCGCCGGACTGTTCGCGGCGTCGGCGATTCTGGCGGCGG
The DNA here is from genome assembly GCA_937135955.1 of uncultured Anaerolineales bacterium. Classification (GTDB taxonomy): domain Bacteria; phylum Chloroflexota; class Anaerolineae; order Aggregatilineales; family Aggregatilineaceae; genus UBA2029. Next base: position 57,412 of record CAKZOB010000065.1, on the reverse strand, counting down.
TGCGTCACGCCGAGCGCACCAGGCAGGGGCAGTACCTCGACGTGTCGCTGCTCGATACGCAGATTGCCGCGCTGGTCAACGTGGCGAGCAACTACCTGGTCTCCGGCGAGACGCCGCCGCGCCTGGGCAACCAACACCCTAACATTGTGCCCTACCAGACTTTCCGCGCCGCTGACCGCGAGTTCGTGCTGGCGTGTGGCAGCGATGCGCAGTTTGCCCGGTTGTGCACCATCATCGGGCGGCCTGACCTGCTGGCCGACGCGCGTTTCGCCACCAATCCCGCCCGCGTCGAACATCGGGAGGAATTGATCCCCCTGCTGGAGGCAATCTTTGTCCAGCGACCGGCCAGCGAATGGGTTGAGGCGCTGCTGGCGGCGGACATCCCCGCCGGGCCGATCTACAGTGTCCCCGCGGCGCTCACCGATCCACATGTGCAGGCGCGCGGTCTGGTGATGGAAGCGCCGGACATGCCCGGCGAGGCGCTCAGGCTCATTGGCCCGCCGGTGCAGTGCTGGCCGAACCCGGCGACAGTGCGCCGCCCGCCGCCTGCGCTCGGTCAGCACACCGACGAGGTGCTGCGCGAAGTCCTGGGCCTGGATGGCGAGACACTGGCGACGTACCGCCAGCAGGGCGTCATTTAGACGGCCTCAGGGGCAGGTGACAGCGCTATGCTCTTCCAGCGACATGGTGAAGATGTGACGCAGGTCGTCGCAGGAGCGGAAGTAGAGATACTCTGTCTGCGCAGGATTGAGCACGGCATTGATCGCCGCCAGCCCTGGTGAGCAAATCGGGCCGGGCGGCAACAGCTCGCTGAGAGGCGCGCCATCCTGCTTGAGGTAGGTGTTGTAGGCGGCATCCGACTGCACGACGCCGAGCGCGTAGTAGTCAGCCTCGCCGCTCAGGCGGGGCCACCAGGTGCCATCGCGGAAGCCGATGGCATATTGTACGGTAGGGTCGGCGTCCAGCTTCATGCCACGGCGCAGGCGGTTGAGGTAGACCGAGGCGATCACCGGCGCTTCGTCGAGGACAACCGCTTCGCGCTGCACGATGGAGGCCAGCGTGAGCACCTGATAGAACGTCAGGCCCTGGCCAGCAGCGCGCTGAATCATCTCGTCGGTGATCGCCTGACTGAAGGCGGTCAGCAGGGCCTCGACCAGTTGCTGCGGGGTGGCGTCTGGCGGTAGTTTGTACTCACCAGGGAACATGAACCCCTCCAGCGAGGGCGGCTGACCATTGCTGAGCAGGTCGGGGATGCCGAAACGCTCCTTGAAGCCGGGCGGGAAGGTTGCCCCCGGCGGTGTGACGGCAGCCATGAACTCCACCGGCCCAAAGTTCAGCAAGGGATTGCTCCCTACCGCGTTCTGCGCGACTTCCTCCAGGCGCCAGCCGGGCAGCGTCCCGAAGGTCAGCGAGGCGGCGGAGGCGTCGGTGAGGGCATAGGCGATCTCTTCGAGCGTGCGCGTCTGTTGCAGGAAGTACGTCCCGGCTTCCAGGTCGTTGTCCAGGCGATAGTAGCGCACGTAGTCCACGAACAGGTCGGGGTCGGAGATCAGGCCAGCGTCGCGCAGATTGTAGGCGATAGTATAAGCCGTGTCGCCGGGGCGAACTTCGAAGCGGCGGTATTGGGGGTCGGTTCCGGCGGGCGAGGTCAGCGCGTCCTGTTGGCGGGCCAGCGCAATACGCAGCCGGATGGCGGTGAGGGGATTTAGCCCCTCCTGCCGCGCCCACAGGTACAGCCCGCCTCCCACCACGCAGGTAACCAACAGGATGCCCAGCAGGGTGGTGAAAATGAGCGCCAGAATACCCCGCGTGATGTCGCGCTGATGCATGGCTCTGTCTCCGAAAAGTGCAGCCCAATTCGCCCGTTAGTATAGGGGCAAACTGCGCGCGCTCCAAGACGCGCTCCCGCCGATCGCCCGCCGCAGGGGATTATTGGGCTTGCTGATCTCCTTCTGGTGCGGGCGCGACCTGTTCCGGCCAGGGGAAACCTTCGTCGCGCAGTGCATCCAGGAACGATTGCAGGATCACCGCCGCGGCGACGGCGTCTTCCCGACGGGGCACCGGTCTGCCCGCTTCGGCGAGCAAGGCAATGGCCTCGTCGGTCGAGTAGCGCTCGTTCCACAGATAGACGGGCACGTCAACAGCCGCGGCCAGACGCGCGGCCCAGCGCCGCACCCGTTCGGCCTGGGACGAATCGGTGAGGGGGGGAGGAGGCACGGGTAGCCCGACAATTACGCCCACGATGCCCTGTTGGGCGATCAGCGCGGCGATCTGCGCGAAGTCGGCCTGGCGCGAGGTGCGGCGTAGAATGCGCAGTGGGCGGGCGATGAAGCCGGTCGGGTCGCACACTGCCAGGCCAAGAGTCTTGAGGCCGTAATCGATCCCCAGCAGGCGGCCAGGGAAGCGGCGTTCGCTCACGGCAGGCGCACCTCGACGGTGATGCGCACCGGCAACAGAGGCATCCGGGGATACCAGCGAGGCCAGGTGCTGATGCGCGGCGGATGATAGGGGTCGAGCAGTAGTTCGCGTTCGAGCCTGCGCCGTGCCTCGTCCACGCTGACGCCCTGGGTGCGCTGCCGCACGTATTCTTCATCAATGGCGACGGCCACGCTGCCGCTGACGGTCATCAGAAAAGTGACCCGTCCGTCCGGCGTGATATCCAGGATGTCCTCTCGGCTGAAGGAGAGCGCTTCCGGGGCGATCTCCAGACCCGGCTGAACGTAGGGGGCCAGTCCGGCATAGGCGACCTGCCGCGCCTGACGTTCGTCCACTACCACGGCCTGGACTTCGGCGCGGAAGTCCAGGCTGATGCTCTCGGCGGTGTCGCCCACATACGCGCTGAAGATCGTCCATTCAGGCCGCTCGGTGACAATGCGCAACGAGCCGGGCACCAGGAAACGCTCACCGGAAAGCTGGTAGAGCAGCGTATCGCGGGCGCGCTGCAAGACCTGCTGGCGGCCCAGCACGAGCAGGCGTTGCAGGTCGTCGGCGGTGACGATGCGCCGCTCCTGCAGCGCGCCGCCGTAGGTCGCGTTGGGATTGGTGACCTGCACCAACCCTGCCAATTCGCCTTCCACGCGGTTGATCGCGCCAGGACTGACGTTGCCATCGGTGCCGGAGTGTTCGGGCAGAGCGCGGACGGGCACCTGCACGCTGGCCCGATCACCGGCGGGCAGTGTCGTCTCGACCAGCGTTTCGAAGCGGACGGGGTAGGTGGTGCTAGTGGCGACGATCGTGCCGTAAGGGATCAGCAGTGGCTCATCGGTGAGGTTGGTGAAGGTGACCAGCCCCTGGGCCTGCGTGGCGCCCGCCCGTTCACGCCCGGACGTCTCGATGGTGACGCGGCTAGTGGCCTGCAGGGTGATCACCGCGGCGGGCATCCGGAAATTCTCGATGTCTATGTCGGTCAGGGCCGGATCGGCCACGATCTGCACCGTCTCGAAGACCTGGCGGCTGGCCGGGGTGAGGGTGATGGTGGCGCTGGGCGCGACGGCGAAAAACGCAATCACCAGGGCCAGCAGGCCGCTGAGGAAGGCCAGCCAGCGCGTCAACATCCGGCGGCGGGCCTGGCCGGGCGAGGGCGGCAGACGCTGACTGAGGATGACGTCGGCCAGTTCCAGGCGGGCCAGCTCGTCGCGCGGTGGGACAAAAACACGCTGGCGTGGCTGCAACCAGGTCGCCTGTTGGGCAGACTCGACATCTGGAAAGACCGAGATATGCAAATCGCGGGCGTGCTCGATGATGGCCGGATCGCCTGTAACCAGTGCCAGCCTCTGCCCCAGACGACTCGCCTGGCGCAGCACCAGCAACAGGTCGAGTTTGCGGCGCAGCGGCGACCCGCTGGCAGGCCAGACCAGCAACACCCGGCGCGCGGGCACGAATGTCAACCGGTCGCGGACGGTGACCGAGTCGTCGTGCGGGTCGAGCTGGATGATGTGCAGGTCAGATGGCATTGCCAGCGGCTGTTGTTGTCAGGCTTCCGAAGTCTCAACGCCCTCGGAAGTCTTCCCGTTTCTATAGTCTTGCGATCAGGCAGCGCTGAGCGCCTGTGCGATCGCGTCGAAGGCGCGCTGCAACGCTTCGTCGAGCCGGGCTGCGTCCTTGCCGCCGGCCTGGGCCAGGTCGGGCCGACCGCCCCCGCCGCCGCCCACAACCTGCGCAGCCGCCTTGATGACATTGCCAGCGTGCACGCGCCTGGTCAGGTCTTTGGTCACGGCGGCGACCAGTTGTGGTTTGCCGCTATCGGCCACTGTCCCCAACACGATCACGCCGGACGGCACGCGGTCGCGGAACCAGTCGGTCATCTCGCGCAACGTCTCAGGACTGGTGGGGCTGACGCGGGCCACCAGCACTGTCGCGCCGCCCACTTCGCGCGCCTCGCTCAGTAGCGCGTCGAATTCCAGGCGGGCTACCCGACGGCGCAGACGGGCGATCTCCTGTTGCTGCGACTTGAGTTCTTCTTGCAGCGCGACCAGCCGGTCAGTGATCACGTCTGGCGTGCTGCCCAGGCGCGCGGCGGCCTCGTCCAGGCGACGCAGGCTGCGGCGGATGTAGGCTTCGGCGGCGTGTCCGGTCAACGCTTCGACGCGGCGAATGCCCTGGGCCACGCTGCCCTCGCTGGTGAAGACGAAGGGACCAATGACGCCGGTCTGGTCAACGTGCGTGCCGCCGCACAGCTCGTAGCTGTAGCGCGTGCCGTCGGGCTGCCAGATGTTGATGGTGCGCACGCGCTCGCCGTATTTCTCGCCGAAGAGGGCCATCGCCCCTTCGCGCTTGGCTGTCTCGCGGTCTTTCCATTCCGCCGTGACGCGCATATTGGCCAGGATGGCTTCGTTGATATTGCGCTGGATCAGGTCGAGTTCTTCGGGCGAGACCGGCTGATCGTGGCTGAAGTCGAAGCGCAGGCGGTCGGGCGCGACCAGCGAACCGCGCTGCTGCACGTGCGGGCCGAGCACGGCGCGCAGTTGGGCGTGCAGCAGGTGCGTGGCGGTGTGGTTGCGCATGATATCCAGGCGGCGGGCGCTATCTACAGCGGCGGTGCAGGCATCGCCGACTGCCGGATTGCCCTCCACTACCTCGCCGATATGCACGATCAGGCCGCCGACCGGCTGACGGGCGTCTTCGACATCTACTGTCCAGCCGTCGCCCTGCAAGACGCCGGTATCGCTAACCTGCCCGCCGGATTCGACATAGAAGGGGGTCGCGTCGAGCACGATTTCGACTTTGTCGCCGACGGCGGCGCGCTCGACCGGCTCACCGTCGCGCAGGATGGCCAGCACGCGGGCCTGACGGCTGAGCGGGCCATGGGGATCGTGCTGGACGCCATCGCTGAGCCAGCCCTGGGCGCGGAGCGTGTCCAGCGTGTGCCGGTAGACTTCGCCCATCTCGATACTGCCAAAAGCGCCGCCCTCTTTGCCGCGGCTGATCGCTTCGTGCTCTTTTTGCGCGGCGCGAAAACCCACCTCATCCACCGTGAAGCCGCGTTCGTGGGCGATGTCGCGCGTGATTTCCAAGGGCAACCCTTTCTCGGCGTGCAGGCGAAAGGCCAGATCGCCCGGAAGCTGCCCGACCAAAGCCAGCGTATCGCGTAGCGGGCTTTCCGGAGGCAGGGCAGCGATGATGTCGCTCAGCCGGACATCCTGCCCCAGTCGTTCGATGAGTGTGTCCAACATCCCCCGCGCACCCGACGCGGCCAGCGCCTGATCAATACGGGAAAGCTGATCGGCCAGGTCGCCGTCGCTGGATTGCGCTGGGACGGGCGCTTTCGGCTCGCCTGTGCCGAAAGCGGGCGCGAGCAACTGACGCAGCGTCTGGCGCGTCTGAGCGGTCAGGTCGTCGAGCATGGCGTCGAGTTCGCTCAGGGCGCGATCCATGGCGCGGCGGAAGCGCACTTCTTCGCTGGTGATGGTGCGCCGGATGGTCTCACGGCTGTCCAGCAATTCGGGATAGGCCACCTTCATGGTGTCAATCACGGCGTCGGCCACATCGGCCAGGAAGGGCGCGTCGAAACCCAGCTTGGTGCCGAAGCGCACCGCGCGGCGGATGACCATGCGGCAGACGTAGTCGCGCCCGGTCGCGCCGGGGCGCACCCCGTCGGCGATGAGGAAGGTTGCGGCGCGCATGTGGTCGGCGATGACGCGGTAGGGGACGATGTTGGCGTCGCGCTCGGCGTCGGTATGACCGGTCAGTTCCTGCACGCGGTGAATGATGGGCATGAACAGGTCGGTCTCGTAGTTGGCCGAGGTGCCCTGCAGCACGCTGACGATGCGCTCCAGGCCCGCGCCTGTGTCCACGCCGGGGGCGGGCAACGGTTCGTCCCACTGACCTGTATGTTCCGGGTCGGGCTGCGTGCGGTTGTATTGCATGAAGACCAGATTCCAGATTTCCAGGAAGCGGTCGCTTTCTGCCCGCAACGCCGGGATGATGGTATCAACGCCTTCTTCGGGGCGCAGGTCGAAGTGAATCTCCGAAGTCGGGCCGCAGGGGCCTGTTTCGGCCATCTGCCAGAAGTTGGTCTTCGGCCCCATGCGCGCTACCCGTTCGGGCGGCACGCCAATCTCGCGCGTCCAGATGTTGTAGGCTTCATCGTCGCTCTCGTAGACGGTGAAGGCCAGGCGTTCGAGGGGCATCTCGTAGACTTTGGTCAGCAGATCGTAGGCGTAGCGAATCGCCTCGCGCTTGAAATAGTCGCCAAAGCTGAAATTGCCCAGCATTTCGAAGAACGTATGATGCCGCGGCGAAGGGCCGACGTTTTCCAGATCGTTGTGTTTGCCGCTGACGCGCATACACTTCTGCGCGGTGGTGGCGCGGGTGTAGGGGCGTTTGTCCAGCCCCAGGAAAACGTCTTTGAACTGCACCATGCCCGCATTGGTGAAGAGCAAGGTAGGGTCGTTGCCGGGCACGAGCGACGAAGAGGGCACGCGCTTGTGGCCCATCTCCTCAAAGAATTGCAGAAAAGCCTCGCGCACTTCGGCGCTGGTCATTTTTTTCATGAGGATATGCTTTCCATGTGTGCTACGTGTGTTCAGGTCGGTGCGATTATAGTGAAGCGGCGGGCGCTTGGCAATGCTGGCCTGGAGATAGCCGGTTCTGCACAGCCTGTAGATAACTCCTGTGGAAAGATTGTGGATAAAAGGCCGGTGTTCCTGTGGTATGATCGCGCGGTGCAGCCAGGCCGGAGACAGAGCCATGCCTATCTTCTTCGACGTAGACGACACCCTGATCGATCATCATAGCGCAGCCGAAAAAGGCGCTCTGGCGCTGTACCGCCGCCACATGGCCCGTCTGAGCGTTGCCCTGTCCGAGGACGAGTTCCTGGCCCGCTGGCACGAGTCGGCGGAACGGCACTTCGCCGCATTCGCCGCCGGTGAATGCAGTTACCAGGAACAGCGGCGGCGGCGCATACGCGATTTCTTCGGCGCGGAACTGAGCGATGCAGAGGCCGACGCGCTGTTTGGCGTTTATCTGGCAGAGTATGAACGCGGCTGGGCGTTGTTTCCGGACGTGCTGCTCTGCCTGGACGCCCTGCAGGGCGAAACTCTGGGCGTGATCTCGAACAATGCAACGTCGGCTACCCTGGGCAAGCTGCAAGCGACGGGCATTGCCAGGCGCTTCGCGGTGATCATGACGGTGGACGTGGCCGGAGTCGGCAAGCCCGATCCTGTTATTTTCCGGGCTGCGTGCGCACAGGCGGGGGCTGTAGCGGCGCACTGTGTCTATGTCGGCGACAAGCTGGACACTGACGCGCTGGCAGCGCAGCGGGCCGGATTGCAAGGCGTGTGGCTCAACCGGCGCGCTGAAAGGCCGCAAGGCGATCCGCAGGTGCTGGAGATCAGGTCGCTGCTGGAGTTGCCGAAACTGCTACGGAACAGGGGATGGTGACATTGCGGGTCATATATTCCAGCGCGGACGCGGAGACCTGGTGTGGCGCATACGCGCGGGCGTTCGTTGAGTGCTTCGGGCGGGGCGAGCGCCCGCTGTTGACTCTGGGCGGCGTGTGTGGCCGGGTGCTGCGTGGCGTGACCGAGGCCGACTTCACCACGTTGAGCGACGATCCGGCGCGTCGGGTAGTGTTCATGCTCGACGCGGAGGCGCTAGTAGACTTGTTGGGACGGGCTGGCGCGGAGGTGCTGGCGCAGATCGGATATACGCCCGCTGAGGTGAAGGCATTATTGGCGCGGGGGACGCGCTTTCGCCTGATGCTGGTGCCGCCGGTGGACATGGTACCTGCCACATGGGCCAATGTGCTGGCTCTGGCGGCGAATGCCTATCCGCAGTGGGCTGAGCGATTGATGGCAGCGCGCGCTGCGCTGGAGATGCTGCCTTATGCGGAGATCATGCGGCGGGGCGGCCCAGCGGCAGAAGCGCGGGCGTTTCTGGAACACACCCTGCACCTCAACCCGCTGTTCGCTGGCGATGGCTACACCCGTCGGGATGGACGGGCGGTCTATGCCGAGTACGCCTGCCTCAACCGCCCCTTATCCGCTTTCGATCGCTGGTGCCAGATCGAGTTCCCCGTGACGATGGCGTGACACAGTTCAGCGCAGCCGCCGCGATTCCGGATCGCTGGGGCGCGGGGCGGCTGTGTCTGTCTCTGACATGGCGGCAGGGCTGATGCTGGCGTAGAAGTCGGCATCGTAAGTGCGCGTTTTCACCACGACGGGCATGGGCACAGCATGGCCCATGATCAGTGCCTGCTGACGGGTATCGAGCCGGGCCAGGACTTCGCGCAGACCAGCCGCCCCGCTGATGCCGGTGAGCACGGCGGCGATGTCGCGCTCGTTGTCGAGCAACGCCGTGACGCGCGTGCCGATCTGACTCATCACCTCTTCATCAATGCCGCTGGGCCGCTGATCCACGATCAGCAGGGTGACATTGTACTTGCGCAGCTCGCGGGCGATGATGCCGAAGATGGTCTGCCGGGCGATCTGCGGGTCGAGGAATTTGTGCGCTTCCTCGATGGTGATCAGCAGTTGGGGCGGCTCAAGGGCTGAATCGCCCAGAGCTTTTTCCACGCGCTCGACGTACATCTGGTGAATGCGGCGCGTCAGGTAGTTGGCAACCAGGATATAGGCGTCCAGGGCGTTGCCGTAGCGACCGAATTCCAGCACGACGTTCTTGCGGTTTTCTAAGTATTCCAGGATTTTCCTGGCGGAGTCCTCGACCGCCTGCGGTTTGAGGAAATCGTAGCGCTCGAAGCGTTGCACCCGTCGCTTGAGCGCCAGCACAGATACGAAGCTGGCGGCCAGTTCTTCTTTGAGCACGTCGAGCAATTCTGGCGTGGCGTCAATCAGGCGGCCAATCCAGCCCTTGCCCCACAGCTTGTGCAGCTCGTAGGCGGCGTCAATCATAGCGTCGGAGAGATCGAGGGTCGTCTTGAGCATGGCCAGGTCTTCCGGCTCGATCTCGTCGTAGCCGATGGTAACGGCGTGATCGTAGGTGGCACCGCGCCGGCGCGTGGCGTCGGGGTCGAGGGTGAAGATGGCGACGCGGCTGCCGAAAAGTTGTTTGAGTCCTTTCGCCTGCACGCCGCTCTCGGTCTTGACCGCCCAGCCATAGTCATTGTGCATATCGAAGATCAGCGTGACGGCCACGTCGTTGCGGATGATGCCCGCCAGCAGGATGCGCGTCAGGAAGCTCTTGCCGGTGCCGCTCTTGCCGAACACCCCAACGGAGCGTTCTACCAGGCGGCGCAGGTCTAGGTGTACCTTTGTCTCTTCCAGTTCTAGCGGCGCGCCAATATGGAAATGCGTGGCATCTTCCTGGCCGAAGACATCGTTCACGTCTTCGGCAGAGGCGATCACGACAGGGGTGAAGTGGCTGGGGATGGTGCGCACTGGTTTGGGTTCGTCCTCGCCTTCGTCAAGGCTGAGCATGGGTGCGACGTGAATGGTGCCGAAGGCCGCCGTGCCGCTATAGACTTCGCGCAGGAACGAGTCGCTGAGGTCGGGCGGGTCGCTGCGGATGGCGGGGTTGGTGGCGTCGAGCATCACGTCGGTGATCATGCAGAAGAAGCGTTTTTTGTACCCATGTACCACGACATAGCGCCCGACGGCCAGCTCTTCGATGGGTGTGGCCGGATCGAGCTTGACATCCAGCCCTCGGCTGAGCGAGCCGCCAACGACTACGCCCAGCCGTTGGCCAGCCACTGGCGTGGCAGGAGAGGTCGTGGCACTGCGCGGAAACCATTCGTCCAGATTGTCCGAGTCCGGGTATGGGTAGAGCGGATCGCGTGCAGTCATGGCATTTTCCCCGTGAATTCATCCTTTTTTCATGGCTGGACAGCCGAGGTCGTTTCTCCTAAGGGCTATAATGGTTTGGTGATAGATCGTATTTCCAGGCAATCAATAAATTAAGGCATTTCCCATGTCTGACGTGTTTTCTCGTTCGCGGGCCATCTCTGCAGTTCTGGCACTGGCCATGCTGGTCGCTGTGACCCTCTTGCTGGTGGTGCTGATGGCCAGGGTCTGGCCGATCGGCGTTGACTACTACTTCACTTTCCATCCGGTCACTAAGAAGCTTCTGGCCGGAGAAACACAGCTCTATGATCGACAGACTTTGGGCTTTTATAATGCTCCCTGGGTTTTGCTGTTTTTCGTCCCTTTGACGGCCCTCTCGCTGCGCGTTGGACAGGCGGTGTTCATAGTCGGTACGATGGTGATGCTGCTGGCCAGCACGCATCTGGTGCGCGAAAAGCGATCGTTTCCCGGATATGCTCTGGTCTTTGCCTTGCTCAATCTGCACACTTTCGATGTGCTCATTCGCGTTCAGGTTGATGGTTTTGTGCCGCTGGGCGTTGCGCTTGGTTGGTGGGCCATTCATCAGCGTCGGCCCTGGATGCTATCGCTGGCCTTTTGGCTAATGGCAATCAAACCCATCAACGTGGTGCTGGTCGCCGCTGTCTATCTGATCGCTATCCGTCACTGGTCGCGGGCCGAACAGGCGAAGGTTCTGGTGTTGCCGGTGATCTCGCTGCTGGCCTCGTTCGTGATTCTCGGCGTAGACTGGCCGCTACGCTACCTGGAAATGTATCAGCTTGATCCTCCGGACAAGGCCTACCTGACGCTTACCCTGTGGCGCATTGCCCGCAGCATAGACTTCCCTTTCTGGCCGCTGATCTTGCTGGCAACAGTTTGTGTGGCACTGGCGCTGTGGCTGGCGTGGCGGGTCGGGCTGCACCGCTGGACACTGAGCATCGCCCTGGCGACCAATCTGGTTTTTGCCCAGTATGCGACCGGCAATCATTATGTCAACCTCATTCCAGCAGTGTTGTTCATTGCTGCTCGCAGTCGCCGCCTCGCTACTCTGGCTTATGCGACGACGTTCACGCCCCTGTTGCGCCTGGCGCTGGGCACGCGCGTCGCCCCTGTGGACTTGCTGTACCCCATTATTCTGTTCGCCGCCGCCTGGTACTTCGCCTGGGAAGACGGTCTGGTTTCGTTGCCACGCAGGCGCTATCTTGCGACGCTGCATCGCCCTGCTAGGCGGGCGTGAGCAGACGCAGCACGTATTGTAAGCGCGGCAACTCCTGGCTGAGCAGACCGGCCAGTTGGCGACCCGCCTCTATCAGAAAGGCCCGTCGCTCTGCGAGCGGGCGCACGTCTGCCGCATTCTTCAGGGCGGCTGCCAGCAATTCTTCGGTCGGTACATCGCCCGCCGAAAGCACCAGGCGCAGGAAATCGAGCCGTGCAGTGAAACGGGCTATGGTTGCTGCATCGCACAGATAGACCGGGTCCAGGCTCAGCGGCGGGCGGGGCGGTAATGCCTGATACAGTTTGCCGTCCTGCTCATAGCCGACGTTCAGCACGCTGATCTCCAGCGGCACCATGCGATTCTCGCGCTGATCGCGAATGGTGGCCGGATTCATGTTGTTGGCCAGGATCATCTGGCGCACTAGCGGGTCGTCGTCAATGCTGATGGCGTGAATCAGGCCGATCACCGCCATGCTGGACGCGCCGTCTGGCTGGGTGCGCACGAATGCACCGAACGCCGGATGCTCGATGGACTGGCTGCGCGTGCCGCACACAAAGCCGACCGTGCTGGCCCGCAATACCTGGCCGATAAGAGCTTGTTGTTCTGCCATAGGTTTCTCCTGCCAAGCACATAGACTATTGAACCGCGGAGACGCAGAGGACGCACGGTTCTTCTTGTAGAGAGTGTTCAAGCCTCTTTGAGTCCAAGGACAATGCGTCTTATGCCTTGCCTGAGGACAGGTACATGAAAGTTGATGAGCAGACCAACTTCCCAACCACCCAGACGCAAGTACGATAGAACCTGTGCCTGGTGAACAGGCAGCAATTGTTCCGCGGCCTTGAGTTCAACGACTACTGTGTCGGCTACCAGCAAATCCAGTCTGTATCCGCACTCTATTTCTACACCCTTGTATACAACGGGAAGTTGCTTCTGTCTGTCGAATGGGATCTCGCGCAGTGACAGCTCGTGGCACAAACATGTCTCATAGGCCGATTCCAGTAACCCTGGGCCAAGCGCCCGATGCACTTCGATCGCTGCACCAATGATCTGCTGTGTGAGCATACGGACAGAATGATCTTTCTCCACAATATTTTCCTCTGCGCTCTCTGTGTCTCGGCGGTGAAATCTCCTATCGGCGGTCGTAGTGAGTGCGCCCATGACGCGCGGCCTTCGATTCCAGCTTCTCCGACTGCGCGACAGTTTGCTGATGACGGCGCAGCTCGATCTCGATCAATTCGTTGAGCTGCGCGCGTTCGTGATCGCGCACGACGGCCAGTTCGTCGGCGCGGGTGAGGGCGTAGGGGTAGCGCCACATAAACTGGCACTGACTGTAAATCAGGGCGTGCACGATATCTACCAGCGCCGGTTGGCGGGCGACCCACATGGGCACCTCCACGCGCGCCAGATGATAGGGTGGCGCTGCGCTCACGTTCAGGTAGAAACAGGCGATCTCATATTTGGGGTCTTTGTCGTGATACAGTTTGTTCTGGGGCGACTGCTGCACCAGCAACGCCGAGCGTTCGCCCGGCTTGAGCAGCTTGAAGAGCAACGGCTGGTCGGTCAACCCTTCCAGGTCGCCGTTAGTCTCCAGCCTGGCTTTGCGCACATCGTCGGGGGCGAGGCTCATCAGGTGCAGCAGGCTGATCAGAAAAGCGCTCGACGGGCGATCCACATAACCGGCCAGACAGACGGGACGGTCGCGGTCGGCAGGGTCGTTGGCGTGCAGATCGTGTAGCCGAATCAGGTGCCCCAGATATTGGGCCTGCAACTCTTTGCCGTCGGGCACATCCTTGCCGGCCCAGAACAACAGCGGACCGTCTAGCAGCGCCAGCAGTGGCCCGTCGCTCGGACGGTGCTGTTTAACCTTATCTACCAAGGTGGCCAGTTCCTGCTCGGTGCGCCGTGCATTGACCGCCGCGTTGGTAATCAGACGGCCCTCTTTGTCGTAAAGCTTGTCGTCGGTGTAGTGCAGGGAGGGCTGAGTGAGGGGGATCGGCAGGGCGTCCGTGCCATGGTAGTAGATGAACACGCCCACGTTGATCAGGTAATAGAGCGCGGCAGCGTGCGCGTTCGGGTAGACCTGCGAGCCATCGGCGGCCAGGATGGTGGCGCGTTTGGGCAGGGGGGGTAAGGGGTAGGCGCGGTTAGCAGGTTCGTGCAACAGCGCCACTCCGCGGAAGCCGGCATCGCGCTCGCGCACCAGGGCGATGCGCTGGTGTACTGCTTCCAGGTCTTCCAGCAGCGATAGCCGCTCCCAGGCCAGCGCCAGGCGTTCGCTCTGCGTGGCGCTGCGCGCGGCGAGGGCATGACCCATGGCCTGTACCTGCGACACAACTTTGTCGAATTCGAGCGTCACCGGCGGCCTCCTGCACTCAGGTGAATGGCTTCAGACGGAAGTCAGTGTAGCACTAATGTTCTGGAACGTCAAGCAGGGTAGACGATACATGCCTGGCGAGAGGTGGCGGATGCCTGCCAGGGCTGACCCTTCGCGCCCTGTTGGATGTACGCTATACTTCGGCCACCATTCGCCAGATAGGGTGAGGAGCGCCTATGACCGGCCAGACAATTGAGATCACGCCGTCGGAGATGGTGCATGGCGGGCAAACGCTGACCCGGCATGGCGGGCGTGTCATCTTCACGCCCTATACTATCCCTGGCGAGCGCATCCTGGCGCGCATTCACGATGATCGCGGACGGTTCGCCTTCGCTTGGTGCGAGCGCGTCCTGACTCCTTCTCCGCAGCGGGTGACGCCGCGTTGCCCGCACTTCGGTCCTGGTCGGTGTGGAGGGTGCCATTTCCAGCACATCGAGTATGCTGCGCAGCCGGCCTATAAGCGCGACGTAGTAGTGGATCAACTGCGGCGTATTGGTGGCATAGCCAACCCGCCCGTGCGCCCTACCATTCCCAGCCCCGATCCCTGGGAGTACCGTTATCACGCGACTTTTCATGTGGACGAGGCGGGCAACCTGTGCTTTGTGGGCACGGACAACGAAACGCTGGTGCCTATCGAAGAATGCCATATCCTGCGCCCGGAATTGCGCGCCCTGCTGGACGAATTAAATTTCGACGAGATGGCCGGTCTGACGCGCGTGCGCGCTCAGGTCGGCTCGGACGGAGACCTGATGTTGGTGCTGAGCACGCAGGATGATCAGGCTCCGGAACTGGAAGTGACCATGCCAGTCTCGGTCAATCTGCTGCTAAGCGATAATGAGCCGGTCAACCTGGTTGGATCGAGTCATGTCACCTACCGGGTGGCGGGGCGTGCCTTCCGGGTGACGGCGGGCGGTTTCTTCCAGGTCAATCTGCCGCAGGCCGAGGCGCTGGTTCGGCTGGTGCTGGAGACGCTCAATCTGCGCGGGGACGAAACGGTGCTCGATCTCTATGCGGGTGTGGGGCTGTTCACGGCTTTTCTGGCCGAGCGGGCGGCGCTGGTCACGTCGGTGGAGAGCTATCCGCCCGCAGTGACCGACGCCGATGTGAACCTGGCCGATCTCGACAACGTCGATCTGATCGAGGGTGCGGTCGAAGATGTGCTGCCCGAACTGGAAGGGCCTTACGACGCAGCCGTACTCGACCCACCGCGCACAGGTGTAGAAGCCGCGGCCCTCGACGCGCTGGTGGCGCTTGCTCCGCGCACGGTGGTCTATGTGAGTTGCGAACCAGCCACGCTGGCTCGCGACGCCAAGCGGCTGGCAGCGCACGGCTACCGCTTGCTGGCAGTGACGCCAGTGGACATGTTCCCGCAAACGTATCACATCGAGTGCGTGGCGCACTTTGCCCGCTGAGTGCTCGTCAGTTGTCCCTGGTTTTGCGCAGATTGCTCAATTGAGCGCGGCGGCGACGCAGGAAAGCGCGCGCTTTGAGAATCCACGTGGTAGGCGAGAGCAACATCAGGCGGCGCCACCAGCGGATCAGAGGACGCCGGACGCCGGCGTAAGCATAGGCTCCCTGGCGGCGGCCCCAGGTGATCGAATAAGCCGGTCGCCCTGGTACCGCTGTCCACTCGATCACCGCGGCGGCCCACGATAGACCTCCCCCAAAGCCGACCATGGCGATGATGTCTCCGGCGTGCAGCCGTTCCTGTTCTACGGCTTCGGCCAGCGCGATGGGGATGGACGCGGCGGACGTGTTGCCATAGCGAGCGATGTTGCTGTAGACGCGCTCTTCAGGAATCTTGAGGGCTTTGGCAGCATGTTCGATGATGCGCTGATTGGCCTGATGAGGGATCACCAGCGCCAGATCGTCGGGTGTCAGGCCCGCCAGGGTGAGCGCATCGCGGATGCTGTCGCCGATCACATGGGTGGCGAAGCGAAACACCCCACGCCCGTCCATATAAATGCGGTGCATCTCGTGCAAGCCGTCTTGCAGGTAGGTGTCGCGGCTGTTGACGGTGGGCAGGGTGAGCATATCCCAACCGGAGCCGTCGGAACGCAGCACGGTGCTGAGCACACCGCCGGGCGTATCGCTGCCGCGCAGCACGACCGCTCCTGCGCCGTCGCCGAAGAGGATGCAGGTGTTGCGGTCGGCCCAGTCCACGACCCGGCTGAGCGTCTCGGCCCCGATGACGATAGCCGTGTTGATGGCACCGGTCTGGATTTTGCTGGCGGCCATGTCCAGGGCGTAGACAAAGCCCGAACAGGCGGCGCTGAGGTCGAATGCCCCCGCGTTGGTCGCGCCCAGGTAGTCCTGTACCAGACTGGCCGTGCTGGGGAAGATGTGCTCTGGGGTAGCTGTGGCGACGATGATCAGGTCAATGTCGCTGGGCAGCATGTCGGCGACATCGAGGGCTTTCTGGGCGGCGCGGGTTGCCAGGCTGGTGGTGGTCTCGCGCTGGGCGGCGATACGGCGCTCTTTGATGCCAGTGCGCGAAGTGATCCATTCGTCGGTGGTGTCCACGATGGCCTCCAGGTCGCTATTGGTGAGCACCTGCGAGGGCACTTCCATGCCCCAGCCGACGATATGGGCATAGCGCAGGGGGCGCGGTCGCCTGGCCGCTGTGGCACGACCGCGCTTCAGCTGGCCTGAGCGTGGGATGTTGTCAATCATGGGTGAACCTTGCCAGTGTGGGTGCCGGAATGTCCCGGCACCCCTGATCAGTCTTCGTACTTGCTGAATACGAGCACAGCATTATGCCCGCCGAAGCCGAACGAGTTGCTCATCACGTGCTGGACGGCTGCGGGTCTGCCGACATTGGGCGTGTAGTCCAGATCGCACTCTGGGTCGGGCACATGCAGGTTGATGGTAGGCGGGATGAATTGCTCGGTAATCGCCTTGATGCTGAGGACAGCTTCGACGCTGCCTGCTGCGCCCATCAGATGACCGGTGACGGACTTGGTCGAGCTGATCGGTATCCGATAGGCGTGGTCACCGAAGACGGCTTTGATCGCGCGCGTCTCGCTAACATCGTTGAGCGGCGTGCTGGTGCCGTGCGCGTTGATGTAGCTGATGTCTTCGGGCTTCAGCCCAGCGCCGCGCAGGGCACGGCGCATGGCTTCCTGCGCGCCTTCGCCGTTTTCCATAGGCGCGGTCACATGATAGGCATCGCAGGTCGAACCGTAGCCGGTCAGTTCGCAATAAATGCGAGCGCCGCGCGCTTTGGCGTGTTCGAGTTCTTCGAGCACCAGTGCGGCTGCTCCCTCACCAACCACGAAACCGTCGCGGTCGGCGTCGAAGGGGCGCGACGCTCCCTGCGGATCGTCGTTGCGGCGCGAGATGGCGCCCATGTTCGAGAGGCTGGCGATAGTCAGGCCGAGCAACGCTGCTTCGGAGCTACCGGCCAGCATGGCCACGGCTGCGCCGCGGCGAACCATCTCGAATGCCTCGCCGATGCTGTTGTTGCCAGTGGCGCAGGCGGTAGAAATGGACATGTTGGGGCCACGCAGGCCGAAGTCTATGGCGATCTTGCCCGCCGGGCTATCGGGCAACATCATGGGCAGCAGCAGCGGGCTGACGGTGGCATGGCCTTCTTCCAGGAATTTCTTGATGCCATCGAAGAGGGTCTCGAAGCCGCCGATGCCCGTGCCGATGACGACGCCGATGTCCCAGGGATTCTCCTTGCTGATGTCCAGGCAGGAGTCTTCCAGGGCTTGCTTGCAGACGTAGTGCGCTACCTGCGTCACCGGATCGGTGCGGCGCAGATCGCGCTTGCTGAGGTGCTGCGCGGGATCGTAGTTCTTGATCGGCGCGCCAAAAGTCACCTTCAGTCCCAGTTCCTCAAATTCCGGGATATGCTGTGCACCAGAGATGCCGTTGGCCGCATTCTGCCAGGCTTCGTCTGGCGAGTTGCCTACCGGGCAGATGATCCCCAGGCCGGTGACGACCACCCGTTTGAAGTTCACAGGTTCTTCCTCCACTGTCAGGCTGGCGCTGCCCCGACCAACTACAGCGCCCAGGTTTTCCGGCCCCGCCCTCTGGTTCAGGCGGGGGTAGGACATCAATTATACCGCAGATTGAGCGGCTCGATGTGTGCATGGACTATAACCCTGCCGGGACGAAATGGTTGCAAGGGGCAGCGGACACCCTACTTGGCAGGCGGGAAGGGTCGTATATAATCGCGCGGCGGAGGCAGCGCCATGATTCTAGTCACTGGAGCTACGGGGCTGGTGGGGCGGCACTTGGTGCCGCGCCTGTGCCAGGCCGGTTACCCTGTTCGAGTCTACATACAGCCCAGGCGGGGACGCCTTCCGGCCTGGCCTGAGGGGGTGGACGTGGTGGCCGGGCAACTGGACGATGCGCAGGCGCTCTACAAGGCCATGCAGGGTGTGCACACGGTTTTTCACCTGGTCAGCGCGCAGTGGTGGGGGTCGCGCCGCGACCTGGAACGGGTGGACATCGAAGGCACACAGCACATCATCGCGGCGACACGCGCAGCGCGCATTGGGCGACTGTTTACCCTGAGTCAGTTGGGGGCTGAACCGGCGTCGGCCTACGATCTGCTGCGCGTCAAAGGGCAGGTCGAAACGCTGGTGCGCAACAGCGGCATCGCCTATACCATCGTGCGTTCCGGTGTGATCTTCGGCCCGGAAGACCGCTTCGTGAATGGAATCGCCATGCTGCTGCGCTCGAATCCCGTCTTCTTTCTGCAGCCGGGCCGAGGCGAGAGCCTGCTGCATCCGCTCTACGTCGAAGACCTGGCGGCGGCGCTGGTCAACAGCCTGGAGCGGATAGACCTGGTAGATACTACCATCGAGGTAGGAGGGGCGGAGTACCTGACCTACAACGAGATGGTGCGCACTGTGATGCGGGTGACGGGAGCCCACCGGATCATCGTGCCGGTGCCGCCCTACCTGTTGCGGTCGCTCAACCGCTGGGTCAAGCGGGTGGTGCGACGCTGGCCGATGACCTCGCAGTGGCTGGACATCCTGGCCGGTAACCGCACGGCGAAGCTGGGGAATCTCTATGATTATTGCGGCGTGCGACCGGTTCGCTTCGAAGATACCTTGCTGACCTACATGCCGCAGCGCCATTACTTCCGCGAGTTGTTGCGCTTTCTGTGGCAACGTCCGTACTGAGCAGGGAAAGACGAGGAGGCATCCGGTGTTGTCCTCAGGGCATGGTTCGATGGCCACGACAGTGCAGCGGCTCAACGAGATGAGCCAGATCACCGGCCTGGACGAGCTGGAAGTCCGGACACGGCGGGCGCGAGGCGAAGGCAACGACTTTCAGTTGCCCACCAGCCGCTCGCTGGCGGATATTCTGCGGCAGAATGTGCTGACGCTGATCAACCTGGTGCTGTTCAGCATCGGCGCGGTGATGGTAGCGATCGGGCGTCCGGACGAGGCGCTGGCCAGCGTCAGCCTGATCCTGATGAACATTATCGTTGGCGTCATCCAGGAGGTACGCGCCAAGCGCAAGCTCGACCGGATCGCCTTGCTCACCCGCCCCAAAGTCACCGTCATCCGCGAGGGACAGGAGCGCACCATTGATCCGGCGGAGCTGGTGCGCGGGGATGTGGTGGTTGTGCACGCGGGCGATCAGATCGTGGCGGATGGCATCGTTGTGGGCAGCGGGCAGATCGAAGTGGACGAGTCGCTGCTGACAGGCGAGTCTGACCATATCCCCAAGCAGGCAGGCGATTCGCTGCTATCCGGCAGTTTTGTGGTGTCCGGCACGGCCCTGTATGTGATACGGCGCGTGGGAGCCAGGAGTTTCGCCAACAAGGTAGCGGCAGAAGCGCGCACCTTTCGCGTAGTCAAGACGCCGCTACAACGCGACGTGGACTTCGTCATCCGCATGCTGATGCTGGTTGCCATGTTCTTCGGCCTTCTGCTGTTCATTTCCTCGCTGCTCTCCGAGATTCCCCTGATGCGGCGGGTGCAGACGGCGGCGGTGATCGCCGGGCTGGTGCCCAACGGGTTGTTCTTCATGGTGATCGTGGCCTATGCGATGGGGGCCGTGCGCATGGTAGCGCGGGGGGCGCTGGTGCAGCAGGCCAATTCGGTCGAGTCGCTCAGCAACGTGGATGTGCTGTGCATGGACAAAACGGGCACGCTCACCGCCAACAAGATCGCCTATCACGACGTGCTGACGGTGGAATGGACGCGCGAAGCCCTGGAGCGGGCGCTGGGCGATTTCGCCTGCAACGCCAGTACCACCACCAAAACGACTGAGGCCCTGCTGACAGCGTTGCCGGGCGAAAAGCTGCGCGTCCTGGACGAGGTGACCTTCTCGTCGGCGCGCAAGTGGAGTGCGCTCGTCTTCAGCGACGAGCGGCGTAGCGGGACCTATGTGCTCGGCGCGCCGGAGATGCTCGCGCCGTACCTCGACGTTGCCCTGGAGGCGCTGCCCGACGTCACCCCGTGGATCGAGGCCGGGCTGCGGGTGGTGCTCTTCGCCTATAACCCCGCTGTGATCTACCTGCACGACAGCCAGGGGCAGCCAGTGTTGCCCTCGCTGCAACCGCTGGGGCTGATAGCCTTCCGCGACGAGCTGCGCCCCGATGCCCGCGAGACGCTGGCGCAGTTCACCCGCGCAGGGGTCGCGCTGAAGATCATCTCCGGTGACAACCCGCATACAGTCGCGGCGCTGGCCCGGCAGGTGGGGTTGGCCACTGATGGGGTGGTCTCTGGGACGGAACTGGAAGACCTGAGCGACGCAGAGCTGGCGCGGGTGGCAGAAGAAGCGAGCATCTTCGGGCGTATCACGCCGCTGCAAAAAGAGCGGCTGGTCAAGGCGCTGCGGAGCCAGGGGCACTACGTGGCGATGATCGGCGATGGCGTCAACGATGTGCTGTCGTTGAAGCGGGCCGATCTGGGCATTGCCATGGAGAGCGGCAGCGGCGCGACCCGCAGCGTGGCCGACATGGTGCTGCTGGGCGATTCATTCGCTGCGCTGCCGCAGGCGCTGCTGGAAGGGCAGCGCATCGTCAGCGGGATGCGCGACATCCTGCGGCTGTATCTGGCGCGCGCTGTCACGCTGGTCTTGATGATTCTCTCAACTTCGGTGGTGGGTGTCGGCTTCCCCTATGTGCCCAAACATATCACGCTGGTGGCGCTGCTCACCATCGGCGTCCCGACCTTTGCCATCGCCCTGTGGGCGCGGCCAGAGCGATCGCGGCAATCTCTCTTGCGCTCGGTGTTGCATTTCGCCTTTCCAGCGGGGATCGTCACCTTCCTGTTCGCTTTCTTGCTCTATGTGTACGTCTTCAACAGCATCGTCAACGAGGGGCGGACAATCCCTGTGCTGCGCGAAGATGTGGCCTCGTTCCAGGTCTACGCGGGCATTGACTACGAAATCTACACGCCGGATCAATTTCGCTACGAAGTGGCCGTGCTGTTCTCTCAGTCGGTGCTGACGGTATTCTCGGTGCTGGTGGGGCTGGCCCTGGTGATGTTCGTCGAGCCGCCGTTGCCCTGGCTGGCGGGTGGGGATCGCTACAGCGGCGATGCACGACCGACGTTGCTGGCCCTGGGGCTAGGCGGTCTGTTCGCGGTGATCATGGCCTATGAGCCGCTGCGACGGTTGTTCGAACTGCTGCCGCTCGAAGCTCAGGACTGGGCGGTTGTGGTTGGCATAACCGTTGCCTGGCTGCTGGTGCTGCGCTACGTCTGGCGGGCGCAGCTTTTCGCTCGCTTCCTGCATCTGGACTGGTCGGTTGACTACGGCGACGCTTGATCGCTGAACATGACGTTTTCTGTCTGTAGCGGCGAGCCTGGCGACAACTTCACGCTCGAAAGGGCGAGTCGTCGCCAGGCTCGTGCAGTCATTCGGCGGGCAGATCGGGATTGATGGGGGCGAAGTAGAGGATCGGCAGCGGGTCGCCCAGGCCGAAGTAAGTCTGCCACAACGTCTGATACGTGCCGTCGCGGGCCATGTCTTGCAGCGTGGAGTCGATCAGGTTGCGAAAATCGGCGTCGCCATAGGGCGTAGCGAAGGTGATGGGGCGGTCATCGCCGTATTCGGTGGGCAGAATCTTGACTCCCGCGCTGTCGCCGGCCTGGCGCAGTAATCCGTTCAGACGCAGGCTGTCGCCGAAGATGGCATCTACGTTGCGCGCGACGGTCAGGGTGTTGATGGCGTCGGCTTCGCGGTTGATGGCAAAGGGATCGTTGATATTACGGCTGACGTTGAACATCTCGGCGTACTTGCGGATGAGGTCGGCGTCGCCCGGCTTGTCGGCGAAGTAGCCGATCCACCAGCCAGTACCCAGCAGGTCGGCGAAACCAGTGGTGATCTGCGATCCCTGGGGGACCATCAGGCGGTCGCCATGGGTCAGGTAGGGCAGCGAGTACTCCAGCCGCAAGGTGGCATCCCAGGCGGGACTGACTCCCACAGCCAGGTCGGCCTGTCCTCCGGCAACCAGCGCCGCCGCGTTCTCAGGTGGATTGGGCAGGTATTCGACGGTAGCTCCCCAGCGCCGCGCCATTTCCTCGACCAGCGCCCGGTTGAAGTCGTTCATGAGGGCCCAGTAGGCGGACGTTTCCTGCCCGGCGGGGACGATGCCCGTCACGCGCACCGGCTGCCCTTGCGCGATGCGCGTTTGCACGGAAACAGCAGGGATGGGCATGTCGGCGGGGAAGTCGGCCAGGGCGCGTTCGTCTTCATAGAGGCGCTCGTAGACGGGCACCAGGACATCGAAGTTGACCGGGTCTTCGGCGAACCAGGCGCTGAAGATTTCGTCTAGCCGACCGCTGGCCTTCAGGCGTTGCAGCGAGCGGTTGAGCACGTCGCGCAGGTTGACATCGTGACGGCGCACGACCATGGCATGATATTCTTCCAGCACCGGTTCGTCAATCAGGCGCATGCCCTGGCGACCAGCGCGGCGCAGACTGTCGAGTGTGCCGACCATGCCCTGTACCTCGCCAGCGGCCAGCGCGTCGAGCGCGGCGCTCTCGCTGAAGTAGAAGCGGATGTCGAACGTCACGCCGTGCTGCTCGCTCCACAGGCGCAGGGCGTGTTCGCTGCGGCTGCCGATGGTCACGCCGACGGGCTGACCGGCCAGGTCTTGCAGGGTGACGTAGGGCGCTTCGGTCAGCACGACCATCCGCTCGGTATTGAGATAGTAGGGATGGGTGAAATCGAACCAGGTTTCGCCATCACGGGTGTGGAACTGCTGACCGGCCAGCACATCTACCAGGCCGCTGAGCAGCGTGTCGCGCGCGTTGTGATGGGTAACCTGCACGAATTCCAGCCCGACGCCCAACTCGATGGCGATGGCATTGAGCACGTCAATCTCGTAGCCTGCCACCTGGCCCTGTTCGTTGAGCCAAGCGAAGGGATAGGCGTTGAAGTACGTCCCTACGCGCAGTACGCCGTCGCGCTGAACGTTTGCCAGTCCAGACTCGGCGGCAACCGTGAGGGGGGTAGGGGTGACGGTGGGCAGAGGGGTAGGCGGTACCAGGGTCGGCGCGGGCAGGGTGAACGTAGGCGGCGGCAAGGGAGTGGCCGTGGGCGGTTCCGGCGTGTCGGTCGGGACGGGACTGGGCGAAACCTCCTGGGCGGCAACTGGTAAAGGCACCAGAGAGATGAGCAGGATCAGCGACAGGATAAGAGCGATAGGCAATTGAAGCCGCACGATTTGTTGGCTGGTAGATATTCTGTGTAGCATGGCTATTCCCTGTAAAGCCTATGTGTCAGGATGTAATCCAGGACGCGATCGGGCACCAGGTAGCGGACGCTGCGTCCCGCGGCGATGAGATCGGCGATGGTCGAGGAAGACAGATCAATTGGCGGGGCCGGAATCCAGTGCAGACGCGCGCGGAGACCTGGTATGGCGTGCTCCAGCGCGTTCAGGTCTGGCTTGATGCCGGGTCGCCGCATAACGGCCAGGGATGCCAGCGCGATCAATTCTGTGGGGCGCGACCAGGTGGGGAGGTCGCGCAGCGAATCGCCACCAAGCAGCAGGAACATAGCTGCGGCAGGGTATTGTTGTTGGAGCAGGCGTAGCATGTCCACAGTATAGTGCGGGCCGGGCCGGTCTATATCAGCGCGTGAGAGGGCAAAGCGCGGGTTATCCGCGATGGCCAGTTCGGTCATGGCCAGGCGGTGACCGGCGGCGGCGCGGATGATCGGCGGGCGTTTGTGCGGCGGATCGGCGGCGGGGACGAACAAGACCCGGCTCAGGCCCAGGCAATCGGCGGCGGTCTCGGCCAGGATCAGGTGGCCGAGGTGGGGTGGGTCGAACGTGCCGCCGAAGACTCCCAGGCGCTCGGCGGATGCGCGCATAGGGTCTGGCATCATCCCTCGCTATTGCTCGACTTTGAAAGGCAACTCGAAGGTATAGGCGTCTGCGCACTCGTAGCGGAATTCGTAGCGATAGTCTGGGCGTAGCAGGCGGCGCGGGTATTCGACGTAGCCGTGCAGATGCTCACCCGGCTCGTTGACCGACAGGGTGACCGCCGACGGCATATACTCGTAGCTCTCGGCCTCGCCGATGGAGAGCAGACCGCTCTGGGTCTCATGCAGGCAGCTCTGGTTGGGAGTGAAGGTGACAGGCGGCGCAGTAGAGTCCGGGGCGCGGGCTACGTCAAAGAAGACACGGACGGTCTGTCCGTCCAGTTCCACGTATTCCAGAGTGACCCAGACAGCTTCGGTCTTGAGGCGCTCGTTGATCGGCAGCAACGTGACCGTATCTGACGTGCGCAGGCCTGGCTCGACCACCAAGATCAGGTCTTTGCCATACTGGATGAGATTGGTAGTGTGATAGGCCAGCGAGCGGTATTCCAACCGGAACAGTGTACCATGCAGATTGAAGAACAGGTCGCGCCCGTTGATGCGGATGGTCAATGTATTGGAGACGCCATAATACGACGTGGGGTTGAAGGCGTCGTCCGGCTCGCCTGTGCCCAGCAATTCCGGCATTTTCGCGTCGGAGGGGACGCGAAAAGAAATGTTCCCCTGCGCATCAATGCGCACGCTAAGAAGCTCCGTCTCTTCTTCTTCCTCCAGAACCAAGCCGCGTGGAGGCGAGTCGTTGCAAGCGGGCAGCAGCAGGGTCAGCAAGAACGCGACGCCTAGCGCAACGCAAGCACGACCGATCATGACTCCCTCCTGCGAGCAGGGGCAACGCTGGACATCATAGCCCATAGCCGGGCTATTCGCCCCATTCCAGTTCCATGTCGCCAATGTAGACGGTGTCGCCAGGTTTGATGCCGGCCTGCTCTAGCGCGGCAGTGATGCCCATGGATGCCAGGATGCGCTGGAAACGCGCGACCGCCTGATCGTAATCCCAGTAGGTCATGGCGACGGCGCGCTCGATGCGCTTGCCCGATACGCGAAATTCGCCGTCACCTAACACGGTGACGGTGAAAGCGAGCGGATCGTCTTCGAGCTGGAAGACAGGGCGCTCGGCTACTTCGGGCGCTTCGGCGGGCAGGCTGTCGAGCAGTTGGGCCGCACGGTAGATCACAGCGCGCACGTTCTGCCCGGTGGCGGCGGAGATGGCCAGGGCTTCGTAACCAAGGCAGGTCAATTCGGCGTGCACCTTCGGCCAGAGGGCCTGCGCTTCGGGCAGGTCGAGCTTGTTGAGCACCACGATTTGCGGTTTACTGGCGAGCGCATCGTCGAAGAGGGCCAGTTCTGTGTTGATCTGATGAAAGTCAGCGATGGGGTCGGGCGCAGCGCCATCGAGCAAATGCACCAGCACGCGCGTGCGCTGAATGTGGCGTAGAAAGTCGTGGCCCAGCCCTGCGCCGCTGTGTGCCCCTTCGATCAGGCCAGGGATGTCGGCGAAGACCAGATCGCGGTCATCCAATACGACGACTCCCAGGTTGGGCTGAAGAGTGGTGAAGGGATAGTCGGCGATCTTGGGTTTGGCGTTGCTGATGACCGAAAGCAAGGTGGACTTGCCCGCATTGGGCACGCCCACAATGCCCACATCGGCGATGAGTTTCAGTTCCAGATGCAAGGTGCGTTCCTCGCCCGGTTCGCCTTTCTCGGCGATGCGCGGAGCCTGATTGGTGCTGGTGGCGAAGCGGGCGTTGCCGCGCCCACCGCGCCCGCCGCGCGCCACCAAGACGCGCTGCCCCGGCCTGGTCAGGTCGGCCAGCACTTCGCCCGTGTCCGCGTCGCGCACGATGGTGCCGGGCGGCACTTCAATGAAGAGGTCCGCCCCATTGCGGCCCGTCTTGTTGTGAGGGCCGCCGGGCGCGCCATTCTCGGCGCGGAAGCGCGATTGGTGGGAAAAGGCGCTCAGCGTGTTGAGAGTGGGTTTGACGACAAGATAGACGTCGCCCCCTTTGCCGCCGTCGCCCCCACTGGGGCCACCGCGCGGCACATACTTCTCGCGCCGAAAATGAACGATGCCGGCACCGCCGTCACCGCTGCGCACGTGAATAGTCGCTTCGTCGAAGGTCATAGCAGCCGGAGTCTAACGCGGCGGGCAGCAGGCGTCAACCGGCAGAAGCGAGGGGTGCGCGTGCAAAATGTGTCAGGCAATTTGCAGCAGTCTGCTGCCCCTCATCCCTCAATCCCCTCTCCCTCGCGACTGCGTCGCGGGGCGAAGGGACTATTTATCGCGCGAGTGCTCCCCTTCGCCCGCAGCGCGGAGAAGGGGCTGAGGGATGAGGGTCATCGGGCACAGCAAAGCCGCTGTCAACTTTTGCACGCGCCCAAGCGAGGGGAAACAAGCCGGTAGGAGGGTCGTGCCACATCAGCGATCGCGGCTGATGACCTGCCGGGCCAGGTGGCGCAGCTCCTCGACGGCGGGCGAGGGGGGGAGTATGTCCAGGCTGGCCAACGCGCGCTCGACCAGTTCCTGGGCTTTGGCGCGTCCCAGTGCGATAGCGGTTTCCAACGAGTGATCAGCCAGCAGCGATTCCTTGAAAGGCCCGCCCGCTGTATCCGACGTGACCTGCAGGGCAGTGGCGGGCAGGGCGTCGGGGGCGTTGCTGTCGTCGCGCACCGCACCCAGCCCGCGCCCCTGGGCCAGGTCCATACCTGCATTCTTGCCCAGGGTCTGTTCGTCGCCGATGAGGTCGAGGATGTCGTCTACGATCTGAAAGGCCAATCCCAGGTTGAAAGCGTAGGTGCTCAGTGCTTCAACCCATTCTGGCGGCGCGCCCGCGGCAGTGGCTCCCAGCTCGGTGCAAGCGACAAAGAGCGCTGCTGTCTTCCTGGCGATGATTTCGTAGTAGGTATCGCGGTCGAGCGTGCCCTGGCGGGCGGCCTGAATCTGCAGCGTCTCCCCTTCCACCAACTGAGTGGCCGCACGGGCCAGGATGCGGTTGAGTTCGGCGGGCTGGGGAGCCATGATCTCGTAGGTCTTGGTGAACATGAAGTCACCGGTGAGCAGAGCGAAAGTGCTGCCCCAGCGCGAATTGACGGTCTCGCGACCGCGCCGCAGGGTGCCGTGATCGTTGATGTCGTCGTGCACAAGGGTGGCGGTGTGAATGATCTCTACGGCAGCGGCCAGGGGGACAGCCTCATCTATGTTGGTGCCACCCGCGGCAGCGTAGGCCAGCAACACCAGGCGCGGACGCAGACGCTTGCCGCCTGCCGACAAAATATGCGCAGTCGTCTCACTGAGCAAAGGCACGGCGCTGCGCGTCACGCTGAGCAAGAGTTCTTCAACTGCCTGGAGGGGTATCTCGCTGGTCATGCTGCCTCGCGCTGATTGGGCTGAAGACACAAACCTGAGCTGTGCACCTGCAGAGCATTCTGTTTGTGTCTTTCATAACTTTCTGAACAAATTATAACAGTGCTGGTCATCGGGCGGTAATGCGCATGACCGGTCACGGCCCGGCGTGATCGGACGTCCCCGGCTGACCCTGCGCGTGTCCGATGAGCGACATCAGCAATACCTGCGCCAGCCGGAAGAACTCCTGAAGTTGCCCCAGCCGTTCCAGATAGAACTCGGCCAGTTGGCGGTCTTCGTCGCTCATGCCGGGCAGTGCCTGTTGCAGACGCCCGGCGCTGTCATCAAGCACCTGGAGCGCCTGATTGACGTCGCGCAGTTCGCGGCTGCGCAGGATATTGGTCAGGATTTGCCAGAAGTCGCTTTCGGCACGGTAGTACTTGCGGCGGTCGTCCTTCACCCACACTTCGCGCACAATGCCCATGTGCTCCAGGGTGCGCATGTGCGTGCTGACGCTGGCCTTGGACAGGCCCAGGCGTTCCATCAGATGGTCGAGACTGAGCGGTTCTGGGCTGAGCATGAGCACGCCGAATAACTGACCCATCACCTTGGAAAACCCAAAGTAACTGGCAAGCTGGCCCAACCCTTCGATGATGCGCGCGTTGACATCCTCGAAGGTAGCGTTTAGCCGCGTTCTGTCTGCTCGTGTTTGCATGAGGGCGCACTTTCTGCCCAAACGTAACGTCAGTCGCGGGGCGAGTCTGACGTATAGCCGCGTAACCAGGGCGTTTTTCGCTCTGAGCCAATGGTAACAGGGCGGGTCATGTGTGACAAGTGACAGGTGCGTGCAAAATGTGACAGGCGATTTGCAGCAGTCTGCTGCCCCTCACCTCTGCATCCCCTCTCCCTCGCGGCTGCGTCGCGGGGCGAGGGGAGTCAACCTTTGCAAGCACCCAAGGACAGGGGCAGTTTTTTTCGGCCCGGTGGTACCCAGGTATAATGAGACCAAAGATTACCAGGAACTAAGGGGAATCATGCGTGTCAGGACAGCGCTGATCCTGACCAGCGCAGTGCTTTTATGGGGATCATTGCCCGCCAGCACAACCTGGGCGGCTGAGCGCCTGCCGGGGACGGGACAACCTGTGCCGGTGGAGGCAGACAGCACAGGCGAGCGGCTGTGTCCGGCCTGCCGGGGAGAGCCGACCTTTCAGGCGACGCTGTCGGTGACCGGTATGCTGGTGGAAGGTGCGCTGGGTCTGCCTGGCGAACCCGTCATATGGGCGATCTCGGTGAGCAATATGGGTACTGCGCCAGGGCATGACCTGCTGATCACGCTGACAGCGCCATCCGAGCTGCGTATTGAGGATGCCGACAACGCGCATGGTGCGGTAACAGTGAGCGACCGGGCGGGGGTCTTCACTGTGCCAGAATTGTACCCCGGGCAGACAGCGCGGGTGCTGGTACGCACGAGGGTGTTACGTTCTCCACCCAATGGGGTGCTGGTGATGCAGGCGGTGCTGGCGGGCCAGGGGCCGTCGGGCACCTTTTCGCAGAGCGCGGTAGGGGAGTTATTCACTCCTACCGGGCTGCCCTCGACTGGCTACCCGCCTGGCGAGGCGTTGCCCGGTGACGGCGAGCCGTCCGTAGTGGCAGTGGCGCTGGGGGCATTGGCTGTCGTGATAGGGGCGGCGCTGTACGTATGGTATCGTGGACGCCGGATGTTGATCTGAATGGGTAGCCTGGGGAACAGGGCGCTCCCGTCGGTGGGGCGTTTTTGATTCCAGAGCAATCAGTCTCCGGCGAAGTAACCTGCCGTGCCCAGCGACAGGCCCGCAGACTGTGCCAGTATGGGCAGTAGCTCGCGCAGATACCGGCCAGGGCAGTCAGTGTCGGGGTTGAAATCGCTGTGTCCGGCCAGGTATGTGAGTTCCAGGCGCAGCGCCAGCCAGTCGATCAGGCGGCGTCCGGCTTCGAACTGAAAAGAGGAGGGGTGGTTCACAGAGAAGTCGCCCAGGAAGACAACGCCCACGCTGCCCGTGTTGAAGCCTTCTACGTGCGTGCCGCGCACGGTCAGCGAGCGGCCTTCGAAGACCTGTCCGCTCTGGCCGACGCCGAAGTGATAGGCGATGTCCGCCCAACCGCGCAAGTCCATATGCTGCTCCTGGATGGCGCGCATGGTGGACAGATCGTCGTCTTCGTAGAGGACGGAGTGATGAACGACAACGGTGCGGTAGACGATGCGCAGGTCTTCGTCGTAGACGCGCCAGCCGTCGGGGTTTTCGGCGCTGTAAAAGCCAAACTCATTGGGTGCTTCGTGATTCAGGGTGCGCGCGCCCCAGTCCTGTCGGGAGAGGATGCCGGGGCGATCGATCTGCTTGAGCACAGCGGGGCGTGTTGGGGGAGGGGACGGCGTGACAGTAGGGCGTTGCGGACTGACCAGACGATCCAGGGCCAGGTAGCCGAGCACCGTACCCAGACAGGCCAGCCCGCTCCCGGCGGCGGCCATGCCTGCCAGACCAAGCAGGTCGCGGCGGGTGAGGCGGGTAACCGGACGAGATTGAGGCATGGCAGGTGTTCCAGGCAGGCACAGGCGCTGAGGGGATGATAACAGGGCGCAGTCGCCCAGGCAATGATCAGAGCGGGGTTGGCGAGTTTTTTGGAATGATTATTGTTTTTATGTGCGAAGCGTGCTAGGCTTGTTATACTATTCACATTTCTCCGTGAGCTGTATTTTCGGGCATATTATCAGGACGATGAGAGCGCAGCCGTCGGGCGAGAAGGGAGCCGCGACTGGATGGGAAACAAAGCCGCTATTCCAGATATTGTGATCGGGCGCTTGCCAATCTATCTACGTGCCCTCAACCGTATGATCCAGGAAAATCGCGAGTACACTTCCTCGCACGAACTGGGTGAGCGCCTGGGGATTAGTTCGGCGCAGATACGCAAAGACCTGTCGCATTTCGGCGAGTTTGGCAAGCAGGGGACGGGATATAATGTTCGCTACCTGTATGAGCAACTGCGCCAGATTCTGAAAGTGGATCGGGAGTGGCTGATGGCGGTCGTGGGCATTGGCGACCTGGGGCGGGCCATTGCGCACTATCGCGGTTTTCAGGCGCGCGGCTTCCGGGTGGCGGCTTTGTTCGACGCCGACCCGGCCAAGGTGGGCGAACGTATCGGCGAGTTGACCGTGCTGCCCATGAGTCAGTTGGTCGAGGAAATCACGCGGCAGAACATTCGCATCGCCATGATCGCTGTGCCCGCTTCGGAGGCGCAAAGCGTCGCCGACAAGCTGGTCGAGGCAGGCGTGCAGGCGCTATTGAACTACGCACCCATCACCATCACGGTGCCGCCGGGAGTGCGGGTGCAATACATTGATCCGGCAGCGCACCTGCAACACATGACGTACTACCTGACGCCGTGAGCCTGCTACGGCGTAGTGCAGGATCATCAGCGCCAGCGATTGCGAGGGGATGACGGGCATGTTTGGAGATTTGACCATCGCCTTCATCGGCAGCGGCAATATGGGCGAGGCCATGATTCACGGTCTGCTGAAGCAGCAAATGATCCTGCCAGCGCAGATCATCGCCGCTGACCCACGCCAGGAACGGCTGGACGAACTGGCGGCGCGTTACGGCGTCCGCACGACCACGGATAATCTGGAAGCAGCGACCAAAGCCGATATCCTGGTCCTTTCGGTCAAGCCGCAGGTGCTCGACAAGGTCTTGCCGGAAGTGCGGGGCGGAGCGCGCACCTGCTCGCTGGTGGTGAGCATTGTAGCGGGCGCGCCCATCAAGAAGATCGCCGACGGGCTGGCCAATGCGTCGGTGGTGCGGGTGATGCCCAACACGCCGGCGCGCATCGGGCAAGGTATCAGCGTGTGGACGGCCACGTCCGAAGTCCCCGAACCGCAGCGCGAACAGGCGCGAATGCTCCTGCGCGCCTTCGGCGAAGAAATCTTCGTGCAGGACGAAGACTACCTGGATATGGCGACGGCGCTCAGCGGCACCGGCCCGGCCTATATCTTCCTGTTCATGGAAGCGATGGTGGACGCAGGGGTGCACCTGGGCTTTTCGCGCCATGTGGCGGAAAAGCTCGTCTTGCAGACCATGCGCGGCTCGGTGGAATACGCGGCGCAGTCAGGGGCGCACCTGGCCATGCTGCGCAACGAAGTCACCAGCCCCGGTGGGACTTCGGCGGAAGCGCTCTATCAGTTGGAAAAGGGCGGCCTGCGCACGGTGGTCTCGCGGGCCATCTGGGCGGCGTATCAGCGTAGCGTGGGACTGGGCGGCGGGCGCAAGGTGTCGCGGCTGGCCGGTCGGCACCCCGATGAAAACAATCACGACGAGAATGAGGGCTGAGCAGGCAGCCCAGAAATTATCATAAGTTTTTTGAAAATTGCCTTTAATTGTTCTATATTTTACAATACTGGCTGGCGACCGGATCGGATGTGACTACCGATCAGTCGGCGGCGCGGCGCGATCTGCATCTCGGACATGATCAGGGATGCCGTGCTGTGCCCTTATCGCGGCGGCGCGGGGCGGCGCGCCTTGCCTGATTTATTCGGGAACGTTTTCCCTGGCGGTGAGGAGAACAGGCTATATGGCGGAGCTAACCAAAGAGATCACCAAGGGGCTTTTGGAGCAGATCAAGGGCTTCGAGCGTGAGATCAAAGCAGTAGATGTGGGCTATGTCGTCGAAGTGGGCGACGGCATTGCCCGTGTCAGCGGGCTGGAGCGGGTGCGCGCCCAGGAACTGGTGCAGTTTTCCAACGGCGTGATGGGCATCGCCTTCAACCTGGAAGAGGACAACGTCGGCGTGATCATCATGGGTGATTACGTGGACATTAAAGAGGGCGATGAGGTACGCGGCACCGGGCGCATTGTGTCGGTGCCGGTGGGCGATGGGTTGATCGGGCGCGTGGTGGATGTGCTGGGCAATCCCATTGATGGCAAAGGGCCGATCGTGGCGGACGGGTATCTGCCCATCGAGCGTATCGCGCCCGGCGTGATCGAGCGCCGCAACGTGTACCGCCCCGTGCAGACCGGCATCCGCGCCATTGACGCGATGATCCCCATCGGGCGCGGGCAGCGCGAACTGATCATCGGCGACCGGCAGACGGGCAAGACGGCCATCGCCATTGACACGATCATCAACCAGAAGGGGCAAGACCTGATCTGCATCTATGTGGCCATCGGCCAGAAGCGCGCGCAGGTGGCCGGCGTGGTGGCGACGCTGGAGCAATACGGCGCGATGGAACACACCATTGTGGTGGTGGCGTCGGCTTCTGATCCGGCGGCGCTGCAGTACATTGCCCCCTACGCTGGCTGCGCCATGGGCGAGTATTTCATGGAGCAGGGGCGCGACGCCCTAGTGATCTACGACGACCTGTCCAAGCACGCCTGGGCCTATCGCCAGGTATCGCTGTTGCTGCGCCGTCCGCCGGGGCGCGAGGCGTATCCGGGCGACGTGTTCTACCTGCACAGCCGCCTGTTGGAGCGCGCCGCGCAGCTTTCGGACGAGCGCGGCGGTGGTAGCCTGACGGCGCTGCCGATTATCGAAACCCTGTTGGGCGATGTGTCCGCTTATATCCCCACCAATGTGATCTCGATCACCGACGGGCAGATTTACCTGGAAAGCGACCTGTTCTATTCGGGCGTGCGTCCGGCGGTGAACACGGGTCTGAGCGTCAGCCGTGTAGGCGGTGACGCGCAACGCAAGATCATGAAGACGGTGGCGGGCATGTTGCGCCTGGACATGGCGCAGTTCCGCAGCCTGGCCGCCTTCGCGCAGTTCGGCTCCGACCTGGATAAGGCCACGCAGCAGCAGCTTGACCGTGGGATGCGCCTGCAGGAAATTCTGAAACAGCCGCAGTATCAGCCTACGCCGCTGATGGATCAGGTGGCGCTGATCTTCGCCGGCACGCGCGGCAAGCTGGATCACGTGCCGGTGCCGCAAGTCAAGCGGTGGGAAGCGGAATTCCTGACCTACCTGCACAGCAACTACCCCGATCTGGAAGAGCGAGTGAAGACGGTCAATTACCAGATGACGCCGGAGATCGAAGCGCTGCTGACCGAGGCCATTGACGGGTTCAATGTGGCGTGGTCCGAACTGCACGCCGCCGACTAGCGGGCTGACCAGAAGGGGGAAGGCAAATGCCCTCGACACGTGAGATCAGACGCCGCATCCGGTCGGTGAAGAACATCAATCAGGTGACGCGCGCGCTGGAAGCGGTGTCGGCTTCGTCGGTGCGCAAGGCGCAGGCGGCGGTGCTGGCTAGTCGGCCCTATGCGCAGCACGCCTATGATGTGCTGGTCAATGTGGCTGCGCAGAGCACCGGTGTGCCGCTGCACCCGTTGTTGGAAGTGCGGCCAGAGGTGCGGTGTATCGCGGTTTTGCTCATCACCGGCGATCGCGGCCTGGCTGGCGCATACAACGCCAACATCGTGCGGCGCGCCATTCGTTTCGTCGAGCAGTACGAACGGCCTGTGCACTGGATCACGGTGGGACGCAAGGGACGCGACCTGATCCGGCGCTACCTTGCCCGCCTGGAGCGCGACGAGACGGCCCCCTCCTATCTGCGCGATCAGCGGATCGTGGCGGAATTCTCGCACTTGCCTGCCGACCCCGATCTGGGCGACATCGCACAGATCGCCAGGGTGGTCTTCGACGAGTTCCTGACCGAGCCGGTAGATGAGGTATTCATCGCCTACACCAATTTCATCAACACGGTGACGCAACAGCCGCGCGTCTTGCCGCTGCTGCCATTGCGTCCGTTTGAGGCGCGCAGCCGCGAGATCATGGAACTGGTCGAGCCAGAGCCTGAGGTGCGTTACCGCAACCGCGACTACATCTACGAGCCGAGCGCGGCAGCCATTCTCAATGAGATCATCCCGCGCTTCACCGAGCTACAGATTTTGCAGGCGATCCGCGAGAGCCTCTCCAGCGAGCACAGCGCGCGCATGATCGCCATGCGCAATGCTTCGGAGAGCGCCGAATCGTTGGGTGGGGTGCTGCAGCTCGAATACAACAAGGCGCGGCAGCTTTCAATCACCAGTGAAATTCTGGACATCGTGGGCGGCGTGGAAGCGCTGAGACAAGCGGAAGAGGACTGATGGCCTGGCCCGCTGTGTGAAGAGGAGACGACAGAGCGTATGGTGGCGAAAGTCAAACAGGAAGTGCAGGGCACCATTGCACAGATTCTCGGCGGCGTGGTGGATGTGGCCTTCCCGCCCGATGCCCCGTTGCCAGAGATTTACGACGCGATCCGTGTGCCGCGCGACGGCCAGGAACCGCTGATCCTGGAAGTGCAGCAACACCTGGGCAATAACCGCGTGCGCTGTGTGGCGATGGACGCCACCGATGGTCTGCAACGCGGCGTCCCTGCTTATGCGACGGGCGCACCGATCATGGTGCCGGTGGGCGAAGTGGCGTTGGGGCGCATCTTCAATGTGCTGGGTCGCCCGATTGACGGCAAAGGCCCGGTCGAAGCCGACACCTATTACCCCATTCATCGCAAAGCGCCGCCTTTCGAGGAGCAGGCGACCTCGGTGGAGATGTTCGAGACGGGCATCAAGGTGATTGACCTGATCGCGCCGTTTCGCAAGGGCGGCAAAGCAGGCATCTTCGGCGGCGCGGGCGTGGGCAAGACGGTGGTGATCATGGAGCTGATCCGTTCCATCGCCAAAGAACACGCTGGTTTTTCGGTCTTCGCGGGAGTGGGGGAACGCACCCGTGAAGGCACGCAGCTCTACGGCGAGATGCAGGAGAGCGGCGTGATTCACCAGACGGCGATGGTTTTCGGTCAGATGAACGAGCCGCCCGGCGTGCGTCTGCGCGTGGGGCTGACTGGTCTGGCGCTGGCGGAGTACTTCCGCGACCAGGGCCGCGACGTGCTGCTTTTCATTGACAACATCTTCCGTTTTTCGATGAGCGGTTCGGAAGTATCGGCGCTGCTGGGGCGTATGCCGTCGGCGGTGGGCTATCAACCGACGCTGGCGCAGGAGATGGGCGACCTGCAAGAGCGCATCACCTCGACCAAGCGCGGCTCGATCACCTCGCTGCAGGCGGTGTATGTGCCCGCCGACGACTATTCCGACCCCGCGCCAGTGGCCGTGTTCGCGCACCTGGACGGTACGCTGGCCCTGGAGCGCTCGATCGCCGAGCAGGGCATTTATCCGGCGGTCGATCCGCTGGCGAGCACCAGCCGTATCCTCGACCCGAATATCGTGGGCGAAGATCACTACCGCACGGCGCGCGAGGTGCAACAGGTGTTACAGCGGTACAAGGACCTGCAAGACATCATCGCCATTTTGGGCGTGGATGAACTCTCGGAAGACGACAAACTGATCGTGGCCCGCGCGCGACGCATTCAGTACTTCCTGAGCCAGCCGTTCTTTGTGGCGCAGCAATTCACGGGGCGCGAGGGGCGTTACGTGCCGGTGAAGGACACAGTCCGCGGCTTTCGCATGATCCTCGACGGCGAGCTGGATCATATTCCGGAGCAGATGTTCTACATGGCCGGGCCGATCGAGGACGTGTTGGAGCGCTATCGCAAGGCGCAGGCCGAGGCATAACGGCGGGCTGGCCGGGCGCAATCTGAACGCGCGTGCCAGCCAGAGGAGAGACGACCATGCCGCTGGAAGTAGAGGTGGTATCGCGCGTGCGGCGGCTGTATCACACGGACCGCGCCGACATGGTGATCATCCCCGGCAGCGAAGGTGAAATGGGCGTGCTGCCCAACCATACTCCGCTGCTGACAACGCTTGCTTTCGGCGAACTGCGCATCGTCGAGGGCAAGGATGTGGTCAGCTTTGTCGTGTATGGTGGCGTGGTGGAGGTGCGCCCGCACAAGGTGACTGTCCTGGCAGACGATGCCGAGTCAGTCTACGAGCTGGACATGGGGGAGATCGAAGCGGCACGCAAGCGCGCGCGTGACTTGATGGCCGAAAGCCCCTCCGAGGCGCAGCGCGCGGAGATCGCCCAGGATCTGCGGCGGGCAGAAATTGCCGCCAGAGTCTACAGCCGGGTGCAGGGGCGAGGGCAGCGGGTGCGCAGCCTGGAAGACGAGGAATCCTGATTGCGCGGTAGGAAATCATGCCGGGCACGAAACAACGCGCCGGACACGTTCCCGGTGCGTTGTTTTTTCGCGTGTTGCCGTGGCTTGCGGTATACGTTGTGACACAACACGCAATCCGGCGACGTGGGAAAGCGACTTTCATATGGGACTGTTCTCGCGAAAACTGGGGGTAGACCTGGGCACGAACAAGGTCATGATCTACGCCGACGGGCAGATCGTGCTCCAGGAGCCGTCTATGGTGGCGCTCACCATCGAAGAAGAGCGCGTGGTGGCAGTGGGGCAGGAAGCGCGCGACATGTACGGGCGTCATCCGGAACACATCGAGGTTTTACGCCCGCTGCGCGATGGCGTGATCGCCGACTACGAAGTGACCGAAGCCATGCTACGCTACTTCTTCCGCAAGGTGAGCGGGCGGATGCACTTCCGCGGGCCAGAGGTCATGTTGAGCGTGCCCTACGGCGTGACCAGCGTCGAAAAGCGAGCCGTGCACGAGGCCGCGGTGCGCGCAGGAGCGCGGCAGGCGTATTTGTTGCCGGAGCCGCTGCTGGCGGCCTTGGGGGCAGGGCTGCCGATCAGCACGCCGGCGGGCAACATGGTCTTCAACCTGGGGGGTGGGGCCAGCGAAGCGGCAGTCCTGGCGATGAACGGGATCGTGGTGGCTGACAGCATTCGCATGGGGGGGATGCGCCTGGATGAGGCGATCATCAACTACGTGCGCCGTAAGTACAGCCTGGTCATTGGCGAGCCGACCGCCGAGTCGGTGAAGATTCAGATTGGCGCGGCGGTGGATATCGGCGAAGAGCTGAGCATGGAAATCCAGGGACGCGACCAGGTGGGCGGGCTGCCCCGCACGATCACCATCACCACCAGCGAAGTGGTCGAGGCCATCCGCGAACCCCTGGAAACCATCGTCAGCGCGGCGCAGAGCGTGTTGGAGAAGACCCCGCCGGAACTGGCGGCGGACATCATAGACCGGGGCATTGTGTTGACGGGCGGGGGCGCGCTATTGCGCGGCATAGACATATATATCACCCAGAAGGTGGGCGTGCCCGCCTATCGCGCCGAAGACCCGATGGTGGCTGTGGCGGTGGGGGCAGGGCGTGCCCTGGAAGACCTGGCCTTGCTGCGGCGGACGATGGTGGGACTGTAGCCGGGCCATCCGAAGGGCGCGGTCGGCAAGAGGCCGCGCCCGTTTTGTTGTTTGGGGACGGGCTGGGCTGCGGCCCGGCGGCCTTCCAACACAGTTCTTATTGGGCGCTGCGGGTTGAATTACCTATAATCCCCTGTGTGGGCATTACAGCGCTGCCCGCCTTTGACTTCATTTATGCTGGCCTGTGCGATAGGTGGGCCGCTGTCCCCGCTGGTGTTCTAACACCCGCACCGGGTGTGCAAAAACGCACAAGGAGAACGAAAAATGGCGATCAAATATGAACTGCCTCCTCTACCGTATGCATATGATGCGCTGGAGCCGCATATTGACGAGCAGACCATGCGTCTGCATCACGACAAGCATCACCTGGCCTACGTCAATGGCCTGAACAATGCCCTGGAGAAGCTGGAGCAGGCGCGCGCCGCGGGCGATCTGGGGCTGGTCAAGCACTGGTCGCGCGAGGCGGCTTTTCATGGATCGGGGCATCTGCTGCACAGCATCTTCTGGCCGAACATGGCTCCCCCTGGCAATGGCGGCGGTGGCGAACCCACTGGCGACCTGGCGGCGCAGATCGCCAGGGATTTCGGCAGCTTTGCCGCCTTCAAGGCGCACTTCTCGGCGGCGGCCAATCAGGTTGAGGGGAGCGGCTGGGCGCTGCTCGTCTGGGAGCCACTGGCTCGTCAACTCGAAGTGTTACAGTCCGAGAAGCACCAGAACCTGACGCAATGGGGGGTGCGCCCCTTGCTGGTGCTGGACGTGTGGGAGCACGCCTACTACCTGAAGTATCAGAACAACCGCGCCGCCTATGTCGAGGCGTGGTGGAACGTGGTCAACTGGGCCGACGTGGCCGAACGGTTCAAGGCGGCTGCTGGCGGCTAGACGCTGCTGGACAAAGATCCGGCGGGCCGGACGGGTACCCATCCCGTGCGGCCCGTTTTGGTGTGGTGGAGAAGGTGGACGATGTGTGCCTATCGTCAATCTTCTCCGTGTTTTTTTTCACATGACAGGCCAGACAGGTAGGGTATAGTGAAAGGCAGTGTTGAAAACTGAATTTCTCAGGGAGAAACTGCCATGTCACATGTGGTGACCAGCCTGTGCCTGCGCGATGGTGTCTGCGCGGATGTGTGCCCTTCCGAGGCAATTGTGCCCGGCATTCCTGAAAGCGAATGGCCCTGGTATTACATTGACCCCGACTCCTGCATTGACTGCGGCGCATGTGCAACCGAGTGCCCCTTCGAGGCGATCTTTGCCGAAGACGAGGTGCCCGATGCCTACGAGATGAAGCCCGGTCAGGAGCGCGTGCCGCACGGTGGGCAGCGCTACACTGCCAAGGGCGGTGAAGTCGTTGACCTGACGGAAGACATCAAGTGGAACTACGAGTTCTTCCGTAACGGCCCTGGCTACAACGCCAAGTCGTAGCTGACTCGCAGACGAGACAAGGGCGAGCTTCATGACTCGCCCTTTTTTGTTTTTGGTCACAGATTTTGACTGGTGTGCGGTGCGCTTACGGGTGTCTGAGGCGGGTTGCGTGGCGGATGTGGTTGGCTCTATACTCTTCGAAGCGTAGAGACATCCTATCTCAATCTAGGCTGACGTATTGTCCCCTCAGCGGATGGGCGGTGCCATGGGTTTTGACTCCCTCAATCTGCAGCACCTGACAGCCCTATCGCGCGAAGAACAGGTCGATCGGCTCAACGATCAGGCCTGGGCTTTGTTGCACAGTGACCCTCAGCGCAGCCAGAGCCTGGCTGAAGAAGCCGGGCAAGTGGCGAATGCCGGCGAGGCTCCCTACCAATATGGGCTGGCCTACAGCCTGTTGATCCGTTCGGTCCTGGCATGGGATCAGTCAAGATATCAGGAAGCGCTCGAACTGGGGCTACAAGCGGCGATTCTCTTCGACGTGTTGGGTGAGCGTGGCAAGCAAGCCTATACGGTCAATCACATTGCGGGGATTCACTACTTCCTGGGTAACTCTTCGCTGGCCCTGGAACTGGGCTATCGCGCTCAGCAACTGGCTGAAATGAGCGGTGATCCGCGACTGATCGCCAGTGTGCTCAACGATACCGGCTACATGCTGTTGCATTTGGGCGATCGGGAGGCAGCGCTGGCGCAACTCGAATGCAGCCTGGCCATGCACCGGCAGTTGAATTACAAGCATGGTGAGGCGCAGGCCCTGGACAGCATCGGTAAAGCGTACTTCTTGCGAGGCGATTACGAACAGTCATTGGCCTATGAGCAGCAGAGCCTGGCCCTGGATCGCGAGATCGCCTATCCGCGCGCCGAGACGGAAGCGCTGGGCAACATTGGCAAGATTTACCGCGCGGCAGGGGATTCCGAACAGGCACTGCGTTACTTCGAGCAATCACTGGCGCTTTCCAGAGAGCGCGGCTATCGGCAGTTCGAGGCAGCTACCTTGCTGGACATTGGCCGCCTGCTGCTCGATCAAGACAAAGCAGGGCAGGCGTTGCTGGCGCTGGAGCAGGCGCGTGAGGTGGCGGGGGAGATCGGCAGCAAACCTGTGCTGGCCGAGATTCACGCGGCACTCGCCGAGACGTACGAGCGCACGGGACACCTGCGCGAGAGCCTGGAGCATTACAAACAATTCCATGTCCTGAATCAGGATGCCTCTCTGGAGATGTTCTCTTTCCGCGTGCGCAGCCTGGAGGCCACACACGAGGCTGACAAGGCGCGTCAGCAGGCGGAGATTTACCGGCTGAAGAATGTAGCTTTGCAGCGGGAGATCGAGGAACGGGAGAAGCTGATCGCCGAACTGGACGCCTTCGCCCATACGGTGGCGCACGATCTCAAGAATCCCCTTTCGGTCATCATTGGCCTGAGTGAACTGCTAGCGGATCGTCTGCGCGAGCTAGGTGATGAAGAAACGGCACAGTTAGCGGACGATCAATTGAACATGGCGTTCAAGATCGTGCGCATCGTGGATGAACTGCTGTTGCTGGCGAGCGTCCGGCAGGAGGATGTCAGGCTCAGCGCTCTGAAGATGGAGCTGATCGTGGCCGAGGCCAGGTCGCGGCTGAGCAGACAGATTCAACAAAAGGGAGCTGAGATCAGTATGCCGCGAAGCTGGCCGGTGGCGTTGGGATATGCGCCCTGGGTGGAGGAAGTGTGGGAGAATCTCCTGAGCAATGCTATCAAGTATGGAGGTTCTCCACCGCGCATCGAACTGGGCGCAACCCACGAGGGCGACCTGATTCGCTTCTGGGTCAAAGACAACGGGGCGGGTATTGCTCCGGAAGTGCAGGAGCACCTATTTGACGAGTTCAACCGCAAGGCGACGCATCATCACGGCGGACATGGGTTGGGGTTGTCCATTGTCAGGCGTATCGTCGAGAAGCTGGGTGGCAGTGTAGGGGTGGAAAGTGTGCCAGAGCAGGGTAGCACCTTCAGCTTTACTCTACCGGCTCATCGCGGCGAAGATTCCGCCCGATGACAGGGGAATGATCATATTCATAACGCTTGCACAAGTGTAGCCTGGTTTGCTATAGTGATGGTTGATGTCCCGTGATGCCCTGGTGCCGTCACTGTTGAAGAGGGCATGTGGTATCGTGCGGGGTATCGGAAAACCAAGTAGTGCCCGAAGGGCTTTTGGGTGGACACCACCATAAGGAGCAGGAACACATGACTCACATCATCACCAGCCTGTGTTTGCGCGACGGGGCCTGCGTGGAAGTGTGCCCCGTTGATTGTATCGTGCCCGGTTTTCCTGAAAACGAGTGGCCCTGGTACTTCATCGATCCCGACACCTGCATTGACTGTGGGGCGTGTGTGCCCGAATGCCCCTTCGAGGCTATCTTTGTCGAAGAAGAGGTGCCCAGCGCCTATGAAATGTCCGCTGGACAGGAGCGCGTTCCGTTCGATACCAAGCAGCGCGTTGCCGCCCAGGGGGGCGAGATCGTTGACCTGACCCAGGACATCAAGTGGAATTATGAGTTCTTCAAGAACGGCCCCGGCTACGATTCCAAGCCGTGACACTGCTCCGAGGTGACTTCCTGCTTTGACGACAGAAGCCGCGTCCTGGGCGCGGCTTCTGTATTCCTGTAGAGCGTCAGCGGCGGGCAAGCTGACCGTAGCTCAGCCAGTAGTTCGGCGCTACCGCGATCCCCTCTATCGTGTCCCAGGCGACGACCTGCAGATGATCCTGCCACAAGGGAACCAGGGCATGATCGTCAAGCACCCATTCGGCCAATTGAGCGTAGAGAGCAGCCTGCGCTCTAGCGTCCGGTTGTCCGGCGATCTGATCCAGCAGCAGGTCTAGCTCTGGGCGGGCGAAGCGCCCGTTGGCGGGCAATGCCTGCGACGAATGGAGCAAGGGGAACAGGTAAGCGTAAGGGTGCGGCACTACCGGCGTCCAGGCGAAGATGGCCAGGCCGATGCCCCCTTCTTGCAGTATATCTGTGAAGGTGGATCCGTCAATGTCGGTGAAAGTTGCGTAATCTACGAAGCTGGTAGGCTGGAAGCTGGCCCGCACCAGCCGGGTGACCGCGTCCGCGTAGGGCACGCCATACAGGGGTAGTGAGAAGCCGACGGTAATGCTCAGCTTGGGGGTTCCCCGTTCCTTGTAACCGGCGGCGCGCAGAGTGGCTTCGGCGGTGGGGATGTCGGGCGCGTCCGGCCACAGGGGGACGTAAGCCATCTCGAATTGAGAGGGCACCAGCGCCGTCAGCGGCGTGGCATGGTTGCCCAGGATGCCCGCGAGAGCGCTACGGTCAATCAGCAACGTGAGGGCTTCGCGCACCAGGGGATCGTCGGTGGGTTCGCGGTTCTGGTTCAGGTAGAGATAGAAGGTGCGCGTCGCAGGAAGATCGAGCACCCGCAGGCCAGGCTGTCCATCGAGGCGCTTCACGTCGTCCAGCAGCAGGGCGCGCCAGGCAAAGTCTACCTCGCGGTGGAGCAAGGCTTCGCGCAGGTCTTGCGAACGGCTGAACTGGCGCAGCACGATGGTTTCCGTTCGGGGGGCGGGGCCAAGCGCATAGGCGGGATTGGC
This sequence comes from uncultured Anaerolineales bacterium, assembly GCA_937135955.1. Lineage (GTDB taxonomy): Bacteria > Chloroflexota > Anaerolineae > Aggregatilineales > Aggregatilineaceae > UBA2029. The sequence continues at coordinate 14,699 of CAKZOB010000065.1, read as the reverse complement.
TTGCAGCACGATCTCCTGACGCACAGCGAAGCGTTGCAACCGGTACGGGCCGTTGCCGATGATCTCAGCCGGGAACGGTTGTGGTGTATCGGCGCTGACCAACGCCGGATGCTGCGGGTAATAGGCGGGCAGGGCCAGCAGTTGCAGGAAGTAAGGCGTTGGGCGCTTGAGGGTGAAGATCAGTTCGCGTTCCGAAGGGGCGGTCACATCCGCCACATACGGCTCGATCAACGCAACAGCGGGACGCCGTAGCGCCAGCACTCGCTTCACTGAGTCTACAAAAGTCTGGGCGGTGATCGGCGTGCCGTCACTGAAGGTCTGCCCGTCGCGCAGGGTGAACGTATGCGTCAGCCCGTCGGCGCTGACAGTGTGGCGCTCGGCCAGGGCCAGTTCGTAGTCGAGCGTGCCGGCGAGCTGACGCACCAGGCCCACGTAGAGATGGCTGAGCACCTCCCAGGTCATCAAGTCGTAGGCTTCGGCTGGGTCGAGGGAAGTAGGCAGATCGGTGGTGCCGATGATGATGGCGTCGGACTGACGGGCGCTTGCCAAAGGCAGGCCCGATGCTGTCAGCAGGGCGGCGATCATCAGCACTGCGAAAAATGTTCGGCGCAACGAGGGCATAAGGTGATGTCCTCCAGGAACACAGTCAGGCGCTGCCCGGTTATACGTACTAAGCTGGACGCCCGATCAGCAGCGGGCAGCGGGCCTATGTTAGCGCGGGGAGCGCGTTCTGTCAGCGCCAGTTGCGGAAACAAAGAGAGGCCACGCCTGGCGCGGCCTCTGCGAAGCCCGGAACAGATAGCTCTACGCTTCTGGTTCTTGCGGCTTGCTGGTGAGGACGTCTGGAAGCTTGCTGATGGTCTCGGTGAGGTTCAGACCGGTGAGCGCCTCGACCGTCGCGGGCACCTGGGCGATGATGTTGGTAATATCTGTGCTCAGCTTCGATGCGCCCGCGCCAGCCCCGTCGCCGCTGCTGATGATCACGATGCGCTCGGTCTGCGCCAACGGCTGGGCAATGGCCGCGGCAACCTGGGGCAGCGCCTCGACGATCTGCTGGATGACAGCGGCCTGGTTGTACTTCTGCCAAGCGGCGGCCTTCTTCTCCATAGCCTGGGCTTCGGCCAACCCCTTTTGCAGTATCACTTCAGCTTCGGCCAGACCGCGCGCGCGGATGGCTTCCGCTTCGGCTTCACCGCGGGCGCGGATGGCTGCTGCTTCACCCTCAGCGCGCGCCTCTATCTCGAACTTCTGGGCGCTGGCGATGGTCTGGATGCGGTACTGCTCGGCCTCCGCCGGTTTGCGGACGGTGGCCTCCAGTTCCTTTTCCATGCGCAGGGCTTCCTGCTCCTGCACTTCGATGCGCTTCTGCTTCTCGATCAGTTCGATCTGCACCTCTTCGGCGCGGATCTTCTGATTGACAATGCGTTCCTGCAGGGGGCCGGCCAGGTTGGCTTCAGTCTGCTTGCGGGCGACTTCGCTGTCGTACTCGGCTTGCTGCAACTGATAGTCGCGGCGGGCTTCCGCTTCGCGGGTGGCGGCGAGCTGCTCGGCGATGGTGGCGTCGCGTTTGACTTCGGCCACGCGCGGGCGGCCCAGCGCGTCGAGGTAGCCTTCTTTGTCGCGCACGTCTTTGATGACGAAGGTGTCAATGCCCAGGCCCATGTTGGCCAGGTCGCTGGCCGAGACGCTCTGCACTTCCTGGGCGAACTTATCGCGCTCGCGATAAATTTCCTCAACGGTCATGTTGCCGATGATCGCGCGCAAATGACCGGCGAGCGTCTCATGCGCCACGTTGATGATCTCCGCGCGCGTCTTGGAAAGGAAGCGTTCGGCGGCGGTGCGGATCGAAACGTCGTCGCTGGCGATCTTGATCTGCGCCACACCTTCGAGTGTCACCGGCACGCCCTGACGGGTATACACATCTTCCGTGGTGATCTCGATGGTCATGATCTCCAGCGAAAGCGTGTCCACCCGCTCCAGAATAGGCCAGATGAAGGCTCGTCCCCCTTTGACGATGCGGTATGGCTCAATCTCACCGGTTTCGGGGTTGCGCGTGCGGCGACCGGAGATGACTAGCACCTCATTGGGGCCAACCTTCCGCACCCGACTGGCGTAGACCGCCACCAGGGTGAAGAGGATGAACAAAAACAGCAGAATGACGAGTGCACCTACGGCTTCCATAAATTGCTATCCTTTCTGAGTAGGTAGACGAAGCGGCTCTGGGATCACACTGTGCCGGTGAAGGACGAGGGCGACGCCGAAGCGCTCACCCGTCAATTGCGGTGACGTAAGCCATCCCGCCGACGATGCGCTCGATGCGTACCGGCGTACCCCGTTCCAGGGCGCGGGTCTCGTCGGTGGCGCGGGCCGAATAAGTCACGCGGCTGCCCTGGGCGACGAAAGCAATCTGTCCGACGCCGTTAGGGGGGATGGGGGTGGTGATCTCGGCTACCTGACCAATCAGGCGCGTCTGACGGACTTCGCTGCTGACGGTAGGTGACAGGATGTACAGGAAGAAAATCTGCGCCGCGATGCCAATAACGATGCCCCCAGCCAGGGCGACCACAAAACTGAGCACGTCGCCTGCACCGAGCAGGGTAGCCGCGATCAGGCCGAACGCGCCGAAAGAGGAGATGAAGCTGGCAACGGCCAGCATACTGACTCCTGTGGCTTCGGCTGCGCCATCGGCGTCAATCAGATCAATGTCGCCCATGTCGGCGTGCAGGTCGAGGTCGAGATCGCCGAGCGCATCGCCGATGCCGTGGAAGAAGATCAGGAACACGGCGTAGATCAGGCCGATGAGCAGAGCGGCGGCGTAGACGATGTACAGCGGATTCTCGCCGAAGAAATCGCTGAGCGCGTTTGCTAGCAAGATGTCCATAGGGTTTTCCTCAAGAGTCCAGGCGGGCTTGTGAACCGCGCAGACCTTTGCTGTCATTATAGGGTGTAGCAGAGCGGGGGGCAATTGTGGTAGCTGACAAGCGCCTGACTTCCCTCTGTCTTGCTGACAGCAGCCTTGCGCCTGTTTCTGGTATAATGCGCGGCGTGACGAGCAACGGCAGGAGCGATAGTCGTGCGGCGGAGACCCGGAGCCGGGCGTTTGATCCTGTTCATTCTGTTGATTCTGGTCATCACGGTGATCGTGCTGGGCGGAGCAGTGGCCCTCTTGCCGCCTCCGCCGGGGACGCCAACGCCCACCCCGCCGTTCTTCTTGGGACCTCCGGAGTCGTTGCCCCAGCTCGCTTATTGATGCGCACACCTGCCCGACAGGGGGGACAACAATGCCGACAGCGGTACTGGCGGTGATGGCTGGAATTCTGGGGGTGCTGGTGGGGGCGCTGCTCAATGCCCTGGCGGACGATTTGCCAGAGGGGGAGCGCCTGCATTTGCCCCACTATCCGGACGGCAGTCCGCGCCCGAAGCGAGCCTGGCTGGGACTGAGCGCCTTTGCCCTGGGCCTGCGCGCCGGTCCGCCGATACTCCCTGATCCCGCCGAGGGGCAGGAGGCTGCCGCGCCGCGCCCCAACCGGCTGGGCTGGCGTCATCCATTGCTGGAACTGACGTTGGGGCTGGCCTACGCCGGACTGGTGATCGCCTTTCCGGACGAACCGGCGCTGTGGGCCTGGCTGATCTACGTGGCCATCCTGGCGCTGATCACCGTCATAGACCTGGAGCACCGTCTGATCCTGTTCGTCGTGATCGTGCCCTCGTGTCTGTTCGCGTTGCTGGTGGCGCTTATCTCCCCGCAGGCGGGCAAATCGTTTCAGGAGTACGTGTGGGGGGGCGTGCTGGGCTTCCTGCTCTTCCTGGCGATGTTCCTGGGCGGCGCAGCTTTCTCGACCCTGATGGGACGCGACGAGGTGGCCTTTGGCTTTGGAGACGTGATGCTCGCCACGCTGAGCGGCCTGATGCTGGGCTGGCGGGCGTTCATCTTCGCGGCGCTGATCACAGTTGTGGCAGGGGCGGTGGGATCGCTGCTCTATATCTTCGGGCGGTCACTGGCGGGCAGACGCTATCGGCTGTTCACGCCGCTGCCTTATGGGCCATATATTGTGTTCGGCACGCTGGTGATGCTGCTGTTCCGCGACGATGTGCGGCATTTGCTGCAGACGACAGCCTACTGAGCGCGGCTGGCGTCTTCATTCTCCGGCGCGGAGGATGATTCCTCCGCCCAGGCAGACCTCGCCCTGGTAGAATACCGCTCCCTGACCGGGAGTGATGTCGCGCTGCGGCGCATCGAAGCGCACGGCAACCGTGCCATCCTCGCGCGCGCTCACCGTGCCCCATGCGGGGCGGGCCTTGTAGCGAATCTTGATCTCGGCGCGGAAGGTCGGTGCGGGCGGCGCGCCAGCGATCCAGTTGACGCGCCCGGCGAGCAACGCCGAGCATCCCAACTCGTCCGCCGTGCCCACGATCAGCGCATTGCGGACGGGGTCGGTGCCCAGCACGTAAAGCGGTTCGGGGTAGCTGATGCCCAGCCCTTTGCGCTGGCCGATGGTGTAGTTGGGCAGGCCACTATGTGTACCGAGTTCGCGCCCGTCGCGGGTGAGGATGGGGCCGGGACGCACTGCGTCGGGGACGTGCTGGCGCAGAAAACGACGGTAGTCGCCGTCGGCCAGGAAGCACAGGTCCTGGCTGTCGTGCTTGGAGGCGACGGGCAGGCTGCGAGCCTGAGCCAGGGCGCGCACTTCCGCTTTCGTATAGTCGCCCACTGGAAACAAGGCCCGCTGGAGTTTTTCCTGGGTCAGCACGCTGAGCACGTAGCTCTGATCCTTGGCCGCATCGCGCGCCTTCAGCAGACGGGCGGTGCCGTTGGGGGCGCGTTCTACGCGGGCGTAGTGACCGGTCGCCAGGAAGTCCGCGCCGATGGCCAGGGCGTGCTGTAACAGCCACTCGAAGCGGATGAGGCGGTTGCACTCCAGGCAGGGGTTGGGCGTGTCGCCGGCGGCGTAGCGGTCAATGAAGAACTGCACGACGGTGCCGCGGAAGACTTCCTGGGTGTCAATGACGTAGAAAGGGATACCAAGTTGAGCGGCAATGCGGCGAGCGTCGGCCATTTGCCCTGGCGTGCAGCAGCGGTTGGAGCCGCCTTCGCCGCAGTCCTCCGACCACAGGCGCAGCATCATCCCCACTACGTCATAGCCTTGCTCGACCAGCAGCGCAGCGGCGACCGAGCTATCTACTCCGCCGCTCATGGCGACAACTACACGGGGTCTGGACGACATGGGCGGACGACCGTCAGGCGTGACTGAGTGTGGCAAGGCGGCGCACTGCGGCTACCGCTTCGGGCAGTACGTCGAGGACGGCGGTGATGTCATCATCGGTGATGCTGTGTCCCAGCGACAGGCGCAGACCGCCGCGCGTCCACGCTGGGCCGTAACCGAGCGCTTCCAGGATGGCTGAAGGCTGTTCGTTGCCGGATTTGCAGGCGCTGCCGGACGAGGCGGCGATGCCGTGTTGATCGAGCACCATCAGCAGGGTGCTGCTGAGTACGTCTTTAAAGGCGAAGCTGGCGTGCCCCGGCAGGCGCTCTTCCGGATGGCCGGTCAGTTCGGCGTCGGGTATCTGGCTGAGCACACCTTCTACCAGCCGCTGACGCAGCGCCGCCAGATGAGCGGAAGTTTCCTTGCGAGCGGCGCAGGCCAATTCCAGCGCGACCGCGGTGCCAACGATGCCCGGCGTGTTGTGCGTGCCCGCGCGACGCCCGTCTTCGTGGCTGGCCCCCGTCTGGGCAGAGAGATAGGGCACGCCCTGGCGCAGGACAAGCACGCCAGCGCCCTTTGGCCCGTAGAACTTGTGCGAGGACAGCGAGAGCATGTCCAGGCCCATCGCTGTCACGTCCAGGGGCAGGTGACCGGGCGACTGCACGGCGTCGGTGTGAAAGTACGCACCGTATTCGTGGGCGATGGCAGCCAGGTCGGCGATGGGGTTGACTGTGCCGATCTCGTTGTTGGCGTAGATCAGGCTCACCAGGGCGATGCCATCGGTGGGCAGGTTGTGCAGTGCGGCCCGCAGATCATCGGGATCAACGCGGCCAAAGCGGTCAACAGGCAGGATGCGCAGAGATACACCGAGCACGTCGTGCAGTTGGCGCGCCGTCGCACCGACCGCCGCATGTTCTACAGCGCTGGTGATCAGCGTGAAGGGACGGTTGTGCACACGCGCATACTGGGCCGGGCCACGCAGCGCCAGGTTATCGCTCTCCGTCCCGCCGCTGGTGAACACGACTTCTTCTGGAGCGCAGCCCAGGCAGCGGGCTACCGTGACGCGGGCCTCTTCGATGGCCGCTTCGGCCTCGTGCCCCAGGCGATGGACGGCCTTGGAGTTGGCGAAATACAGCGCAAAGTAGGGCTGCATGGCCTCCAGGACACGTTCGTCGAGCGGGGTGGTGGCGCTGTGATCCAGGTAGATAGTGCGCATGATCGCCTGCCTGTTCGCTGAACTGATTACACGCAGATTGTAACGTGAGCGGGACAAAATGCCATGCCCGTTGCGCTGCGCCTAAAGAGACAGGGGGGCGTGCAATTCGGCAGGCGGGGGAGTGACTTCTCTCTGTAGCGCGGCGGGGCTGGGGCGTTATAATCCCCCCTGTTTGGCACGATGAGGGCCTTTCCCGCTACCACTGTCTCGCCGTCTTGTGCTGTACCGGAGGCAAGATACCCGAAAGCGACGCCGGATTACACACAATGCCGAGTGCTCGTCCAGGAGATCATGTGTACAGGCACCGGTCGTGCGGCGGCAGCAAGCTGGCGGGTGTTGCGCGTAGAGTCTGACCCTGGGAGTTTCTATGCTTGAGGGATTCTTCAAACCAAACGCAGTTGCTATCGTGGGCGCGAGTACCAAGCCCGGCAAGCTCGGCTACTCGGTGCTGGCGAATGTGATCGAGTCGGGGTACAAGGGCAACATCTATCCGATCAATCCTGGCGCAACGCAAATCTACGGCTACAAATGCTATCCGTCGGTGCTGGATTTACCGGAGACGCCCGATCTGGCGGTGATCGTCATCCCCTACAACGCGGTGCCCGCCGCGCTGCGCGAATGTGGCGAAAAGGGGATCAAGTCGGTGGTGATCATCAGCGCCGGGTTCCGCGAGGCCAGCGTCGAAGGGGCGGAGCGCGAACGCGAGGTGATTGAGATCGCCAGGAAGTATGGCATCCGGGTCATTGGGCCGAACTGTCTGGGCATCATTGATACCTACACCCCGCTGAATGCCACCTTCGCCGCCGGAACACCCCCGCAGGGCAATATCTCGTTCATGTCGCAATCGGGCGCTTTGCAGACGGCCATCCTCGACTGGTCACTGGCTTCGCGCGATCTGGGCTTTAGCCGCTTCGTCAGCCTGGGCAACAAGGCGGATGTCAGTGAGACAGACCTGATGCTCGACTGGGCCGAAGACCCGCAGACGCGCGTGATCCTGGCCTATATCGAGGGCGTGCCGAACGGGCCGGAGTTCATGCGCGTGGCGCGGCAGGTCAGCCGCAAGAAGCCCGTCCTGGTGCTCAAGAGCGGCGTGACCGAAGCTGGTTCGCGAGCAGTCTCCAGTCACACGGGGTCGCTGGCCGGGGCCGAGGCAGCTTATGATGCGGCGTTCTATCAGTCGGGCGTGCTGCGTATGCGCAATCTGGAAGAGCTATTCAGCAATGCGCGCGCCTTTGCCAACCAGCCATTGCTGAAGGGCAACCGCATCGCCATTATCACCAACGCAGGCGGCCCTGGCATTCTGGCAACGGATACTCTGGAACGGTGTGGGATGCAGTTGGCCCGCCTGCAGCGCGAGACAATCCAGAAGCTGGAAGAGTTTTTGCCAGACGCGGCCAGCGCGGCCAACCCGGTAGACGTGCTGGGAGACGCCCGTCACGATCGCTATGCGCAGGCGCTGGAACTGGTGGCGCTCGACCCGAACGTAGATGGGCTACTCTGCATCGTCACCCCGCAGGCCATGACGGACATTGTGGAGACGGCCAACGCGGTGGGCAAGCTAAGTCAGCGCACCGACAAGCCCATTCTGGGCGTTTTCATGGGCGAAGAGCGGGCCAAAGCCGGTGAGGATGTGCTGGCCAGCTACAATGTGCCCAATTACAAGTTCCCCGAACAGGCGGCGCGCGCTTTTGCCGCCATGCGCGATTATATTGTGGCGCGCGACCGTCCGGAACCGGAATACGTGCAGTTCGACGTGGACAAGGCGGCAGTGCGCAAGGTGTTCGACCAGGTTTACGCCGAAGGGCGGGTGAGCGTGGGCGAAGCTGAAGCGCGCGAGGTCGCCAAAGCCTATGGGCTGCGATTGCCGCAAAGCGAACTGGCTGCCAGTGCTGACGAAGCGGTGCGCATTGCCAATCAGATTGGCTACCCGGTGGTACTGAAGATCGCCAGCCCCGACATTCTGCACAAGACCGATGTGGGCGGCGTGAAGGTTGGGCTGCAGAACGCCGCGGATGTGCGCGACGCATTCGATCTGATCGTCTACCGCGCCACGCGCTACGTGCCCGACGCGCGCATCTGGGGATGCCTGGTGCAACAAATGGTGCCCATGAACGGCATTGAAGTGCTGGTGGGTATGAGCAAGGACCCGCAGTTCGGGCCGTTGGTCACTTTCGGCTTAGGTGGTATCCTGGTAGAAGCCTTGAAGGATGTCACCTTCCGCGTCGCGCCCTTTGGCCGCCAGGACGCCGAAGAAATGCTGGACGAAATCCGCGCCCATTCGCTGTTGGCGGGCGTGCGCGGACGGCCTCCGGCGGATCGCGAGGCGATGGTAGATACGCTGTTGCGCATCAGCCAGTTGGTCACAGATTTCCCGGAAATCGTAGAGATGGACATCAACCCGCTAATGGTCTACGAAGCCGGACAAGGCGCGATCACGCTGGATATGCGCCTGGTGCTGAAGAGCAAGTAAGTTGTCCGATGGGGCATTCGGCAAACTGAGAAGGAAAGACACACATGACGAGTTTGTACATTACTTCGGTCAATACGTATTCCGGCAAGACGGCGATCGCGCTGGGGCTGGGGTTGCGTATGCAGGCCGCCGGGCTGAAGGTGGGCTACCTCAAGCCGGTCAGCACACAGCCATATAAAGCCGGCGGGCGCGTGCTGGACGAAGACGCCGACTTTGTGCGCCGCACGTTGGGGTTGGAGACGCCGCCCTGGGAACTTTCGCCGGTGATCATCACCAACGAACTGCTCGAAGAGGTGATGGAAGGCACCATGGAGCGCGACCTGCTGGCCGAGATCGAGGCGGCGCATAAGCAGGCCAGCGAAGAGAACGATGTGGTGATCCTGGAAGGCGGCGCGAGCATGCGCGAAGGGTACGCAGTGGGCGTCAACACGCTGAGCGTGATCGAGCGCCTGAAGGTGCCCACCCTGAGTGTGGTGAGCTATGGCGAACAATGCCGCGCGGCCATGTGCGTGCTGGACGACGCGCTGGCTTCCTTGCGTCGCCTGGGCGATTACCTCATTGGCATGGTGATCAACAGCGTGCCCCGCGAAGACATGCCCTACATGCGCGAGCGCGTGGTGCCATTCCTGGAAAAACAGGGCATCAAGGTGTTGGGCGTGCTGCCCTACGATCCGTATTTGCGCGCGCTGAGTGTGGGAGAGATCATTGACGCGCTCAAGGCCAAGGTGCTCACCGGCGCACACCTGCGCGAACGTCTGGTTGAGCATCTGAGCGTGGGGGCCATGTCAGTGGAGTCGGCTCTGCCGCGCTTCCGCCGTCAACTCAACAAGGCGGTGTTCACCGGCGGCGACCGCACGGACATTCAGGCCGCGGCGCTCGAAACTTCGACGACCTGCCTGGTGCTGACCGGCAACCTGCAGCCTACCTCGACGATCATCAAGCGCGCCGAGGAGCTGAACGTGGCGGTGTTGCTGGTGCCGGATAACACGCTCGAAGCGGTCGAGAAGGTCGAAAGCCTGTTCGGGCGCACCAGCCTGGGGCAGCCGGAGAAGCTCAGCCGTTTCCAGGCCATCGTGGCCGAACATCTCAAGTACGACGAGCTGATGAAGCTGCTGAAGCTGACCTGAAAGCGAGGGGCGACGCCTGTCGCCGTTGTTTTTTCGTTTCCTGTCATGTGCCAGGCGCAGAGATGTGATCTGGGCGTGCAACGGATTGCATTCAGGAGAGTGAGACAATGACCTACAGCCAGATCGAGTCCATCATCGGGCGCGAAGTGCTGGATTCGCGCGGCAACCCGACTGTTGAAGTGGAAGTGGTGTTGGCCGATGAGAGCGTGGGGCGCGCCATTGTGCCCAGCGGGGCGAGCACGGGCGAGCATGAAGCCGTCGAACTGCGCGACGGCGACAAGAGCCGCTATGGTGGCAAGGGCGTGCTGAAAGCGGTAGAGAACGTCAACTCTGTGATCGCTGACGAGTTGCTCGGTTGGGATGCGACCGATCAGAAGGGCATTGACCAGATGCTGATCGCGCTCGACGGCACGCCGAACAAGGGCCGTCTGGGGGCAAATGCCATTCTGGGCGTATCGCTGGCGGTGGCCAAGGCCGCGGCAGCCAGCGTCGGCCTGCCGCTCTATCGCTACCTGGGTGGCACCTATGCTCACGTGTTGCCCGTGCCGATGATGAACATCCTCAACGGCGGCAAGCACGCGGCAGACAGCACGGACTTTCAGGAATTCCTGATCATGCCGGTGGGCGCGGACAGCTTCCGCGAAGCGCTGCGCTGGTGCTCGGAGATTTACCAGAGCCTCAAGAAAGTGCTTTCTGGCAAGGGCTACCGCACGACAGTGGGCGACGAGGGCGGTTTTGCACCGAGCCTGCCCAGCAATGAGGCGGCCATCGAGGTGATCCTGGAGGCGATCGAGAAGGCCGGTTACAAGGCGGGCGATCAGGTCTGGCTGGCGCTCGATCCGGCGGCGAGCGAAATCTACCAGGATGGCAAGTACGTGCTGGCCAAGGAAGGCCGCAGCCTGAGCGGTGAGGAAATGGTCGCCTTCTGGGTTGACTGGCTGGAGCGCTATCCGATCGTGTCGCTGGAAGACGGTCTGGATCAAAACGACTGGGATCACTGGGTGATGCTGCGCGAAGCCGTGGGCGACAAAGTGCAGTTGATCGGCGACGACATCCTGGTGACCAATCCGGAGCGTGTGAAGAAGGCGATCGAACTGGGCGCGTGCAACTCGTTGCTGTGCAAGGTCAATCAGATCGGCACGCTGACCGAGGCCATGGCCGCCAGTCACCTGAGCATGATTCACAACTGGACGGTGGTAGTGAGCCATCGCAGCGGCGAGACCGAAGACGCTACCATCGCCGACCTGGTGGTGGCGATGAACGCCGGGCAGATCAAGACGGGCGCGCCGGCGCGGTCGGACCGCGTGGCCAAGTACAACCAACTGCTGCGTATCGAGGAACAGCTTGGTGATGCGGCAGAATACGCGGGCAAGAACGCTTTCCCCAACATCAAGCGTCGCCTGTAGCAAGCGCCGGATTGTTGGCGGCTGAGAGGTAGAAAAACAATGCCTGGGATGGATATCCTGTCCCAGGCATTTGGATTTCGGGCGAGGGGGGAGCTAGGAGGCGAAGATGCAGCTAGGGGGCGAGCATTACAAACGCACCAAGATCGTGGCGACGATTGGGCCAGCGTCGCAGGATATCGGCATGCTGCGAGCGATGGTGCGCGCGGGCATGGATGTGGCACGCATCAACTTCAGCCATGGCGATCATGCGACGCACGCCCGCAGCATCGAGAATGTGCGCCGTGTGGCGGAAGAAGAAGGGCGCGTGGTGGCGATCCTGGCCGACATCCCCGGCCCCAAGATTCGCCTGGGAACCCTGGTGCAGGAACCGCTCGAACTCACTGCCGGTGACCACGTGACGTTGACGGCCAGCGCGGCGCTCGATCCGGAGCAGCCTTTTGTCATCCCCCTGCCGCATCAGGCCGTGTTGGACGATCTGAAGGTGGGGGAACGCCTGTTACTGGACGACGGGCAACTGGAGTTCGTGGTGACGGGGCGGCGCGGCACAGACGTGCAGTGCGACGTCGTCCTGGGGGGGATGTTGTCGTCGCACAAGGGCGTCAGCGTGCCGGATTCGTCGCTGAGCATCTCGTCTATCACCGATGAGGATCGCGAGCACATCCGCTTCGCCCTGGAGCAACAGGTAGATTACCTGGCCATGTCGTTTGTGCGCACTGCTGACGACATCCGCGAGTTGCGCTGGCTGGTGCGTCACTTGAAGGGCGAGGCAGCGCTAATCGCCAAGATCGAAAAGGCGGAAGCGCTGGCGAACTTCGAAGCGATTCTGGAGCAGGCGGATGGCATCATGGTGGCGCGCGGCGACCTGGGCGTGGAAACGCCCGCCGAGCGGGTGCCCGTGCACCAGAAGAACATCATCCGTCGCTGCAACGAGGTGGGCAAGCCGGTGATCACCGCCACGCAGATGTTGCAGAGCATGATCGAAAGTCCGCGACCCACCCGCGCCGAATCCACCGACGTGGCCAACGCCATCTTCGATGGGACGGATGCGGTGATGCTCTCCGGCGAGACGGCAGTGGGCAAATACCCTCTGCAGGCGGTCGAGACGATGGTGCGTATCGCGCAGATCGCCGAACAGTACCTGGCGGAGCACCGCGAACTACACCGCGACGAGCTGCACCTGGACAGGTTGCACATGGAACGGCAGCGTTCCATTGCGGCGGCGATCAGTCATGTGACCAGCCGCATCGCCGATATGCTGGACGCGAAGCTGATCGTCGCCAGCACGTGGTCGGGCTATACCGCGCAACGGGTGGCTCGCGTGCGGCCCAGCACGCCGATCCTGGCGGCGACGCCAAACAAGCTGACCTATCGTCGGCTGGCGCTGGTGTGGGGGGTGATGCCTGTGCTGGTGCCAGAGTTCGAGACCATTGACCAGATGATCGCGGTAGTGGTCAAGACAGCCTGCGAAGCGGGGCTGGTGACCCAGGGCGACCTGATGGTGATCATTGGCGGCGTGCCGTTTGGAATAGGGAGCCAAACTAACTTCCTCAAGGTGTTGACTGTGGGCGAAAACGACAAACCGTGCTGATCCAATGTCCACACTGGCCGAGATCGTCTATAACATCATCGCTCCAATCTTCCTGGTAGTGGCGGTGGGCTTTGTGGCCGACCGTCAGTTCGATGTCGATGCCCGTGCGCTGTCACGCCTGCTGGTGTACGTCTTCACGCCCATTCTTATCTTCGAGGGTGTGGCGTATTCCGACCTGAGCGGCGGCGAGGCGGGGCAACTGGTGGCTGTGGCAATCGTGATGTCGGTGGGGGTGGCGCTGGTAGCCTGGCTGGTAGCCCGGTTGGTCAGGTTCGACCGGCACACTGCGTCAGCTTTCACCCTCAGCGCGACCCTGATCAACGCGGGCAATTATGGGCTGCCGCTCAATCGTTTTGCCTTTGGCAGCGCGGGCGAAGAGCGCGCCCTGGTCTTTTTCATCGCGACGGTGGTGGTCTCCTATACCCTGGGGGTGTTCCTGGCCTCGTTTGGCCGGCTTTCGGCACGGCTGGCCCTGCGCAATGTCTTTGCGGTGCCGCTGGTCTATGCGGCGCTGATAGGGCTGGCGGTGAACCTGGGCGATGTGGAAATACCGTTGCCGGTCAGACGGGCAGTGGGGCTGTTGGCCGACGCGACCATCCCGGTCATGCTCACTGTGCTGGGGGTACAACTCTCGCGCGCTTCAGTGCGGGGGCGCATTCAGCCCATTCTGCTGGCATCGGCGTTGCGGCTGCTGGTCGGCCCGCTGATCGCGGTGGGATTGGTGGTGCTGCTGCAGATTGACGGATTGACGCGCCAGGTGGCCATCGTGCAGTCGGCGATGCCCACCGCGGTGGTTACCGGTGTGCTGGCGGTCGAGTTTGGTAGCGACGCTGAACTGGTGACAGCCACGATCCTGGTGAGCACGCTGGCCAGCAGCATCACGCTGACGGTGCTGCTGTCGTGGCTGATGTAGGGGGCTATTCCTCGACGAATTCGACGGCGTCCTCAGGGGGCGCACCGGTAATGTGAACAGGCGGGGCGACGACCTGGGGCTGAGGGACACGGCCTGCCCCGACCTGGCTTCCGGCACAATAGGGGCACAGGTTCCAGGGCAGTTCTAGCAGTTCCCCACAGTGCACGCAGGGTTTCTTGAGCTTGGTGTGGCAATAGGGGCAGACCTGCCAGGCGTCTTTGACGACGCGACCGCAGCCGGGGCAGACCGGGCGGGTCTCGATATTCTGCAGCAACGCTTCTTCTTCCAGCGAGCGCTCGTAGGCTTCGGTAAGGGTTTCCTGGGGGCGCAGCAGGACGTAGATGATCACGCCGAAGAGACCCAGGACGGCCACCATCAGGCTGGCGGCGACCTGAGCGAGCGGGTCGCGCGAGCGTTGGCGCATGTCGCGCCAGGTCCAGAGGATCAGTCCCAGCCAGATGGCGGCGATCACGGCTCCGCTAGCGGTGATGGTGTAAAGCAGGATGGTGTTAAGCGTTTCGCGATCGAGCGTCATGAACACACTCCGCACATCGGGCAACCGGACAGACAATGCCGGGCGGTCATCGGCGCGATGAGTATAGCATAGCCGTTACCGGGCCGCGAGGCACGCCAGGGTTTAGCGCGCTCACCCTTCCAGCAACGTCTCTGGCAGCGTCGCCACCAGGGAGACTTCGGCCAGCACGACCTCGTATTCGTGGCCGGAGGCGTAGAATTCCACCTGATGGATGATGCCGGGACGTTCGCCCTCTGGCCA